>NZ_DATGOP010000142.1:0-3951 GCF_035305885.1 Pseudonocardia sp.
ACGGCCACCGGGCAGTGCGCGTGGTGCAGCACCGCGTGGCTCACCGACCCCAGCACCAGCCCGGTGAAGCCGCCCCGCCCGCGCGAGCCGACCACGACCAGCTGGGCACCCCGCGACTGCTCCACCAGCACGTGCGCGGGCCGCTCCCGCGTCACCACGCGCCGCACCGGCACGTCGGGGAACTTCTCCGCCCACCCCGCCAGCCGTTCGGCGAGCAGCGCGCGTTCCTCCACCTCGACGGCGTCCCAGTCCAGCAAGGTCGCCACGTCGAGGTCGCCGACCACCTCGCGCCAGGCGTGCACGGCCTCCAGCGCCACCCCGCGCACGGCCGCGGCCTCGTACGCGAAGGCGAGCGCGGGTTCGCTGAGCGGCGACCCGTCCACCCCCACGACGATCGGCGCGCCGGGCTCCGGGTCCGGCACGCCGCGCACGACGACCAGCGGGCACCGCGCGTGCGCGCCCAGCCCCGCCGCGACCGAGCCCAAGAGCAGCCCCGACACGCCCCCGAGGCCGCGGTCGGCGATCACCACCAGCTGCGCCCGCTCGGACTCGGCGGCGAGCACGGGGGTCGGGAACCCGTCGACGAGCCGTTGCTCCACCTCGACCCCCTCGACCGCCCGCTCGGCGACGGCGGCGGCGTCGGCGAGGTGGCGGCGCGCCTGGCCCCGCACGACGTCCCGGTAGCTCTCGCCGAGGTCGATCTCGCCGATCGGGTGGTGGCGCGGCCACTCGAACGCGAGCACGACGCGCAGCGGGAGGTGGCGCCGGGCCGCCTCCGCCGCGGCCCAGCGCACCGCGCGCAGGGCGCGCTCCGACCCGTCGACCCCCACCACCACGCAGCTCTGCGCATCCACGTCGACGACGCTCCCCTCCGCCGCGGCGGCGGGGCAGGTGCACCCGGCTCTGCGCGTCGGGCCGTTCGGCCCGTGCCCGGCACGGCCGGGCCGGAGGACCGTGGTCGGCCCGGCCGGGCGACCCGACGATGGGGGGATGAGCGCACGCCCGTGGTCGGGTCTCGGCACGGGGCTGCGGCCGGGGCTCGCGGCCGTGCGGCGCGGCGAGCACCGAGCGGTGCGGGCCGACGTCGTCGCGGGCGTCACCGTCGCCGCCTACCTGGTGCCCCAGGTCCTCGCGTACGCGGAGCTCGCGGGGCTCGCCCCGGTGGCCGGGCTGTGGGCGGCCGTCGCCGCGCTCGCCGTGTACGCCGTCCTCGGCTCGTCCCACCAGCTGTCGGTCGGCCCCGAGGCCACGACCGCGCTGATGACGGCCATCACGATCGCCCCGCTCGCCGCGGGCGACCCACAGCGCTACGCCGCCTTCGCGGCGGCGCTCGCCCTGCTGGTCGGCGGCATCTGCCTGGTCGGGCGGGTGGCCCGGCTCGGCGCGCTCGCCGACCTGCTCTCGCGGCCCGTGCTGGTCGGCTACCTCGCCGGGATCGCCCTGATCATGATCTCCGGTCAGCTGCAGAACGTGACCGGCGTCCCCACCCACGGCACCACGTTCCTGGCCCAGCTGGTCTCCTTCGCGGGCGGCGTCCACGCCGTGCACCCGCCGACGCTCGTGCTCGCGGCCGCCGTCCTCGCCTTCCTCCTCGCGGTCGGGTCGCTGCTCCCCCGGCTCCCGGTCCCGCTGCTCGCGGTCCTACTGGCCGCGGCCGCCACCGCGCTGCTGTCGCTCGACCGGATCGGGGTGCAGGTCGTCGGCGCGGTCCCGAGCGGGCTCCCCGTCCCCGCAGGCCCCGCGATCGGCCCGGCGGACCTGGCGAACCTGCTGCTCCCGGCGATCGGCGTCACGATCGTGGCCTTCTCCGACAACGTCCTCACCGGCCGGGCGTTCGCGGCGAAGCGCGGCTACCCGATCGACGCGAGCCAGGAGATGGTCGCGCTCGGGGCGGCGAACGTGGCGGCCGGCCTGGTCCAGGGCTTCCCGGTCAGCAGCAGCGGCAGCCGTACGGCGATCGGTGACTCGCTGGGCGCGCGCAGCCAGGTGAGTTCGCTCGTCACCGTGCTCGCGGTGCTGCTCGTGCTCGTCGTGGGCGGACCGGTGCTGGCCACGTTCCCCACGGCCGCCCTGGGCGCCCTCGTCGTGTACGCGGCGCTGCGGCTGATCGACCTCGCCGAGTTCCGCCGCTTCGCCCGGTTCCGCCGCTCCGAGCTGGCCCTCGCCCTCGCCAGCACCGTCGCGGTGCTGGTCGTCGGCGTCCTCTACGGGGTCCTCGCGGCCGTGGGCCTGTCGATCCTCGACCTGCTGCGCAAGGTCTCCCGCCCGCACGACGGCATCCTCGGCTTCGTCCCCGGCCTCGCCGGGATGCACGACGTCGACGACTACCCGAACGCCGAGACCGTGCCGGGGCTCGTCGTGTACCGCTACGACGCCCCGCTGTGCTTCGCCAACGCGGAGGACTTCCGGCGCCGCGCCCTGGCCGCCGTCGACGCCGCCGACCCGCCCGCGGAGTGGCTGCTGCTCAACACCGAGGCGATCATCGAGCTCGACGTCACCGCGGCCGACGCGCTCCACGCGCTCTGCGACGACCTCGACCGCCGCGGCGTCGTGCCCACGCTGGCCAGGGTCAAGCAGGACCTGCTCGTCTACCTCGACGGGAGCGGGCTGCGCGCGAGGATCGGCGACGAGCGGATCTTCCCGACGCTCCCCACCGCCGTCGCCGCGTTCCGCCGGTCGCGCGCGTCCGCCCCGCCGGAGCCGAGCTGATCGACGGGCTCCGGGAGGTCGGGCAGGGCGGCGATGCGGACCCCGATCACGCCGCGCACCGACCCGGCGAGCATCGCGGCGATGTGCCGCAGCGTCTCGTCGCCGAACGCGTCGGCGAGGGTGACGACGCCGTCGTGCACCTCGACGTGACAGCGGTCCGGCAACGGGTAGCGCGACAGCCGGTCGCGCACGTCGCGGGCGATCTGCTCGTCGGTGCGCGCGATCGCGGCCAGGACGTCGCCGCGGGTGACGATCCCGACGAGCTCGCGGCCGCGCGCGCCGCCCGCGACCACCGGCACCGAGCGGACCCGGCGGGCGCGCATGGCCTCGACGAGGTCGGCGACGTCGGTCGCCAGGACGGCGACGAGCACGTCCCCCGCCATCACGTCCGCCACCGTCCGGGCGACGACGTCCATCGCGAGCTCGGCGGCCAACACCGGCGACCGCACGTCGTGGCGCACCCGCCCGTCCAGGAGGTCGATCTCGGTGACGATGCCGACGAGCTGCCCGTCCTGCACGACGGGGAGGGCGGTGAACCCGTGCTCGGCCAGCGCCCGGGCCGCGGCGGCGATCGACACGTCCGGCGCGACCGACACCGCGGGGCTGCTCATCACGGTCCGAACCAGCATGTGGGGGTCCTTCCTCACGCGGTGCCGACGGCGGCGGTGGCGGCGCGGGCGACGGCCGCGCCCCAGGCCCGGGCCCGGTCGAGCTCGCCCTCGCGCAGCGGGCCCCGCGTCCCGGTGACGCGGAACGTCTCGGGGCGGACCACGAGCCGGTACCCGAGCCGGCGCAGCCTGCGAGCCGCACCGGCGGCCGCGGAGCCGGGCAGGCGCGGGCGGTCCACGCGCGTGTCGAACGCGGCCGCCTGCGCGCGCCCGGGGGCCTCCGGGAGGGCGGCGAGCCACTCCCGCAACCCGGTCTCGGCGGGCTCCGCGCCATCGCCCGCCTGCTCGGCCGCGGACCGCCGGGTGGACATCCGGGTCATGGCGAACGCGTGGGTCGGACCGCCCACGACGAGGAGGTCGACGCCGTCGAGGTCCTCCACGGGCTCGGTCACGTCGGCGATGCGCACCTCCCCCGTGGCACCCAGCTCGTCGGCCAGTCCCCCGGCCACCTCCTCGGCGACCCGCCGGGTGTTGCCGAACACCGACTCCGCCACGACGAGCACGCGCATCCTCGCTCCTCCGGTCCCTCGCGTCGTCCACCGAGCCTGCTCGCGGATCCGCTCCGGCGGCAGGG
>NZ_DATGOP010000143.1:0-18057 GCF_035305885.1 Pseudonocardia sp.
CGTGACCGAGCGGGTGCGCAGGCTCGAGGAGAACGGCGTCATCACCGGCTACCGCTGCGAGGTCGACGCCGAGAAGCTGGGCCTGCCCATCCTGGCGCTGGTCCGGCTGCGCTACCCGCACGGCAACGACAAGCCGTTCCACGACCTGCTGGCCACCACGCCTGAGATCGTCGAGGCCCACCACGTGACCGGGGAGGACTGCTTCGTGCTCAGCGTCCGCGCCCGCGGGATGCGCCACCTGGAGCAGGTGACGGGCCGCATCGCCGGCCTCGGCCAGGTGACCACCAGCGTCGTCTACAGCACCCCGCTCCCGCGGCGCTCGGCGGTGACGGCCGCGGTCGGCGCGAGCGGCGCCGCGGCGAGCGTGAGCCGCCGCCGCGCCTGATCGGAGGAAGGGAGCGCCTGGCTGCGGCCGCGGGCAGCCGCTGACGTGCGATGGGACGGGCAGAGCGACTCGATGCCGTCGATGCGGCGATCGATCATTCGGCTCCCGGAAATGGGGGCAACGACGAGTTCACCCTGCCCGTCGTGGGTCAGCGTACCCCTCGACGAGGGGGCAGAACCGAGATCGTCGTGCCCAGTTCCGGCCACGACGGGAAGGGCCCGCGTCCCCCTGGGAAGCGGGCCCCTCGGACCGAGCGGTCGGTCAGATGACGCGGACGCCGGTGGCCTGGGGGCCCTTCGCGTTCTGGCCGATCGTGAACTCCACGCGCTGCCCCTCGTCGAGGCTGCGGAAGCCGCCGGCGTCGATCTCGGAGTAGTGCACGAAGACGTCAGCGCCCCCGCCGTCCTGGCTGATGAAGCCGAAGCCCTTCTCGCCGTTGAACCACTTGACGGTTCCTTGTGTCATGGATCTGCTCCTCGCAGGTCTGGTGGCACCCGCACCGTGCGGGGTACCGGCCGGCCACGATGGCCGCTCCGACGTCCTTGTGGCGCCGGCGCTTGCTCACCGAGTGTTCCTGCGGGCGTGCGAACACGAGCACGAAACTGAACGACCTGAGACCCACAGTACCCGGCGCCCGATCGGCCGGCGGACCGGACGTTGAACGCCGGCCGTGTGGAGAGCGGCCGAAAGCCGGTACCCGATCCGCGCACGTTGAGGACCCGGGCACGACGGCGTAACGTCTACACCGTAGCGCTACAGTGCGTCGCCTTCCGCCGGCTGGTCGGCCGTGCGCCCCCGAGCCGTCGACGTCCCCGACCGCGACCGCCCACCCATCATCGAGCCCCAGGAGACACCCGCCGTGACGACCGGGCGGAACCGCGATCGGCAGGAAGCCGCGAACGATGACCTCGTCGGCTCCATCGACCCCGTCCGCGCCTACCTGCGGCTCATCGCCAGGACCGCTTTGCTGTCGGCCGCCGAGGAGATCGAGCTGGCCCAACGCATCGAGGTGGGCGTCTTCGCCGCAGAACGGCTCAGCCGACCCGACGAGGACCTCCCGGCTACCACCGCGACCACCCGGGAGCTGCGCTGGCTCGCCCGCGACGGCGTGCGGGCGAAGGCCCACCTGGTCGAGGCCAACCTGCGGCTGGTCGCGTCGGTTGCGAAGCGCTACGGGGGGCGCGGCATGCCCTTCCTCGACCTCGTCCAGGAAGGCACCATCGGCCTCATCCACGCGGTCGAGAAGTTCGATCACACCATGGGCTACAAGTTCTCCACCTACGCCACCTGGTGGATCCGCCAGGCGATCAGCCGCTGCCTGGCCGACCAGGCCCGCACCATCCGGATCCCGGTGCACGTCGGCGAGCTGCTCACCAGGCTGTACCTCCGGCGCCGCGACATGCTCGTGCAGCTCGGCCGCGATCCCACCGTCGACGAGCTGGCCGCAGACATGTCGATCAGCGCGGACAAGGTCCGCGAGATCGAGCGGTACGCCCGTGATCCGATCTCCCTCGATCTCCCGATCGGCGAGGACAACGACGCCACCCTCGGCGACCTCGTCGAGGACACCGCGGCAAGCACAGCCGACGACGCCGCGATGTCAGCCGTACTCCGCAACGAGATCCAGGGGGTCCTGGCCACCCTGAACACGCGGGAGGCCGACATCGTGCGAATGCGGTTCGGGTTCACCGGCGGCCGCCCGCACACCCTCGACGAGATCAGCCGCATCCACGGGGTCACGCGGGAACGGATCCGGCAGATCGAAGCCACGACCATGAGCAAGTTGCGGCATCCCGCCCGAGCCGGCCGGCTCCACGACTGGCTCACCTGACCACGCCTCACACCGCGTGCGCTGCGACCGGCTCTACCTCGGCGCGGTGGGCCGCGGTGGCCGCCGCATCCCCGGAACGACGTCGACCGTGGACGGGCGCGTGCCGCGGACCGGACGCAGCAGCAGGGCGACGCCGAGAGCTGCCACCCACAGCCCCCACCCGGTGCTGCCGAGCAGCCCGGCGACGTCCCACACAGGGAAGCCGGGCACGGCGGTGGCGATGATCTCAGCCTGGTTCAGCAGGTAGAGCGTGCTCACGGCGAGTCCGGTGACGCCGAGCCAGCGGGGCAGGACCCGGAAGCGCAGGACGACCACGCTGAGGACGACCGACCAGCCGATGACCAGCACCTGACCCAGATGTTCGCCCAGCAGCGCCCCACCGAACTGGTGCTGTGCCGTCCACGCGGCCTCCACCGCGGCCCGGGTGACGGCGTCGCCGGACACGTACGACCGGGCCAGCGGCGGAACCACGAACACCCAGCGCAGGAAACCGATCAGTGACAGCAGCACCGACGCGGCGCCCGCCCAGGTGGCGACGCGCAGGACCGAGTCGTCGCGCCGGCCGAGAACTGCCGGCAACAGCAGGATCGGCACGGCCAGGATCGCGTAGGTCCACGCGGTGGCGAACCAGGTCCACACCAGGCCGGTGCCGCCCTCGACGACCGCGGGCAGCACCACGCTGGGCGGCTCGCGCAGGATGTCGGGCCAGTCGAACGTGGCGGACAACGCCGTTGCGGCCGCCGCGAACGCCGCGGCGCCCGCCACGAACAGCGCTCCCGTCGTCCGGCGGAGTTCGTTGTCCGCTCCCATGGGTCCCACCTCGGTCTCCCTCCGGATCAGGCCCGACCGGCAGCGCACCGCCCGCGCTCGGCATCGCCGCTCACCCCGAGCCGGTGGGTGGTGGCGTGCGCAACGGCCGTCACATCGGAACCGACCAGACCAGCCGCGTTCCCGGACGGTCGGGGGAGTTCGTCGACAGCGTGCCGCCGTGGTGCTCGGCGCGCGCCTGCAGGTCGGCCAGCCCGCCTCGCCAGGCGTCTGCGCCAACTCCGACGCCGTCGTCGACGACCTGCAGGGTGACGTGGCGGGTCTCGACCTCGACGGTGACGGTGGCGGATCGGGCGCGGGCGTGCCGGACGATGTTGGCGAGCGCTTCGCGCAACGCGATGACGAGGTCGTCGCCGATCACGGTCGGGACGGCGTCGGCGAGCGCGGCGGTCATGCGCGTCGAGGGCGTGAAGCCCAGTACGGCGGCCATGTCGGCGACCACGGCTTCGAGCCTGGCCGGCAGGTTCGTGCGGCCCGCACGACGATACCGGGCGGGGGCGGGGTAGAGGGCGGCGCGTATCTCGCCGATCGCCTCGTCCAGTGTGCGTACGGCGTCGCCGATGTGAGCTGCGGCGACAGAGGTGGACTCCGATGCGGTCGAGGTTCGCAGCCGGCCGGCGGCGCTGTGCAGGGACAATCCCGCGGCGAACAGGCGGTGGATGACGCTGTCGTACAGCTCCGCGGCGATCCGGTCGCGCTCGTCCAACACCGCCTGGCTGCGCGGGGCGACCGGCGGACCCGCCGATCCTGCATCCCCCTCTCTGCGCCGGGAGCGGTGGGGTGCCGCTGCGGGCGCCACCTCCGCGACTGGCGGGCGTCCGGTTCCCGGACCGCCGCTGCTGTGGGTGCGCATCGCGCTCTCGATCCGCCGACGTCGATGGGGCGCAACGGCGCACCCCTCGCGCGCCGCGCAACTGCCGGGTCCGGAGCAGCGTCTCTGTCTACGCCCTTCACGGCGTGGCAGCAACCGCAGGGCCTGTAGTCGGCTGGGTTCTCCAGCACCTACCTCACGGGCCGGGGAGGGCGTCGAGGAGCGCGTGAGGGCCGAGCGTGGTGGCGCCCGCGGCGCGCACCCGCTCCCGCAGGCCGCGGTCGGCCGTCACGACCACGACGGGGCCGTCGGCCACCAACTCGGCGGCCAGCGCGGCGATCGCCGCGTCGCCGTCCGCCTCGGCGTGCACGACCGCGAGCCGGGGGTGGGTGGGCAGGTCCTCGACCCCGGCGGCCGCGCCCTCCAGCACGAGGTGCACCTGCACGTCCGCGCCCGGGTGGTCGAGGGCGTCGGCCAACGGGGCCGGGTCGACGGTCAGCGCCGCGGCGAGCCGCCCGGCCAGCCGCCGCGCGGCCCCCGGGCGGTCGCGCCACCAGCCGTCCGGGCGAGCGCCGACGACGTTGGCGCCGTCGACCACGACGTGCATCAGGCCGGGACCGTCACGCGATGTGCGGCACGAGGTCGCGGGGGAGCTTCGCGGCCGCGGCCCGGTCCAGCAGGAACAGGGTGCGCCGCTTGCCGCGCGCCCCGGCCACCGGGATCGCCACCTCGCCCGCGCCGCCGAGGGCCATGGCGACGGCCGCGGCCTTCGCCGACCCGGTCGTCATGACCCACACCTCGGCCGCGTTGCGGATCGCGGGCAGCGTGAGCGACACCCGGGTGGGCGGCGGCTTGGGGCAGCCGTGCACGGCGACCACGGTGCGCTCGGTCTCGTAGACGGCGGGGGAGTGCGGGAACACCGACGCGGTGTGGCCCTCGCCGCCCATGCCCAGCATGAGGACGTCGAACGACGGCACCGGCGCGTGGTCCTCCGGCCGCGCCTGCGTGCGCAGCAGCTCCGCGTAGGCCTCGGCGGCGGCATCGGCGCCCGCGGGCCCGGTGCCGGTGTCGGCGCCCATCGGGAACACCTTCGCCGGGTCGACCGGGACGTGGTCGAGCAGCGCCTCCCGGGCCTGCTTCTCGTTGCGCTCCGGGTCGTCGGGCGGCACGAACCGCTCGTCGCCCCAGTAGAACTCCACGCGGCCCCAGTCGACGGCGTCGCGGGCCACCGAGGCGCGCAGCTGCTCCAGCACCGCGATGCCGGTGCCGCCGCCGGTGAGCACGATCCGCGGCGTGGTGCCCGCCGCCTGCAGGTCGACGAGCTTGGTGACCAGGCGCGCGGCGACGGCCGCGGCGAGCACGTCGGGGTTGGCGTGGACGGCGATGTCGGGTGCGGGCATCAGGCACCCGCCATGGCGGGGACCTTGACGGGCGTGCGGCCGCGGGTGACCTTGCTGACGCCGGCGAGCGCGGCGCCGTAGATCTCGTCCGGGTCGAGCCGGCGCAGCTCCTCGGCGAGGCAGTCGCGCACCTCGCGGCGGGCGAGCGCGACGAGCCGGTCGGGCTGGCCCGGCTGGCGCAGCCTGCCCACCTTCCCGTCCGGGCGGACGAGCTCGACGGCCCCGGAGCGGCGCTCCAGCCGCACCGACACCACGCCCGGGCCGGAGGCGGCGGGGGAGCGCTTGACCTTGGCGTCCAGCCGCACCGCGAGCCACCCGGCGAGCAGCTCGGTGGACGGGGAGATGGCCTCGCCGGCCACGACCGCGCTGGTGACGGGCTCGTAGGGCGGGGCGTCGAGCGCCGTCGCGAGCAGCGCCCGCCACGGCGTGAGGCGGGTCCAGGTGAGGTCGGTGTCGCCCGCGACGTAGTTGGCCCGGCGATGCTCGAACGCCCTCATCGGGTTCCGCGCCGCCAGCGCGTCGGTGATGCGACGGGTGGCCAGCCTGCCGACCGGGTCCTCGGCCGGCGCGGCGGGCGCCTCGTTCGGCCACCAGGCCACGACCGGCGCGTCCGGCAGCAGCAGCGGCATCACCATGCCCGCGGCGGCCTCGCCGCCGGCGAGTTGGCCGTAGCCGCGCAGCACGATGACCTCGCTCGCGCCCGCGTCGCCGCCGACGCGGATCTGCGCGTCCATCCGCGGCGCGGCCTTCCGCGCCCCGTAGGCGAGCACGATGATCCGGCACGGGTGCTCGTGGCTGGCGGAGTTGGCAGCGGCGATGGCGTCTTCGATGCCGGCCCCGTCCTCGGTGACGATCACCAGCGTGAGAACGCGCCCCATCGTCAGCGCGCCGCCGCTGGCCCGCATCTCGACCAGCTTGCGGTTGACCGCCGACGTGGTGGTCGAGGGCAGGTCGACGATCATGACGGTGTTCTCCTCACGGCGTCCACTCCAGCAGGTTCACGGCCTGCGCCAGGTGCGGCCGGTGCGGGCGAGCATCGCGTTCGCCGACTCCGGCCCCCAGCTGCCGGCCGGGTAGGGGTCGGGGCCCTTCTCCTGCCGCGCCCAGTGCTCGATCACCGGGTCGAGGATCTCCCAGGACCGCTCGACCTCGGCGTTGACCGGGAACAGCGACGGCTCGCCGAGCAGCACGTCGAGGATGAGCCGCTCGTAGGCCTCGGGGGAGGCCTCGGTGAACGCCGAGCCGTAGCCGAAGTCCATCGAGACGTCGCGGACCTCCATCTGGCTGCCCGGCACCTTCGACCCGAACCGCAGCGTGACGCCCTCGTCGGGCTGCACGCGGATGACGAGCGCGTTCTGCCCGAGCTCCTCGGTCATCGTGGCGTCGAACGGCAGGTGCGGGGCCCGCTTGAAGATCACCGCGATCTCGGTGACCCGCCGGCCGAGCCGCTTGCCGGTGCGCAGGTAGAACGGCACGCCCGCCCAGCGCCGCGTGTCGACCTCGCAGGTGATGGCCGCGAACGTCTCGGTCTTGGAGTTGGGGTCGAAACCCTCCTCCTCGGTGAGGCCCTTGACGAGCTCGCCGCCCTGCCAGCCGCCGGTGTACTGCCCGCGCGCGGTGGTCTCGTCGAGCGGGCCGACGAGCTTCGTCGCGTTCAGGATCTTGATCTTCTCGATGCGCAGCTCCTCGGCCGAGAACGAGACCGGCTCCTCCATCGCGGTGAACGCGAGCAGCTGCAGCAGGTGGTTCTGGATGACGTCGCGGGCCGCGCCGATCCCGTCGTAGTAGCCGGCGCGCCCGCCGAGGCCGATGTCCTCGGCCATCGTGATCTGCACGCTGTCGACGTAGTGGCTGTTCCAGATCGGCTCGAACAGCTGGTTGGCGAAGCGCAGCGCCAGGATGTTCTGGACCGTCTCCTTGCCGAGGTAGTGGTCGATGCGGAACACCGACTCCTCGGGGAAGACGTCGTTGACGATCTCGTTGAGCTCGCGGGCCGACTTGAGGTCGTGGCCGAACGGCTTCTCGATGACCACCCGGCGCCAGCCCTGGCCCTCCTGCCTCGCGAGGCCCGAGCGGGCGAGCTGCTTGAGGACCACCGGGAACGCTCCCGGCGGGATCGACAGGTAGAACGCGTGGTTGCCCGCGGTGCCGCGCTCCCGGTCGAGCGCGTGCACGGTCTCCTCGAGCCGGTCGAACGCGGCGTCGTCGTCGAAGCTGCCGGACACGAACCGGAAGCCCTCGGCGAGCCGCTCCCACACGTGCTGGCGGAACGGGGTGCGGGCGTGTTCCTTCACCGCGTTGTAGACGACCTGGCCGAAGTCCTGGTCGGCCCAGTCGCGGCGGGCGAACCCGGTGAGGGCGAAGCCCGGCGGGAGCAGGCCGCGGTTGGCCAGGTCGTAGATCGCGGGCATGAGCTTCTTGCGCGAGAGGTCGCCGGTGACCCCGAAGATGACCAGGCTGCACGGTCCCGCGATCCGCGGGAGCCGCTTGTCCCGCGGGTCGCGCAGGTGGTTGGTCCACCCCGCTGCCGCGGACGTGGCGGTGCTCATCTCACTCCTCGTGTCTCGGGCTTGCGGGGATCATTCCAGGTTCCCTACAGCTGCTGCACGGCGCGCGCGAGCGTGACCAGGCCCGCCACCCGGTCGGTGAAGTGCAACCGCAGGACGGGCCGCCCGCGGGCGGCCAGCGCGTCGGCGTCGGCCTGCGCGAGACCCTGCTGGACCGCGTCGAGGGCGGCGGCGGCCTCCGGGCGCAGCCCCGGGTCGTCCGGGTCGGCGGTGAGCTGGCAGACCCGCGTGTCCGGCGGGCCGCCCTTGGCGTGCTGGCCGCTGCCGGGCAGGCACCGCGGCGCCCAACCGAACGTGGTGGGCAGGCCGGTGCGACGGGCGAGCTCGGCGCGCAGCACCGCGGCGGAGGCGTCCTCGATCCGGTCGAGGTAGGCGTGCACGGCGAGGTGGCGGGCCGCACCGCCCCCTTCCGCACCGTCCCCTTCCGCACCGTCCCCTTCCACACCGTCGGACCCGCTCGGTGCGCCGGCCGCCAGCAGCGCGCGCAGCGCGTCGGCGACGGTGCCGGTGCCCTCCGGGAGCCAGTCGCCCGCGTGGACGGCCACCCCGCCCTCGGTGAACGCGGGCCCGGCCGCGTCGCCCTTCGGGGCGGGGGCGAGCGCGTCCGGCCGGTCGGTGGGGTCGACGCCGAGCACGTGCGCGGCGACCGCCACCGCGTGCTGCCAGGCGGCCATCTGCTCGGCGACCGAGCCCCGCGTCGCGAACGCCGCCCCCGGCACGTCCCCGAGCCCGACGGCGGGCAGCGTGCCCCACTCGGGGGCGTCCGGGCCCTCCACCACCACCGGCAGCGGCCCCTGCCCGTCCTTGCCGAGGCCGCCCGCCACGAGCTGGGCGGCCCACTCGGCGAGCGCGGGCGCCTCCGGGGCCGCGAGCGCGACCGCCGGGGCCGACGCCAGCAGCGCGCCGAGGCCCAGCGCGGTGCCGCCCGTGGTTCCGCCCGCGGTGCCGAGCTCGGCCCTGGCCGCGCCTGCTTCCGCGAGCACCGCCCCGGCGTCGGCGCCGGCGAGGCCGGCGGGCACGAGCACGTACGCGGTGAACGCGGCCCACGGGCCGTCGACGTCGTCCGGCCCGAGCACCACCACCGGCCCGTCGGGGCTCGCGTCCGGGGGCAGCAGCGGCCCGTCCGGCGGCGTGACGACGACGGTGTGCGCATCCGGATCGAGGCCCTCGGCGCGGAACGCCGCGTGGACGGTGTCGCGCAGCAGCCGCACCGGCTCCGGGTCCTCGCCGGGCGGGGCGGACACGACGAGCACCGTGGAGGCGAGCTCGCCGGCGAGCGCATCGGCGACCTGCGGCGGGTCGGCGGTGTCGAGCACGACCAGGCGCGGGTCGGAGTCGATCAGCGCCTCGGCGGCCACCCCGGCCCCGCCCGCGGCGGCGAGCAGCACCCGCACCTGGCCGGCCACGCGGCGCTGCTCGGCGAGCGCCGCGATCTCCCCGACCAGGGGGCGCGACGCGCGGAGCGCACCCGTCCACCCGGGGCGGGCGAGCCGGGGCCACAGGGTCGGGTCGCCGTCCGCGACGCGAGCGGCGACGCCGTCCGCGCGGAGGCGCGCGATGAGCTCGGCCTCCGAGGGCACCGGTCGCGCGGTCACCGGTTGCGCTCCCCTCCGCCCGCCGTGCTATCGGGCCTGCTGCAGCTGCCCGGCGACGGTGTCGCCCAGCTCGGCCCAGGACTTGTCGAACTTCTCGACGCCCTCGTCCTCGAGCACGCGGAACACGTCGGGCAGGTCGATGCCGACCCGCTCCAGCGCGTCGAACACCTCCTGCGCCTCGGCCGCGGTGCCGGTGACGCGGTCACCGTGCACCTCGCCGTGGTCGGCGAAGGCCAGCAGCGTCTTCTCCGGCATCGTGTTGACGGTGTCGGCGACGACGAGCTCGGTGATGTAGAGGGTGTCGGGGTAGTCGGGGTTCTTCACGCCTGTGGACGCCCACAGCGGCCGCTGCACCCGCGCGCCCTTGGCCTCGAGGGCCTTCCACCGGTCGGAGGAGAACACCTCCTGGTAGGCGGCGTAGGCCAGGCGCGAGTTGGCGACGGCGGCCTTGCCGCGCAGGGCCAGCGCCGCCTCGGAGCCGATGGCCTCGAGCCGCTTGTCGATCTCGGTGTCGACGCGGGAGACGAAGAAGCTCGCGACGGACGCGATGCTCGCCAGCTGGTGGCCGTTGGCCGCGGCCCGCTCCAGGCCCTCGAGGTAGGCGTCCATCACCGCGCGGTAGCGCTCCACCGAGAAGATCAGCGTGACGTTCACGCTCACGCCCTCGGCGAGCGCGCGGGTGATCGCGGGCAGGCCCTGCTCGGTGGCCGGGATCTTGACCAGCAGGTTCGGCCGGTCGACGGCCTTCCACAGGTCGAGCGCCTGCGCGACGGTGCCCTCGGTGTCGCGGGCCAGCCCCGGGTCCACCTCGAGCGAGACGCGCCCGTCGACGCCGTTCGTGGCCTCCCACGTGCCGCGGAAGACGTCGCACGCCTGCTGGACGTCGGCCACGGTGATCTCGCGGACCGTGTCCTCCACCGACGCGCCGCGCGCGGCGAGCTCGCGGATCTGCGCGTCGTAGGCCTCGCCCTTCGACAGGGCCGAGGCGAAGATCGTGGGGTTGGTGGTGACCCCGACGACGTGCTTGTCGGTGATCAGCTCCTGCAGGTTCCCGCTGTTCAGGCGCTCACGCGACAGGTCGTCGAGCCAGATGGAGACACCGGCCGCGGCCAGCCGTCCGAGTCGATCGTTGCTCATGGGTTGTTCCTCCTCAGGAGAGCTTGGCGAGGCTGCGCTTCGCGGCGGCGACGACGTTCTCGGTGGTGAAGCCGAACTCGCGGAACAGGGTCTGGTAGTCGGCGCTCGCGCCGAAGTGCTCGAGCGAGACGTTCTCGCCCGCGTCACCGGTGAAGCGGTGCCACGGCTGGGCGACACCGGCCTCGACGCTCACCCGCGCCCGCACCGACGAGGGCAGGACGGACTCCCGGTACTCCTCGTCCTGCTCGTCGAACCACTCGACGCACGGCATGGACACCACCCTCGTGGCAACGCCCTCGGCCTCGAGGACCTTCCGCGCCTCGACCGCGATCTGCAGCTCGGAGCCGGTTGCGATGAGGATCACCTGGGGCGTGCCGGACGAGGCGTCGGCGAGCACGTAGCCGCCGCGGGCGACGCCCTCGGCGGAGGTGCCCTCCAGCACGGGGAGGTTCTGCCGGGTCAGCGCCAGCCCCTTCGGCCCCTCCGGGCGCTCCAGGGCGGCGCGCCAGGCGTGAGCGGTCTCGTTGGCGTCGCCCGGGCGGATGATCGCCAGGCCCGGGATCGCGCGCAGGGCGGCGAGGTGCTCGACCGGCTGGTGGGTGGGCCCGTCCTCGCCGAGGCCGATCGAGTCGTGGGTCCAGACGTAGATCACGCTCGACTTCATCAGCGCCGCGAGCCGCACCGCCGGGCGCATGTAGTCGCTGAACACGAGGAACGTGCCGCCGTACGGGCGGGTGGGCCCGTGCAGCGCGATGCCGTTGAGGATCGCGCCCATCGCGTGCTCGCGGACCCCGAAGTGCAGCGTGCGCCCGTAGGGGTTGGCCTTCCACATCTTCGTGGCGGTGGAGGTGGGGCCGAAGGAGTCGGCGCCCTCCATCGTGGTGTTGTTGCTCTCGGCGAGGTCGGCCGAGCCGCCCCACAGCTCCGGCAGCACGTCCTTGAGCGCGGTGAGCACCTCGCCGGAGGCCTTGCGGGTGGCCAGCCCCTTGGGGTCGGGGTCCCAGCTCGGCAGCGCCTTCTCCCAGCCGACCGGCAGGTCGCGGCCGACCATGCGGTCGAACAGCTCCTTGCGCTCCGGCTCCCGGGCGGCCCAGTCGTCGAAGGTCTTCTGCCAGGCCTGGTGGGCCTCGCGGCCGCGGTCGACGACCTTGCGGGTGTGGGCGAGGACCTCGTCTGCGACCTCGAAGGTCTTCTCCGGGTCGAAGCCGAGGATCTTCTTGACCTCGGCGACCTCCTCGGCGCCCAGCGCCGAGCCGTGGGCCTTGCCGGTGTTCATCTTGTTCGGCGCCGGGTAGCCGATCACGGTCCGCAGCACGATCAGCGACGGCCGCGTGGTCTCGGCGCGCGCGTTCTCGATCGCGGCCAGGATGCCGGTGACGTTCTCGCCGCCCTCGACGGTCTGCACGTGCCAGCCGTAGGCCTCGTAGCGCTTGGCCGTGTCCTCCGACAGCGCGATCGTGGTGTCGTCCTCGATGGAGATCTTGTTGTCGTCGTAGATCACCGTGAGGTTGCCGAGCTGCTGGTGCCCGGCGAGCGACGACGCCTCGGCGGTGACGCCCTCCTCGATGTCGCCGTCGGAGGCGATCACGTAGATGTGGTGGTCGAACGGGCTCTCGCCGGGCGCGGCGTCCGGGTCGAACAGGCCGCGCTCGCGGCGCGCCGCCATCGCCATGCCGACCGCCGACGCGAGGCCCTGGCCCAGCGGGCCGGTGGTGATCTCCACACCGGGGGTGTGGCGGTGCTCGGGGTGGCCGGGGGTCTTCGAGCCCCAGGTGCGCAGCGCCTTCAGGTCGTCGAGCTCGAGGCCGTACCCGGACAGGAACAGCTGGATGTAGAGGGTGAGGCTGGAGTGGCCCGCCGACAGCACGAACCGGTCGCGGCCGATCCAGTCGGCGTCGCTCGGGTCGTGCCGCATGACCCGCTGGAACAGGGTGTAGGCCAGCGGTGCGAGGCTCATCGCGGTGCCCGGGTGCCCGTTGCCCACCTTCTGCACGGCATCGGCCGCCAGCACGCGGACCGTGTCGACGGCCCGCCGGTCCAGATCGGTCCAGTCGTCGGGGACGCTCGCGCGGGTGAGAGTCTCGATGTCGATGTCGGCCACAGCTCTTCCCTCGGTTCGGGTGGGTATGCGGGCGGTGCGCCTCGATGCGACCGCTGGTGATGAACGCTCGGCGGCCAGCCTAGTCGCGCGGGGTACCCCCGTGTGATCACGCGCTGCCCGGCATCCGCGGGTCTACCCGGGGGAGGGCGGCCGCATGCCCCGAGCTACCATCGACAAGCCGTAGAACTCGGCGGTGACCGGGTTCCCCACCACGCGGATCGAGGTTGTGCCGGTGACTCTGCCCGTGTCCCGCTCGGGCCAACTCCAGCAGGGCGCTCCCGGCGCCGTGCGGTCCGGTTGGGAGCGGTTGCGGGACACGGTGCGCGCCTACCTCGGGCTCACCAAGACGCGGATCATCGAGCAGCTGCTCGTGGTCACCGTGCCCGCCATGTTCCTCGCCGAGCGCGGCATCCCGTCGGTGTGGCTCGTCGTCGCCACGCTCGTCGGCGGAGCGATGGCCGCGGCGAGCGCGCACGCGCTCAACTGCGTCGCCGACGCCGACATCGACGCCGTCATGAAGCGCACCCGGCGCAGGCCGCTGGCCAAGGGGCAGGTGCCGCCGCGCCACGCCCTGGTGTTCGGCCTCGTGCTGGGCGTGTTCTCCGCGGTGTGGCTCGGGCTCACCACCAACTGGCTGGCGGCCGGGCTGTCGGTGGCCGCCATCGCGTTCTACGTGCTCGTCTACACGCTGCTGCTCAAGCGGCGCACCTCGCAGAACATCGTGTGGGGCGGCGCGGCCGGCTGCATGCCCGTCGTCATCGGCTGGGCCGCGGTCACGGGCACGGTCGAGTGGCCCGCCCTGGTGATGTTCGGCGTCATCTTCTTCTGGACGCCGCCGCACTTCTGGGCGCTCGCCATGCGCTACCGCGACGACTACGCGGCGGCGAAGGTCCCGATGCTGCCCGTGGTGGTGCCGCCGCAGCAGGTGTCGCGGCGCATCGTCGCCTACTCGTGGGTGATGGCCGCGTGGTCGCTCCTGCTGGTGCCGGCCACGTCCTGGATCTACGCCGTCGTCGCCGCGCTGGGCGGCACCTGGTTCGTGCTGCAGGCCCACCGGCTGCACCGCGGGGTGCTGGCCGGGGTCGAGACGCAGCCCATGCGCCTGTTCCACCTGTCGAACGTCTACCTCTGCTGCCTGTTCGCCGCGATCGCGGTGGACGCGGCGATCGGCCTGCCGGTCCTGTCCGTCTGACCCGCCGCCTGATCCGCGAGCCGCCGTCGATGCACCCCGACCAGGTGGAGGTGCCGCTCACGACGGTGCGGGCGCTGGTCGCCGACCAGTTCCCACGGTGGGCGCGGCTGCCGATCCGGCCCGTCGCGTCCGACGGCACCGTCAACGCGATCTTCCGGATCGGCGACCACCTCGCCGCCCGGTTCCCCCTGCGGGCCGGCGACCCCGACGGGACGCGGGCGGCGCTCGAGTCCGAGGCCGCCGCCGCCCGCGAGCTGGCCGCGAGCACCCGGTTCCCGGTGCCCGAACCGGTGGCCCTCGGCCGGCCCGGGCCGGGCTACCCGCTGCCGTGGTCGGTGCAGACCTGGCTGCCCGGGACCACCGCGAGCCAGGCCGACCCCGGCCTCAGCAGCGCGTTCGCCTGCGACCTGGCCGAGCTCATCGCCGACCTCCGCCGCATCGACACCCGCGGCCGCACCTTCTCCGGCCCCGGCCGCGGCGGCGACCTGCACGCGCAGGACGGGTGGATGGAGACCTGCTTCCGCCGCAGCGAGCACCTCCTCGACGTCCCCCGGTTGCGGCGGGCGTGGGAGCACCTGCGCGACCTGCCGCGCACGGCCCCCGACGTCATGACCCACGGCGACCTCATCCCCGGCAACCTGCTGGTCGCCGACGGGCGGCTCGCGGGCGTGCTCGACGTCGGCGGCCTCGGGCCCGCCGACCCGGCCCTCGACCTGGTCGCGGCGTGGCACCTGCTGGACGCGCGCACGCGCCCGCTGTTGCGCCGCGCCCTCGGGTGCGACGACCTGGAGTGGGAGCGCGGCAAGGCGTGGGCGTTCGCGCAGGCGATGGGTCTGGTCTGGTACTACGCCGACACCAATACGGGCATGAGCCGGCTGGGCAGGCGCACCCTCGACCGCATCCTGGGCGACGCCGCGGCCCGCTGACGCCGCCGGTGGCCCGGCCGGGCACGCGGGGCGCCCGGCCGGGCGAGGCGGGTCAGGCCGCCTTCGGCAGCAGCCCGTGCGGGTCGAGCACGTACTTGCGCGCCGCGCCCTGGTCGAACTCCTGGTAGCCGCGCGGGGCCTCGTCGAGCGGGATGACGGTGGCGTTGACCGCCTTCGCGATCTGCGCCTTGCCGTGCAGGATGCTCATCATCAGCCCGCGGTTGTACCTGAGCACCGGGCACTGCCCCGTGGTGAAGGCGTGGCTCTTCGCCCAGCCCAGCCCCAGCCGGACCTTGAGCGTGCCCTCCTTCGCGTCCGGGTCGGGCGCGCCCGGGTCGCCGGTCACGTAGAGGCCCGGGATGCCGAGCTTCCCGCCCGCCCGGGTGATCGACATGATCGAGTTGAGCACCGCGGCCGGCTGCTCGCCCGCGTTCGCGCCGTGCCCGCTCGCCTCGAAACCGACCGCGTCGACCGCGCAGTCGACCTCGTTCGTGCCGAGGATCTCCGCGACCTGGTCCTCCAGGGTGGCGTCCTGGGAGATGTCGACGGTCTCGCAGCCGAACGAGCGGGCCTGTTCGAGGCGCTGCCGGTTGAGGTCCCCGACGATCACGACCGCGGCGCCGAGCAGCTGCGCGGCGTGGGCGGCGGCGAGCCCGACCGGCCCCGCGCCCGCGACGTACACCGTCGACCCGGTGGTGACGCCCGCGGTGTAGGCGCCGTGGTAGCCGGTGGGGAAGATGTCCGACAGCATGGTCAGGTCGAGGATCTTCTCCATGGCCTGGTCGCGGTCCGGGAACTTCAGGCAGTTGAAGTCGGCGAAGGGCACCATCACGTACTCGGCCTGCCCGCCTTCCCAGCCGCCCATGTCGACGTAGCCGTAGGCCGACCCGGCGCGGCCCGGGTTGACGTTGAGGCAGACCCCCGTCTGCCCCTCCCGGCAGTTGCGGCACCGCCCGCAGGCGATGTTGAACGGGACCGAGACGATGTCCCCGACGTCCAGGAACTGGACGTCGTCGCCCTTCTCGACGACCTCCCCGGTGATCTCGTGCCCGAGCGTCTGCCCGGGCGGAGCAGTGGTGCGGCCCCGTACCATGTGCTGGTCGGAGCCGCAGATGTTCGTGGCGACGTTGCGCAGGATCACCCCGTGCGGGGCTTTCTGGGTGAGCCCCTTCTCCTTCGCGACGTCGGGGGGTACCTCCAGCTTCGGCGGGTCGTGGTCCTCGACGACGACCTTCCCGGGCTCCTTGTAGACGACGATCTTGTTTCCACCCACTGTGATCCACCTCACCTTGTTTTCCCTCCCGTGCCTACCCCTGCGCGCCGCGGGCCACAAGTCGGCCATCAGGCCCCATGGCGGCGTCCGTCGTGCGCGCGGGCGGCGTCGGAATAGGCTTTTCGCTCGGCCGGTGGGGACCGGGGGAAGAGCGGAGGCCGTCGTGGCGGCTGGCAGACCTGCTCCGCGGCGTCCGCCATGGGCTCGCGCGGTGCGGCGGGTGGTGGCCGGTGCCGTCCTCGCGAGCGTGAGCGGGCTGCTGGCGCGCGAGCTCGCCCGGCGGGAGCTGCGCGGCTACGTGGCCGAGCAGGCCGCGCTGCGCCGGGTCGCCACGCTCGTGGCGCAGGCGGCGACCCCCGAGGAGGTCTTCGCGGGCGTGGTCGCGGAGGTCGGACAGCTGTTCGGGGTCGAGCAGACGCTGGTGAACCGCTACGACCCGGATGGCGGGGCGACCACGGTGATGGGGGCGTGGGCGCGCGACGGCGTGGTCGCCCCGCTGCCGGTGGGCACCCGCTGGCAGCTCGGCGGTCGCAACGTGAGCACGGCGGTGATGCGCACCGGCCGGGCGGCGCGGATCGGGGACTACGGCGAGACGGCGGGCGAGGCCGTGGGGGAGGCCGCCGCGCTCGCGCGGACACGGGGGATCCGCTCGTCGGTCGGGGTGCCGATCGTCGTGGACGGCCGCCTGTGGGGGCACCTGAGCCTGGTGTCCTCGCGCGAGCGGGCGTTCCCCGCCGATGCCGAGGCGCGGCTGGCCGGCTTCACCGGGCTGGTCGCCACGGCCATCGCCGGTGCGCAGTCCCGGCTCGAGCTGCGCGACCACGCGGCCGAGCAGGCCGCGCTGCGCCGCGTGGCCACCCTGGTCGCGCGGGCCGCCGCGCCGCACGAGGTGTTCGCCGCGGTCACCGAGGAGGTCGGGCACCTGCTCGGGGTCGACTTCACGCTCCTGGACCGGTACCGGCCCGACGGCGGGGTGACCGTCCTCGGGGCGTGGGCCCGCACCGGCCCGCCGCCCACGCCGATCGGGAGCCGGTTCTCCCTCGGCGGCCGCAACGTGACCACGCTGGTCCACGAGACCGGCAAGCCCGCGCGCGTCGACCGGTACGGCCCCGACTCCGGGTCGCTGTCGGCGGCCGTGGTCGAGGCCGGCATGCGGTCGGCGGTCGGTGTCCCGGTGTACGTGGAGGGGCGGCTGTGGGGCATGATCGCCGCCGGTGCCCGCCGCCCCGCCGGGCTGCCCGCCGACACCGAGGCGCGGCTGGCGGGCTTCACCGAGCTGGTCGCCAGCGCGATCGCGAACACCGAGAGCCAGGCCCAGCTGACCGCGTCGCGGGCCCGGATCGTCGCCGCGGCCGACCACGCCCGCCGCCGGATCGAGCGCGACCTGCACGACGGCGCCCAGCAGCGGCTGGTCACCCTCGCGATGCAGCTGCGGGCGGCGCAGGCGGCCGTGCCCGCGGGCGCGGACGAGCTGCACGCGCAGCTCGACGCCCTGGCCAAGCAGGCGTCGGCGGCCGTGGACGAGCTGCGCGAGCTGGCCAGGGGCATCCACCCGGCCGTGCTCGCCGAGGGCGGGCTCGCCCCCGCGCTGCGGTCGCTGGCCCGCCGGGCCGCGGTGCCGGTCCGGCTCGACGTGCGGGGCGCGCGCCGGCTTCCCGAGCAGATCGAGATCGCCGCCTATTACGCGGTGTCCGAGGCGCTGACCAACGCCGCCAAGCACGCCGACGCCTCGGTCGTCGACGTGGTCGTCGACATCGCCCCGCCCGCGGGCGGCGGGAGCCTGCACGTGCGGGTCTGCGACGACGGCCGGGGCGGGGCCGACCTCGACGGCGGGTCCGGGCTCGTGGGGCTCAAGGACCGGGTCGAGGCGCTGTCCGGGCGGCTCACCGTGCGGACGCAGGACGGCTCGGGCACGTGCGTGGAGGTCGAGCTGCCGCTGGAGATGCCACCGGGGGTCGACTGACGTCCGCCGAGGCGACTTCCCAAGCGTGGGTGTGCTCCACACACCGCG
>NZ_DATGOP010000144.1:0-26879 GCF_035305885.1 Pseudonocardia sp.
GACCCGGTTCCGCCCTCTACCTCCCCGATCACGTCGTCCTCGTCCCCGGGCCCGACCACGCCCACCTCGGCCACCGCCGCCTCGTCGAGCACGGCGTCGGCGGCCTCGATCCGCACGTCGACGTGCAACGCCATCGCCACGGCGTCGCTCACCCGAGCCGACACCCGCACGTCGCCGTCGAAGACGAGCTCGGCGTGGAAGACGCTGTCGCGCAGCATCGTGATGCGCACGAGCTGCAACTCCCGGCCGAACGAGCGCACGACGTCGAGGATCAGCTGGTGGGTCTGCGGGCGGGGCAGCTCGACCCGACGGCGGGCGAGCTCGATGGCCGTGGCCTCGGGCACGCCCACCCACACCGGGAGCACGCGCCGCCGTCCCCCGGTCTCCTGCAGCAGCAGCACCGGCTGGACGGCCATCGGGTCCCTGCCGAGCGCGACCACTCGCATCTCCTGCACGGCGACCCCCTTCCGGGCATTTCCCGGGTCCACGCTTCCGCGCCGGGCACGCCGCGTCAACCACGATCAGGCGGCTGCCGCCCTCCGCAGCGCCCGATACAACAGGTTGGGTTCGCCCAGACGTCTGCGCAGCTCCCGTTCCAGGCCCGCGATGGGGTACAGGTTCTGCGGCGCGCGGGAGTCCTTGTACTCCGTGGAGGCGAACCGGGGCAGGGTCACCTGGCTGCGCGCGGCGTGCGCGACGGCCTCCGCCGGGGCGAGGTCGGCGCTGCACTCCACCCGCACGATGCCCGCCCACGGCGCGCCGGGCCGGCACGGCAGGCGCAGGTACCAGGTGTGGCGCTCCCACGAGCTGCCGAGCCGGAACACCGGGGTGCGCTGGCCGGTGCCCAGCGCGGCGACCACCCCACCCAGCTGCGGCGGCAGGTAGTCGCTGCGGTGGGTCTTGACGAAGCCGATCACGCGGGGCAGGTGCTGGCGGCCGCGCAGCGGGCCGTCGACGACGAGCAGGTCGTCGGCCGAGCCGTGCCCTCCGCGCGCCGCGGCCGCCGCGGCGAGCTCGGCGTCGGCCAGCTCGCGCTGCACGGCGAGGCTGAGCAGCTGCGCGGGCGCGACGTCCGGGTGGGCGGCCGTGCGCGTGGCCCGGTACGTCCCGGCCGTGGTGCGCACGTCCTCCGCGGACTCGGCGGTGGTGAACAGGCCGCGGCGGACGTCCGCGGTGACCAGGTGCGCGCCCCGCTCCCGGCAGCAGCAGACCACGCCCGCCGCGTAGGAGGCGCACAGGGCGGGCGTCGCCTCGGCGCCGCCGTCCTCCACCCACACCTGGGCGTCGACCCGGCGCACCCCGTCGACGAACAGCACGGCCTCGGGCGGGGCGACCGCGGGGTCCGGGTCGATCGGCCGCCACTGCGAGGCAGGCAGCTCGACGTCCAGCGCCACCTGCGCGGCCGACTCGCCGAGCTCGGTGCCCAGGCTGGTGCCGTAGGACGGGTCCCACGGGTCGACGGCGAACCTCACAGCGACTCCCGGACGACGCGGGAGGTGCGCTGGTCGCGGCTCACCACGTAGCGCACCGGCACGCGCTCGGCGAGCGCGGGCACGTGGGTGACCACGCCGACCATCCGGTCGCCGCGCGCGGCCAGGTTCTCCAGGGTGCCGGCCACGACCTCGAGGTTGGCCTCGTCCAGGGTGCCGAAGCCCTCGTCCAGGAAGATCGACTCCAGGCGGGCGGCGCCGTGCGCGGCCAGCCCGGACATCTGGGCCGAGAGCGCGAGCGCGAGCGCGAGGCTCGCCTGGAACGTCTCCCCGCCGGAGAGGGTCTTGACCGGGCGGCGGGCATCGGCGTCGGTGTGGTCGATGACGAGGAACTCCCCGCCTTCGTGGGTGAGCGCGAACTGGCCCCCGGACAGCTCGGCGAGGCTGCGCGACGCGTCGGCGACCAGCGCGTCGAGCGCGGAGGCGACGAGCCAGCGCGGGAACCCGTCGGAGCGCAGCAGGTGCCCGAGCAGCTTCGCCACCTGCTGGGCCGACTCGGCCTCGTCGCGGTCGGCGCGGATCCGCTCCGCCGCGGCCCGCCGCTCCGCCACCCGCTCCTGGGCCGACTTGGCACCGGCGAGCGCCGCGGCGACCGCGGCGGGTGCCGTGCTGCCCAGCGGGGCGGCCGCGGACACCCCGTGGGCGGCCAGGTCGTCGGCGATCCGCCGCTCGATCGCGTCGCGGGCCACGCGGGCGTCCTCGGTGGCGGTGGCGGCGTCGGCCAGCCGCGCGGCGCGCGCCTCGGCCTCCCGGTGCGCCCAGCCGGTGAGCTCCTGCCAGGCGGCGAGCAGCTCGTCCCCGCCCACGGCGGGTGCGCCGAGCGGCACGAGCGGGTCGCGCGCGGCGCGCAGCGCGTCCCACGCGGCCTTGACCTCGGACGCGACCTCGACGGCGGTGCGGTCCGCGGAGCGCAGCTCGGCGCGGGCGGTGCGCAGCCGCGCGTCGGCGTCGCGCACCGCGGCCTCCAGCGCGTCGAGCCCGCCGAGGGCCTCGGCGGCCTCCGTGTCCGACGGGGCGTCGCGCAGCGCGGCCTCCAGCTGGGCGACCCGCCGCTGCGCGGTCTCGACGGCGATGCGCGCCTCCTGCTCGGCCCGCGCAGCGGCGGTCTCGTCGCGGTGCCGCTCGGCGGCGGCGCGCTCGGCGGCGCGGAACGCCCGCTCGGCCGTGTCGCGCTGCTCCTCGGCCTCGGCGACGGCGGCCCGGGCGGCGGGCAGCGCCGCGTCTCGGGCGTCGCTCTCGGCGCGAGCCCAGTCGACGAGCGCGGTCCAGCCGGCGAGCACGTCGGTGTCGGACGGGGCCGGGGCGCCGAACGGCACGAGCGGGTCGCGCGCGGCCCGCAGCCGGGCGGCGGCCTCGTCGACCTCGGTGCGCAGCTCCTCCACGGCCGCGGCGGCCGCGTCGCGGGCCCGCCGAGCGGCCCGCACGCCCTCGGCCGCCTCCTCCGCGGCCCGGCCGAGCCGATCGAGGTCGGCGAGCGCCGCTTCCAGGTCGGCGGGGGCTGGTGGTTCGGCGCCGCCGGTGTCGGCCGGGTCGACGCCGCCCACCGGGAACAGCCCGCCGTCGTCGGCGACCGGCTCGCCACCGGGCAGCACCCCGGCGAGCGCGGACCGCAGGCGCGCGATGTCGGCGTCGATCCGCTCCAGCTCGGCGCGGGCGCGCTCGCGCGCGGAGATCGCGGTGGCCTCCTGCGCGCGGGCGTCGTCGTGCGCGCGGGTCGCCGCGGCGACGGCCTCCTCGGCCGCACCGAGATCGTCACCGGGCTCGGCGGGCGGCGGCAGGGTGGCCACGGCCTGCGCGCACACCGGGCAGGGGTCGCCGACGGCGAGCGCGGGCCGCAGCGATGCGGCGAGGTCGGCGCGCAGCGCGAGCCGGTGCCGCTCCTGGGCGTGGTCGAGCCGGTGCCGCGCCTCGGCGACGGCCTCGGCGGCCGCGGCCGCGACCCGGTCGGCCTCGGCGGCGCGCGCAGCGGCGTCGGTGCGCTCCCGCTCGGCGCGCTCGAGCTCGCGGCGGTCCCGCAGCGCCTGTTCGAGGGGGCCGCGGGCGGGCGCGGCGGCCAGCCGCTGCCGGGCGGCGGTGTCGGCGTCCTCGGCGCGGGCGAGCGCCGCGGTGGCGTCGGCGAGGGCCGCGTCGGCGGCGGCGCGGCGCTGCTGCAGCGCGTCCAGCCCGGCGGGCACGGACAGCGAGCGGAGGGCGTCGCGCTCGGTTTCGAGCCTGCGCACGACCTCCTGCCGCTCGGCGAGCAGCGCGGCGGCGGCGTCCCGGGCGGTGCGGGCCTCCTCCATTCCGGCGCGGGAGTCGGCGGCGTCGTTCGCCGCGGTGGTGTACGCGGCGGCGGCCTTCTCGTGCCGCTCCCGGACCCCGGGCAACTCGGCGCGGATCGCGGCGAGCTCGGCGTGGTCGCGGCGGGCCTGCTCGAGGGGCCCGCGGGCGGGCGCGGCGGCCAGCCGTTCCCGGGCGGCGGTGTCGGCGGCCTCCGCCTCGGCCGCCCGCTCGGCGGCCTTCGCCCGCTGCTCGGTGGCGCTGCGGTACCGGGCGTCGAGGTCGGCCAGGCCGTCGGGCACGGTGAGCGCGGCGAGCCGGTCCCGCTCGGCGCGCAGCTGCGCGGCCCCGGCCTCGGCCGACTCCAGCGCGGCCGACGCCGCGGCGAGCTCCGGCACGGCCGCCTCGACCCGGCCGGCCAGCTCGGCGAGCTCGGCGACCCGCGCCGCGGCCTCCCGCTCGGCCTCCTCGGTGGCGTCGGCGTAGCCGGCGAGCTGCTCGGTGAGCACCTCGGCGCGCTGGCGCTGGGCCGCGGCCTCGCTGTTGGCCTCACGCGCGATGACGTCGTAGACGCCGAGCCCGAGGATGCGCACCAGCTTCTCCTGGCGCTTGCGCGGCTCGGTGTGCAGGAACTCGGCGAACTCGCCCTGCGGCAGCACCACGCACGTGCAGAAGTCGCCGAACGGCAGCCCGAGCAGCTCCTCGACGGCCTTGGTGACCGGGCCCGCGCCGTCGGCGAGCGGCTCGCTCTCCTCATCGGCGGCGCCGGTGCCGGACGGGTCGCGCAGCTTCTCCAGCCGCGCCCCGCGCACGGACACCCCGCCGCTCGCCGCCCGGCGCAGCTCCCGCGCCACGACGTAGCGGTCGCCGCCGACGTCGAACACCAGCCGGACGGTGCCGCGGTTGATCGTGGGCGCGAGCGCGAGCGCGACGGTGCGGGCGTTGTCCCAGCGCGGCACCGACCCGTACAGCGCGAACGTCATCGCGTCGATCACCGTGGACTTGCCCGCGCCGGTGGGCCCGACGAGGGCGAAGTAGTCGGCGCCGGTGAAGTCGACGGTGGTGGGCTCGCGGAACGAGCCGAAGCCCGTCATCTCCAGCAGGACCGGGCGCATCAGCTCGCTCCCGTCACGCGGTCGTGCAGCCGGGCGAACAGCTGCTCGACCCGCGGGTCGCTGACCCCGCGGGTGTCGAGGTACTCCCGGAACAGCTGCGAGGGCGTGCGGTCGGGCCCCGCGGACGGGCGGGGTGCGGCGACGGGCGCGGAGAACTCGGGGTCGATCCGCACCTCGAGGGCGTTGGGCAGCAGCTCCACCACCTCCTCGCGCAGCCCGGCGCGGGCCGGCTCGCGCACCCAGACGCGCAGGAAGTCGTCCCCCACCCCGTCGGCGAGCGCCGCCAGCTCGGCGACCGTGCCGCGGACGGTGCGCAGCCTGCGCGCCGAGGTGATCGGGATGTCGGTGACCTGCGCGGGCGTTCCCGGCGAGGCCTCGACGAGGCAGACGACGGGGGTGTTGTCCTGCTCGCCGAAGTCGACCGCCAGCGGCGCGCCGCTGTAGTGCACCGGGCACGGTGCGTCGATGCGCTGCCGGCGGTGCAGGTGGCCGAGGGCGACGTAGTGCGCCTCGATCGGGAAGATCGTGGCGGGCACCGCGTACTCGAAGATCGACTGGGCGGCGCGCTCGCCGCCGCCGAACACGCCGTTGAGCACGGTGAGGTGGGCCATCACCAGGTTGACCGAGTCGTCGCGGAACCCGGCGGTCAGCGCGGCGAGGATGTCGCGCAGGAACTGGTCGTAGGCCCCGGTGTTCTCCGCGGGGGTGTTGGCCACCAGCTCGGCGGCGCGCACCGCGTAGCGCTGGGACACGAACGGCAGCACCGCGACGACGCCCCGTTCCCCCGTCGACTTCGCGGTGAACTCCACGACCCCACCCCTGGCGGCCGGGCGCGGCGCGCCGACCAGCGTGATGCCCGCGGCGCCCGCGAGCGGCCGATAGGCGTCGATCGCGGCGGGGTGGTCGTGGTTGCCGGCGATCGCGATGACCTCGGCGCCGTCGCGAGCGAGCCCCATGAGCGTGCGCACGACCAGCTGCTGGGCCGGGGCCGACGGTGCCGCCGTGTCGTACAGGTCGCCCGCCACGAGGACCGCGTCGACCTCGTGCTCCCGCGCGATGCCGACGATCTCGCGGAGCACCTGCTCCTGCTCCTCGAGCCGCGAGCGGCCCTTGAGCGTCTTGCCGACGTGCCAGTCGGCCGTGTGCAGCAGTCGCATCGAGCGGATCGTAAGGGCGGTTCCCGGCGGGGCCGGGGACGCGCGCCGGTGCGTCGGCCGAACAGACGTTCGCGTGCGCCGAGAGGGCGCTCACCCCGGCGTGTCGGGCGCGTCAACCGGCTGAACGGACCTGTCCCCGCCGGACGGACAGGAGTAGAAGCGACGCATGCGCAGCGTCGTGCACTTCGAGATCCCCGCCGATGACGTGGCCCGGGCGAAGGAGTTCTACCGCTCGGTCTTCGACTGGCAGCTGGAGGACATGCCGGGGATGGACTACACGTTCGCCCGGACCACCGAGGTCGACGAGAACCAGATGCCGGTCACGCCCGGGGCGGTCAACGGCGGCCTCGTGCCGCGCAGCAGCGAGACGCCGACCCCGGTGCTGACCATCGACGTCGAGTCGATCGACCAGGCGCTCGAGCAGGTCAAGGCCGCCGGCGGCCAGGTGGTCCGGGAACGCACCGAGGTCCCCGGGATGGGCGCCTACGCCTACTGCACCGATCCCGAGGGCAACACGCTCGGGCTCTGGGAGACGATCTGACGGGTCCGCGCCCCGTCAGAACGGCGCGTCGTCATCGTCGGCGGGCGCCGCGGGGAGCCGGGCGAACGGGTCGCACGCGCGGTTCGCGTGCCCGTTGGTGGCCGCGGGCGGCGGTCCGGCCGACTCCGAGAGCCGGGTGGCCCACGCCGGGAACGGGAACTCGACGGCCAGCGGCACCGGGATCTCCGGCTGCGAGACGAACATCGTGCCCGGCTTGGCCAGCGTGGCGCGCTGCCGCTGCGACGGCGGCAGGAACCCGTACTCCGGGCGGCCGGCCTCGGCGGGGTCGAGCCGGCCGACCACCTTCACCGAGGAGTTGGACACGATCCGCCGCTCGACCTCGCTCGCGGTCTGCTGCGCGCCGATCAGGATGATGCCCAGCGAGCGGCCGCGCTCGGCGATGTCGAGCAGCACCTCCTTGATCGGGCTGGAGCCCTCCCGCGGGGCGTACTTGTTCAGCTCGTCGAGCATCGTGAACAGCAGCCCGCCCGGCCCGGCGGCCTCCTTCTTGCGGGTCTCCGACGCGAGCACCACACCCACGACGAACCGCTGCGCCCGCTCGGGCAGGTTGTGCAGGTCCACCACCGTCACCTGCGCGCCGTCGGTGCTGACCCGCCGGCCCGGGGTGTCGGGCAGGTCGCCGCGGACGATCGTGCGCAGCGGCTTGAGGCTCGAGCGCAGCCGGCGCAGGAACGCGTTGATCGTGCCGGTGCCGGTGACCGGGCCCGCCCAGTCGCGCCGCTCGTCCTCGTCGGTGAGGCGGTCGGAGATGAACTCGACCAGGTCGTCGTAGGTGCGCAGCACCTGCCCGCCGATGAGGACCCCGCCGTCGCCCACCGGCGTCGCCTCCCGGCGCAGCCGGCCCGCGACCTGGTGGATCACCATCGTGTACTGGTTGCGCTCGTCCTCGGCGTCGGCGAAGACGTAGGGCAGGAGCTCCTCGGCGCAGAATTCGGCGAGCGTCCACCAGAACGCGCTGACCCCGCTGGTGCGCCCGGAGACGTACGGGCGGCCCGACAGGTCGTCGGGGGTGGGCGGGGCGAAGAACCCGGCGGACGGGAACGGCCCCGCGGGCAGCCCCAGCGTCGCGTAGGCCGACACCAGGTCCTCGTCGAGCTTGGTGTTGGCGTGGTCGAGGAACAGCAGGTCCTCGCCCTTGACGCTGAACACCAGCGCCTTCGCGTTGACCGAGCGGCGCCCGAGCACGCCGCTGCGGAAGATCGAGTAGAGCAGGAACAGCGCGAAGCTGGTCTTGGTCGCGACGCCGGAGATGCCGCTGATCGAGACGTGCCCGCCGCGGGTGCCGTCGAGGAACTCGAGGTTGAGGTAGATCGGGTCGCCGTCGCGGCCGAGCCCGACCGGGACCTTGAGGTCCATCTGGTCGAAGTACAGCGCCCGCGCCCGCTCCTCGCCGGTGGCGCGGGTGGCGATCGACCCGGGCGTCGGCGGGACGTAGCACTCCGGCTCCACCCGCGTGGTGGTCACCTCGGCGATCTCCTGCACCTGGGCGGGCAGCACGCCGTCGGCGATCAGGAAGACGTCGGAGCCGAACGTCGCGCCCTCGTGCCGCGCCCGCACCTCCGTGACGACGCCCGCGGTCAGCACCGGCCCGATCCCCGGGACCGGGCGGACGGTGACCACGACGTCGTCGAGCTGCAGGTACTGCTCGGGCGCGAGGGCAACGCTGAACTGCAGCGGTGTGGAGTCCTCCGTGCCGACCACGCGGCCGACGGCGGGGGCGGATGCGTCCGGCGCTGTCACTGGTGCCTCCGCGTGCTCGCAGGCCTTCCCGGGCTCGTCGACCATAGCGACCGGTCCGGTCACGACCGCGACAGGCCGCCCGGCGTGGCGGGCGCCCGCCGCACCGTCACCAGGACGAGCAGCACCAGCACCGCGGCGAACCACAGCACGGCACGCTGGGCACGCCCGGTGCGTCCACCACCACGCCGCCCGCCGCGGCGCCGAGCGCGATCGCGAGGTTGAACACGAAGCCGCGGCCGCCATCACCCAGGTCTGCAGCGTCACGGGCGCCCCGCCGTAGGCCAGGCCCCACACCAGAAGCAGCGCCGCCCCGCCCCACGGGGTCGCGCCCACCAGCGGGAACAGGGCGAGGGTCGCGCCGATGCCGACGCCGATCACCGCCGCCACGCGCCCGGGTACGCGCGCCGCCCGCGGCCCGGCGAGCAGGTTGCCCACCAGCCCCAGCACGCCGTAGCCCAGCAGGAGCACGCCGATGAGCGCCCCGGCGACCCCGGAGATGTCGAGCAGCGCAGAGCTGACGAACGTGTAGGCGCCGTAGTGGCCCGTCACCAGCAGTGCGGTGGCGACGATGCCCGCCACCAGCGCGGGGTTGCGCAGCTGGGCCACCACGGCGCGCGGGCGCACCGGCTCAGCGGCGGGCAGGCGGGGCCGGAACACGAGCGCCGCGACGAGGACGGCGGCCGACAGCGCCGCGAGCGCGCCGAACGCCGCGCGCCACCCCAGCCAATCGCCGAGGATCGTCCCGGCCGGCACGCCGAGCACCGCCGCCACGCTCACCCCGCCGAAGACCAGCACCATCGCCCGCGGGACGGACGGGCCGGGGACGAGCCGCATCGCCAGGCTCCCCGCGATCGCCCAGAACCCGCCGATCGTGATCCCGACGAGCACCCGCGAGCCGATGAGCACCCCGTACGCGGGGGCGAGCGCCGAGACCAGGCTCGCCGCCGCCATCACCGCGAGCAGGACGGCGAGCAGCACGCACCGGTCCAGCCGGCCGACCAGCAGCGGCACGAGGATGGACGCGAACGCGGCGATCACCCCGGGGCGGTGACGGTCTGGCCCGCGGTGCCGGTGGACACGCCCAGCTCGGCCGCGATCGCCGGGAGCAGACCGACGGGCAGCCGCTCCGCGGTGATCATGGCGAAGATGCCGACCGAGACGGTGAGGAGCCGAACCACATCCACGGCGTCGGGCGCTCGGTCTCGTGGGTCGTCGCTGACATGCCGGGCTCCGTTCTCCGGGCAGCACGGATCGACCCGCGCGGCCCGGCGGGTTGCAGGGACGGGTGCGCTCAGCCGGCGGGGGACTCCCCGTCGGCGGTCACGGTGTTGGGGTCAGGTGGGGAGGTGGATCAGGTGGATGCCGTCTCCTCCAGCGGGATCCAGCGATCGGCCCACCGGCTCAGGGCGTAGACCGCGTCGTGCAGCTCGCGCCCCTTCTCGGTCAGCCGGTACTCGACGCGCACCGGCGTCTCGGCGTGGACGACCCGTTCGACGATGCCTTCCTCCTGCAGCTCCTCGAGCCGCTCGCTGAGCATCCGGTCGGACAGGCCCGGGACGACGTCGCGCAGGTCGGCGAACCGGGTGACGTCGAGCAGCATCGCGCGCAGGATCGCGCCGGTCCACCGCCTGCCGACGACCTCGACGGCCTTGTGGTAGCGCGGACAGAACGCGGCGTCGGTGGCGTCCACGCGAGCAGACCAACGAATCGTAAGTGCACTTACGACAGGTAAGTCGAAGATCGACTTGAGGGTGCGCGCCGCTGACCTCAGCAAACGACCATGGACGACCTCTACCTGCGGCGCCTGTCGTTCGGTAACCTACCGATCACCTGTCGTGAGGAGTTCGGATGGCGCACGGCGAGGCCGAGCGGATCGTCACCCGGACGCTGCAGGCCATGTGCCGGGTGATGTGGGGCTTCGCGCCGCGCATGCTCCCGCACATCGTCGGCACGTTGGGGCCTTGGCGCTCGCTGGCGTGGTTCGCGGCCAACATGCCCCGCCTGCTGTGGACCCTGCACGTGCTCGGCCCCGTGCGCACGCACCTGGCCGCCGTCGCGATCTCGCTGCACAACGGCTGCACCTACTGCGCCTACGGCCACGCCTACGCGCTCGAGCTGATCTATCTGCGCGACCACGGGCGCCTGTTCCCCGTCGACGCCCGCACCCTCGCCGGGTGGCGCGACCTGCCGTCGCGCGAGCTGGGCAAGCGGCTGCGCGGCGTGCTGCAGGAGGCCGGGCTGCACGCCGAGACGATGTGGGTGGAGCGCACCCTCGCGCTCGCTGCGGGTCTGACCCGGCCGGTCGACGCCGACGAGGCCCGGATCGCCCACCTGGTCCGCATGCTCGGCCGGATGAACCGCATCGCCGTGGCCGCCGGGATCGAGCCGGACGAGGCGCAGAACCCGATCAACAAGGACCGGGCCCTCAAGCGGCGCTACGCACAGCTGCGCGCGGCCACCGGTTAACGTCGACGGTCGTGATCGACGTCCCGGACCCGACCGTCCTCTACCGGGTGCGCGACGGCGTCTACGCGGGCGACCTCCTCATCGCCGCCGTCGCGGAGCTGGACCTCTTCACCTGGTTGGCGGCGCACGGCCCGGTCCCCGCCGCCGAGCTGTGCGCGAAGCTGGGGCTCGCCGAACGGCCCGCCGACGTGCTGCTGACCTACTGCGCCGCCCTCGGCCTCGTCGAACGCGACCTCGACGCCGACGACCGGATCGAGCTCACCGACCTGGGCCGCGCGCACCTCGCGGCGGGATCCCCGTACGACCTGCGCGCCTACTACGGCTCGCTGGCCGAGCGGCCCGCCGCCCGCGAGCTCGCGCACGTGCTGCGCACCGGCACGTCCGCGGCGTGGGCGAGCGCAGGCGCGGGCGCCGACCAGGACTGGTCGGGCCGCCTCGACGACCCGGCCTTCGCCGAACGGATCACCGCGGCCATGGACGCGCGGGGCGCCTTCCTCGCGCCCGCGCTCGCCGCCGCCGTCGGCGACCTGGAGATCGCGGCGCTGCTCGACGTCGCGGGCAGCTCCGGCGTCTACGCGGCCGCCGTGCTCGCCGACCGCGGCGCCGCCCGGGCCGCGGTGTTCGAGCGGGAGCCGGTCGACGCGGCCGCGCGCACCCTCCTGCGAGCGCGCGGGCTCGCCGAGCGCATCGACGTCATCACCGGCGACATGTTCACCGACCCGCTGCCCACCGGGTTCGACGCACACCTGTACTCGCACGTCCTGCACGACTGGGACGCCCCGCGGGTGGAGCGGCTCATGGCGGCGTCGTTCGCGGCGCTCGCCCCCGGCGGGTGGCTGCTCGACCACGACACCCACATCGACGCGGACAAGCGCGGCCCGCTCCCGGTGGCCGAGTACTCGGTGCTGCTGATGCACTCCACGCCGGGCAAGTGCTGGTCGGTGCGCGAGCTGGCCGAGATGGCCGAGCGCGTCGGGTTCGTCGACGTCGAGCACCGGCCGACCGCGGGCGACCGGGGCGTGCTGCTCGCCCGCAAGCCGGCCTAGCGCAGGAACCCCGAGAGGTGCTCGACCAGCAGGTCGGGCCGCTCCTCCGGCACGAAGTGCCCGCACCCGGGCAGGGCCTCACCCCGCACGTCGTCGGCGTACTCCCGCCAGATCTCCACCACGGGGAGCCCCGCGGGCAGGCCCGCCTCGCCCCACAGCACGAGCAGCGGCGCACGCAGCCGGTGCCCGCGTTCGGCGTCCTCGTCGTCGTGCGCCACGTCGTCGGGGAACGTGGCCCGGTAGTCGTCGAAGCCCGCCCGCAGGGCACCCGGACGCCGGAACGCGGCGACGTAGTGGTCGACGGCGTCCTCGACGGCCGCGCGGTGCAGCGTCCACCGCTCGAAGAACCACCGCAGGTACTCCTCGACGCGATCGCCGACCAAGAGCTCCGGCAGGTCGGGCTGCAGGTGGAACAGCCAGTGCCAGTAGCCGCGGGCGACGGTCGTGTCGCCGCGGAACATCGCCCGCGTCGGGACGATGTCCAGCAGGACGAGCCGGTCGACCTCGTCGGGGCGGTCGAGGGCCCACCGGTGCGCCACCCGCGCACCCCGGTCGTGCCCGACCACCGCCACCTGATCGAACCCCAGCGCCCGGACCAGGCCGCTCACGTCGGCGGCCATCGTGCGCTTGTCGTAGCCGCCGACCGGCTTGTCGGTCAAGCCGTAGCCACGCAGGTCCGGCGCGATCACGGTGTGGCGCTCGGCGAGCCGCGGCAGGACGTGGCGCCAGCAGTGCGAGGTCTGCGGCCAGCCGTGCAGGAGCACGACGGGCGGACCCGACCCCGCGATCTCGTAGTGCACGCGCAGCCCGTCGACGACGGTCACTCTCCCCACTCCCGCCTCCTAACCATCTAAGGTGGTTAGAAGCTAGCAGGAGGATGGCCGCATGCGGCAGGACTGGATCTGGCACGGGGGCAGGCCCTGCCTCGACCTGGTCAACACGCTGCGGGACCGCTGGTCGGCAAGCCCGCGCGAGCTGCTCGCCACCCCCGCCGACCTCGCCGAGTGGCTGCACGCGGCCCAGCTGGTCGACCACCCGGTCGAGGTCGACGCGCATCTGCTCGCCGCGGCGCGCGAGCTGCGCGAGGCGGTCGACCGGGTGCTGCGCGCCGCCCAGCCGCGCGCCGAGGACGTCGCCGTCGTCGACGGGTGGGCCCGGCGCGCGGTGCCGCCACCCGCCCGCCTGCGGCTGGACGCCGACGGCCGGCTGCACGCGGACGTCCCGCCCGCGGCCGACGGTGCGGACCGCGCGCTCGCCCTCGTCGCGGCAGACGCGGTGGCGCTGGTCGCCGCCGGGGCGCTCGGGCAGGTGCGGATCTGCGCGCACGAGCGGTGCGGCTTGCGCTTCCTCGACCGCTCCCCGGCCCGCAACCGGCAGTGGTGCTCGATGCGCCGCTGCGGGAACCGGACCAAGGTGAGCCGCCACCACGCCCGCCGCACCGCTGCGCGGTGACCCTGGTCCGCTAGATCTGAGCCAGGCGCTGCACGATCCGGTGGTAGACGCCCTCGGCGGCCCACCGGCGGTGGCGCCGCCACAGCGCCTGCCACGGGCCGAACTCGGCCGGCAGGTCGCGCCACGCGCAGCCGGTGCGGTAGCGCCAGAAGATCGCCTCGAGGGCCTGGCGGTGGTCGCGCCCGGGCCGTCCCCTCCGACCCGCGGGGGGCAGCGCCGGCTCGATGAGCTCCCACAGCTCGTCGCTGATCGCCCGACCGGGCTCAGCCGCCGCGGGGACGGCCGGCTCGCCGGCGGGGGCGCGCCCGGCGGGCGTGTGGACCTGCGGCAGCTCCCCGATCGCGACGAGCTGGTCGAGCGTGATCGCCACCGGCGGCAGCGCGCTACCCTCCCGGGCCCGCAGGCCGTCCAGCGCGATCGCGAGGTGGCGCCGCCACGCGTCGGGGGCGACCGGCGCGGTCGCGGCGACGACCCGCTGCAGCGAGTACAGGACGACCACGAGATCGGTGAAATCGGCGTCGGGCCGGACGACGCCCTGGCGCTGGGCGTTGCGGAACAGGGTCTCGGTGAGGTCGAGCGCACGCGTGCAGAGCGCGGTGAGCGCGGGCGACTGGCCCATCCCGCGGGTGACCGCGTCGGCGAACGCCTTGTCGCCGGCGAAGGCGGTGCCGGTCTCCTCGAGCCACGCCCGCAACGCCGCCCACGCGTCGGGGATGGCGAGCACGCGCTCGCGGATCGCCTCCAGGTCGCCGCCGTACTCGACGAAGACCGCCTCGTACAGCGCCTCCCGGGTGGGGAAGTGGCGGTAGAGCGTGGCGTTGCCCACCCCCGCCCGCCGCGCGATCTCCCCCAGCGAGGCGTCGAGGCCCTGCTCGCGCATCACCTCCCGGGCGGATTCCAGCAGGCGGCGCCGGTTGCGGCGGGCGTCGCTGCGCATCCCGGGCCTGCCGGCGGGAGGGGCGGTCATCGGCCGTGATTATATCGACAAAACGTGGCGACCCCTCCGGTTACGCGAGTACAGTGTCCGCAGTTCTCCGGGGAGGACCCCGCCTTCCGTCGGGCAGCGTCGCGCGGCACCCACCTGTTGGTCTCGAGGGGCTAGTTCATGACCAAGTCGCTGGACGACGAGCTCGTGCGCGCGGACGTCCCCGCCGACGCCTCGGCGGACGGGCGACGCACGAACGGCGCCCGACCGGCCCGGCCTGCCGAGCCCTCGGCCCCTCCGGAACCACCCGCTCCCCCGGCGACGGGCTGGGGCCTCCCGCTCGCCGTGCTGATCACCGGCATGTTCATGTCGGTGCTCGACCTGAGCATCGTGAACGTCGCGATCCCCTCGATCCGCAGGGACCTCGGCGCGAGCATCGAGGAGATCCAGTGGATCAGCACCGCCTACAGCCTCACCGAGGGCGTCATGGTGCCCGCCAGCGCGTGGCTCGGCGCCCGGTTCGGGCTCAAGCGCCTCTACGTCGCGCTGATCGTGCTGTTCACGATCGCGTCGCTGCTGTGCGCCATCGCCAACGGGCTGGGCGCGCTGATCGGGTTCCGGATCCTGCAGGCCATCCCGGGCGGCGTCCTGCCGGTCACGTGCATGACGATCCTGTTCCGCATCGTGCCCAAGGAGCGGCTCGGCGCCGCGATGGGCATGTACGGGCTCGGCATCGTGGTCGCGCCGGGCATCGGCCCGACGCTCGGCGGGTACCTCGTCGAGCACACGAACTGGCGCATGATCTTCCTGATCAACGTGCCGGTCGGGGTGCTCGGCGCGATCGCGGCCGCGATCTGGCTGACGCGGTTCCCGGCCGAGAAGAGCAGGCCGTTCGACTTCGTCGGGTTCGGCTGCATCGCCACCAGCCTGTTCTCCCTGCTGCTCGCGCTCGAGGAGGGGGACAACTGGGGCTGGAGCGACTACCGCACCGTGATGCTGTTCCTCGCCGCGGCCGTCTTCATGGCGTTGTTCATCGTGGTCGAGCTGCACGTCGAGCACCCCGTCCTGGACGTGCGGGTGTTCCGGTACTGGCCGTACGTCAACTCGCTCCTGCTGATCAGCGCGATGTCGATCGGGCTGTTCGCGGTGCTGTTCTACGTCCCGTCGTTCCTGCAGGACGCGCAGGGCTGGACGCCGCTGAACACCGGCCTGACCCTGTTGCCGCAGGCCGTCGCGATGGCGCTGCTCATGCCGTTCGCCGGCCTGCTCTACGACAAGATCGGGGCGCGCTGGCCCGCCGCCGTCGGGCTCGCGCTGGTCGGCACCGGCATCCTGCTGCTGTCGCGGATCAACGTCGACATCACCCGTGGCGAGCTCATCCTCGGGATGGTCGTCATGGCCGTCGGGATGGCCCTGGGCATGATGCCGATCATGACCGGCGGGCTGTCGGTCCTCCCGCGGCAGGTCTCCGACAGCGGCAGCGCGTTCAACACCCTCACCCAGCGGGTGAGCTCGGCGCTGGGCCTGGCCATGATGACCGCGCTGATCCAGGACAACAGCGCGCAGTTCCTCGCCGACCGGTCCAGCCTGCTCGAGGCCGGGTCGAACACGCAGCTCACCGAGCTGCAGCAGCAGGGACCCACCGGGCTGGTGTCGCTGTACCAGGAGGTCGCCGCGCAGGTGCAGGCCGCGGCCTACAGCAGCGGGTTCTTCATCGCCGGCTCGCTCACGCTGGCCGGCGTGGTCCTCGCCCTGTTCCTGCGCTCGGGGAAGCCATCGGGCGGCGCCGACCGCCCGATGGCGCACTGACGAACCGGATCAGCAGACCGAGTCCGACGGCTTCGGGTTGGCCAGCCCGAACGCGCTCCTCGCGCGCAGGCCGACCCACGTCCCGGCGAGCGCGGCGAGGCCCCAGATCCAGCCGGACAGACTGCCCGACGCGATGCCGGCGAGGTACGCGCCGATGTTGCAGCCGCTGGCCAAGCGGGCCCCGACGCCCATGACGATGCCGCCGAGCACCGCGGCGAGCGCCGTGCGCCACGGGATCGAGCGGTGCACCACCCACGCTCCGCCCGCGGTGGCCGCCACGGCCGCACCGATCATGATCCCGATGTTGGTGAGCGAGGTCTTGTCGGCGAGCACCGGGCCGGCGAGCGCCTTCGCCTGGGCGGGCTGCTGCCAGTAGGCCCACGTCTCCGGGTGCAGGCCGATCGCCTGCAGCGCCTTGGCGCCCCACAGCGCGAACGCGCTCGTGACGCCCCATGCGCCACCCGAGACCAGCAGCACGCCCGCGCCGAGCACGGCCAGCGCCACCGCGCCGACCCACATCGGCCACGAGCCGCGCAGGATCCGGGCCGCGCCCCGCGCCGTCGGCGGGACGCCGGTGGGCGGCGGGTTGCGGCGGGCCTGCACGGCCCGGGTGACCGCGACGACGGCGACCAGCGCCGCGATCGTCACCACCCACGACCCGAACCAGCCGATGTGGTCGGCCAGCACGACCGCCGGCAGCGCCGGCAGGTCGGCGACCAGCGGGTAGGCCCAGGTGTAGAGCACCGAGCCCGCGATGAAGCCGAACATCGTGAGCACGATCGTGCTCTGCCCGGAACCGACCGCGAACAGCGTGCCGGAGGCGCACGCGCCGCCGAGCTGCATGCCGAGCCCGAACAAGAACGCGCCCAGCACGAGCCCGACCCCGATCGGCCCGGCCGACGGGGAGGGTTCCGACCCGAACAGGCCGGTGCCCGTGCCGATGATCAGCGCGAACAGCGTGGCCGTCGTCCCCAGCAGCACGGCGTGCGCCCGCAGCCCGGCGCCGTTGCCGACGGCGATGAGCTGGCGCCACGCCGAGGTGAAGCCGAACCGGGAGTGGAAGAGCGCCACCCCCAGCCCGACGCCGAGCGCGAGCAACACCGCCTGCCGGGCGCCGTGGGCGAGCCCGACGTAGGTGACCAGCGCAGCGCCCAGCACGCCGATCGACGCGAGCGAACGCCACTGCGGCGGGGCGGCTGGGTCGGGGACGGGCGGGGCCGCGCACGTGGGCGCGGGCGAGAGGAACGAGCGAACAGGGGCAGTGGTCGCCATGACGAAACCTCGGGGAGAACGCAGGGGCAGCGGCGGTCTGTCGTCAGTTGCGACAGGCCGCGGCGCGCTGCGTGCAGTGGTCGACGTGCCGCCGACGCGTGAGGATCACTTGTCCAGGCTAACTTCTTCTCCGCCGATGAGCAGGGGGTTGTGAGCCAGGACGGTTCCGGTGCAGGCACGTTGCTCCGGGATGCCGACGTCCGGCAGCACCACGCAGCCCTCACGAGCCGCGGCGTCGGCGGCCGACACGATCCCCAGGTGCGAGAAGCCCGTCGCGAAACCGGTGAGCGGGGTGTGCCCGAACAGCACGGCCGTCTCGGTCGCCCCGCACAGCGCGACCAGGACCTCGGGCAGCGCGGCGACGCCCGCCCCGTCGACGAGGACGGCGTCGAACTCGGCGCTCGTCAGCGCCGGGTGCAACCGCGCCCGGGCGAGGGTCGTCGCGACCACCCGGGCCTGCCCGACGAGCCGCGCCTCCTCGGCACCAGCCCGCTGGTCGAGCTCGGCCGGCCGGGCGGCGAGCGCCTGCCGCCGGGCCGCGGCCCTCTCGCGCCGCTCGGTCAGCTCGCGCAGCCGCGCCCGGCGATGCAGCAGCCTGCGGGCGACGAGCCGCCGGTCCTCGTCCGTCGCCTGCCCCCACGCCTCCGCCTCCTCGACCGCGCGCCGGATCCCGACCAGCAGCTCGCGGGCCCGCCGGTAGGCCTCGTCGGCGTGGGTGACGGCGCGCGCTGCGGCCGCGGCCCGCTCGTCGGCCGCCTCGACGTCGGCCCAGGTGCGCTCGCCGATCACCGCCCGCGCCCGCAGCCGGACGTCCAGCCAGCGGCGCCGCCCCGCCGCCACCACCGCTGTGAACCGGACCAGCTCGGCCTCGGCGGCGGCGACCTGGCGGCGGAGCCGGCGACGCCCGCGCCACCCGCTGCCCCGCCCCGCCTCCTCGAGCGCGGCCCGCCCCTGGATCAGCGCCCGCTGCCGCTGCTCGAGCACGGCGAGCCCCTCGACGGCCCGGCGCTCGGCCTCGAACGCCTCACGCACCTCGACGAGCCCGGCCTGCGCGTCCAGCGCCTCCCTCAGCTCGGTGGTCGCGGCGACCACCGCCCGGCGGGCGTCCTCGGCCGCGGCCTCGGCCGCCCGCAGGCGCGGGCGCAGGTCGGCGAGGTCGCGCTCCGCGGCCACCCGGGCCACGGTGGCGCGGTAGGCCTCCTCGTCGAAGTCGGCGAGCTCCGCCTCGAGCCGCCCGATCTCGGTGTCGATCGCGTCGAGCTCCGCGAGCTCCGCCGCGACCGCCGCGCGCTCCTCCTCCACCGGGGGTGCTGCCGCCGCGGCGGCGGGCCGCTCGGGCTCGCCGCCGCCCCGCACGACGCCGTCCCCCGGCGGCACCCGCCCGACGACGCCGCACACCGCACCGCCGACCGGATCGACCTCCGCCGACTCCGCCGCAGCCGCAACCCCCTCCTCATCGACCTCGCCCTCCGCGACCGGCCGCCCCGGCTCGGCCCCACCCCGAACCACGACGCCATCCCCCGACGCCGCCCGCCGGGCGCCAGCACGCACCGCACCGCCGGCCGGATCGACCTCCGCCGGCTCCGCCGCAAGCGCAGCGTTCTCCCCGTCCACCACACCCAACGCCGCCGCGGGCGGCTGCCCCGAGCCACCCCCGACCCGGACCACGACGCCATCCCCCGACGCCGCCCGCCGGGCGCCAGCACGCACCGCACCGCCGGCCGGATCGACCTCCGCCGACTCCGCAGCGGCCGCAGCCCGCTCCGCCTCCGCGTCGCACGTGACCTGCGCGGCGGCGAGCGGCGGCTCGGCCCCGACCCGGACCACTGCGACGTCCCGCGCCGCCATCCGCCGAGCGACAACGCGCACCGCGTCGTCGACCGCGGCCTCCGACGGCGCGACCAGCAGCACCCGCTTGCCGTCGTCGACCAGCGCCGCGACCGCGCGGGCGAGCGCGTGCGCCGAGCCCGGTGGTGCCCAGACCACGCGCAGCCCGGGTCCGAGGCACCCCCGCACCGGATCGGGCTGGTCGCCGGCCTGCCCGGCCGCGCCCGCCGACGGCGCCGCACCGAGCCGCCGCTCCGCCAGCGCCCGCGCGAGCGGCGCCTCCCCCGCGACGCGCAAGCCGTCGAGCAGGCCGTCGAGCACCGGCGCCGTGCGCACCCACACGTGCCGGCTGCGCTCGGGCAAGTCCGACGGCGGGCGCAGCACGAGCAGACCGTCCTCGTCGTGCACCGCCTCGACCGGGTAGCACTGCTCGTGTTCCGGCCCCTTCTCCCCGGACAGACACGGGTCGCGGACGTCCACGCGCAGGTCGCGCCCGCCGAGCGCGAGCAGGCCGTCCTCGCGGGGGTCGGCCACGCCCAGGTGCACCCACGCCGCCGGGCACCCGTCCGCACCGTCCTCGGCGCTCCACCGCTCGACGTCCGCGATGACGTCCGTCGACCAGTCCGCGCCCAAATGCACCCCCCCGTTCGTGAAACCCGATCGATTGAACCACCGGCGATCGGTCACGGAGAGCGATTCGGGCGATACCGAGCCTGATACGTGATCTAGCGCGACGTCCGCCACACGGGCGACCCCGGAACCGCCGGGAGGACTACTCCGCGGCGGGCTCCACCGTGCGGGCCCCAGCCCGCGCCCCGCGGGTCCACGGCCAGGTCAGGAGCGCCCACGCGGCCAGCCCGACGACCAGCTCGACCCCCAGATACCAGGGCCAGTCCCCCATGAGGTCGAGCAGGGACGGGTTGTCGGGCTTGCGGCTCACGAACAGGTAATTCGTGCCGGCCACCGCGTTGAAGCCCAGCATCACCAGGCCCCAACAGACGGTCACCACCGCCGCGAGGCCGAAGCCCCGCCAGCTCGGGCGCAGCCCGAGCCACCAGGTCAGGTAGACCGTGGCCCACACGACCAGCAGGTGCTGTCCCCAGAAGCTGATGAAGTCGATGCTCGGGAACTCCGGCCCGTTCAGCGCCGGCGTGAGCAGCGCCTGAGGGACGAGGGTGAGCCCCCAGTAGTAGGTCAACGCATACGCCCACTCCTTCCGGAACCACAGCGCGACGGCGGCCGCCATCCAGGACAGGTCGGAGACCTGGAACGGCAGCGAGTGCTCGATGTCGAAACGCGCGGGCGTGAGGTCGTAGACCTGGATCGGGACGTGGAAGGCGACCAGCACCACGGCGAACACCCGCCCCAGCCGCTCCACGCCGGGGCGGCCCCGGTACCGGCCCCCGAACCAGGCGAGCACACCCACCCCGGCGGACAGCACGCCCAGCACCACCCAGTGCGAGACGCCGTAGGCCGCGAACGACCGCTCCACCGCCTCACATTAGGCACAGCCCGCGCACGGCCGCGCGCTCGACCCGGCCCGGTCGCGTCGGCGCCGTCCAACCGGTCGGCCCCGTCGGGGAGCACGTTCATCAGCGCCTCGCCATCGCAGAAGCCGCCGCCACGCCTGCACTGGCGTCCAAGCCGGTACCAGCCGAGGCCCGTGCTTGCCTGGCTCGCCCACCCGCGCGCCACCCGCAGCGTCGGGTCGCGGTCGGCGGACAGGAGCACGCGCGCGAGCGCCACCCGCTGCTCGGGCGAGAGGACCAGCGCCGGCGGGCGGCCTCCGAAGCGGGCGGAGACGTCGCCGGTGTCCCGGTCGTAGCGTTCGTCGAACAGGTCCTCGCTGCCCTGGAAGTGGTCGTCGACGTGGCGGTCGAAGTGGCGGCCGTCGATGAGGTTCGTCATGGCACCGACGATGCCCGGGAGCCCGGACGGTCCGCGCCCGAGCGGGCGAAGTTATCCACAAGTGCACGCCGGGCTGCTTTTCGGCCCGTCGTGCGGAACACTGCCGCGATGCGGATGACGTTCGGCGCGCAGGACGAGGACGCCTACCACCGGAGGCGCGACGAGCTCGGCGAGGGGTTCGCGCAGTGGCTCGACGACCACGCCGTCCCCGGCGACCCGAACGACGCGGGCCTGCTGATGGACTGGAAGTGGGGCTACGCCGACGGCAGGCTCGACCACTGGTCGGTCCGCGACGTGGACGAGTTCCTGCTCGAGTGGTGCCCGCGCAAGGTACTCGCGCCGCCCGAGACCTGCGCCGAGATCCCGGTCTCCGTGGCGGCGTTCGTGGAGTACCTCGCCGAGACCGGCCTGCTCGCGCCGGGCAGCGCCGCGCCGGCCGCCGTCCGGGAGCACTGCGAGCGCAACGCCGACGACTTCGTCCGCGCGATGGGCGCCCCCGCGTTCGGGGCGGGCGACGCCGAGGTCCCGCAGATCCCACCGGTGCGGATCCCGGCCGAGGACGAGCGGCGGGCCGCGGCCCGCGCAGCGCCGGTGATGCAGAAGCTGCGTGGCTTGGCCGAGTACTGCGCCCCGCCCGGGCGGCCGCTGACCTCGAACGGCAACCTGCAGCTCGCCGACGCCCGCCACCTCGTCGCGGCGCTCGACACCGGCGATGACGCGACGGGTATCCGGTCGGCTCGGCAGCTGCCCGGGCTGGACCGGCTGGTCCACCTCGCGGTGGAGGGCGGGGCCGTGCGCAGGCGCGGCAGCAGGCTGGTCGGGGTAGACCGGTTCGCGGGCCTCGACGAGTGCGCGGCGCACGAGAAGGTGGCGCTCGCCGCCGTGGCCGCGGGGCCGCGGGAGTCGTTCCTCGGCTCGTTCGCCGAGTTCGACACCGTCGCGCACACGTGGACGATCGCGCTGCTCGTCGAGCTGCTGCGGCACGGGAGCGAAGGCGTCGAGCCGGGCGTCGTCGACGAGATGGTCGGCAGCTTCGTGGAGGCCGTCGCGCCGGGGCTGTCGGAGTTCGTGACCTCGGCCGTCGCCGAGCTCGCCTACGGGCAGCTCGACGAGCTGCACGAGCTGGGCGTGCTCGGCCCCGGCCCGCAGAACGTCGCGCTCACCGCCGCCGGGGTGCCGGTCGCGGTCGAGCTGCTGCGACAGGCCGGCTTCGACGTGCCGATCCGCCCCGAGCCCGCGGGCGCCGACGTCACCGACATCGTCGACCTGTTCCGCCACCTCGGCGACGAGGAGCTGCAGCGCGACGTCGACCAGTGGCTGGCGGCGCGGCCCGACCGGCGGGCCGCCGCCGCGGAGCTCGCCGCGGAGGGCCTCGCGGCGCACCGGGACACGGTCACCGCGATGATCGGCATCGCCCTGGTCGGCCGGTTCGCCGCCGACCACGCCGCGGACGTCCTCCGGCCGCACGTCGACGGCCCGCACGGCGGCCTCGTCCTCCAGTGGTTGATCGACAAGGGCGCGATCGACCCGGGGTCGGTGGACCCCGCTCGGCTCGCGGCGGGCCTCGTCGACTTCCTCGCCGTCGGCCTGGACATGGCGGGCCCCGAGGAGGTCGTCTCCGTCCTCGGCAACGGGGCGCCCGACGGTGGCGTCGGGATCATCGACGGGATCTCGTGGCTCGACCACCCCCGGCTCGCCGACGTGCTCGACGCGGTCGCCGGGCACCACCCGGACCCGTCCGTCGCCAAGGTCGCGCGCAAGGCGCTGATGAAGCTCAGGAGCCGGTCGACCTGATCGCGACGTCAGCGGGGAGCGGTCCGAATCCGCAGCAGCCTGGCTCTACGGGCGCCGCCCGCGACCGGATGGCCCCCTCCGCCACCGGGTCCGCAGGCCGCTGCGGCGGACCTACGTGTGCGCGGTGACGAGCCAGGCGGCGGATCCGAGGGCGACGCCCACGGGTGTGTGGTGGGCGCGCATCGTGCGGTGCAGGGCGTCCAGCGCGCAAGCGCGGGCCGCGTCGTCGAGCTCCTCGAGCCGCCACGCCAGGAGACCGGAGACGAAGCGGTGGGCGTCGTCCGGGTCGGTCCCGAAGTAGATCCGCTCCTCCAACCCGGAGACCTCCACGTCGGCGAACCCGGACGAGGTCAGGATCGAGCGCACGCGGTCGGGGTCGCCCATCGAGAACGGCCCCGGCGCGTCGGGCGGAGGCGGAGCGAGCCCCCGGCCGGCGGTCAAGGCGCCCATGATCTCCACCATCCACTCGTTGCGCTCGAACGGCTGCCAGACGAGCAGCGCCAGCCGCCCACCGGGCCGCAGCGCCCTGGCGATGTTGGCGAACGCGGCGGGCGGGTCGCCGAAGAACATCGCGCCCGTCCGGCTGATCGCGACGTCGAAGGCCCCCGCGTCGAACGGGTGGACCTGCGCGTCGGCCTGCACGAACGCCACGTTCCCCAGGCCCTCGCGCTCGACCGCCGCGGCCGCCACCTCGAGCATCGCCGAGGAGAGATCGACCCCGAGCACCGCCCCGGCGCTGGCGCGGCGGGCTACGGCGCGGGTGCTGACACCCGTGCCGCAGCCGATGTCGAGGACGCGGTCGGTGGGCGCGATGGCCGCGGCCGCGAAGAACGCGTCCTCGTAGTCGGTGAGCGCCGGCTCGAACCGCTCGGCGTGGGCCGCCCAGTACGCGCCCTCGGTCCCGTCCCACGCCCGGGCCTGCTCGGCGTTCGCGGGGTCGACGTGGTGCGTGCTGACCATGGCACGCCTCCCTATACTCCCAATGGGACCATTAGTGGGTACTCCCGAGGGGATGACGTGTCAAGGGGCCGGCTCACGACGACGTCGTACGCGATCCTCGGCCTGCTCGCGGTGCAACCGTGGAGCACCTACGAGCTGACCCGGCAGATGGACCGCAGCCTCGGCCGCTTCTGGCCCCGCGCGCGGAGCAAGCTGTACGAGGAGCCGAAGAAACTGGTCGAGCACGGGCTCGCGGAGGCGACGACCCAGCGCGTGGGCAAGCGGCCGCGCACCGTCTACTCGATCACCGAGGCCGGTCGGAAGACGCTCGCGGAATGGCTGAGGTCCCCGGGCGCCGGGCCGGTGCTCGAGTCCGAGCAGCTGCTCAAGGTCTCCTTCGCCGAGCACGGCACCAAGGCCGACGCGCTCGCCACGATCGCGGCCGCCCGCGCCTGGGCCCGAGAACGCAACGAGGAGAACGTCGCCGCCGCCCGCGCCTACCGCGACGGCCGCGGCCCGTTCCAGCACCGGGCCGCGCAGAACATGCTCGTGGGCGCGTTCCTCACCGAGTACTACCGGATGGTCGCCGAGTGGGCGGACTGGGCGGCCGAGCAGGTCGAACGCTGGCCCGACGACCCGGCCCGGGCCGTGCCCGACCAGGCGGAGTTGGAGCGGGTGGTGCGGCGAGCGGAGTGGTAGCGGTCGGTCGGTCGGTCGCTCAGGAAGTTCGTCACCGCGGACTCCTCGTCGACGTCGAGCTCCACGTCCCGGCGATCGAGCGGCATGACGAAAACCGTGTCGCGTCCCCGCCGTCCTCGTCCCACGAGAGGTGAAGACGAAAGACCGCGCCAGGGCGACCGCGTCGATGAGCCGGAAGCTCCGGTAGGGCTCGAACACCTGCTCGCCGGGAAGCGTGACGGTGCGGAAGCCGTCGGGGAGGTGGACGACCGTCGGTCGCGCACACCGGTGTCGAGCTGTTCCGGTGCGTAGCTCGCCCGGATCTCGTCGGCGAGCGCGCGTACGGCGTGGGCGTCTACCGCGCAATTCCAAGCATGCGGCCGGCGGGTGTGCGACGGCGCGTTCGTGAGCTCCAGAACGCGGAACGGGAGCTCGTGCACTCGTCGTCCGACCGCGCCCTGCGCGTGCACCTGACCAACTTCGTGCACCTCTGCGCCCGACAGTGGCACTTCGACCACCTGATGAGCACCGTCCTGCGCCGATATCGCGAGGTCACTGCCCTGGTGGACACCCCGGACCAGCTCCGCGGCAGCGACTTCGAAGAGCGTTGCCTGCGGTGCATCGAGAAGCTCCGACCCCTCATCGGCGAGGTGGCCGTGCGCGACCCGGCGAGGTGACGTTCGAACAGGAGGAGAACGTCCGCGATCCGCTCCTGCTCATCCCGTCGATGGAGATGCTCGGCGAGACGAGCCTCGGGTGGCCGATCCCCCTGCTCTGCTGGAACGAGGCGAACAAGCTCGCCGAGGGGGTGCAAACGCCGTACCGCACTGCTCGGCACATCGCGAACGAGGGGTTCCACGAGCCGAACGACCCGTTCGGCCTCATCGATGACGGAGCTCGCCGAGCGGTACGAGGACCACCTGGCCAGGCGGATGGACACCGCCGCCGACATCCGCTCAATGCTTTCCGAGTTCCATGTACGCGCCATGGCCCGCGGCCAGATGACCACGCTCACCGCTGCCGAAAGCGGCCGAGGAGACGCCGAGGCGGGTCGAGCGCTAGTCCGACGATCCGACCCCGTACCCGGCTAGCACCTCGGATCGGCGGTTGGGCACCGGGCGTGGTGGTCCAGTTCGAAGGCTGGTGCTTCGAACGGCCTCTGTCGCCGGCGAGCGGCCTGCGTCCACGAGCCGACTGCCGATCTCGCCGATAAAGCAAGTCGACCATTAGTTCGAGGTCGCACCCTCCCCCCTTGGGGCGGGGCGGCTCCGTGAGCACGTCGCTCGAACACCTCCACAAGACGAAACCCTTTTGTTACCGTTTGTGGCAGCGTTGTCACTTTGCCGGGAGGTGACGGGTGTTCCTGCACGCACACGCCTTAGTAGCACCGAACCGGTGAAGGCCGGCAGTGGGGCACCGTCGAGCGAGGGTGACCGATCGGAGGCAAGACGTATAGCCGCCGCCCGCCCGCTTGCCGGCCTACCGTCGGGATTGTTCGTACACACGGTGCACCGACCCAACACCGGGGCACCACCCGCCGGGCTGGCCGCAATCCGCGAACTCCTTGACGAGGACGGCATCGGGGTGATCTACACGATGCCGTCCGACAGAACACGGCCGGCAGTGGCCACGGCGTGCGTGATGCAGACCCGCCTTCGGTCTCCGCGAGCAGACATCCTTCTCGACGCCGCGCTCTACACCGGATCGGCGCGACGCAAGCGCGCCCGAGAAGGCATCGATCAGAGCTGGCTGAATCATCAGCATCGCGAATTGACCTGGGCGCTCACCGACTCCGGCTACGTCGCCGACGGTGACGTCGAAGGGCTGCGCACAATACTCACCCAATCGGCCACCGCTCACGACCGAGCCCAGGCACGAAGCAAGGGGGTGCTCGCTGCGCTTCCCTTGGCCGTGAGCTGGCTGACCAATAGGGCCGACGCGTTGGTGGCGGCGTTGAACCGCATCGGAACCCCGGTAGCGATCATGCTTGAGCACGAACGCGATCCGTTGGGTGAAGCGGGCGCCGTCGACGGCCTGATCAATGTGCTGAGCGCCGAGGTGCCGGTCGCGGTCCTGCGCAGCGACACGTCGATTCTCGGCGGGTTGGCGCACGGCGCCGCCGCGGTCTCGGTTGGCGACTACCCGGCTTTGCGACACATCTATCCGGCACGCACCGGCCCACGGGGCGGCCGCGGAGGCCAGCCCCCTGTCTCCACGCTGGTTCCGGCGTTGCTTCGCTACGTCAACCTGGACAAGATCGACGCTGGGGTCACGGCAGCCCCCGACTTAGCGATGTGGACCTGCCGCTGCCGCGTCTGCCACGGCCGGCGCCTCGATTGGATCTCTGACTCCACACAGCCGGGCATCTACGCGTTCGAGCACGCGGTCAGCGCTTTGGCGGCTTCGGCGCGGGCGCTCTTCGCCGACATCAGCTCCTCGG
>NZ_DATGOP010000145.1:0-83662 GCF_035305885.1 Pseudonocardia sp.
GGCCGTCGACGCGACCAGCAAGGACATCCGGCGCTACCGCGCCCGGGCCCACGCCGCGGGCACCCTCACCCCCGAGGTCGAGAGGATGCTCGACGACCTCCAACGAGACCCGCACCAGCGAATCGTCCAGGAACTCTTCGCCCCCCGGCGCACCGACCCGTCTTCCTGCCCGGCCGTCGGAGCGGCGCTGACGATCCTCGGCCGCCTGCCGCGGGGCGGGCTCTGGCCGGGAGGCACCACCAAGCTGTGGGGCACGGGCCACAGCGGGCTCTTGCTCGTCGGCGTCGGTGTCGGTGTCGGTGTCGCGACCCTCCTCGAGGGCGCGGTGCACCTCGACGCCGTCGAGGGCTGGACCGTGAGCCGCGGGTGTGCGCTCACCACGTACGTCGGCGCGTCGTGGTTCGCCGGCGACGATGGCTGGCCCGCGTTCGTCGTGGCCATCGGGCTGGCGGTGGTCACCGTCGCGGCCTACCTCGGCGTTCGCCACGAGCCGCTGGACGGGCTGATTCCCGATCGGGGTCCTGCTCACGCCGGCCGCCGTCGGGATCGTCACGGGGATCCGGACGATCGGTGTCGGCACGACGGTGATCTGCGTGGCCGTGGCGCTGGTCGTACTGGTGGCGATGGGCCGGGCGGCGGTGCGTTCCGCTCGGCGGCAAGCGTGGTGAGGAGTCCCATGGAGGAGAACGGGTTGCGGGCGTGGTGGCGGAACCGCAGGCAGCGGCGCTACCCCCCTGAGTTCCGCATCGCCCGCCCGATCTGGCCGGACGGGGTGCAGCGCGACTACGAGCGCGTGGCGACGGCCCTCGCCACCCTCGCGGACAGGCCCGCGGAACCGTCCGACGACGGGGCGCTCGCCGAGGCCGCGCTCGGCCTGTGGCGGGCCCAGCGCCGGTTCGAGTCCGAGGACCCCGCCGGGACGTCGCAGCTGACCCGCCAGCTGCGTCGACACGTCGAGACCGCGTGGAAGGGGCTCGCCAACGCGGGGATCACCGTGCACGAGCACGACGACGAGCCGCACGACGACGGGCTGGCCCTCGAGGTCGTGGCGCGCGAGCCCCGCCCGGGGCTGTCCCGGGACACGGTGGTGCAGACCGTGTCCCCGTCGATCCTGCGCTCGGGGAAGGTCATCCGGACCGGCGAGGTCGTCGTCGGCTATCCAGTGGAGGACAAGTAAGGAATGACGCGCCAGACGATCGACGTCGGCATCGACCTCGGGACCACCACCAGCTGCATCGCGGTGATGGGACCGAACGAACCCCAGATCGTGCGCAACAACCTGAACGAGGAGTTCACGCCCTCGGCGGTCGCGGTGCGCAAGGCGGGCGAGGTGTACGTCGGGCGACGTGCCAAGGAGCGGATCGAGTCCGACCCGGATAACGCGCAGGCCGAGTTCAAGCGGTTCATGGGCTTCGAGGGATGGCGCAAGACGTTCGCCGCCAGCGGGCGCACCATGACCGCTCCTGAGCTGTCCGCGGAGGTGCTGAAGACGCTGCGCCAGTCCGCGGAGGGACACCTGCGCGAACCGGTCGACGCCGCGGTCATCACCGTCCCGGCGGCGTTCGAGGCGTCGCAGCGGTCCGACACGATCTCGGCCGCCCGGATGGCCGGTTTCGACACCGCGGAGCTGCTCCAGGAACCCATCGCCGCGGCGTTCGCCTACAGCAGCCATTACGCGACCGAGCGCGCGTTCTGGCTGGTCTACGACCTGGGCGGCGGCACGTTCGACGCGGCCCTCGTGCGGCTGGAGGACGGCCAGTCGACGATCGTGAACCACGCAGGTGACAACCACCTCGGCGGCACCCGGATCGACTGGGACATCGTCGACGAGGTCCTGATGCCCGCCGCGGCCGAGGAGTTCGGACTGGCCGGGTTCCGCCGCGCCGACGACATGGACCCGCGGTGGCGGGCGAACGTGCAGAAGCTCAAGATCGCCGCCGAGCAGCTGAAGATCGACCTGTCGGTGCACGACACCGCCTACAGCGACGTGGTGCTGAACGACCTCGACGGCGCGACCCTCAACTTCGAGGCCTCCCTCACCGCGGGGCAGCTGCACGACATCGCCATGCGCTACTACCGGCGCACGATCGAGCTGTGCCGGAAGACCCTCGCCGAGGCCGGTGTGCAGCCCGCCGACGTCGACAAGGTGCTCCTCGTCGGGGGCGCCACGCTGGCGCCCGCGGTGAAGGAGCTGATCGCCGACCCGGAGGCCGGGCTCGGCATCGAGATCGACGGCAGCCTCGACCCCATCACGGTCGTCGCGCGGGGCGCGGCCCTGTACGCGGCCAGCCGACCCAAGGAGACGACGACCCGGCAGCCGACCGCCGACGAGGTCGTCGTGGACCTGCGCTACGAGCTGCGCAGCGACGACCTGCAGCCCCCGATGGGGGGCACGGTGCGCGCCGCGTCCGCGCGGGACTGGACCGGCTACCAGATCCGGTTCGTCGACCCGTCCGAGGCCCGGCCGTGGACCGGCCCGCTGGTGCCACTGGCCGCCGACGGCAACTTCTTCACGGAGGTCTTCGCCCAGCCGGACACCACGACGCAGTTCCGCATCGAGCTCTTCGACCCGCGCGGAACGGCCGTCCCGATCCAGCCCGACACCGCGACCTACCGCCACACGAGCGGACCCGTCCTGGAGAACACCGAGACCCTGCGCCGGTCGATCGGGCTCGCGATGGCCGACAACACCGTCATGTGGTCCGCGCGCAAGGGCGCCGTGCTCGACCCGAAGTCGAAGATCAGCACGACGCACGAGGTCCGCACGACCGAGCACGTGTCCCGAGCCGGCGGCGGCGAGATCCGCATCCCGATCGTGGAGGGCGAGCGGGACCGGGCCGACCGCAACGCCAACGTCGGCACGATCGTCATCACCCCCAACGACGTCACCCGTGACGTGCCGATCGGCACCCCCGTCGAGGTCACCGTGGAGATCACCGCGGAGCAGGTGACGGCGTCGGCCTACGTGCCGCTGCTGGACGGGTTCTGGGACACCTCGGTACCGAAGCCGTCCGTCCCGGACATGGACGACCTGCGCGAACGGATGCGCGAGGCGGAGGAGCGCCGGCGCGAGCTGCACCTGCGTGCGGACAACGCGGTGTCCCCCGAACCCCGGGAGATGATCCGGCGGTTGGACAGCAGCGGGGCGACCGAGGAGCTGGCGCGCCTCGGCACGACCGGGGCCGTCGCAGAACCGGACCGCCAGGCGCTCGACGACCGGCTCCACGAGTACGAGGCCCAGCTGGACGCCGCCGAGGACGCGCTGATCCTTCCGGAGGAACGGGCGAAGGTGGACGAGGTGCGGGCGGCGACGGTGGCCGCGATCGGCCAGAACGACGATGCCATCGGCCGCGAGAAGCTCAGGGCGATCGACGCGGAGATCGAACGCGCGAGCGCGGCGAACGACGTCGTCGCCCTGCGCCGCCAGGCCGAGGAGCTGCAACAGCTCCAGTTCGACGTGCTGAACCGCGGCGGCCAGCTCCACCCGAGGGTGTTCCGGGAGCTCACGACCGCCGTCGGGTTCATGACCGATCCGGCCCGGGCGCGCTCGCTCATCGCGATCGGACAGGAGGCGCTGGCCCGCGGCGACAACGAGCAGCTTGCCGCGATCAACGCGGCCCTGGTCCAGCTCTTGCCCGAGAGCGCGCGGCCGCGCATGCCCAGCGCGCCCGGTGACGCGGGGCACGGCGCGACCGTGCGGGCCCGATGACCGCGCCCGACGAGGCGCGGACCGCGCTGCAACAGCTCACCGACGAGCTGGCGGTGGCCCGAGCGGCCGAGCTGGCCCGGTCCGGCGACCACGCGGGGGCGCTCTCCGCCCTGGCCGCCGTGCCCGGGCCGCCGACGGTGGCCCGACTCGACCTGACCGCCCGCATCCGCGCCCAGCTCGGCGACTACGACGCCGCCGAGTCCGCGTGGCGCCGGGCTGCCGAGCTGAGCGGGGGCGACGCGTTCCGCGCCGAGCGCGACCGCATCGCGGCCGAGCGGTCCCGACGCGCTCCGCGACGGCGGGCCGGGTGGTGGACCGGCCTCGCCGCGGTTGTCGCGGCGGTGCTGCTCGCCGTCGCAGTCGTCCTCGTGGCGTTCCCGCGGCTGGCGCAGGACCCGGCCGGCGAGCTCGCGGAGGTCCGGGCGCAGCAGGGCGAGATCGTGCGGCGCCTCGACCGCATCGAGGGCGCCGTGACGCCGGGGGACGCGCTCGGCACGGTCCAGGCGGACCTGACCGCCGAGCCCGGCTACCTCGTGCGCAGGGACGCCGATGGCCTCGTCGTCGCACTCCCCGGTTCACCGTTCGGGGGCGAGGGCGCACAGCTGAGCCCGGACGGCGAGGCGACGATCGCCGAGCTCGGCCGCCGGCTGGCGCCGCACCTCGACCGGATCGCCGTCAGGGTCGTCGGCCACACCGACGACACCCAGCTCCGCCCTGGCGCCGCGTTCCCGGACAACGAATCGCTGGCGCTCGCCCGGGGACTCGCGGCCGCCCGCCGCCTGGCCGAGGCCACCGGGCAGCCCCTGGAGTCGATCGCGATCGCCACGGCGGGGCAGGACCGGGCACCGTTCCCCAACACCTCGCCCGAGTCGCGTACGGCCAACCGGACCGTCACGGTCAGGATCGAGACCCGACCCGGCGCCGCCGACTGACGGGCCTCGCCCCCGGGGTTTTGTTCAGTCCGCGTCGACGGGCCTCGGCAGCGCGCCCGACGCCGCCGGATCGGTGATCGTCATCAAGGCGTGCCGCAACTGCGCGTAGGCCTCCTCCCCCAGCGTCGCGGCGAACCGGCGCTCGATCTCGGCGATGATCTCGTCGGCGTGGTGCTGCTCGTCGAGGCCGCGCTCGGTGGGCACCACGAGCTTGGCGCGCCGGTCGGCCGGATCGGGCCAGCGTTCGACGTAGCCGAGCGCCTCAGGACGGACCGAACCACGGGAGGACAGCCATGAACCGCACCGTCCTGATCACCGGCGCGACCGGCAGCGTGTCGAGCGCGCTGATCACCGCGCTCGAGGGCGCCCCGCTCACGCTGCGCGCGCTGGTCCGCGACGCGTCCCGGGCGAGCGGGCTCGCGCGACGCGGCGTCGAGGTCGTCGTCGGCGACCTCGGCGACCCCGAGTCGCTCCCGCCCGCCTTCAAGGGGGTGACCGACCTGTGGCTGTTGACCCCGATGGACCCGCGGGCGCCCGAGCACAGCGTGAACGCGGTGTGGGCCGCCCGGCAGGCCGGCGTGGAGCGGGTGGTGCGCATGTCGGCGATCGGCGCCGACCACAACGTCCCGACCCGCAACGGACGCCTGCACGCGTCCGACCGCGAGCTGCAGGCGTCCGGCCTGGCTTGGACGATCCTGCGCCCGCACGCGTTCATGCAGAACCTGCTCTGGCAGGCCGACCGCATCGCGGCAGAGGGCGTCTTCTCCTTGAACATGGGCGACGGCAGGCTCGGCACGGTCGACGTCCGCGACGTCGCCGAGGTCGCCGCCACCGTGCTGCTCGCCGACCCGCAGCGCCACCACGGCAAGGTCTACACCCCGTCCGGGCCCGAGATCCTGACCTTCGCCGAGGCCGCCGAGCAGCTCGGCCAGGCGCTCGGCCGGGAGGTCAGCTACGTCGCGGCGAGCGAGGAGGAGGCGCGCGCGGGCATGGTGGCGAGCGGCATCTCGCCCTGGTCCGCCGGGATGCTCGTCGAGTACGGCCGGGCGCTGGGCTCCGGGTTCGGCGCCTACACGACGAGCGACGTCGAGGACGTCCTCGGCCGCCCGCCGCGGCGGTTCGCCGACTTCGTGCGCGACCACGTCGCCGCGTTCACCGCCCGCGGGTGAACGCACCCGCCGAGCTGGTGCTGGTCCGGCACGCCGCGGCGGAGCCCCGGACCGCCGAGGCCCCCGACGAGGGCAGGGCGCTCACCGCGCGCGGGCGGCGCGACGCAGCGGCGCTGGTCGGCCCGCTGCGCGCGCTGCGGCCCGCGGCGATCTGGTCGAGCCCGTACCGGCGGGCGGTCGAGACGCTCGAGCCGACGGCCGCGGCGCTCGGGCTCGAGGTGCAGACCGGCTGGGAGCTGCGCGAGTGGGACGACGGACTGCCGTTCACCGACGACTGGGCGCCCCACTACGAGCGCAGCTGGGTCGACCCGTCGTTCGCCCGTGAGCGCGGCGAGAGCCTGGAAGAGCTCACCCGCCGCGCCGTCGCCGCCCTCCGCGCGCTCGCCCACCAGCACCCGGCCGAACGGGTGCTGGTGGGCAGCCACGGCACGTTCGTCGCCCGGGCGCTCTGCGGGTTCGGGGTGCCGGTGCGCTGGCCGTTCCCGCAGACCATGCTGACGCCGGCGATCTACCACCTGCGCTTCCGCGATCCGCGCGGGCAGCCGGTCATCACCGGACCGGGCATTTCGCAATCCCGTTCTCGTCCCGGGATCAACCGATGATCAGCACCGTCGTGTCGTCGACCAGCCCGCGCGCGACCGCCGCGGCCATCAGCGCGGAGCAGCACCGGCTCGGCTCCCCGTTCGGCACCGAGCCGAGCACCGCGGCGATGGCCGCATCGTCCAGCACCGACGTCAGTCCGTCGGTGCACAGCAGCAGCCGGTCGGCCGGGGACAGGCGGACGGTGCGCACCGCGGGCTCGACCCGCTCCGGCATGCCGAGGTGCTGCGTCAGTCGCGCCCGGCCAGGCAGGCGCGCTGCCTCGTCCGCGTCCATGACACCGGCCGCCACCAACGACTCGCCCAACGCGTGGTCCGTGGTGAGCCGGGTCAGACCGCCCCGGCGGGCGAGGTAGGCGCGGCTGTCGCCGACGTGGGCGATCGTGGCCGCGGCACCGCGGACGACGGCGGCGACGACGGTCGAGCCTATGCCGCCGAGGCGGTTGCCCGCCCGAGCCCGAAGATCGTCGCTGAGCTCGCGCACGACCGCGGCGACCTGGTCGCGGTCCGCGGGATCGCCTGCAGCCGCGAGCAGCGCCGGCAGCCGCTCGACCACGAACCCGGCCGACCAGGCGCCGTGGCGGGCCGATCCCATCCCGTCCGCGACGACGTAGGTCGCGGAGGTGTCATCCGCGGCGACCCGGTCGTCGTTGCCCCGCCTTCCCGGCCCCGGCATCGTCGCGAACGCGTGGCGCCGGGTCGACGCCCCCGCCCTCACAAGGCCTCCAGCAAGGCGGCGCGCAGTTCGGCTGCATCGCCCATCTCGATGACCGGGTCGTCCACCAACGCCCGGTCGATCACCGCGGCGAGGGCGGCCGGGACGTCCGGGTTGCGTTCCCGGATCGGAACCGGCGCGGTGCCCATGACCACGGCCCAGTCGTACTGCGGCTCGCCGAACGTCCGCGGGTACTCGCAGGTCAGCATGTGGTACAGGCAGGCGGCGGTCGACCACACGTCGACCTCCGGCCGCGCCTGCTTGAACCCGGTGACCTGCTGCCGCGGCACGAAGCGCGCCTTCCCGCCGACGGTCCCCTCCGACGTCACACCGCTGCGCCCCGCCGTCTCGAACGCCTTGGCCAGCCCGAAGTCCGCGAGTTTCACGACCCCGCCCGTGAACAGCAGGTTGCCCGGGCTGATGTCCCGGTGGACCAGCCCGGTGGCGACCACCACGCCGCCGCCCGCGAGGTGCACGGGCACCGGAACGCTGTGCGCGTAGGCCAGTCCGTCGAGCGCCTGGGCCGTGATCAGGACGGCCCGGCGCACGTCCAGCGGCCGACCCGCGCGCCGCATCAGGTCGGCGACGGAGCCGCCCTCGCAGAGCTGGGTGACGATGTAGAACACGCCGTGCCAGCGACCGCTCTCCAGCTGCTGGACGACGTGCCGGTGGCGGAGCGTCTCGGCGAGCCGGGCCTCCCGGACGAACCGCTGCTCGTCCGCACCGTGCGGCAGCATCAGCTTCAGCGCCACCCGGGTGCCGGTACGCGGCCTGGAGGCCGCGTACACCGCCCCCATCCCGCCCCGGCCGAGCAGCCCCTCGACGGTGTAGCCGCCGAACACCCCGGTCACCTGCTGCCCGCATTCCAGCCGCGTGTCGATCATCTCGACCAGCCGCACCGGGTCGCCCGCACACGCCTCGCAGACCGAGTCGGGGCCTGGCGCGCCGACGGGATCGGTGCAGACCGGGCAGGTCGCCAGCAGCCGGGTGCCGCCGGGCCGGTTGCGCGGCGGCGGGGCCGGCGCGGGAGCGCACCGCTCGCACGGGCCCCCGGCCGCCGACGCACCCCCGCAGACCGGGCACGGCGGCACGGCGACGGCCACGTCGATCGTCGCGCCCCCGACCCGGATGCGGTCGCCGTCGGCCAGGCGGTGCCGCTGCACGCGCCGGGGGCCCACGCGCGTGCCGGCCGGGGCGCCCAGGTCGTGAACCCACGCCCCCGGCGGATCGATCTCGAGAAGACAGTGTTGCGGGGCGACCGCGGCGTCGTGCAGCTGCAGGTCCGCGTTCGGCGACCGGCCGACGACCCACCGGGCCGGTCCGGTGAACCGGACCGTCCGGACGGGTCGCGAGCCGTCGTGCACGTCGAGGCGGACGTGCGGCGAGGTCAGCACGGTGGGCCCCGACCCGGCCGCGGACCGCAGCCGCTCCAGCGCCTGCGGTCCCGCGAGATCGGCGAGCACGCGCACCCAGGGCGGGTCCGGCGCGGCGAGCAGGCTCTGCAGCAGATCGTCCGCGCCGGTGCGCCCGCCGGGGTACGCGGACCGGACGGCACCGCGGGCCCGGCTGAGCTGCGCCTGCGCTGCGGCGCTCAGCTCCGGCCGCCCGCCGTCGGCACCGAAGAGCCGCGTGGCCGAGCCAGTCAACCGGACCAGGCGGTGCGCGTAGTTCGCCGGGTCGACCCCTGCCGCCGCGAACCGAGCGCGCACCGCGTCGGCCTCCGCCGGCGCCACCGCGGCATCGCCCGCCGCGAACCGGCACGCCCCGATGAGCAGGTGGATCGGTTCGATGGCGACGACCCCGGCCCGCTCGGCGGCCGCCGCGGCGAGCCGCCACACCGCGAGCGCACCCTCCGTCAGGTCGTCGAGCGAGTTCGCCCCGGTCATGTCTCGTGATCCGTCCGTGCGACCAGCGCTCCGCCGTCGACGTCGACCAGGATCCGGCGGGCGCCGTCGAACCGGCCCGACGTCAGGCCGTCCGCCACCAGGGCGGTCACCTCCGACTCGACGACCCCGGCCGCCGACCGCCCGTCGGTCGCGCCTCGCACGAGCAGGTCGCGAGCGGCCTCGGACACGACGAGCTCGTGCTCGGGAAGGCGGCCGCACAGGTCGTCCAGCCCGCGTTCGACGATCGCCGCCAGCGCGGTCCGCTCGAGCGGTTGCAGGTGCACCACGGTGCCGATGTGGTCTGCGAACACCGACCCCACCGCCGCCCGCACCGCGTCGTCGGCCCGAGACGCCGCCCCGTGGCCCGCTGCGCCGAACCCGAGCGTCGACCCGCCCGCCGCGGTGCTCGCCGTGCACACCACGATCGCGTCGGCGAACGAAACCCGCAGCCCGGCCCGCGTCGTGAGCACGCCGTCGGCGAAGATCGGCAGCAGTGCCTCCCGCACCTTCGGGTGGGCGCGGTCGACGTCGTCGAGCAGCACCACGCTGTGCGGGTGCCGCCGGACGGGTCCGACGAGCGTCCCGTCCTCGTCGTGGTCGCGATACCCGGCGGGCGTGCCGAGGAGCCCGAAGTGCGATGCGGCCTCGCCGTAGTCGCTCATCGGGATCCGGACCAGCCGAACGCCCTCGGCAGCGAGCGCGTCGGCGAGGGCGGTGGCCAGCAGGGTCTTGCCGCAGCCCGGCGGCCCGGCCAGCAGCATCGAACAGCACGCGCCGCGCGTCAGCCCGGCGCGGGCAGCCCGGACCGTCCTGGTGACCGCGGCGACCGCGGCGTCTTGGCCGATCACCCGCGCGGCGAGCCCGTCGGCGAGACCTGCCAGTACTCCGGCCGATCCGCCACGCACGCGATCCGGCGGGACGTCGAGCCGGGCCGCGAGTGCCGCCGCGACGTCGTCGGCGGTCACCACGGGGACGTCGTCGGGGCCGCCCCCGCCGTGCGACGACACCTCTGCGCACGCGGTGTCGAGCAGGTCGATCGCCTTGTCCGGCAGCCGCAGGTCGGGCAGGTGGGTCCCGGTGAGCCGGACGGCGGCGTCGCGGGCGTCGTCCCCGATCACGACGCGGTGGTGCTCCTCGAGCCGCCCGCGCAGACCGTCCAGGATGACGCGGGTGTCCGCCGGCGTCGGCTCGGACACCCGGACCAGTTGGAACCGACGCGCGAGTGCGCCGTCGGTCTCCACGTGCGCGCGGTACTCCTTCTCGGTGGTGGCACCGATCATCTGGATGGCGCCACGGGCCAATGCGGGCTTGAGGATCTGCGCAGCGTCGATCGCCCCGCGCCCCCCACCCGCACCCAGGATGGTGTGCGCCTCGTCCACGAACAGGACGACTCCGGCCGCCGCGGCCTCGTCGATGGCGGCCCTGAGCCGCTGCTCGAAGTCGCCCCGATAGGTGGTGCCCGCCACCAGCGCAGCCATGGGCAGCTCGACGATGCGACGCCCGGCGAGCGCGCTCGGCGGGTTGTCGCCCACCACCGCGAGGGCGAGCGCCTCCACCACCGCCGTCTTCCCGACGCCCGGCTCGCCGACGAGCATCGCGTTCGGTTTGCGCGCCGTGGCCAGCACCACCGCGAGCCTGCGGACCTCGGCGTCGCGGCCGATGACCGGTCCGAGCCGCCCCGCCTTCGCCAGCGCGGTCAGGTCGCGGCCGATCGCGTCGAGCACCGTCGTCGTGAACCGTCCCGTTGCGGCTGCGGGCTCGAGGCCCCGGTCGAGGACGACCAGGGCCGCGTGCGGGTCGCGGGGCCGGTCGTCGACGAGCGTGAGCAACGCGGCGCGCACGAGGTGCCAGAGGCGCATCGGGACGCCGTCCCGCGCCGCCCGCGCCGCTGCGCGGGCGAAGACCCGGCGCGCGGCGGGCGACCGGTGCGACCGCCCCGACCTGCGGGGCGTGCCGCGGGCCTCGCGCCGGCGCAGCGCGCGGCGCAGCCGGGTCGAGTCGACGCCGCTGTCCCGGAAGAGGGCCCTGACCTCGGCGACCTCGCTCTCGAGGGCAGCCGCGACGTCGGGGGCGAGGGCGGAGTTCTCGGTGTCCAACCGGGCGTCGGCCAGCTTCGCGCCCGCCATGAGCAGGTGTGCCGGCTCGATCTCCGCGGCCCCGCCTGCCTGGCACTCGACGTCGGCGAGCTCCCAGCAGAGCAAGACGGCTGGGGAGGGCCCCTCCGCGGGTCCGGTGGACGGGGACGACGCGGCGGTCGGGCGGTCCACCGTCCGGGCGGGCGGCGGGGTGTGCGGGCGCCGCTCCGCCCGCACGGCATCGGCCTCCTCGTGCCTGCCCATCATGCGCAGCAGCTCGATCATCTCGGCGATGCCCCGTTCGCCGAGCCGGTCCCGCGGGACCCGCGTGAGCTCGTCGAGTGCCCGGGTGTGGCGACCGACGCCGCGCAGCGCCTGCGCGAGCGCCACCCGCAGGCACGGCTGATCGACCGCGCCGGGAGGGAGGGCGTCGAACGACTCGAGCGCTTCGGCCGGCCTTCCGAGGCCCACGAGCGCCTGGGCGCGCGCGCCCGCGGCTGTGACCGAGGTGGGGTCCAGTTCCAGCGCCCTCGTCGCGTCGTCGAGCGCCTCCGCGCACCGGCCCTGAGCCGCGTTGGCGGCGGCCCGCATCGCGTAGGCCCGCTCGTCGTGGGGGTCGATGGTCAGCGCGGCGGCCAGCGGCTCGCACGCCTCCGCGGGACGTCCCGCTGCGAGCAGGGCCTCCCCCAGACCTCGTTGTGCCGCACGGGCCCGCGGCTGCAGCGCGACGGCGCGGCGCAGCCGCTCGACGGCCTCGCCGGCCCGACCGGCCGCCACCAGCGCCCCGCCGTGGGCCACCAGCGCCGGGACCGAGTCGGGGTCGGACCCGGTCAACGCGGCGAGGACCCGCTCCGCCTCCTGGTACCGCCCGGCCGTGGTGAGCGCGATCCCGAGCTGCAGGCGAGCGGCACGGTCCTGCGGGCGCTCGGCGACGAGGGTGGTCAGCAGCTCCACGGCCGCTGTCGCGCTGCCGAGTCGCGCCAGGCAGGCCGCCTGCCGGACCTGCGTCGCGGGCCGGTCGAAGGCCGGGGGCGAGATCACCGGGGCAGGGCTCGCGGTGACGACCTCGTAGACGTGCTCGAGCTGTTGCCGCAGCGCCGCCGGGTCGTGCGGGCGGTCGTCGGGCCGCCGCGCCACGCACGTCATGATCAGCTCGGTGAGCGTGTCCGGCGCCGGCGGCGGGTTCTCGGTGATGTGGCGCAGGGCCAGTGTCCCGTCCCTCGGCCGGTCACCGGTGAGCATCTCGTACAGCACGATGCCGACCGCGTACACGTCGGTGCGCGCGTCGAGCACGCCGCCGGGTTCGGCCTGTTCGGGCGCCCGGTACGCCGGGGTGCCCGGCACCTGCCCGTACACCGCCTGCACGCGCGCCCCGAACTCGGCCAGCTCCGGCACGGAGGCCTGCACCGGCCCGAACGCCTGCGCCAGCCCGAAGTCGGTGATCTTCAGGTCGCCGGCGGCGGTGAGCAGGCAGTTCGCCGGCTTCACGTCGCCGTGCAGCCGTCCGTGCCATGCAGCGGCGTGGGCCAGCCCGCTGCACAGCTGGATGCCCAGCTCGAGGACACGCTCCGGCGGCAGCCCGCCGCGCCGGATCGCCGCGGTGAGCTCACCCGGGACGTATTCGAGCAGCAGCGCCGGGCGGCCCGCGATCCGTTCCACCCACAGCGCCGTGACGACGTGCGGGTGGGGGTCGAGCTGCACCCACGTCCGGGCCTCGTTCTCGAACGCCGCGTGCCCGTCCGAGTGGTAACCCTCGAAGGTCTTCAGGGCGTACGTACCTTCCGGCACCGGCCCGTCCGGCTGGGCGTCGACGACGTAGACCGTGCCGTACCCGCCTCGCACCACCTTCCGCACCCGGTAGGCCCCGTCGGTGCCGTGCACCACCTCGCCGACGGCGTGGCCGGGCCGCGCCGTTCCCACGAGCTCGTCCAGCGCCCGCGCGGCCTCGCGGTCGTGCGGGGCGAGCCGCACCACCCGCTCCAGCACCCGCCGGGCAGCCGCGGCGCGCCCCGACTCGCGCAGCGCTTGCCCGAACGCGAGGTGTCCGGCCGGGCGCTCCGGGTGCTGGCACACCGCCGCCGCGTACTCGGCGAGCGCCTGCTCGATCTGCCCCGCCTCCCACGCCGACCGTGCGGCGTCGAGGTGTTGCTGGTAGGTGCGCGGCTCGTCCCGATCAGCGGCCACCGGCCCTCCGCTTCTTCTTGGCCCGCCGGGCGGGTGCCCGGACCACCGGCTTGCGGAGCTCGGCGAGCGCGATCGGTACATCCGTGCGGCCGGGGTCGAGCTCGCCCGCGCGCGCCCACAACTCGGCGGACCGCTTGCGACGGCCCTGTCGGTGGGTGATCTTGGCGAGCAGCACGATCGTGTCGACGTCGTCCGGCACGAGCGCCAACGCGATGCTCGCCTGCTCCCCCGCCTCGGCCCAGCGGCCGGCTCGGGCCGCCCGCACCGCAGCGTCGTGGGCCGCGTCGGCTCGCTCGACGATCCGCGCGAGCGGGGCGAGGTCGGCGCCGCAGCGGACGCAGCGCTCCCCGAGCCGCTCCTGCTGACCGCGGCACCGCGGGCAACTGTAGGAGTTCACGTCCGACCTACTCCGGATCCACGTCGACGATCGGCGGGAACGTCTCCACCCGGGCGAGCCACGGCGCGACCCGCTCGTCGAGCACCCGGCGCAGTGCTCGAGTCGCGTCCGGGGCGTTCACGTCGATCCGGTGCACGTCGGCGTGCGCCGCGTCGGCCTCGGTGAGCAGGCTCTGGTAGAGGTCGTCGAGGGCTCGCGTGCGCTGCGCCGCGGGGACGCCCGCCATCCGATCGCGCAGCTGGTCGCGGCCGCGGGCGATCTCGGCGAGCACCTGGACGCGCAGGGTGGCGGCGGACGGCCCCTCGGACGGAACGAGGACACCCGGTGGGACGAGGAGGTTCCACACCGCGTAGATGCGCCCCTCCACCTGCTCGACGGCCTTGCTCCAGTCGAGCTGGCTCTCGGCCCGGTACGCAGCGGTGCCGGTGGCCCGCAACGCGGGCAGCTCGGCGCGGAACTCCGCGGCCCGCTGGGCGTCGCGGCTCGCGAGCTGGTCGAGCAGCTGCTCGAGGTCGGCCATCTTGGCCTCGAACTCGGCGAACGACGGGGTCAGGTGGGCGCCCGCGCCCAACGCCAGGCCCTCGATCAGGTGCTCGACCACGGTCATCCGGTAGGTCGCCTGCGCGGCGTCGAGCCGCTGTTCGAGGAGCCCCTCCAGCTCCACGATGAGCTTCTCGATCCGCGGGCCGTGCGTGATCCGGGTCTCGGGGTCGACGAGGTTGCGCTTCTCAGCCCACGACGCGCGCACCGAGTCGAGGCGGTCCTTCAACCGATCCCACGAGTCGGACTCGAAGCTGCGCAGGTTGAGCGTCGCCCGCCCCTCCCGGCCCACCGTCGGGACCCGGGCGTGCACGTCGATCACCCAGTCGGAGCCGATCGTCACCGACAGCGCGACCCTGGTGCCCACCGGCGTGTCCGCGGGCAGGTCCGAGACCACGACCTCGCCGATGGGGATCGAGCCCTCGTACACCGGGACCGGGAGCAGGACCCCCTGGTTGACCGTGCGCAACCCGATCTCGACGTGGTGCGGGACCGGGTCGCCCTCCTCGGCGACGGTCCGCAGGCCCGACCGCACCTTCACCGAGATGGGGTTGGCGAGCACGGCGCCACCCCTCGGCTGGTCCAGGCCCGCCCGCAGCGTCTCGGCGTGCGAGTCCACCGTGCGGCCGTCCACCTCGACCGACACCGTCACCCCGGTCTCGTCCTCGGTGACGGGGATGTCGGCGAACCGGAACCCGCCGCCTGCGTCCGGGCGCACCCGCGCGGTGTACTCGCCGTCGTCGCTGCGCAGCACCACCACCGCACTCGTGGCGTCCGCGAGGCCGCCGCCGGTGAGCACGCGCCCGTTGATCTCGCCCCGCCCGTCCAGCACCACCGGCGGCCCGAGCGTCAGGTGGGTGGTGCGGCGGTCGACGAACGCCGTGCGCAACGCGGCGCCCGCCGCCACGCACAGATCGGGGTCGACGAGCTCGGGTTGCTTCCCGAACCGCTTGGCCAGCGCCTCCGACACGAGCGGTATGCGGGACGAGCCGCCGACCAGGACGATCCCGTCCAGCGACTCCGCGGACAGGTCGGGACGCCTGCGAGCGGCCTTCTCCAGCGCCGAGGCGCAGCTGTCGACCGTCCCCTCGATCCGGCGCGCGATCAGCGCCTCGAACTCGGCCCGCTCGAACGGCACCGTGAGGATCATCGGTTCGCCGTCGCAGTCGAGGAGGTTCTGCTTCACCAGGTCGGCGGCAGGCGACCGCGACAGCTCGATCTTGACGTCCTCCGCCTCCGCGAGCAGCGCCCCGAGCAGCGCGCGGTGCTCGGGCACCGAGACGTCGATGTTCAGGTTGTACCCGGGGGTCTTGTCGGCGAGCAGCCCGACGATGGCCTGGTCGAAGTCGTACCCGCCGAGGAACCGGTCGCCGTCGAACGACAGGTGGTCGAACGTCTCGGAGTTCCACTCCACCACGGAGGCGTCGAAGGTGCCGCCTCCCAGGTCGTAGACGAGGAACACCCCCTCACCGGCCGGCTCGCCCGCCCGGCTCGCGAGGTAGGCCTGCGCCGCGGCCTCCGGCTCGATCAGCGTCTCGACGACCTCCAACCCGGCCTCGGTCCCGGCCTGGGTGGTCGCGTTCTTCGCCCCCACCTCGAAGAACGCCGGGACCGTGATGATCGCCCTGCGCACGGGCACGTCCAGCACGGACTCGGCGAGATCCCGCAGATAGCGCAGGACGTGCGCGGATGCCTCCGTCGGGGTGATCGTCGCGTGACCGGCCCGCAGCGGTTGCGAGCCGCTCATGTCGCGCTTGAAGAACATCGCGGGCGGCGGTTCACCCGACTGCCGGGCCTTGTTCTTCGCCCGTGCTCCCACCACCGGGGTGCCGTCCCGATCGATCCACACCGCCGACGGCGTGAGCGGGGACCGGTAACGGTCGGTGATCACCAACGCCCCGCTGACCGGCCGCAGCCGGCCCGCGGCGATCTTCTCCGCCTTGTCCGGGATCGCCGCGTCGGCGGACACGGCCACACAGCTGTTCGTCGTGCCGAGGTCGATCCCCACCACGATCCCGGTGCCGATGTCCTCCGAGCTCACTCGTCCCCCTCCGTCTCCCGTTCGCCCCCCAGCAACACCTGCGCCCGACAGACCACCTCGCCGTCCGTCCAGCGCAACCCCGCCCGCTCGGTCTTCGTGACCCAGGGCCCGTCGCCGTCGAGCACGTCGACGAGGTCGGCCACGTCCGCATACGGCAGGCCCACCGGGTCGATCACCGTTCCGCCCCGTCGGGCGATCGCGCCGGCGAGGCGGTCGGCCAGCGCCCCGACGAGCTCCGCGTCGGCGGACAATCCGGCCGCGGCCATGCTCGGCCCGCTCGCGGCCACGAACTCCCGGAGCTTGTGCAGCACGACGACGAGCTCGCGGACCAGCTCCTTGTCCCGCCGCTCGGTCTCCGACAGCGCGTCGCGGAGCCGGTCCTCGGCGGCGTACCGGGCCCGCAGCGCCGCCCACGTCACGCCGTAGGCCGACCGACCGGGTGGAGCGCCTCCGCGCTCCCGCTCGTCGATGGCGAAGACCCGCTCCGCCGGTGTCGTCATCGCAGTTCCCCCCTCACCTCGGCTCCCGGATGGCGTGGACCCGCAGCGTCTCCAACACCCGGCCGACCGGGTCGCGCAGCCGCTGCTCGGCGGCGTTGATCGCGGCTTCGTCGACCACCCGGCCCAGGTGGCGCACCTCGCCGAAGCGCGCGCGGGACCGGCGAGCGACGGCGTGCGCCCTGCGCAGGACCGTGGTCGGCCGGACGCCGAGCACCCCGAACGCGGAGTCCCGGTACGGGTCCGCATCGGGGTGCCAGCGCCACGGGTTGTCGAACGGGACCTCGTCGCCGGTCCGCGCGGGCACGAAGGGGTCCGGCTCCGCGGCGGCGCGCAGCCGCTCCAACACCGCGTCGACGCGCCGCCTGCGGAGGGGATGCGCCCGCACGGCGGCCGCCAGCCGGGCCACGGCCGGGTGCTCGGCCAGCCCCTGCCGGTCGACGGCCCGGGTGCGTTCCAGGCGCTCCAGGAGCTCGATCGCCTCCATCGTCCGGGCCGCGGCCACGAGGTGCGCGATCTCGGCGACGTCGTCGCGGACGTCGCGCGTCGGGGGATCCGGCGCGCCGAGAACGTCGATCAGCTCGGCAGCCCACGCGCACCCCGGGTCCAGCGCCACCGCCTGCCCGAGCAGCGTGCGCGCCTCGGCGTCCCGGCCGGTGAGGTGGGCGCACTCGGCCTGTCTGGCGAGGCACTTGGCGATGTCCTTGTCGACCTCCCAGGGCGGCAGCCGCATGCCGGGCGAGAGGGCGAGCGCGTCGCGGAAGTACCGCTCGGCCAGCTGGTTGACCCGCTCGATCCGATGGATCTCGGCGGGGTCGTCGGTGATCCGGGGCGGCCACTCGGGGTACAGCAGCTGCGCGCCGCGCCAGTGCAGCAGGCGGGCCCGGTCGTCGGCGGGGACCGATTCGAAGGCCTCGGGCCGCAACACCTCGTCGACCCTGCGCAGGAGGTTCCGCACGAGCAACCACCCGTCGTCGCGATCGAGCAACGTCCACGCCCACTCGGTGGCCAGCACGACGAGCAGCCGGGCGGGCGCCGGCCCGGCCGGGTCGAGCTGCAACCACTCCGCGACCTCGTCGAAGACCGGGCCGAACCGCCGCTGCCGGATCGCCGCCGCGACCCGGCCGTCGAGGCCCGCGACCAGCGCCGCTCGAGCCCGTTCCACCGCCTCGGCGGGGAAACCCGAATCGCGGATCAGGGCGACGTGCTCCCCGGCCGGGCCCGGCGCCGGTCCACGCAGCTCACGGGCCAGCGCCACGTGCACCTCGAGGAGCATCGAGGGAAGGGCGTCGCGCACCGCGGCCAGCTCCTCTGCGGGCACGGGACACGCGTCCACCGGGGGAATCCGCTCGGCGAGGCCGTCCCAGAACGCGTCCGAGGCGTGCAGCGCCACCCACTCCGCCAGCGCCGCCCGCCAGTACGGCAGCGCCCGGTCGTGCGCGCCGGCGCGTTGGAGGTCGTAAGCGCGCGTGTGCAGGCAGATCGCGCGGTGGTGACGCACCCGGTCGTCCGGGCCCGGGTAGGGCCGGGTCCCGCCGAACAGCTCCTCGGCCTCGGCGGTCCAGGGGTGTACCTCGCCGTCGCGGTGCAGGGCCGCCCACGCCCGCTCGTCCCACTGCGCGCCGACGCCGTTGTCGACCGTTCCGTGCGTCATGCGCGGCCCTCCCGGGCCCGGAGCATCGTCAGGAACCCCTCCCCGGCCGGCGTACCGGCGAAGGCCCGCGCCGCGGCCCGCCACGTGGCGGGGCAGCTCGCCACGGCCAGGCCCTGCTTCGCCACGGCTCTCGCCCGACCGACCTCGTCGCGGCGCAGAGCCAGGTCGACCAGGAGCGGGTACAGCTCGACGACGCGTTCGGGCGCGGGCAGGGCGTCGTCGAGCGCGCCCGCCTCGATCGCGAGGCGCTCGGCGTGCGCCAGGTCTCCCGTCCGCAGGGCCTGTTCGAGCAACCCGACGTGCGCGCGCACCCGCTCGCGGTCCGAGACCGCGGGCGCGGCCGGCTCCGCCCGGTCCAGCAGCTCGAGCAGGACCGTGGCGTCGTCGGGCCGGTCGGCGCTGTTCGGCGAGAGCGCGCGCACGACGAGCTCCTCGAGCGGCTCGTTGCGAATGCTCGGCACCAGTTCCCCGGGCGGCGGAACCGGCCGGGTCCGGATCCGCCGCAACGCGCCGACGTCGGCGGGGCCCTCCTGCGGCAGGGCGGCCGTCACCTCGTGGTGGTGGGGCAGCCGCCCGGTCAGGAGCTGGTAGCCGATCATCCCGATCGCGTACACGTCGGCGCGCGCATCGACCACGCCCCCGCCGAGGATCTCGGGCGCCTGGTGGGTGAGCGTGCCGCCCATCGGGGCGGACCGGAGCAGGTCGTTGATCCGCTCGGCGTGCCCGAAGTCCCCGATCTTCAGCGAGCCGCTCGCCGTGCGCAGCACGTTGGCCGGCTTGAGGTCGAGGTGCACCGCGCCTTGCCGGTGCAGGAACCCCACGCCCTGGCAGATCTCGCGCAGCCAGGACCGCACCGTCGCGGCGGGCCAGCCGCGGTCCCGCACGACCCGGTCCGCCAGGCTGCCCTCGGCCAGCTCCATCACGAGGAACGGCACCCCGTCCTCGTCGACCCCCGCGTCGAGGCAACCGACCAGCCGGTGGCGCACGACCGGGTCGTCGCACCCGCCGACGAGGCGTTCGATCTTCAACGCCTCGCGCAGCATGGCCGGCGTCGCATCACCGCTGCCGAACCGCTTCAGCGCGACCGAGCGCAGCGGTACGTCGAGGACGCGGTGCTCGGCGCGGTACACCGTGCCGAACGCGCCCGCCCCGATCAGCTCGCGGACGACGTAACGGCCGGCCACGACGGGCGGCACACGGGTTTCGTCAGCCATGCGCGGCGATCACCGCCAACGCGCCGTCGCGGACGACCACCCGGGCCGCCGTCGGTTGCTCGCCGCGGTCGTCGGCCTCGTCGAGGAACCGCAGGAGGAGGCCGAGCACGGCGTCCGCGCACCGGACGACCCCCCTGGCCGCTTCGTCCACCCGCGTGGTGACCGCCTGCTCGACCACGTGCTCGCACACGTCGGGCGACCACTCCAGCCGCACGCCCAGCTCACCGAGGACCTCGCCGGCCCGCCGCTGCAGCGTGGCCTCGGCGATGTCCCGCAGGTCGTCCCGGGTGAACGGAGCGAACAGGATCGTCTCGTCGATCCGGTTGAGGAACTCGGGGCGCAGGAACCGCTCCAGCTCGCTGCGCAGCCGCCGAGACACCTCGGCCTCGTCCTCCTCCTCGTCCGGGAGCAGGTCGCTGCCCAGCTTCTCGGCTAGCTCGCCACGCAGGCCGGACGGGGCTGCGTCGAGTCCGCTCGCGCGCCTGCCGAGCGCGGCGAACCAACGCGCCCCGACGTTGGAGGTGAGCACGACGACGGCCTCCCGGGCGTCGCGGACCGGGCCGGCCGGGTCGGTCACGCGGCCCTCGTCCAGCAGCCGCAGCAACGCGTCGAGCACCAGCCGGTCGGCCTTCTCGACCTCGTCGAACAGCAGCACGCAGCGGGGCGTTCGGGCCAGGCCGTTGGTCAGCTTGCCCTCGCCGAAGCCGACGTACCCGGGCGGGGCGCCGATGAAGTTGCTGATCGCGTGCCGGGAGTTGTACTGCCCCATCTCGAACATGATCAGGTCGTCGGTGGAGCCGTACACCGCCTCGGCGATGAGGCGGGCGGTCATCGTCTTGCCGGTGCCGCTCGGACCGCAGAACAGGAAGGTCGCCAGCGGCCGGTCGCCCATCCGGAACCCGCGCCGGACGGCCCGCTTGATCAGCTCCAACCTGGGCAGCAACCGCGCGCCCACCGCGGGCTGGCCGATCAGCTGCCGCTGGAACCGCTCCAGGGCCTCGGACACGGACTCGGGTGTGGGCTCGGGCTCCACCTCCGGCTCGGTGTAGATGTCGGCGGCGAACCGCTTCAACGCGGGCAGGTCCACCCCGCTGGCACGCAGGACCCCGCTGACCGGGCTGCCCGGGACGCCGATCAGGGCCTCGAGCAGGTCCTGCTCGGCGACGACGGCCGACCCGCGCGCCGCGGCGACGCGGGCGGCGTGCTCGAGCGCGAGCCGGAACGCCGGCGCCACGCCGTCGCGCGTCACCCGCTCCGGCGCCGCTCCCCGCCGCCCGTCCCCGCGCAGCAGCATCAGCAGCCGCCCCCGCAGGTCGCGCAGGTCGAACCGCGCGTGCACGGCGCCCTGCGCGAGCAGGCCCTGCTCGGGAATCGCCATGGCGTGGGTCAACAGCAGGGTGCTGAGCGAACGGATGCCCAGGGCGGCCGCCTCCGTCACGGCCGAGTCGAGAACCCGCGCTGCGGCGGGGGTGAACGCCGCCTCGTCGAGCCGGCCGTCCGACCGCCACACGGTGGCCGGCGTGACCGGACCCCGCTCGGCGACGGCGCGCCACTCGGCGAGATCAGCACCGCCGTGGTGCTCCAGCACCTCCCGCGCCGCCGGTTCGAGGTGGGTCAGCGCAGCCGCGAGCAACGCGGACTCGTCGATCGGACCGTCGTGCCCGTCGAGCTCGTCGATCAACCGACGGGTGGCGGACGACGCGGTGTCCGAGGACAGCTCGACGACGACGGCCACGCCCGCGGGGGTCTGCTCGCGCATCGCGGTGGCGAAGACGTCGACCGGGATGCGTGCGCCGGCGAAGAGCCGGCCGGTCAGGCTCCCCGGCACCCGGGCCAGCGCGATGAGGAAGTGAGAGGGCTCGATGCGCGCCGCACCGGCCTCCACCGCCGCCGCCACGACGGTCCCGAGGTTCGCGGTCGCGCTGCGCAGCGACGGATCGAGCCGGTCGGCCGGTAGCGGGCGGTCGGTTCTCACACGTCCTCCACGGCAGACGGTGCGCCGCTCAGGCACCGGCGGCAGGGCTCGAGTCTCGCGTGGCGTGGGAGGGCTCGACCATGGGAGATTCATCGACGTCGTCGACCCGCGTGGCACCGGGACGGTTGGGCTCGACCCATGCCGCCAGCCGGTAGCCGATGCCGCGCACGGTCTCGATCAGTCGGGGCCGCGATTTGTCGAGCTCGAGCCGGGCCCGCGCGTCGTTGACCACGTCACGGACGTCCTCCTTCGTGAACGACCGTCCCGGCGGCCACTCGTGCCGCTCCCCCCACAGCGCGGTGATCAACTCGGTGTACTCGCACACGACGGGCGCTCCGTGGTTGCGGGCGCTCCGGTCGGCCATGTAACGAACCAGTTGGTAGGCCTTCGGCCGGAGACCGACGACCTCCTCGCGCCTTCCGTCGATCCGGCGGAACACCCGCGCGCCCACCCAGTCGACCTCGACCCGTGGGCGCTCCTCGGGCAGCTGCAGCCGCTCCGCGGGCCGCGTCACGTACGGGTCGACGTAGGCGAGGCTCCAGTAGCGGGCTCCACCCGAGGAATCGACGTCGCCGAGGATGAGGATCGTGTCGCCGTGCTGGAGCCGCGCCGTGCCCTCGAGCCTGGTCGTCCGGTCTCCCCGGCGGATCAGCGTGCCGTTGACCGTCGTGTTGTCGCTCGCGTACCAGGCGCCTGCCCGGAACTCGAGCACGCAGTGCACGCGACTCACCCACCGCTGCTGGTCGGGGCCGAGCTCGATGTCCGGTTGGGAGGTCGGACTCCCCCGGCCGATGCTCACCCGCTCCTTGCGCAGCTCGACCGAGCGGCGCTCCCCGTTCGGCGACGTGATGACCAGGCTCGTCGATCGCACCGCTCGATGATCGCGCATCATCCTCCGTCCGGCTGAGCGGCGACAGGGGCCTGGGCGCAGCCGCGCTGGTCCGGCAGGCGTATCGCCCCCGCGCCTTCGTCGGGCACCGGGCGCATATCCTGCTGGGCCGGGCCGGCATCGGTCCGGTGAACGGTGGGAGGATCGACGGTGTCGGCGGGTACCAGCACCATCCCGGAGGCCGCCATCGCGGAGGCGGCGGGCGTGCTGCGCGCCAGCGGCCTGGTCGCCTTCCCGACCGAGACCGTCTACGGGCTGGGCGCCAACGCCGAGGACGCAGCCGCCGTCGGCCGCGTGTTCGCGGTGAAGGGCCGCCCACCCACCCACCCGCTGATCGTCCACATCGCGCGCGCCGACCAGCTCGACGACTGGGCCGCCGACGTGCCCGAGCCCGCGCGCGTGCTGGCCGAGCGCTTCTGGCCGGGCCCGCTCACGCTGGTCCTGCGCCGCAGCCCCCGGATCCCGGACGCGACGACCGGCGGGCTGGAGACGGCTGCGATCCGCGTCCCGAACCACCCCGTCGCGCTCGCCCTGCTGTCGGCGTTCGGCGGCGGCGTCGCGGCCCCGTCGGCCAACCGCTTCGGCTCGGTCAGCCCCACCACGGCCGCCCACGTGCGCGCCGAGCTCGGCGACGCCGTCGACCTCGTCCTCGACGGCGGGCCGTGCGCGGTCGGGGTCGAGTCGACGATCGTCGACGTCACCGGCGGGGAACCGACCATCCTGCGGCCCGGCGGGGTGACCCGGGAGGACCTCGAGGCCGCGCTGGATCGCCCGCTCGCGGTGCCCGGGTCGAGCAGCATCCGGGTGCCCGGACAGCACCCGTCGCACTACGCGCCGCGCGCACGGGTCGTGCTCGTCGCGCCCGACGACGTCGTCGTCGAGGCCGAGCGCGCGCACGACCGGGGCGAGCGGGTGGGCGTGCTGCTGCCGCCCGCCGTCGCCGGCGCCGGCGCCGAGGTGAAGGCGCACGCCGTGGTGGCGGTGCCCGCCTCGACCGCGGCGTACGCGCACCGGCTCTACGGCTTCCTCCGCGAGTTCGACCGGGAAGGCTGCGACCTCGTCGTCGCGTCGCTGCCGGAGGAGCACGGGCTGGGCCTCGCCATCGCCAACCGGCTGCGGCGGGCCGCGGGGCCGCGGCCGCCCGCGTGAGGGCGCTCAGCCCTTGACCGCTCCGGCGGTGAGCGCGCCGACGATGTGCCGCTGGAACACCACGAACAGCACGATCACCGGGGCGACGGCGAGGACGCTGCCCGCCGCCAGGTACTGCGTGGTGATCTCGCCCGCGGTCTGCTGCAGGTTGACGACGCCGACCGACACCGGGAACAGCTCGCGGGTGTCGAGCAGGATGAACGGCACCGCGAACTGCGACCACGTCGTGACGCCGCCGAGGATCGCCGCCGAGGCGAGCCCGGGCCGGATGGTCGGCAGGATCACCGAGACGACCGTCCGCAGCCGGGAGCAGCCGTCGATCATCGCGGCCTCGTCGAGCGCCCTCGGCACGGTGTCGAGGTAGGTCTTGAGGAACCAGGTGAGGAACGGCGCGATCATCGCGATGTAGATCAGCACCAGGCCGACGTAGCTGTCGACGAGCCCGAGGGCCACGAACAGCCGGTACGCCGGGACGGCGATGATCAGCGGGGACACGAGCTGGGCGGCCAGCACGCCGCGGGAGTAGGTCCGCCTGCCGCGGAAGACGAACCGGGACAGCCCGTACGCGGCGGGGACCGCCACCAGCAGCGCGCCGGTGACGCTGACGGCGACGAGGAACAGCGAGTTCACGAGGTACCGCCCGATCGGGGTGTTCTCCAGCACCGTGGCGTAGTTGCCCCACTGCGGCGACTCCGGCAGCAGGCTCGGCGGCGACTGCAGGGTCTCCGGGCCGGTCTTGAGCGACAGCGACAGCACCCACGCCAGCGGGAAGGCGAACGCGATCACGAGCACGGCCTGGCCGAGGTGGTAGCCGGCCCGCCCGATCCGGTCTCCGCGCATGTCAGGCCACCCCCTCCTGGCGCTCGACCAGCCGGAGGTAGAGCGCGATCATCACCACGTTGAGCGCCATGAGGACCACGGCCATCGCGGCGCCGCGGCCGAGGTTGAGCTGGTTGAACAGCTCGTCGTAGACGCCGAGCGCGAGCACCTGCGTCGCGGTGCCCGGCCCGCCGCCGGTGAGCGCGAGCACCATGTCGAAGGTGTTGAACGTCTCGACCACGACCAGCACGAGCGTGGTCGTGAGGATCGGCAGCATCAGCGGCACCGTGATCCGGCCGAGGATCTGGTGCGCCCGCGCGCCGTCGATGCGCGCCGCCTCGTAGACGTCGTCCGGGATCGTCTTGAGCCCGGCGTAGCAGAGGATCATCGAGAAGGCGGTGCCCCGCCACACGTTGGCGACGATCACCGAGGTGAGGGCGAGGTCGGGGTCGGACAGGAACGGCGCCTGGCCGGAGAACCCGAGCAGGGACAGGCCGTGGTTGAGGATGCCGGACCCGGTCTCCTGGTACAGCAGGCCCCAGATCACCCCGATGACCACGCCCGGGATCGCCCACGCGGCCATGACGACCGCCCGGGTGACCACGGTGCCGCGCAGGCCGCGCCGTTCCGCGCCGTGCACGAGCAGCGCGGCCGCGAACCCGATGAGGAGCTGGAAAACCGTGCTGAACAGCACGAACACGAACGTGATGCCCAGCGTCTGCTGGAAGTCGGTGCCGCGGGCGAGCGAGCGGTAGGTGTCGAGGGTGAACCGGTAGGGCTCCCCGGAGACGAGGCTGGCGTCGGTGAAGCTCAACCGGACGATCTCGACCACCGGGTAGACGAGCACGAGCGCGAGCAGCAGGCCGAGCGGGAGCAGCCACGGCCACGCCGCTCTGCCGGGGTGCGCGAAGCGGTCGCGGCCGGGCGGCCGGTCCTGCCGGGTCGGGGGTCGGGTGCTGGTGGCCTCGGCGCTGAGGGAGGTGGTCATGGTGTGCCGTCCACGGGTCGGAGCGGGTGGGGTGGGAAGGCCGTCAGACGATGCGGTCGAGGGCCTGGTCCAGGGCCTCGGCGGCGCTCGTGGTGCCGGACGCGACGCTGGACAGGGCGATCTGCAGGCTGTTGGACACGGCGAGGTACTTGCGGGCACCCGGGCGCGTCCGCGAGTACGCGGCGAGGTGGTCGCGGAAGACGGGGGTGAACGGGTTCTGCTGGTAGGCCGGGTTGGAGTAGACGCTCTGCCGAGGTGGCAGGTAGCCGCCCGCGGTGCACCAGGCCGCCATCCCGTCGTCGCCGACGTAGGCCCGGACGACCCAGTCGATGCCGGCGTCGACCTCCTCCGGGTCGTCGCTGAACGCCGCCCACACCCATCCGCCCGCGGTGGTGACGTGGCGCTCGCCGGAGATGCTGGGGATGGGCGCGACGGCCCAGGTGTCGAAGAAGTCGCCGGTGGGCAGCGCGTTGTTGAGCGCGGCCGCCTGCCAGCTGCCGCCGATGAACATCGCGACCCGGCCGGCGACGACGTCGCTGTTGAGGTCGTCCTCCTTGCCGAACGTGGCGACGCGGCGCGGCGTGACGCCCTCGGCGACGCAGCGCTCCACCACCGCGAGCGCGTCGCGCATGGCGGCGTACCCGGGCCCGCTGCCGAAGGCGGGCTGCCCCGAGGCGTCGAACAGCTCCAGCCCCTGCGCCCAGTACTGCGGCCACAGCGTGGTGGCGACCGCGCCCTCGCTGCGGCCACCCGGGAACAGCACGGCGTGGCCCTGCTCGGCGAGCGGGCGGGCGACGGCGATCAGCTCGTCCCACGTGCTGGGCGGGGTCGGCACCAGGTCCTTGCGGTGGTAGAGGACGCGCACGTCGGTGGTGAACGGCAGCGACCGCACGTCGGGCCCGGAGCCGGTCATGATCGGGCGCAGGCTCGGGAACCAGTCGTCGACGTCGAGGCCCGCGGCCGCCACCTGGCTGGTGATCGGCCGGGCGTAGGGGGCCATCCGGCCGAAGACGTACCCGTCGACCTGGGAGACGTCCGGCGCCCTCCCCTGGGAGGCCTGCAGGAGCAACTTGGCCATGGCGGCGGCGGTGTCGGCGCTGGTGACGGCCGGCGCGATCGCCACCCCGGACTCCGCCTGGAAGGCGTCGAGCACCGACCTCAGGTAGTCGACCCGCTTCGGGTCGGTGCCCTGCAACGAGTAGGAGGGGATGGCCTGCCACGTCACGCCGGACGGGGCCGCGGCGCACCCCGTCACCGTGGCCGCGGCGCCACCCAGCACGGCCAGCCGCAGCACCTCCCGCCGGCTGAGCTTCACGGTCATCTGCGCGCACCTTTCTCCTCGTCGAGATCGGTCAACCGCACGGTCGCGATCTGGCCGGCCGCCAGGGGGAACCGGATCCGGGTCGTCCCCGCCCGCTCCAGCTCGACGGCCGACCCGTCGTCCAGGTCCCGCTCCTCGAGGTCGCACCGCCGGGCGGCGCCGACGGCGAACCGGGCGTGCAGCTGGGCGGTGACCGGCTCGTCGGTGCTGTTGAACACCCGGACGACCAGGCCGTCGCCGTCCTCGGCGGTCTTGACCGCCGACAGCACGACGCCCTCCGGCTCGACCGCGAGCCCGACGTCGGGGGTGTGCGGCCGGGGCTGGCGGGCCGCGCCCTGCACCGCCACCGCGCCCTGCACCGCCACCGCGCGCAGGGGCGTCGCGAAGCGCTCGGCCGCCCGGTAGAGCTGCCCGGGCCCGGCGGAGGGGCGGTAGGGCCGCAGCCCGAGCCGGAAGGTGTGCACGCCGGGGCACTGCGCCTGCGGGGTCGGCAGCTCCGGGCCGATCTTGTGCGGGCGCGCGGGGTGGTCGGTGCGGGCGAGCCAGCCGACGGCCCGCAGGGCGGTGACGTCGACCGTGCCGTCCGCGGCGCAGGTGTACTCGTGCAGGCCCTCGGTGAGGATCTGCATCCCCTGCTCGCCGTCCTCGGTCGCGACGAACCGGCGCATGGCGCACGCGCCCGACGGCGGCTCCTGCCAGCCCGCGTGGTCGCCGGAGACCGGGCCGCGGTGCACGACCCCGAAGGCGGACTCGGCCACCGTCCGGCCCGCGCCGAGGCCGGTGGGGAACCGCAGCCGGACCCGGTGGTCGCGGGCGCGGTTGTCCACCGTCAGCGCGACCCGCACGAGGTCCTCGCCGGGGAGGAGGGTGACGCGCAGCGCGACCGGCAACTCCTCCGTGGCCGACGTTCGGCCCGTGCGGTCCTGCGTCAGGCCCGCGGGGACGGTGAGCCGGGTGTGGCCGAGCATCTCGTGCGGGCCGGTGACGGTGCCCGGCCGCCAGGTCGCGGTGCGCGACGAGATCGGCTCGTCCCCGTCGACCGCGCCGAACCCGTACTCGTCGCCGCGGTCGCCGTCGTCGAGCAGCTCCAGCAGGCCGGTGGCGCGGTAGCCGGTGTCGGCCGCGGTCACCGAGAGCGTGCCGTCGGCTGCGAGCTCGACGGCGAGGATCCCGTTGTCGAGGCGGCGGGGCGACTCCCGCGGCGGTTCGGTGGCCGACCGGACGGGCGTGTCCTCGCCCGGCACCAGGCGGTACACCGACCGGCCGAGGGCGGGGACGTCCTCGGCCGTGAACGCGACGGCGTCGCGGCGGACCTCCTTGCGGCGGTCCAGCGCGTCGACCACGGCCACGTCGCCGCCGGCGGCGACGGTGAACGGGATCGGACGGCCGTCCGGGTCGAGCAGCCGGTAGCGCGACAGGTCGACCCCGTCGCCCTGGGTCCACCCGAACGTCCGCGTGCCCAACGGCGCGTCGAGGTCGGGGACGACCTGCACTTCGACCGGGCCGCTGCGGGCGAAGCCGCTCGGGTTGACCACGACGACGGGGATCTCCCCGGGCGGCGCGTCGGGCGCCGCCGCCCGCGCGATCCGCTCCACCGCGTCGTCGGCGACGGTTGCGGCGATCTGCTCGATCTTTCCGAAGCGGGTCTCCATCTCGGCGTGCACCTCGTCGACGGAGCAGCCGCAGATGGAGTCGTGGGCGTAGTTCTTGACCAGCTCGCGCCACGCGTGGTGCAGCAGGTCCCGCGACGAGCGGCCGTCGACCAGCGTCGCGAGCGCGTCCAGCCGTTCCGCCTGGGTGGCGAGCAGGCTCTCGGTGCGTTCGGCCAGCCCCTTCATCGGCGTGCGGGTGGAGGCGATGCCGTCGAAGACGTCGTGGCGCCGCCCGTGGCGGAACTCGCCGCGCTCGACCCGGTCGGGCAGCGGGCGCTCGGCCACGAGCTCGTGGAACTCCTCCAGCCCGCCCAGCCGCAGCGCCGTCGGCACGTCCTTGTCCAGCGACCGCACCATCTCCGGCACGCCGCTCTGGACGCGCAGGTGGTCACCCCCGTTGAGCAGCAGCAGCACGCCGGTCGGCGCGCGGCGGCCGAGTCGGTCCAGAAGCTCCGGCAGGGAGTCGTAGCGCACGAGCGTGCCGTGGTGCAGCCGCATCGCGGCGGCGTCACCGGTCAGCACGGCGGCGTTCGAGTAGCTCTCCGACAGCCACTCGACCAGCACCCTCGACCCGTCGGGCGCCTCCCACCAGAACTGGCTGCCCGTCTCGTCGACGTCCTGGCCGAAGCCCCGCATCGCGTAGAAGGTCGAGATGCCGAAGCCGCGCAGGATCTGCGGCAGCTGGTGGACGTGGCCGAACGTGTCCGGAAGGTAGCCCTCGCGCATCACCCACCCGAGCTCCGCCGACACCCGGCACCCGATGAGCAGGTTGCGGACCAGGCCCTCGCCGGAGACGTGGAACTCGTCGGGCTGCACGTAGAACGGGCCGGGGCGCAGCCGCCCCGCGCGGACCAGCGCCGTGAGCCGGTCGCGCTGGGCGCGGCGGACCTCCAGGTAGTCCTCCACGATGACCGCCTGCCCGTCCAGCAGGAAGGCGGGGAGATCGGGCTCGGCCTCCAGCGTGTCGACGAGCTCGTCCAGGAAGCGGACGAGGTGGAACCGCATCACCTCGAACGGCTCGTACCACTCGCGGTCCCAGTGCACGTGCGGCACCACGACCGCGATCTGCTCGCCGGTGCTCGGCCCGGTCCGGTCAGCGGCCTCGATGGAGGTCGACACCCGACTCCTCTCACAGCTACGTCAACGATGACGGTCAACGTTGACGTAGTGCACACTGTCCCGGTGGGCCTGTCAAGACGGACGGATGTCGAAACCCTGGACGATCCCCCCGGCAACCAGGGCGACCCGGCCCGTCGGCGGCGGCCGCCGAGCCGCCCGACCATGAAGGACATCGCCGACCGGGTCGGGGTGAGCATCAAGAGCGTGTCGCGGGTGCTCAACGGGGAGGGCGGGGTGTCCCCCGCGACCGCGCAGCGGATCCTCGACATCGCGTCCGAGGTCGGGTTCCGCCGCAACGACCTGGCCCGCGACCTGCGCAGGGGCCACCGGACCGGCACGATCGGGCTCGCGCTGCGGCGATCCTCGACCCGCTTCTACGACGACCTCATCCGCGGCGTCGAGGAGATCGCCGAGGAACGCGGCGCCCTGGTCCTCACCGCGGGCTCCCGCTCGGCGGAGCGCGAACGCGAGACCCTGCTCGCCCTGTCCTCCCGCCGCGTCGACGGGCTGCTCGTCGAGCCCAACGGGCCCGACCACTCGTTCCTGTCCGCCGAGCAGGCGATGGGGACCCCCGTGGTGTTCGTCGACCGGCCGCCGAGCCGGCTCACCGCCGACACGATCCTCAGCGACGACTTCGCAGGCGGGCGCGCGGCCACCGCCCACCTCGTCGCGCACGGGCACCGGCGGATCGGCGTGATCGGCGCCCTGCCCGACCTCCACACCGTGCGGGAGCGGTTGCGCGGCCACGAGGCGGCGCTCGCCGAGGCCGGGATCGCGCCCGACGAGCGGCTCGTCCGCCTGAACCGGGAGACCGCCGACCAGGCCCACGCCGCCGCGGCCGAGCTGCTCGCGGCGGTGGATCCCCCCACCGCGCTGTTCACGCTGAACAACGTCTGCACGATCGGCGCCGCCCGCGCCCTGCGCGAGGCGGGGCGGGAGAGCCGGGTCGCGCTGATCGGCTTCGACGACTTCGACCTGGCCGACCTGCTCACCCCGCCCGTCACCGTCGTCGCCCACGACGTGACGGAGATGGGCAGGCAGGCTGCCCGCCTGCTGTTCGCCCGGATCGACGGCTACGCCGAGCCACCGCAGCGCATCGTCCTGCCGGTCGAACTGATCGCCCGCGGCTCGGGCGAGATCGAGCCCTGACCCAGGACCAGGTCATCCCGTCGCGGCCCGGGGCCCCGTGCTCGCCCACCGCACCGGGGTCGGCAAGGCCCTGCTCGCATTCGGCCCGCCGGACCGCCTCGAGGCCGTCGTGGCCGCCGGCCTGCGCCGGGGCATGCGCGGGCTCCGGGCGGGCGCACCGCCCGCGAGCGCCGGCCGTGGCAGGCTTCGATCATGGCGACGCCCGACGAGCCGACCCGAGCCGACCTGGAGCGGCAGCTGCGCGAGGCGACGGGGGACCTCCGGGTGTGGGCACTGCGGGGCGGCGTGGCGCTGGCGCTGCTGGTCGCGCTCTTCGTGCCGGTGGCGCGGGTCGAGCGGATCGGCTACGGCGACCCGGTGGCGGGCACGCTGGTCGATCTCGTCCCGGCGCAGGCCCTCGCGCTGCTGGTGCTCGTGGGCGGGCTGGCCACGGTCGCCCTGCTCGGCCTGTGCGCGGGCGGCGCCGGCGGGCTGCGGCGCGCAGCCGCCGCAGCGGCGGTGCTCACGCTCGTGCTGGTCGTCGCGGTGGTCGTCGTCGACGGCGACCCCGGCACCGGCCGCACCGGCGACTGGCGCTACGAGGTGACCGCGGGCGTCGTCCCGCTGCTGGTGCTGCTCGCGCTCGCCTGCTCCGCGAGCCTCCGGCGCAGCCCCAGCGAGATCAACGGCTGACCACGGTCGCGGCGCGGCCCGCGCATCGGCTGGTACGGACCGGTGTCACCGGCTCGCGCGGTCGCGCGAGGTCCCGGCGGCGCGCACCAACCGCTACCGCGACGTCCCGGCACCGATTATCCTCGAAAGCCGAGTTTAATCGGAGGTTCCCGTGGAGCTCGCCACCGCGCGCGCGGTCCTGCCGACCGGCACCCGCCTCGACCACGCCGCCCCGCGCCGGTGAGCGGGCTCGCGAGCGGTTCCTCGACGCAGCCCCGCAACGTCGTCCTGCGGGTCGCCCCGGGCCCGGCCGCCGTCGGGTTCACGATCAACAGCCTCGGCGCGTGCCTGGTGTTGCTCGCCCGCGACCTGGACCGGCCTCCCGCGGGGCTGGTGTGGCTCTCCTCGTCGTTCGGCGTCGGACTGCTGCTGGTGGGCGCGGCGGGGCCCGTGCTCCTGGGCCGCGGCCCGCGACCCGTGCTGCGCGGCGCCGCGCTGGTCGCCGCCGCCGGGGCGGCGCTGCTCGGTACCGGGACCACGGCCTTCCTCGCCGCGGCCGGCGCGCTGCTGCTCGGCACCGGCTCCGCCGGGCTCGTCATGGTCACGCCCGCCCTGCTGCGGGGTCCCGCGGTCGGCGCACGCCTGGCGCGGGTCAACGCGGCCTCCAGCGTGTGCGGCATCCTGGGCCCGCTGTCGGTGGGGACGCTCGACGCGCAGCTGGGCAGCGGACGGTTCGCGCTGCTGCTCGCCGTGCCGCCGCTCGTGGCCATCGCGGCGACCGCGGGCTGGGCCCCCGGACCGGCGCGGGCCGCGCCGGAGGCGGTGTCGCCCCGGCCGCCCGCGCGGCGCGTCGCCGTGGCCTGGGTGACCGTGGTGCTCGGGGTGTCGGTCGAGTTCTGCTTCACGATCTGGGCCGCCGCCCGGCTGCAGGACGCCGGGCTCGCCCCGGGGCCCGCCGGGGCCGCGGCCGTGGCGTTCCTGATCGGCATGGCCGTCGGCCGGTACGGGGCGCCGTGGCTGATCGGGCGCGGGTTCCCGGTCGTGCCCGCCGGGTGCGCGGTCGTCGTCGCGGGAACGCTCGCGGTCGCCGTGCCCGACGGCCCGGCGCCGGTCGTCGCCGGGCTCGCGGTCGCCGGGCTGGGCACGGCCGCCTTCTACCCCGTCACCCTCGCCCGCCTGGTCCAGGTGCCGGGCATGTCCGACGTGCGCGGCCCCGCCTTCGGGGCGCTGGCGTCCGGCACCGCCGTCCTCGGCGCGCCGGTGGTGCTCGCCGGGCTCGGCACGGCGCTCGACCTGAGCGCGGCGTACCTGATCGCCGTGCTGCCGCTCGCCGCCGCGCTCGCGGCGATCACGTGGCGAGGGCGGGCAGGCCACCCGCCTTCGCCGCAACGCCCGGGGTGAAACCGCGCCGGGGGCCCGGTGAAACCGCACCGTCGCACCCTCGGCGCGTGACGACGACATCCCCGACCACCCCGGCCGTCCGCACCGAGGGGCTGGTCAAGACCTTCGGCGGCCGCCGCGCCGTCGACGGCGTCGACCTCGAGGTCGCGCCCGGAGAGGTCTTCGGCGTCCTCGGCCCCAACGGCGCGGGCAAGACGACCGTGCTGCGCATGCTGGCCACCCTGCTCGCGATCGACGGGGGTCGCGCCGAGGTCTTCGGCGTCGACGTGCGGCGCCACGCCCACGTGGTCCGCCAGCTCATCGGCCTCACCGGGCAGTACGCCTCGGTGGACGAGAACCTCACGGCCGCCGAGAACCTGTGGCTGTTCGGCCGCCTGCAGGGCCTGGGCCGGGCGGCGGCGCGCGACACGGCGCGGCGCCTGCTCGCCCGGTTCGGCCTGGAGGACGCCGCGGACCGGCAGGTCTCCCAGTTCTCCGGCGGCATGCGCCGCCGGCTCGACCTCGCCGCCAGCCTGATCACCCAGCCACCGCTGATCTTCCTCGACGAGCCGACGACCGGGCCGCCCGGTCGACGAAGTCCCGAGCCCGCTCCCTTGTCGGACCACCGTTGACGGTTTACGGTTAACCGTAATCCGTTACCCGACGACCCGAGAGATGAGCGTGACCGCGAACAGCAGCGCATGGCGCGCGTCCGTCGACGGCATCCGGCCTGCGCCCGCGCTGGGCAGCCACGTGCTGCAGCAGCTGCGGCGGCTGATCATCCGCGGCGAGCTGCAACCCGGCACCCACCTGGTCGAGGCCCAGCTGTCGGAGACCTTCGACGTGAGCCGCGGCCCGGTCCGCGACGCGCTGCGTCAGCTCGAGGTCGAGGGGCTCGTGGAGTCGCGCAGGCGCGGGGTGTTCGTCATCGGCCTGACGGTGCAGGACATCGAGGAGCTCTACTCGCTGCGCCAGCTGCTGGAGGCCGAGGCCGTCCGCACCTGCATGGCCCGCCCCGACCGGTCGTCGTACGCCTCGGCGCGGGAGGCGCTCGAACGCATGGAGGCCGCCGCCGAGGCCGGCGACAGCCACGCGTTCGCCGTCGCCGACCTCGCCTTCCACACCAGCTTCTACGACGCCTGCGGCCATCGCCGGCTCGCCAGCGTCTGGCAGCAGTACCGGCCGACGTTCGCCGACATGCTGTCGGTGACCAACGCCGAGGACCGCGACCTGCGGCCCACCTACCAGGACCACGTCGACCTGCTCGCCGCGATCGAGCGCGGGGACGAGGCGGCGGCCGTGGCCACGCTGCGCGAGCACGTCGACGGCTCGCGGCGCCGGATGCTCACCGCCTACCGGCGGTTCACAGGGGCGGGCGGGCCCCCACCCGCCACCGAAGATCGACGAGGGAGTCGTCAGCCATGATCCGTTGCACCCGGCGCGCGGTGATCGCCACCGCCGCGATGGCCGCGCTGGCCCTGTCCGGCTGCGCCGGCGGCGGGGAATCGTCCGGCTCGGACGCCGCCGCCTACCCGGAGGAGGACATCACGCTGATCGTCCAGGCCGCCGCGGGCGGCGGCTCGGACCTCAGCGCACGGGCGCTCGCCTCGGAGCTCGAGCCGATCCTCGGCGTCTCGGTCGTCGTGGAGAACCGCCCCGGCGCGGCCGGCTCCACGGCCATGCAGTACGTCGCCGACGCGAAGCCCGACGGCTACACGATCGGGTTCGTCCCGGTCGAGGTGGCGATGCTGAAGCACTTGAACTACGACGTCGACCCGGCCGACTACGACTTCCTCGGCCAGATCATGCTCGGCCCGGGTGTGCTCTCCGTGCCGGTCGACAGCCCGTACCAGACGCTCGAGGACTTCGTCGCGGCCGCGAAGGCGCAGCCGCTCGCGGTCGGCACCTCCGGCGCCGGGTCCATCTGGGAGGCCGCCGCGATGGGGCTGGCCAGGGAGACCGGCGCGCAGCTGACCCCGGTCCCGTTCGACGGTGAGGCCCCCGCCATCGCCGCGGTCGCGGGTGGCCAGATCGACGCCGCCGTCGGCGGCGGGGCGGCGACGTCCGCCGCCTACGCCGAGAAGCAGGTGCGCCCGCTCGCGGTGTTCCACAGCGAGCGCCACCCGCTCATGCCCGACGTCCCCACCGCCGCAGAGGCGGGCTACCCGCTCGAGTTCGGCGGCTGGGGTGGCATCTACGCGCCCAAGGGGCTGCCGCCCGAGGTCCGCTCGAAGCTCGAGTCGGCCATCCAGCAGGCGGCGAACTCCCCGAGCTTCACCGAGACGATCAGCAAGAGCGGGTCGCTGCCGGTCTACAAGAACAGCGAGGAGTTCACCGCGTTCGTCAACGCCGAGTTCGAGCGGTTCGGCACGCTCCTCGGGCAGGGCGGATGACGGCACCCGACGACTCGGGGGCGCCCGCCGCGCCCGGCGCCCGCCCGTCGAAGCCGATGGAGGTCGCCGTGGCCGCGGTCGCGCTCGCCGGCTTCGCCGTGGTCTTCCTGCTGGCGCGGGGCATCGAGCTGCGCGTGGAGACCGGCGGGATCGACCCGCGGTGGTGGCCGCAGGTGCTGGGCGCCACCGGCGCAGCGCTCAGCGCCGTGCTCCTCGGCCGTGCCGTGGTGGGCGCGCCCGCGCGGCGGGAGGGCGTGCAGGAGGCCACCCGCGACGGCCGGGTCCGCACCGTGCTCGTCGTGGCGCTGGCCGCGCTCTACGTCGTCGCCTGGCCGCTCGCCGGCTTCGTCGTGGCCACGCCCGTGTTCCTGGCCGCAGGCGCGTACCTGTTCGGCGGGCGGGGCTGGGCGGCGCTGCTGGCGTTCCCGGTCGGGCTGACCGCGCTGCTCTACCTGCTGTTCCACTCGGTGCTGGAGGTACCCCTGTGACGGTGTCACCGTGACGGTGTTCGTCGACGGCATCGCCGCGCTGCTCGACCCCACCGTCGCCGCCTGCTTCGTGGTGGGGCTGCTGGTGGGGACCCTGGTGGGGCTCTTCCCCGGCGTCACCGGGTCGATGGCGGTCGCGCTCGCCTCCGGCTTCACCCTGACCCTGGAACCGGTGCAGGGCCTCGCCGTCCTGCTGACGATCTACGTGGGCGCCAACTACGGCGACCGGATCCCGTCGATCCTGGTCAACACCCCGGGCACGCCCGCGGCGATCGCGACCACGTTCGACGGCTACCCGATGGCGCGCCAGGGCAGGGCGGGGCTCGCGCTGGTCAGCTCGGCGATGGTGACCACCGGCGGGATCCTGCTGTCGATGGTCCTGTTCGTCACCGCGGCCCGCCCCGTGGCGCAGCTGGCGCTCGAGTTCGGACCGGCGGAGATGTTCGCCCTGGTCGTGTTCGGCCTCGCGGTCATGGTGTCGGTCTCGGGCGACTCGGTGCTCAAAGGGCTGATCGCGGGCGTGGCGGGCCTCGTGCTCGCCACCGTCGGCCGGGACCCGATCACCGGGGACGCGCGGTTCGTCTTCGGCGTCAACGACCTCAACTCCGGCCTGCCGTTCATCGCGGTCATCATCGGCCTGTTCGGGGTCGCCGAACTGTTCGACCAGCTGCTCACCCACCGGCCGCACACCGTGAAACCGCTGTCGAGCCTCGGGCGCTGGTGGCCGACCCGTTCCGAGTACCGGCAGATGGCACGGCCGTTCGGGGTGGGCGGCGTGGTCGGGATGGTCGTCGGCGTCGTCCCGGCCGCCGGCGGCGACATCGCCGGGCTCATCGGGTGGGACCGCGCCAAGCGCCTGTCCCGCGAGCCCGAGCGGTTCGGCAAGGGGTCCCTGGAGGGCCTGACGGCGGCGGACACCGCGTCGAGCGCCACCCTCGGCGGGTCGCTCACCACCACCATGGCGCTCGGCATCCCCGGAGACGCCGTGATGGCCGTGATGATCGGCTCGATGATCATCTGGGGGATCCAGCCGGGGCCGTCGCTGTTCACCCGCAACCCCGAGCTCATGGTCAGCATCGCCGGCATCATGGTCATGGCGGCGCTCGTGTCGCTGGCCATCAGCCTCGTCCGCACCCGCGGCATCGTGCGCCTGCTGGACCTGCCCAACCACTACCTGTGGTCGGGCATCCTGCTCTGCTGCATCGTCGGGACCTACGCGACCACGAACAACACCTACACGGTGTGGGTCATGCTGGCCTCGGGCGTGGTCGGGGTGGTCATGAAGCGCTGCGGGTTCCCGCCCGGCCCCGTCGTCCTCGGCCTCCTGCTCGGGCCGCTGGCCGAGTCCAACCTGCGCCGGGCGCTGCTCATCGACGGGCCGAGCAGCCTCGTGTCCCAGCCCATCGCGGCCGGCCTGTTGGTGCTCGCGCTGCTCGCGCTCGTCGGGCCGCTCGTCGGCCGGGCCCGGGCGGCCCGCAGGCGGGCCGGGGTGCGATGACGCCACCCGTCCACCGCCGGTGGGTCGCGGTCGACCACCCCGCGTGGCGCCAGGCGCACGCCTCGACCGTGCTCGCCGTCGACGGCGACCTGCTCGCGGCCTGGTTCGCGGGCGAACACGAGGGCAGCCCCGACACCAGGATCTGGCTCGCCCGCCGCCCCGCCGGGGCGGCGCGCTGGACCGCGCCGGAGATCGTCGTCGAGGGCGGCGAAGCGCACTGGAACCCCGTGCTCGCCCTGGGGCCGGACGGCGCCGTGTGGCTGTTCGCCAAGCGCGGCCCGCTGATCTCCCGGTGGACGACGTGGGTGCGCCGCTCGGTCGACGGCGGCCGGACGTGGTCGCCGGAGTACCCGCTCGTCCCCGGCGACGTGGGCGGGCGCGGCCCGGTGAAGAACCCGCCGCTGCTGCTCGGCGACGGCACCTGGCTCGCGCCGGGCTCGCGGGAGAGCTGGTCGGACCCGCCGGTGTGGGAGTCGTTCGTCGACGTCTCGACCGACGCCGGCGCCACCTGGCGGTACGCCCCGATCCCGCTCGACCGGGACGGCCTGCGCGGGCCGGGCGTGATCCAGCCCGCGCTCTGGTCCGACGGCGACGCCGTCTACGCGTTGATGCGCAGCTCCGAGGGGCGGGCGTACCGCGCGCGGTCGACCGACGGGGGCCGCACCTGGTCGGCGGCGCGCCCGGTCGACCTGCCCAACAACAACTCGGCCCTGACGGTCGTCCCGCTGCCGGACGGCTCCGTCGCCTGCGTGCACAACCCCGTGAGCGGCGACTGGGGCGCCCGCTGCCCGCTCGTGGTGTCCCGGTCGCGGGACAACGGCGAGTCCTGGCAGGAGGTGCTGACGATCGACGACGGCCGGACCCCCGTCGACGACGACCCGACGCGCCGCCCCGGCCTCCCGCCGGACGGCCCCGGCTTCCGCGCCGCCGACGGCGGCGTGCGCACCAGCGGCCGGGGTGAGTACTCCTACCCGGCGGCCACCCTCCTCGGCGACACCCTGGTCATCACCTACACCTGGCAGCGGCGCGGCATCGTCGAGGCCACCGTTCCCGTCCACGCCCTGATCCCCCGAAGGACCCCATGACCGCCCAGATCATCAGCGCCGTCCCCGTCCCGTTCCGGCGGGACGGCGGGATCGACCTGCCCGAGTTCGACGCGACCCTCCGGTCGCTCGCCGAGCACGTGCACGGCGTGCTCGTCGCGGGCACGACCGGCGAGTTCCCGGCGCTCGACGACGCGGAGCGGGTGGAGCTGTTCGGCCGCGCGATCGCCGTGCTCGGCGCGGAGCGCGTCATCGCGCACATCGGCCACGCGAGCGCTCGGCAGGTGGTGCGGCTGGCCGAGTCGGCCGCACCGCTGGGGATCACGCGGTTCGCCGCGCTCACGCCCTACTACCTGCCCACCGACGACGACGGGGTCGTGGCCCACTTCCAGGAGATCACCGCGGCGCTCCCGGGCGCGCGCGTCTACGCCTACCTGTTCCCGGAGCGGACCGGCCTCGCCGTCTCGCCGGAGGCGCTCGGCCGGATCATGGCCCTCCCCGGGATGGCCGGCGTGAAGCTCTCGGGTGGCGCGGCGGCCCGGCTCGCCGAGTACGCGCCGTGCCTGCGCGACGGCCAGGAGCTCTACTCGGGCGACGACGCCACGCTGCCACTGGTGCTCGAGAAGGGCGGCGCGGGCGTGGTCTCCGGCGTGTCCGCCGCGTTCCCGCAGACCTTCGCCGCGCTCGCCCGCGCCCTCGACGCGGGCCCCGGGCCGGAGAGCGACGCGCTGCAGGCCACGGCCGTCCGGCTGGTCGGGCTCGTCGGCCCGACCATCCCCCGCCTGAAGGCCGCGCTCGCCGCCCGCACGGGGGCGGTCTGGGCGAGCCGGATGTCGCAGCCCGCGGTCGCCGACGACGTGCGCCGCGCCATCGAGGAGGCGGTCGCCCGGCACCGCTGACGGCCGCGCACCAGCGGCGGTTAACGCCTCGCCCGTGCGGAACGACCTATCCGCGGTCCCGCTCCTGCGCGGGGCGCGACCGGCCCGGGTGGCAGCCCGGTCCGACGAGGGCCCGCCTCCGCACGCCCCCCGGGGAGGCGGGCCCTCGCGCGTTCGTCGCCCGGCCACCCCAACCCGAAGGCTCCCGGCAGGATCGTCAGGGGCATGGACACGCGATGCACGGACCGCGGGGCCGCGTCGGACCCGGTCTTCCGGGCCACCGCCGTCGCCTGCATCGTGGCGGGGGTGGCGGGCGTCGCCGGGGCGCTCTGGCAGTTCGTCCCGCTCAGGGTGCCCGACGGCGCGATCTACTGGTTGTTCACCCTGCTGGGAGCCGCGCTCCTCCTCTGGCCGCCGCTGACCCACCTCGTCGGCGGCGTTCTCATGCTGCGCCGCGGCTCCGCCGGCGCCGCGGTGGTGACCGCGTTCGTGAGCGGGTGGGCCACGCTCAGCCTCCTCGCCCTGAACGTCGGGGTGCTCCTCCACCCGTACCTCCTGGCGCAGGCGGGCGCCACCGCCGTCCTGACCGGCCTGATCGTCTGGGCCGTCGCACGGCGCCGGCGCGGTCGCCCCACCCGATCCGGACCGGGACCGGAGACCCTCCCGGCCCCGGGCGGACGGCCCTGACCGGGACGCGGCGGTGCGGGAACGCTCGCGCCCATGAAGACAGCGACCGTCGCGGACGTGATGACCCGCCGCGTGCTGACCGCCCGCCCGGCGATGCCGCTCAAGGAGCTGGCCCGGGTGCTCACCGAGCACGGCCTGAGCGCGCTGCCCGTGCTCGACCCGGACGACCGGCTCATCGGGATGGTCTCGGAGCGGGACCTGCTGTCGAAGCAGGCCCGCCCGCTGCCCGAGCGCAGGCACTGGTGGCAGCGCCGCCGAACCCGGGAGGAGATCCGGCGCGCCGAGGGCGCCACCGTGGGGCACGTGATGACCGGCTTCCCGGTCACCGTCTCGCCGACGGCGCCCCTCGCCGAGGCGGCCCGCCGCATGATCGAGTACGAGGTCAAGCACCTGCCGGTGGTCGACGACGACGGGAAGCTCGTGGGCGTGGTCAGCCGGGCCGACCTCGTGCGGGCGTTCGTCCGGTCCGACGACGAGATCCGCGACGCGGTCCTGGACCAGGTGTTCCGGCACGTGCTGTGGGTCGACCCGACCGAGGTCGAGGTGTCGGTCACCGACGGCATCGTCACCATGACCGGCACCGTCGAGCAGCGCAGCACCGCCGAGCTCGCCGAGCGGCTCGTGCACCGCCTCGACGGCGTCGTCGACGTCGTCTCCGGCCTCGAGTACCGGTGCGACGACGGCGGCATCGGAGGCCGCACGGCCCGGTCCGCCGCGCCCAGCGCCTGAGGCGGTCAGCTCAGCGGCACCCGCCAGCTCATCCGGGTGCCGCCCCCGGGTGCCGGGGCGATGTGCAGGGTCCCACCGCACTCCCGCGCCCGATCCTCCAGGTTGCGCAGGCCGCTCCGCGCGACGCCGGGGCCCATCCCGCGCCCGTTGTCCACGACCTCGACGAGCAGGTCCTCATCCGCCTCGACGGTGAGCGTCACCGCGGTCGCTCCGGCGTGCCGCGCCGCGTTGCTCACCGCCTCCCGGACCACGGCCACCGCGTGCACGCCCACGCGGGGCGGGACGAGCGTGTCGACCGCGCCCGAGATCCGCACCGACGGCGAGAGGCCGTGGCCCTCGGCCGAATCGGCCGCCGCGTCCAGGAGCTGGCGGCGCAGCCCGGCCGCTTCCCCCGCGCCGGTGGTGTGCAGGTCGAAGATCGACGTCCGGATCTCCCGCACGGTCTCGTCGAGGCTGTGCACCGCGTCCTGGATCCGCTGCTGCACGGCCGGTTCCCGGCTGCGCCGCAGGGTGCTCTGCAGCGCCAGCCCCGTGGCGAACAGCCGCTGGATGACCCGGTCGTGCAGGTCGCGCGCGATGCGGTCCCGGTCGCCGAACACGGCCAGCTGCTGCTGCGCCCGGTTCTTCTCCCCCAGTTCCAACGCGAGCGTGGCCTGCTGGGCGAACGAGGTCAGCATCGGCACCTCGCTGGGCTGGAACGGCTGGGCCTCCCGCCGCCGCAGGGCGATCAGCACGCCCATCACCTGGTCCTGGGACTGCAGCGGCACCGCCACGGTCGGGCCGAAGCCGAACAGCTCCTCGCCGGCATCGCGCAGCCCGCCGACCGTCGCGTCGATCACGGCGGTTCCCGAGTCGACGACCTTGCGCAGCAGCGGGTCCTGCGGATCGAGGATGCGGCCGACGAGATCCACGTCCGCCACCCCCTTCTGGGCCCGCACGGTGAAGTGCTCGTCCGGCGGGGTCGGCCCGAGCACGATGAGCGTCAGGTCCGATCCGGTCAGCTCCTGGGTGCGCAGCGCCACGAGGCCGAGGGCGTCCTCCTCGGTGGCGCCGGACAGCAGCTCCGCGCGGATCTCCGCGGTGGCCTCCAGCCACGCCTGCCGCAACCGGGTCTGCTCGAACAGGTCGGCGTTCTGCACCGCGATCCCGGCGGCGGCGGCGAGCGCCTCGAGCACGACCTCGTCATCCGCGGTGAACTCGCCGCCGCCCTGCTTCTCGGTCAAGTAGAGGTTGCCGAACACCGAGTCGCGCACGCGCACCGGCACGCCGAGGAAGCTGCGCATCGGCGGGTGGTTGGGCGGGAACCCGACCGACGCCTCGTGCGTGGTCAGGTCGGCGAGCCGCAGCGGCCGCGGATCCAGGATGAGCTGCCCCAGCAGCCCCTTGCCCTCGGGCAGGCGGCCCATCCGCGATCGCGTCCCCTCGTCGACCCCGACGTGGATGAACCGCGAGATTCCCCCGTCGGGAGCCAGCACGCCCAGCGCCCCGTAGCGGGCGTCGACGAGGTCCACCGCGGACTGCACGATCCGTTGGAGGGTCGCGTCGAGCTCCAGGCCCGACGCGACGGCGAGCACGGCGTCGAGCAGGCCCTGCATCTGGTCCCGGATCTGGACGATCTCGGTCAGCCGCTCCTGCACGCCGTGCAGCAGTTCATCGAGCCGCAGGCCCGTCAGGACGTTGGGGCGTGACGGCGTCCCACCGAGGTCGTTCGGCATGGATCAACCTCGCCTCTCTCCCCCCGAGAGCCCATCCAACGTGGCACGGGACCGCACGGCGGGCAACCCGGCCCCAGGCCCGAAGACCAGGAACCCGCCGCCCGCAATCGGAGCGCGGGCGAGTTCGTGGAAGAATGGTAAGTCCATTACCCACCGCGCTCGCTCATCGAACGGCGAGGAGGACGACGTGCGCATCGGCATCGCGGCCGACCACAACGGCGTCGCGCTCAAGGCTCGACTCGTCGGCGTCCTCGCGGCGGGCGGCCACACCGTCACCGACCTCGGGGCGCACGACGGCGAGCAGGTCGTGGACTACCCGCCGCTGAGCCTCGACCTGTGCCGCCGGGTGGTGGCGGGCGAGGTCGAGCGCGGCATCCTCGTCGGCGGGAGCGGCCTCGGCGAGACCATCGCGTGCAACAAGGTCCGCGGGATCCGGGCGGGGTTGTGCCCCGACGAGTTCCACGCCCGGATCTCCCGCGGCAACAACGACTCGAACGTGCTGGTGCTGGGCGCCAAGGTCGTCACCCCGGAGGTGGCCGAGCAGATCACCGCGGTGTGGCTCACCACCCCGTTCCGGGGCGGGGTCCACCGGCGCCGGCTCGACCAGATCGCGGCGATCGAACGGGGCGAGCCCCTCCCCCCGGCGCCCGGCAGCGCCGGTGGTCAGTAGCTCTGCACGACCAGCTGCCGGAACTCCCCGGTGGCGCCCAGCACCCGGGCCACGAGATCCGCCGTCTCCGCCCCGCCGAGCGGGGCGAGCGGGCGCTTCTGCTGCTCGAGCTCGGCGAGCAGCTCCGGGTTGTCCACCGCGCATCGGTAGGCCGCGCGCAGGGCCTCGACGCGGTCGGCCGGCATCTGCGGCGAGGCGATCAGGGCGCGTCCGGTCTGGCCGAGCGCCACCAGGTTGTCGACGACCGACGCCGCGAGCGCGTCCGGGGGCGCGGCGTCGTAGATCGTCGGCGTGTCGGGCAGCAGCGGGTCGGACTGGTCGTCCACCGTGACGAGCGGTCGCACGTCCCCGGACGCGATCGCAGGCAGCTGACTGTCGACCGGCAGCACGTGTGCGTCGGCGTCGCCGGTCACGACGGCCGCGCGCGCCTCCGGCGCCCCGGCGAACCCGGTGATGATCTCGAACGGGAATCCGTAGGCGGCGCCGAGGATGTTCGGCGCGATGTAGTCGTTCGCGCCGGGCCCCTGGGCGACGAACCGCACGGGCCGGTCCGACGCCACGAGGTCGGCGAAGCTCTGCACCGGGCTGTCCTGGGCCACAACCACGACGTTGGCCGGTGCCGCGACCCGGCCGATCCAGTTGAGGTCGGTGAGGTCGAAGTCGGCACCGTCGGCCTCGGCGATCTGCGCGGACACGAGCCCCACCGTGTTCACGATCTGGAAGCGGAGCTCGTCCGGGCCGGCCGCCGCCGTCCGGTTGGTCGCGACCAACCCGCCCGCGCCCGGCTCGTTGCGGACCACGATCGTCGCGTCGAGGCACTCCTCCAGGTACGGGGCCAGCGCGCGGGCGTAGGTGTCGTAGCCACCGCCGGGTTCGTACGGGACGACCAGGTCGACGTTCTCCCCCGAGAACGGACCCGCCGCGGGGTCGCTCGAGCCGGCCCCGCACCCCGCGAGGCCGGCGGCGAGGACGAGGGCGGTCGCGGCGCGCCACGCTGCGCGCCTCGTGGTGGTGGACATCGGTAGCTCCTTCGCTGCGATGGACACGTCGTTCGGCGGTGGCCGCTGCGCGCCGTCGAGGAGTTCCAAGCCGATCCTCCCCAAATGGCCTATCCATTAGACCGCGATCTTCGCCCGAAGGCCAGGGAGGCCACGCCTTTGGACTGTCCATTTGCGCATACACTGCGTCACATGACGAGTCCCGAACCGGCGAGCAAGGGGGACCTGCTCAGCCGGGTCAGCGTGGGACGCATCTCCGAGGTCATCGTCGACCAGATCCGGTTGCTGATCCGCTCGGGCCGGCTGACGGCGGGCGACCGCCTGCCGTCGGAGCGCGAGCTGTGCGAGCGATTCGGCGTCAGTCGCGTCACGGTGCGTGAGGCCCTCCGCGTGCTGGAGGCCAACGGGCTCGTCGAGATCCGCGTCGGTGCCCGCGGCGGCGCCTTCGTCACCGCGCCCAGCAGCCGGATGGTCGGCGAGGGCATCGCCGACCTGATCTCGCTGTCGAGCCTGTCGGCGGTCGAGGTCACCGAGGCGCGGATGGTCTTCGAGCTCGGGCTCGTCGCGCTCGTGTGCGAGCGCGCCACGGCCGACGACATCGCCGCCCTCTACGCCATCTGCGACCGCAGCAGCGCCGCCATCGAGGAGGACGACTACCCGCTCGCCCTGTCGGCCGAGTGGCACACGCGGTTCGCGCGGGCCACGCACAACCGGGCGATCGCGCTGCTCGCAGACTCCCTGCACGACCCGATGCTCAGGTCGCTGCAGCAGGCCCGCACCGCGGAGCCCGCGCACGGCAGGCGCGGCGCCGAGGAGCACCGGGCCCTCGTCGACGCGGTTGCCGACCGCGACGTCGAGCGGGCCACCGAGCTGATGCGGGTGCACCTGCGTCGCACGGCGTCCCGGGTGTCCACGGGCTGCTGACCGTCACGCCTGCCGGCTCCACGCCCGACCTGCACGGCCGAACTGCGCCGGGGCGAGGCCCCGCTCGCCCCCAGGATCGACCTCGCGCCAGGGGCCCCCCACCCGCCCGGCTCCGTCGTCGGACCCCGGCCGCCGGGGACCGCTGCTCGCGCTCCCGGCCGGCGGTCCATGGCGAACGTCGACGCGGCGGTCCAACCTCGCCGCACCGTCGATCGGCACGACGTTCGGCGCGGTTCGCCCGGGGCGCGGGCGCCGCGTTGCCGGTTCCCCGGGCGCTCGCGGGGAACCAGCTGCCCTTCACCGGGGGCGCGCGGGTCCGGGCCCTCGAGCGCGCGGTCGCCGGTCGGGCGCTGGGTGGATTGCCGATCTCGGCCGACGTGTTCGACCTCGGCCGGCGATCCGCGTTCCTGATCAACGTCCCTACCGGGGGCACCCCGTTCGCCGCTGCGCACCGGGTCCTCCCCGCCGACGGAAACCCGGAAGTCGCACGCGGTGGACCTGGCGCGACCACGCTCGCGGCGTGCGTCGTGCTTCGCACCGGCGGCCCTGCGCCAGGCCGCCGTTCGGCACGGCCCCCTCGCGCACGGAGCCACGAGCGCGACGTGCTTCGCCCTGCTCTTCGCGATCGGGTGCCACTCCGGCGCAGTCCGGGCTCGCGATGGTTCGCGTGGGTGGTGGCGCTCGGGATCGGGGGCCGCTGCGCGCCCGGGTGCCGCCGCGACTCCTTCCTCCCGTGATCGGCCGGATACCTCGGCATCCGCCTCTGTGCAGCGGCAGGAACCCGGAACGAGGTGCCGCTCCTCTCGCCGCCGGCCGTCGCCGGCCTCGGTCTCGGCGTCAGCGCGAACTCCTCGATCGGCGCGGCGTCGGCGGTGTCGGCCGATCACGGGGCCGATCTCAGCGGCGTCGTCACGAGGACGTCCCAGCCGTGCGGTGCGTTCGGTGCCGTCGCGAGCACCGGCCACCTCGCACCGGGCGGTGGGCACGACGCCGTCGCGACCGCAGCCGGTTTCGCCGTGCTCGCCGCCGTGGCCGCCGCCGCGCGGGCCGCGACCCACCGCCCTGCCGAGAGGCCGCCGCGATTGTCAGACAGCACTCCACCGGCCGAGACGCTCAGGCCGGCGACGAAGACCCCCTTGCTGGAGGGCGCCGGCTCGATCAGTCCGCCTCCCGCGCCTCCCGCGCATCGGACTCGTCGGCGAGCGCATCGTCGATGAGCGCCTCGAGCGCCGCAAGGCTGTGGCGCTTCCCGTCGGTGCGGAGCACGACCGCTCCGTCGTCGTCCACACCGGCCTCGGCGAGCGCCTCCGTGATGCCGTGAGCGGCGAGCAACGCCTCCTTGCCGAAGCGGTCATAGGCCAGGTGCTTCGGGTGGGTGGAGGGGTGCTCCGGGTTGTCGTCAGCCACCGACCGACCTCCGTTCCAGCCCCCCGCTACGTCCTCCGATTGTCACCCATGCGTCGACCACACGCGCCGGGCGGCACACGAGTCCGCTGCTGGTGCTGCGCTCCGCCTGGCTGGTGCAACAGTTGCGTCAGCCAGCGACCGAGATCGCTACCGGATGCAGAAAACCCCGCCCTACCTGGGTGAACCAAGCTGACGGGGTTCCGGGTGCGAGAGTGGAGCTGACGGGATTCGAACCCGTGACCCCTTGACTGCCAGTCAAGTGCGCTACCAGCTGCGCCACAGCCCCTTGCGACGACCAAGTTACACGACGCTCCGGCGGCCCCGTGAGGCGGGTCGCCGTTACCCGGTCGCCTCGCTCGCCCCGGCGGACGATCAGGACTGGCCGCCGATGGCGTCCTGCAGCCAGCTCGTGTCGTTCAGGTCGACCTTCCGGCCGCCGACCACGACGGTCGGGGTGCCGAACCGGCCGTTGGTCTGCAGCGCGGTGTCACCCGTGGCCGCCTCGGTCTCCTTCGCGACCGCATCCGCGTGCGTGCCACCCTGCACGCACGCCGCGAAATCGCCCTGCGCGCCGAGCTCGGTGCCGAGCGCGATCAGCTCGTCGTCGCTCAGCCCGGCGCTGCCCTCGGCGGGCTGCTCGTCGAAGAGCTTCTTGTGGTACTGCGGGAAGACGCCCGCGGGCACCGCGCAGAGCGCCGCGTTCGCCGCCCGGGTCGAGTAGCCCGCGGGCTCGCTCAGCCGGTCGAGGATGGCGACCGTGTGGAACCGGACGGTGACCTTGTTCTCGTTCAGGGCGGTCGTGAGCTCGTTGCCGTAGCGCGCCTCGAAGCGCTCACAGCTGGGGCAGAGGTAGTCCTCGTAGACGTCGATCACCACGGGGCCCGAGCCCGCGGTGACGACCGCCCCGTCGGCGGTGGCGGTGTAGGTCGGTTCGACCTCGTGGCCGAGCGCGCGGGCGACGAGGAAAGCACCACCGACGGCCACGGCGACCGCGAGCACCACGCCGACCACGATCGCGCCGGTGCGGTCGCGCTTCTGCGGCACGCGGATGCCCGCGGCGGCGAGGCGACGCTCCGCCTCCTCCTGCTTGCGACGCCTCTCGTTGCGCGAAGCTCCGCCCATCTCAGCCCATCCTCCTGGTTCCGAGCCGGTCGTCGAGTGCCAGCACCGTGCGCGGGCGGGCGATCAGCCACCCCGCCATCAGCAGGAAGCCCGCGTCGCGCAACAGCTCCTGCCCGTAGGTCGTCTCGCCCGGATCCACCGCACCACCCCCGCCGAAGCAGCCGCAGTCGATCGACAGGCCGCGCGCCCACGCCTGCGTCACGCCCGCGACGAAGACGAGCAGCAGCGCGGCCGACAGCACGGCGACCAGGCGCGTGCCGACCCCGGCCAGCAGCAGGAGCCCGAGCGCGATCTCGACCCACGGCAGCAGCGCCGCGACGACCTCGACGCCGGCGTCGGGCAGCACGTCGTAGGCGCGCACGGCCACGTAGGTCTGGTCCGGGTCCACGGCCTTGAGCAGGCCGGACACCAGGAACACCGCGGCGAGCCCGAACCGGGCCAGCGCCCCGATGACGTCAGGCAGGCGGGCGCGGTTCACGGGCCGAGCCTATCCAGACCGGCGAGCACCCAGGGTGGCGGGCCGAGTCCGGAGGGTCACCGGGAGTGGATGGGGCTGTCACCCGCCACGGACGGGCACGGCGATCGGCGTGAGCGTCACGGGGTGGGCCTGCGGCGCGCCGGGCACTCGGCGTCCGACCGCTCCGCGCGGGCGTCCGCGGCGACCGTCGGGCTCGCCGCGGACGGCAGGGTCTCGGGCGCGCGCAGCCAGAAGGCGAGCGCGACGAGCGCCGTCGCCCCGGACATCGCGAACGCCGCCCCGTACCCGGCGAGCTCGGCGAGCGCGCCCGCGACCACGGGGCCGATGATGGCACCGAGGTCGGCGACCATCTGGAACCCGGCGAGCACCGTCCCGCCCCTGGCCCGGGAACCGATGACGTCGGCGACCGCGGCGTTCGTCGGCGGGTTCACCAGGCCGCTGCCCATCCCGGCGAGCAGGCTCGTCGCCAGGAACAGGACGGGGTCGGTGACGAAACCGAGGACGCCGGTGCAAGCCGCCGAGACGGCCAGGCCGGCGAACACGGGTGGGCGCCGGCCCCGGCGGTCGGCCCACCGGCCGGCCAGCGTCAGCGTCGCCGCGTTGCCCACGGCGAAGACGGCGAGCGCGACGCCGCCCCACGACTCGGGCCTGCCCAGCACCTCGACGACGAACAGCGGCACCAGCGCGACGCGGACGCCGAAGACGACCCACCCGTTGGCGAAGCTCGCCACGAGCGCGGCGCGGTAGGCGGGGTGGGCGAGCGCGCTGCGGAACCGGGCGGGCGGCTCCGCGGCGGCGGACGGCGGGGCGGCCGTCCCGTCCCGCCCGCGCAGGAAGAGCAGCGCGACGACCACGACGACCACGAGCACCGCCGCGTACACCAGGAACGGCGTGCGCAGGCTGACGGCGCCGAGCAGGCCACCGACGAGGGGGCCGATGACGTTGCCCAGCAGGAAGCCGGTGGCCCACATCCCGGAGGCGCGGCCGCGCATGTGCACGGGCGCGAGCCGGATGAGCAGCGACAGCGCCGAGACGGTGAACATGGTCGAGCCGACGCCGCCCAGCCCGCGCAGCACCAGCAGCTGCCAGTAGCTGCCCGCGAACGCGCAGGCCCCGGTGCTGAGCGCGACGATCGAGAGCCCGACCGTGAACGTCGGGACCTCCCCGACCCGCCCCACGATGCGCCCGCTGAGCGGCGCGAACAGCAGCCGGACGAACGCGAACGCGCTGATGACCAGCGATGCGGCGGTGATGCCGACGTCGAACGACCGGACGAACACCGGCAACGTCGGCGCGACGATCCCGTATCCGATCGCGATCAGGAACGAGGTGCCGACCAGCACCCAGATCTCGCGGGGCATCCGCTCTTCCGCGACTCGGCCGAGCCTCGGCCGTCCGACCTCGACCACGTCCTCACACCCTACGCCCGAACGTGCGACGGGTCGGCGGGCGGCGGGCCGGGTACCCGCCGGCATGGCGGAGTTCGAGGCGGAACGCGCCGTCCCGGCGACGGCGGAGCAGGTGTTCGCGGTGGTGGCGGACCTCGACCGGCTGCCGGAGTGGCTGCCCGGCCCGGTGGACGTGCGCCCGGCCGGGGACGGGGAGGTGCACGCCGACGTCCCGGAGCGCGGGGTCGACGCGAACGGCACGGTGCAGCTACGCCCCGAGCAGCTGCGGATGGAGTGGGCCCACGCCCCCGACTACGCGGGCTGGCTGCAGGTCGAGCACGGCGAGGGCGCCCGGTCGACGGTGCGGCTGCACCTGTCGTTCCTCGGGGACCAGCCCGAGGCCCACGGTGGTGGCCCCGCCGACGACGTGCGGGAGTGGCTCGACGACGCCCTGGCCCGCCTGGAGCGGGTGGTCACGACGACCGCCTGATCCCCACCCCCGCGAGTCGCGCTCCGGGTGTCGGCGAGTCGCGGGCTGGATGTCCGCGAGTCGCGGCCTCGGTGTCCGCGAGTCGCGGGCTGGATGTCCGAGAGTCGCGGGCCGCGTCGGGGCGGGTGCGGCGGCCCACGATCGGGGCACGCGCGTTGCGTCGATCACGCCCGCGGACGAGCATCGGTGACCGCCCGACGGGTGGCGTAGCGGGTTCGAGTGATCGTCGAGATCACCGGAGGAGGCGGGGCGTGGAGGTGCGTGCGCGCGCGGTGGCCGAAAGGTCCGGGGCGATCCCCGGTCGGAGGCGCGGTGGCGCGGAAGCCCGGCCGGCCCGCGCGCTGGCGGCCGCGCTGCTGGCCTGCGGGGTGCTCGCCGGTTGTTCGGGTGAGGAGGAGCCGCCGCCGAGCGAGGTACCCGGCGCGCCGGCACCGGGCCCAGCCGGTTGCGAGCATCCCGCCCAGGTGCTGGACCTGCAGCGGTGGAAGCTGACGTTGCCCTACGGGTCGGCCGAGGACGAGTCCGAACCCCAGGAGATCGAGCAGCCGGTGCTGGCCGGCTTCGTCAGCGAGCCGTGGTTCCGGCCGACCGACGACTGCACCGGGGTCGTGTTCCGCGCCGCCGTGAACGCGCCCACGACGAGCGGGTCGAAGTACCCGCGCTCCGAGCTGCGCGAGATGAACCCCGACGGCACGAAAGCCGCCTGGTCGTCGACCGTCGGCACCCACGTCCTGACGGTGACCGAGGCGTTCACCAACGTGCCGGAGGGCAAGCCGCACCTGGTCGGGGCGCAGATCCACGATGACGACGACGACATCTCGGTGTTCCGGCTGGAGGGGACCAACCTCTACGTCACCGACGGGGACGACGCGAACCACAAGCTCATCACCGACAGCTACGTGCCCGGGACACCGTTCGAGGCGAAGTTCGTGGTCCGCAACGGCACCGTCGAGGCCTACTACAACGGCGAGCTGCAGACGACGCTGCAGAAGGACTTCTCCGACGCCTACTTCAAGGCGGGCGCCTACACCCAGGCGAACTGCGAGCGGGTCGCCCCCGCGCCCTGCAGCGAGGAGAACTACGGGGAGACGGTGATCTACAGCCTGGAGGTCAGCCACGAGTAGGGCCGGTGACGGCGGGGCCGGTCTGCCGGCGACGCCGCGCATCGTGCGGGGCCGCCCCTCGCAGGTCGAGGGCGCTTCCGGCGTCACTGCCGCGATCGCTCCGCGGCCCTTGCCCCTGCGAGCCTCCGCGCCTCCTGAGGCCAGTCCGTCGCAGGCAGGCCGGAGGGCCCGCCCGACCGGCGCACGGCGCCGGTCGGGCGGCTTCCAAGGAGGTCCGCGGAACCTGACCGGGGACCACGGACTCTCCGGAGCCGCGAGCACCGCGGTACCGCGCCCGACGACGCACCGCCGACGGGCAAGACGTCCAACGACGCACGAGCTGAAGACGGGGGGCGAAGCCCCTCCGGGCGGGGTCTGGGGGTTACACCCCCAGACAGAAAACCGAAACGCCCCCCGCCCGCGCTCTCCACGGACAGGGGGCGCCCAGCCAGGGACCACAACACGTCGCGCACGACGCACGACACGACAGAACACGAGGCACAGCCCCGCGCAGACCGCACAACAAGCCGCCGACAACGCAGCGCGGACGCCGACACACGCGCCCGTGACGCACGAGCAGACAAAACGGGGGGTCCGGGGGGCGAAGCGAAGCCCCTCCGGGCGGGGTCTGGGGGTTGCACCCCCAGGTAGAAAACCGAAACGCCCCCCGTCCGCGCTCTCCGCGGACAGGGGGCGCCCAGGCGTGGAGGTGCCGGGAATCGAACCCGGGTCCTCCGTCGCTTCGCGAGGGCTTCTCCGTGCGCAGTCCGCTTTGCCTCTACTCGGATCCACCGGTCACGCGGACAAGCCGGTGTGACGATCCCAGTCGCTGTGTGATGTCCCCGTCCGCCCCGCGACCAGGCGAACGGGTGAGTCCCCTAGCTGATGCCGGACTCCGGGGCGGGGACGCCCCCGGGCCGACAGTCCCTCACTGGATCAGGCAGCGAGTGCGTACTCGGCCTGAGCCGGGACAGTGCGCTTATCAGCGGCACTTGTTTTTTTGCGACGCATGGTTAACGAGATCATCGTCGCCTTCCTCGGCACGCTTCCCCTCGCTCCGCATCCGGAGTCGAGACCGTTCACCCCCTTCTGCGCCCGTACCTCGGACGCACGTCGAGTGTAACGCCCGGGGTGGCTGGGTTCATCCAGGTTCTCGATCGGTTCTGGCCGCGTCGTCGTGCTCGCCGGTGCGCGGGGACGGCACGGCGCGGAACCCGCCGCTCTCGCTCGGCCCGTGCCACCCGCCGCCGAACGGGGGCGCGGCACCCGCCGCGCCCTGCTGCTCCTCCCACCGCCGTCGACGCTCGTAGCCGACGAGGAGGGTGACCGCCGCGGCGGCGGCCAGCACGACCAGAACGACGACGATCGCCAGCGCCACGTCCATCTCCGGGGGTACCCGGGAACGGGATCCGGCAACCGTGCTGGTCAGAGGCCCAGGAGGCGGGACGGTGCGGTGTGCAGGACCGAGCGGAGGAACGGGGCGCCGAGCCGCGGGTCGGCGGCCGCCCACCCGGCGACGGCGGCCACCTGTTCGGCGTACGGGTAGGGGATGTTGGGGAAGTCGGAGCCGAACACGACGCGGTCGGCGACGTCGACGAGCCGGGCGGGCCAGTCCGGGGGCAGCGGCGCGAACGCGCTGCTGAACGCGGTGCCGACCATCGTGGTGTCGAGGTGCACGCCCTCGTGGCGGTGGACGAGGTCGAGCGCGGCGCCGAAGTCGGGCATCCCGGCGTGGGCGAGCACGACGCGCAACCGGGGGTGCTCGGCGAGGACCTCGCCGAAGACGTCGAGGCCGGTGTGGGCGCCGCGGATCGGCCCGTGCCCGCAGTGCACGACGGCGGGGACGCCGGCGTCGGCCAGCAGCCCCCAGGCCGGGCGCAGGAGGGGATCGCGCGGGTCGAACGCCCCGACCTGGACGTGCACCTTCACCGCTCGCGCGCCCCCGGCCACGGCCGCGCCGAGGTAGTCGACGACGTCCGGCTCCGGGTAGAGGGTGGCGGTGGGCACGGCGTCGGCCGTGTCCGCGGCGAACCCGGTGACCCACTCGGTGAGCCAGCGCGCCATGCCCGGCTTGTGCGGGTACACCAGCGGCGCGAAGGCCTGCACGCCGAGCTTGCGCAGCGTGGCCAGCCGCTCCGGCTCGGGTGTGCGGTACTGGATGGGCCACGGCATGCCGTAGTGCACGGCCGCGTCGTCGAAGTACGCCCAGACCTTGCGCAGCACGCGCTCGGGCAGGAAGTGCACGTGGACGTCGACGATCCCGGGCACGCCGAGCTCGTCGAGGAACCGCGGGACGTCGTCGTCGGACTCCGGTGGCGCCGGAACCGTCACCGCTGCAGCTCCCGCACCCTGCCCTTCGCCGCGCGGCCCAGCGCCCGCTGGATCTCCCGGTCGGCGTCGCGCTTGGCGATGTCGGCGCGCTTGTCGTAGGCGCGCTTGCCTCGGGCGAGCGCCAGCTCCACCTTGACCTTGCCGTCGCTGAAGTACAGCGACAGCGGCACGAGCGTGAGCCCGCCCTCCCGGGTCTTGCCGATGAGGCGCTCGATCTCGCTGCGGTGGAGCAGGAGCTTGCGGTGGCGCCGCGGCTCGTGGTTGGTCCAGGTGCCCTGGGCGTACTCGGGGATGTGCAGGCCGCGCAGCCACACCTCGCCGTCGTCGATCGTGGCGAAGGAGTCGGCGAGGGAGGCGCGGCCCAGCCGCAGGCTCTTCACCTCGGTGCCCTTCAGCGCCACGCCGGCCTCGTAGGTGTCGAGGATGGTGTAGTCGTGTCGCGCCCTGCGGTTCTGCGCGATCACCTTGCGCCCCTTCTCCTTCACCGGTCCAGCCTACGTGCCGGGGCGGGTGCGGGGCGCGCGGTTACAGGCGCACGTACATCCGCAAGGTCACGTACCCGGTGATCGCGGCGATGCCCCCGCCGATCATCACGAGGATCGGGGCGACCCACACGATGTCGGTGAGCTCGACCGGTGGTACCACGCCGTTGGCGACGATGCCCGACAGCAGGTCGTCGATGAACAGGTACTTCCCCGCGATCAGGCCCACGACCGCGATCAGGGCGCCGACGACGCCGGTGACCACCGCCTCGATGAGGAACGGCAGCTGCGTGTACCAGCGCGTGGCGCCGACGAGGCGCATCACGCCCACCTCGGTGCGCCGGGTGTACGCCGACAGCTGCACCGTGTTGGAGATCAGCAGCACGGCCGCGATGGCCTGCACGAGGGCGAGCGCGAACGTCACGTCGCGGAAGCTGCCGATCATGTCGAACAGCTTGGCGACGACCTCGCGCTGGTCGATCACGTTGCGCACGCCGACCTGGTCGGCCATCGCCTGGCGGACGACGTCGGCGCCCGCGGACTGGTCGGCGAGCCGCACCCGCAGCGTGGCGGGCAGCGACTGCGGCCGGGCGACCTCGGCGAGGGCCTGCCCGGCGAACAGCTCCTGGAAGTGCTCGTAGGCCTCCTGCTGGCTCTGGTAGCGCACCGATTCCACGGCGGGCAGGCGTTCGAGCGTCTCGCGCAGGTCGGTGCAGATCGGCTGGCTGCAGTCGATGTCCGACGACGACACGTCCGCGGTGAGCGTGACCTGTACCTCGAAGCGGTCGCTGTAGAGCTGCTCGGTGCGGTCGATCGTGCGCACGGCGAGCAGGCCGGTGCCGACGAGGCCGAGGGAGATCGCGGTGGTGAGCACCATCGCGATCGTCATCGTGACGTTGCGCCGCAGGCCGGTGGCGACCTCGCGGACGACGAAGTCGGTGCGCATCCCTACCGCCCCACGCCGTAGACGCCGCGGGCGTCGTCGCGGACGACGGTGCCGAGGTCGAGCTCGACGACGCGGCGGCGCATCGAGTCGACGATCGAGTGGTCGTGGGTGGCCATCAGCACGGTGGTGCCGGTCCGGTTGATCCGCTCCAGCAGCAGCATGATGTCCTGGCTGGTGTCGGGGTCGAGGTTCCCCGTCGGCTCGTCGGCGAGCAGCACCTGCGGCCGGTTGACGAACGCCCGGGCGATGGCGACGCGCTGCTGCTCACCGCCGGACAGCTCGTGCGGCATCCGGTCGGCCTTGCCGGTGAGCCCGACGAGGTCGAGCACCTCGGGGACGACCCGGTCCACGGTGCGGCGCGACTTGCCGATCACCTCGAGGGCGAACGCGACGTTCTCGCCGACGGTCTTGTTCGGCAGCAGCCGGAAGTCCTGGAACACGCACCCGATGCGCTGGCGCAGCTTCGGCACGCGGCGCCGCGGCAGCTTCGCGACGTTCATGTCCGCGACGTAGATGTTGCCCTTGGTCGGCACGTCCTCGCGCAGCAGCAGCCGCAGGAACGTCGACTTGCCGGAACCCGACGGGCCGATGAGGAAGACGAACTCGCCCTTCTCCACCGACATCGACACCCGGTCCAGTGCCGGGCGCGTCGAGGTCTTGTACAGCTTGGTGACGCGTTCCAGGCGGATCACGACGCGGAGGCTACTCGTCGGTCGGTGCCACCCCGGGCACCGACCCGCCCCTCGCGGCCGGACCTAGGCCTGGGCGTCCGCGGTGGCCTGGCTGCGCCGCCAGCGGATGCCCGCCTCGATGAAGCCGTCGATGTCGCCGTCGAGCACCGCGGAGGGGTTGCCGACCTCGTACTCGGTGCGCAGGTCCTTGACCATCTGGTACGGGTGCAGCACGTAGGAGCGCATCTGGTTGCCCCAGGACGAGCCGCCGTCCTTCAGCGCGTTGAGGGCGGCCTTCTCCTCCTGGCGACGCCGCTCCAGCAGGCGGGCCTGCAGCACCCGCATCGCGGCGGCCCGGTTCTGGATCTGCGACTTCTCGTTCTGGCAGGACACCACGATGCCGGTGGGCAGGTGGGTGATCCGGACCGCGGAGTCGGTGGTGTTGACGCTCTGCCCGCCGGGGCCGGAGGAGCGGAACACGTCGATGCGGATCTCGTTCTCCGGGATGTCGACGTGGTCGGTGGTCTCGGTGACCGGGAGGACCTCGACGCCCGCGAACGAGGTCTGCCTGCGCCCCTGGTTGTCGAACGGCGAGATGCGCACGAGCCGGTGGGTGCCCTGCTCGACGGAGAGGGTGCCGTAGGCGAACGGCGCGTGGACCTGGAACGTGGCCGACTTGATGCCGGCCTCCTCGGCGTAGGAGATGTCGAGGACGTCCACCGGGTAGCCGTGCCGCTCGGCCCAACGCAGGTACATCCGCATGAGCATCTCGGCGAAGTCGGCGGCGTCCACCCCGCCCGCCTCGGCGCGGATCGTGACCAGGGCCTCGCGCTCGTCGTACTCGCCCGACAGCAGGGTGCGCACCTCGAGCGAGGCGATCTCCTCGCGGAGCTTGGCGCGCTCGGCGTCGGCGTCGGCGATGGCCGACTGGTCGCCCTCGTCCTCGGCGAGCTCGTAGAGCACGGGCAGGTCCTCGAGCCGGCGGCGCAGGTCCTCGAGCCGGCGCAGCTCGCCCTGCGCGTGGGCGAGCCGGCTCGTGACGCGCTGCGCCTCCTCCGCGTTGTCCCAGAGGTCGGGCTGGCCCGCCTGGTCGGAGAGGTCGGCGATCTCGGCGCGCAGCGCGGGCAGGTCGGCGACCGCCTCGATGTTCTCCAGGGTGGCGGAGAGGTCCTTCAGATCCGCCGCGACGTCGGGGTTCACAACGCTCCAGGTTACGCCCCGCGGCGGCGGCTCACTCCGGTATGGCATCCAGCAGCTTGAGCACCGCCCGGACGTGGGCGACCGCGAAGTCGGCCGCCGCCTTGCGGTACGGGTCGCGCTCCGCGCGCGCGGCCGCGCGGGCCACCGCGAGCCGTTCGAGGTAGGCCTCGCGGCTGGTGCGCACCAGCTCGGCCCGCTGTCGCGGGGTGAGCGTCCCCGCGTGCAGCAGGCGCAGTACGAGCGGGCTGCGCAGGCTGTCGGCGCCCCGGCCGGCGGCGACCCACGCGCGGAACGCGCGCTTGCCCAGCGGGGTGAGCACGTACTTCTGCGACGACCGCGGCCCCTGCTCACCGCGCTCGAGCAGACCGGCCACCGCGAGCGCGGGCAGCTCCCGGTAGACCTGGCTGCGGGTCACCGAGAAGAACGCCCCGAAGCGCTCCTTCGCGGCGGTGACCAGCTGCCCACCCGACATCGGGCCCTCGTGCAGGAGACCGAGCAGCGCGGCGGCGGTGGCGTTCACAGCGGGAGCTCGGGGGGCGGGCATGCGGGCCACCGTGCCAAACGGAGCCGGGGTTCGCCACGACCGGGTGGTGCCGTTTCCGGCACGTCCCGGCCCGCCGACGCGTCGCCGCGACCGCGCCGGAGGCGGCCCCGGGTGTCCGCCCGCATCCCGGGGGGCGAGGATGGGGCGCCCGGTAGAGACCCGCGTAGGCAAGGAGACGCATGGTCCGGTTCCTGGCCCGCCGCCTGGTCAACTACGTCGCGCTCTGCCTGATCGCCACCTTCCTCGCCTTCAGCCTCGCAGCGCTGACGTTCGACCCGCTGGCGAACCTCGCCGACCGCGTGCCGCCGCCGCCCGCCGAGGTCATCGCGGCGAAGCGGGCGGAGCTGCGGCTCGACGAACCCATCCCCCAGCGGTTCGCCGGCTGGCTCGGCGACGTCGTGCGGGGCGACTTCGGGACGACCGTGACGGGCGTGCCGATCTCGGAACAGCTGTTCAGCCGCATCGGGGTGAGCCTGCGGCTGTTCGCCGTCGGCACCGTCCTCGGCGTCGTGGTCGGTGTGGTCGTGGGCGTCGCGAGCGCGGTGCGGCAGTACCGGTTCGGCGACTACGCAGCCACGATCTTCTCGTTCCTCGTGCTGTCGACGCCGGTCTTCGTGCTGGCGCAGCTGCTCAAGCTCGGCGCGCTGCAGCTGAACGAGGCGGCCGGGACCACGATCCTGTACTTCCAGGGCGAGGCGACGCCGGGCTTCCAGGGCAGCGCCGCCGCCGCGCTGGTCGACCGGCTGCAGCACCTGGTGCTGCCCACCCTCGCGATCGCGCTGGGCCAGATCGCCTACTACAGCCGCTATCAACGCAGCGCGATGCTCGACGTCCTCGGCAGCGACTTCCTGCGCACCGCGCAGGCCAAGGGCCTCACCCGCCGCCGCGCGCTGTTCAGCCACGGCCTGCGCACCGCGCTCATCCCGATGGCCACGCTGTTCGCGTTCGGGTTCGGGCTGCTCGTCACCGGGGGCGTGTTCACCGAGCGCATCTTCGGCTGGTTCGGGATGGGCGACTGGCTGGTCTACGGGGTGCAGCAGCAGGACACCAACGTCGTGGCGATCGTGACGCTGTTCGTCGCGGTCCTCGTGCTGATCTCCGGCTGGCTCTCCGACGTCCTCTACGCCGCGCTCGACCCGCGGATCAGGATCAGGTGAGCGGGATGGCGACACCGGTGGAGAGCTCGGCGCCCGTCGACGGCGCCACCGCGCCCGCGCTGCCGGGCCGGACCTCCCGCGGCCGGCTCGTCCTGCGCCGGTTCCTGCGCAACTGGACGGCGATGCTGGGGCTCGCGGCGATCGTGCTGCTGTTCGCGCTGGCCTACCTCGGCCCGCTGGTGAACAGGTGGGGTTACGACGAGCTCGACTACTCCGCGTTCCTGCAGCCCCCGTCGGCCGAGCACTGGTTCGGCACGACGCAGGTCGGCGCCGACGTCTTCGCGCAGACGATGCGCGGGCTGCAGAAGTCGCTGGTGATCGGGCTGCTGGTCGGGCTGATCTCCACCGGGCTCGCGGCGGTGGTCGGCGCGGCCGCCGGCTACTTCGGCGGCTGGGTCGACCGGGCCCTGATGTGGCTGGTCGACCTGCTGCTCGTCCTGCCCTCCTTCCTGATCATCGCCATCCTCTCCCCCGCCTTCCGGGACGAGACGTGGCTGGTCTTCGTCGTGCTGCTGGCCGCGTTCGGCTGGATGATCACCGCCCGGATCGTGCGCGGCATGACGCTCTCCCTGCGGGAGCGGGAGTTCGTCAAGGCGGCGCGGTTCATGGGCGTGCCGCCCTGGAAGATCATCTTCCGGCACATCGTGCCCAACATGTCGTCGTTGTTGATCATCGACGCGACGATCACCGTCGGGTCGGCGATCCTCGCCGAGACCGGGCTGTCGTTCTTCGGGTTCGGGGTGCAGCCGCCCGACGTCTCGCTCGGCTCGCTGATCGCGGCGGGCACCGACTCCGCGCTGACCTACCCGTGGCTGTTCCTGTTCTCCGCGGGCTTCCTGATCACGGCGGTGCTGTCGGTGAACCTGGTCGGCGACGGGCTGCGGGACGCGCTCGACGCCGGCTCCGGGCAGCGGGCGGGGCGGCGATGAGCCTCGCGGAGCCGCTGTTCGGCGACGGGCCCGTGGCCGCGGACGAGCCGGTGCTCTCCGTGCGGGACCTCGCGGTGTCCTTCCCCGGCGACGCGGGCCGGGTCGAGGCCGTCCGCGGGCTGGACCTCGACGTCGCGCCCGGCGAGGTGCTCGGCATCGTCGGCGAGTCGGGGTCCGGGAAGTCGGTGTCCTCGCTGGCGGTGATGGGGCTCCTGCCCGGTCACGCACGGGTCACCGGGTCGGTGCGGTTCCGCGGCGTCGAGCTGCTCGGCAAGCCGGATGCGGAGCTGTCGCGCATCCGCGGCCGCCGGATCTCGATGGTCTTCCAGGACCCGCTGTCGGCGCTCACGCCGGTCTACCCGGTCGGCGACCAGATCGCAGAGGCGCTGCGCGTCCACCGGCGCGACGTGTCGGCGGCCGCCGCCCGGGCCAGGGCGGTGGAGCTGCTCGACCTCGTCGGGATCCCGAACGCCGCCGCCAGGGCGCGGTCGTTCCCGCACGAGTTCTCCGGCGGCATGCGCCAGCGCGTCATGATCGCGATGGCCATCGCCAACGACCCGGACCTGATCATCGCCGACGAGCCGACCACGGCCCTCGACGTCACCGTCCAGGCGCAGGTGCTCGAGGTGCTGAAGACCGCGAAGGAGGCCACCGGGGCGGCGATCGTCCTCATCACCCACGACCTCGGCGTCGTCGCGGGCACCGCCGACCGCGTGATGGTGGTGTACGCGGGCCGCGCGGTGGAGACCGCGCCCGTCGACGAGCTGTTCGCCCACCCGCGGATGCCCTACACCCTCGGCCTGCTCGGCTCGCTCCCCCGGCTCGACGCCGACGAGCGGCGGCCGCTGGTCCCGATCGAGGGGCAGCCGCCGTCGCTCACCGACCTGCCGCCCGGCTGCCCGTTCGCCCCGCGCTGCCCGCTCGCGGTCGACCTCTGCCGCGAGGTGGAGCCCGACCTCGCTCCGGTCGCGGGCGGGCCGCACCACGGCTCCCACCGCGCCGCGTGCCACCGCAGCGGCGAGCTCGGCCGCCGCGACGCCGCCGACGTGTACGGCGCCGAGCCGGTGCCCGGGCCCCCGGAGACCCCGCGCGAGCAGCGCGCCTGTGTCCTGCGGGTCGACGGCCTGGTCAAGCACTTCCCCGTCACCAAGGGCGCCGTGTTCCGCCGCCGGGTGGGCACCGTGCACGCCGTCGACGGGGTGGGCTTCGACGTCCGGGAGGGCGAGGCGCTCGGGCTCGTCGGCGAGTCGGGCTGCGGCAAGACGACGACGCTGATGGAGATCCTCGCGCTCGAGCCGCCGCAGGGCGGGACGGTCGAGGTGCTCGGCCGCGACGTCGCGACGCTGACCGGGAAGGACCGCACCGCGCTGCGCCGCGACGTCCAGGTGGTGTTCCAGGACCCGATCGCCTCGCTCGACCCGCGGATGCCGGTGGCCGACATCCTCGCCGAGCCGCTGGTCACCCACCGCGTGCCCCGCGAGGAGGTGCAGCGGCGGATCCCGCAGCTGCTCGAGCTGGTCGGGCTGCGGCCGGAGCACGCGAGCCGCTACCCGGCGGAGTTCTCCGGCGGGCAGCGCCAGCGGATCGGCATCGCGCGGGCGCTGGCGCTGGAGCCCAAGCTGCTGGTGCTGGACGAGCCGGTGTCGGCCCTCGACGTCTCCATCCAGGCGGGGATCATCAACCTGCTCGAGGACCTGCGGGTGCGGCTGGGGCTCGCCTACCTGTTCGTCGCCCACGACCTGTCGGTGGTGCGCCACGTCGCCGACCGGGTGGCCGTCATGTACCTGGGCCGGATCGTGGAGATCGGCGACGTCCGCTCCGTGTTCCGCACGCCCGGCCACCCGTACACGCAGGCGCTGCTCTCGGCGATACCCGTGCCGGACCCCGCCGTCGAGCGCTCCCGGGAGCGCATCCTGCTCACCGGGGACCTGCCCGGCCCGACGGAGCCGCCGTCCGGCTGCCGGTTCCGCTCCCGCTGCTTCCGCTACGCCGCGCTCGGCGCGGACGACCGGCGGCGGTGCGAGCTCGACGACCCGGGGTTGGGCCCGCCGCCCGGCACCGCCCGCGAGACCCACGACCACGAGGTCGCGTGCCACTTCGCCGCACCGCACGCCGTGCTGTGACGTTGCACCGACCGAAGGCCGCGACAGGAGGGACCCCCATGCGCATCCGGTCGACGACCGTCCTCGCGCTCGTCACCGCGTTCGCCCTGACCGCCTGCGGGGGCGGCGCGGGCGGGGGCGGTGGTGCCCCGGTGGTGGCGCCCGACGAGCTGCAACAGGGTCAGAACGACATCAACCCGGTGCCGCGGGACCAGGTCCGCGACGGCGGGGACCTGCGCTGGCCCCTCGACCAGCTGCCGGACAACTTCAACCGCAACCACATCGACGGCACGCTCGAGGTCAACAGCGAGGTCGTCTCGGCGCTGCTGCCGTTCTCCCACCGCACGCTGCCCGACGCGACGGTCGAGGTGGACTCCGACTACTTCACCTCGATCGAGCTGACCTCCACCGAGCCGCAGACCGTCACCTACACGATCCGGCCCGAGGCCACCTGGGACGACGGCACGCCGATCACGTGGCGCGACCTGCAGGCGCAGTGGCAGGTGATGAACGGCAGCGACCCGGCCTTCCAGGTCTCCTCGACCACGGGGTACGAGGACATCGCCTCGGTGGAGCGCGGCGTGGACGACAAGCAGGCGGTCGTCACGTTCGCCCGGGTGTTCAGCGAGTGGCGGAGCCTGTTCTCACCGATCTACCCGGTCGCGACCAACACCGACCCCGACACGTTCAACCGGGGCTGGATCAACGCCGTGCCGAACTCGGCGGGCCCGTTCCGGCTCGAGGGCATCGACACCACGGCCCAGACGATCACGCTCGTGCGCAACGAGAAGTGGTGGGGCGAGCCGGCGAAGCTGGACCGCATCATCTTCCGGGTCGTCGAGCGGGCGGCGTTGGCCGACGCGCTCGCGAACGGCGAGATCGACTGGTACGCGATCGGCTCGGACATCAACCTCTTCACGCGGGCGCAGACCATCCCGGGCGTGGAGATCCGCCAGGCCGTCGAGCCGCGGTACAACCACATCACGTTCGGCGGCGCGCCCGGCGCCCCGCTCTCGGACCCGGCGCTGCGCCGCGCCGTCGCGCAGTCCATCGACCGCCAGGCCATCGCCCGCGCGATGGTCGGCCAGATCGTCCCGGAGATCACCCCGCTGGGGAACTACCTCTACGTGCAGGGCTCGAAGAACCACGTCGACCACTCGCAGGTGGTCGCCCACGACCCGGCGGCAGCGGCCGCGGAGCTCGACCGGCTCGGCTGGGCCTCCCCCGGCGAGGGGCAGATCCGCACGAAGGACGGCAACCCGCTCACCCTGCGGCTGGTGACCGACGCGGGCAACCCGATCACCGAGCGGATCGTCGCGCTGATCCGCGACCAGCTCGGCGCCGCAGGCATCGGCGTCGAGGTCGTGCAGGCCGCGGCGAGCGACTTCTTCGACGAGTACGTCACGCCGGGCAACTTCGACATGGTGACGTTCGGCTGGGCGGGCACCGCGTTCCCGGTGACGTCGACCCGCAACATCTACACGAGCACCGGCGAGCAGAACTACGGCAAGATCAGCACGCCGGAGATCGACGCGCTGTACGACCAGGCGATCCGCGAGCTGGACGACGCCCGGCGGGTCGAGCTGGGCCAGCAGATCGACCAGCTGCTGTGGGAGGAGGTGCCGCAGCTGCCGCTCTACCAGTCCACCGGCGCCTACGCGGTGCGCTCCACGCTCGCCAACTTCGGCGCCCAGGGCTTCGCCGACGTCGACTACGCCGACGTCGGCTTCGTCGGCTGAGCCCGCCCGGCCCGACGTGACCCGCGCGCTGCGGTACGGGCTGCTCACGACCGGGCTGGTCCTCGCCGGGTGCGCCGTGCTGGGCCTCGTCGCGGGCAGCGCGCTCGCGGCCGCGCACCGGCAGCTGGCGCCGCTCACCGGGCGAACGCTGGGGACGATCACCGCGGTCGACGGGAGCCGGGTGGAGGTGCGCTGGACGCCGGGGGACGGTCCCGAGCGCACCGACGCCGTCGAGCTCGCCGGGCCGGCTCCCCCGGTCGGCACGCGCACCGAGGTGGCCTACGACCCCGCCGCCCCGGACCACCCGCTGGTGCCCGGCGCGGCACCGCTGGCGGCGGCCGACGGCGCCCTCGGCGCCCTCTACCTGGCCGCGACGGTCGCCGCGCTCGTGATCGCGGTCGCCTGCTGGCAGGTCGTGAGCCGGTGGTGGGTGGCCCGCCGGCCCGCCCACCCCGTCGCCGTGCGGCGGGTGCGGGTCCAGGCCGGGCTCCTCGCGCGCAGCTACCTCGAGACCGAGGCGACGCCCCGGCGCTGGATCCCCGTCCACTTCGACCCGGCGCTGGTCGGCCTCCGCTCGCCCGCGACCGTGCGGGTGCACGGCGACCCGCTGCGCGACCGGCTCGTCGCGGTCGGCGTCGAGGGGCGGCTGCTGCCCGCGTCCGGGCCCGTGCGGGCGCGCGAGCCGCGCGGGCGGCGCACCGACAACCCGACCGCCCCCGACGCGGCCACGCTCGCGCGGGCGACCCGCCTCGCGCCGCTGCGGCGGCAGCTGCGCGCCGATCTCCCGCTCGCGCTCCCGGCCCCGCTCGCCGCGCTCGCGTGGACCTACCTCGACGGAGGCGGGCTCGCCACGTGGGCGGGGGCCACCGCCCTGCTCGCCGCCGCGGGCCTGTGGCTCGGCGCGCTGCGCGGCTCGGACCCGAGCTGAGCGGTCAGTCGCCCCACACGTCGACCCAGCCGCCGGAACGCCAGTACTCGCCGGCCTCGCGGGAGAGCAGCTGGTGGTCGACGAGGTAGCGGCGCAGGGCTGCGTGGTCGGTGGCGCCGCCCTCGGTCCACGCCCGCAGCACGGCGTCCACCTCCCGCTCCGGGTACCGGCGCCCCGGCTCGAAGGCCTGCGCCACGTGCTCCAGCACCAACCTGCGCTTGGACTCCTGCGCCGGCAGGGCGACCAGCCGCCCGTCCGTGATGAACCGCCCGACCACGTCGCCCGCGCCCTCGGGGGCGGGGGCGGCGTCCCGCGCGGCCTGCTTGATCAGCTCGACGCGCACGCCGTCGTCGTCGACCAGGCCCGCGGCCTGCAGCCGCTGCAGGGCGCGCCCGACCGCCCGCGCGTCGAGCCCGGTCGCCTCGCCGATCTCGGCAGGCGTGCGCGAGCCCAGCACGAGCGCCGCGAGCACGCGCAGCCGTTCCGGCTCGGCGAGCAGGCGGGCGATCGCAGCGGCGTCCACGGCGCGGGAGGCTACCGCCCGGCCGCTGGTGGGCCCCGGCTACGCCGGGAGCGTCAGGTCGGCGATCCGCGCCCGGTGCGCCTCGGCGTCGCCCCACTGGCCCGCGAGCCGCTTCGCGCGCTTGTAGAAGAAGTGCGCGTCGTGCTCCCAGGTGTAGCCGATGCCGCCGTGGTACTGGATCATCGCGCCGGTGGCCTGCAGCGCCACGTCGCTCGCCTTCGCCTTCGCCACGCTGACCGCGAGCGGAGCGTCCGGCAGCCGCGCGTCCACGGCGTGGGCGGCGTAGAGGGCCGCGTGCTCGGCCATCGTGACGCCCACGTGCAGGTCGGCCAGCGCGTGCTTGATCGCCTGGAACGAGCCGACCGGCACCCCGAACTGCTCGCGCTCCGTGTCGTAGGCGACGGTGCGGGTGAGCGCCTCGCGTGCGACGCCGACCAGGTCGGCCGCGACGAGCACGGTGGCCCGCGCGGCCAGCTCGTCGACGACCTCCGCGGTCGCGCCCGGCAGCGCCTCCCCGGCGCCCGCTTCCAGGTCGGCGAGCCGGGTGGTGCCGTCGTAGGAGCCCCGCGGCGTGGCCGTCGCGCCCGTCACGAGCGCCAGGCCGCCGCCGTCCGACCGCGCGACCACGGCGTCGGCCACGGCCCCGTACTCGACGGCGGGCAGGCCGCCCGGGACGCCGCCGCGCAGGGTGAACGCGCCCACGGCCCCGCCGGTGGCGAACCGGGGCAGCCAGGCCGCCTTCTGCTCGTCGGAGCCGGCGAGGCGGACCGCCTCCGCGGCGAGCACCGTGCCGCGCCACGGCCCCGGCACCACGCCCGCCCCGAGCGCCCTGGCGATCACCTGGGCCTCGACGAGCCCCAGGCCGAGGCCGTCGTGCTCCTCGGGGATCATCACGGCGAGCCAGCCCTGCTCGCCCGCGGCCTTCCACAGCGCGGCCGGGTGCCCGTCGCCCGCGGTGTCCTCGAACACCGCGCGCACCGCGGCCAGGTCGAACCGCTCGGCGAGGTAGCCGCGCACCGCGGCGTCGAACTCGCGCTGGTCCTCGGTCAGTGCGAAGTACACGACCCCTCCTACCGCGGCAGGCCGAGCACGCGCTCGGCGGTGACGTTGCGCTGCACCTGGGACGAGCCGCCCCAGATGGTGACCGAACGGGACCACATCGCCTGGGCGTGCAGCGGCCGCAGGTCCAGCCCGTCGGTCGAGTCGAGGGTGGCGTCCTCGCCGAGGATCTCGTCGTAGACCTCCCAGAGGTCCTGGAACGTCTCCGACCACTGCAGCTTCGTCATGGACGCCTCGAAGCCGAGGTCGCGGCCCTGCTCGACCTGGGTGAGCACGTGCATGGCGTGCAGGCGCAGGCACTCGAGCTCGGTGAGCACGCGGGCGAGCTTGCTGCGGACCACCGGGTCGCGGTCGCGGCCGAGCCGGCGCGCCACGTCCGCGATCCGGTCGTAGTGGCGGCGGAACTCGGTGTACTGCGCGATCCCGGACGCCCCGCGCTCGAACGACAGCAGCAGCATCGCCGTGCGCCAGCCCTCGCCGATGCCGCCGAGGCAGTCGGTGACCGGCACCCGCGCGTCGTCGAAGAACACCTCGCCGAACTCGCTCGCCCCGCTCATCTGCTTGAGCGGGCGGGCCTCCACCCCGGGCTGGTGCATGTCGATGAGCAGCATCGACAGGCCGCGGTGGCGCTGCGAGCCCGGCTCCGTGCGGACGAGGGCGAAGATCTTGTCGCCGTGGACGGCGTTGGTGGTCCACACCTTCTGCCCGTTGACGACGAACTCGTCGCCGTCGCGGACCCCGCGGGTGGAGATCGCGGCGAGGTCGGAGCCGGCGCCGGGCTCGGAGAAGCCCTGGCACCAGATCACCTCGTTGCGCAGCATCGGCCCGATGATCTCCTTCTTCTGGGCGTCGGTGCCGATGGCCATGACGGTCGGCGCGAGGAAGGTGAGCCCGAGCCCGTTGGCGGTGCGCGGCGCGTCGGCCCGCACCATCTCCTCGTCGTAGATCGCCTTCATGCCGGGCGTGCCCCCGCGGCCGCCGTACTCGACCGGCCACTGGATCCCCGCGAAGCCCGCGGCCGCCTTGTCGCGCTCCCAGTCGCGCCGCAGCCGGAAGCTCTCGTCGGGGTCCAGCGACTCCCAGAAACCGGGACGGCGCCACTCCTCGGGGATGTTGGCCTGCAACCAGGCTCGCAGCTCGCGGCGGAACTCCTCCTCCGCTGCGGTGTACGTCAGATCCATCGCGGCCTCCTCGCACGCGCCCGCCAACTGCCCACAACCTTGGCATACCGGCGAGTAACCTGCGCCCGCTACGGCCCCGGCGCACAAGGATGCGCCGCGTGGCCAGGTACTCTCCGCCCTATGCGCACTGAGCGGGTGACGGTGAGCCTGCCGGCCGAGATGGTGGCCGAGGCCCGCAACGCCGTGCGGCGCGGGACCGCGCGGAGCATCTCCTCCTACATCGCCGAGGCCGTGGCGGCACGCCAGATGCGCGACCGGTCGCTCGCGGCCCTGGCCGACCTGTACGGCGGTCCGCCCCCGCCCGACGAGCTGGCCGAGGCGCGTCGGACCCTCCGCCTGGTGCGCCGGGCCGCTGCGGTCTGATGCGCGCATGATCGGCGGTCGAGTCCTCGACGCCACCGCTCTCGCCGCTTTCGCCACCGGGCGCCCGGTCTACGTCCGGGCGCTGGTGTGGGCTGCCGTCGAGGAGAACATCGTGCTCGCCGTGCCGAGCGCCGCGCTCGGCCGCGCGTGGTCGATGCTCGAGCCCGAGCACCACCCGGCGCTGCAGGTGCTGCTCGACCTGCCCATCACGGTGATCGACGAGCTCGGGCCGGCGTCGGCCCACGAGTCCGGGATGCTGCTCGCAGCCTCCGGGCACGACGACCTCGTGGCCGGCCAGGTGGCCGCGAGCGCGCGGCGCCGGGGCTGGCCCGCGGTCACCGGCGACCCGGCGTCGCTGCGGAAGCTCGACACGACCGTCGCGATCGAGGAGCTCCCCTGAGCGCTACCGGCCGGTGAGCCGGGCGTGCAGCCGGGCGAACGCGTCCGCCTCGAGGCCGTGGGCGCGCAGCCAGCCCGCGGCGCCGCCGTGCTCGCCGTCGAGGTGGTCGAGCACGGCCGCCATCGCCTCGGCCCGCGGCAGGTGCGGGGTGAGGTCGTCGGGCATCGGCAGCCCCGCGGCCGCCGTCCACCGCGCGAACAGCGCCTCCATCCGCTCCCCGGAGAGCGCGTAGTCGGCCACCACGGCGTCGCGCTCGACGCCGACCGCGTCCAGCACCAGCGCCACGAACACGCCGGTGCGGTCCTTGCCCGCCGCGCAGTGCACGAGCGTCGGGCCCGCCGCGGCGAACCGCCGCACCGCCGCCACGACGTTGTCGGCGCGGTCGCGCAGGTAGCCGAGGTAGATGTGGATCAGCGGGTCCACGTCCTCCTCGGTCTCCGGGAGGGTGCGCCCCTCCTCGGGGATGAGGCTCAGCGCCACGGTCTCGACGCCCGCATCGGCGAACGCGGCGGGGCTCGCCGAGCGCGCTCGCTCGCGCTCGGTGCGCAGGTCGAGCACGAGCCGCAGCCCGAACTCCTCGACCAGGTGCTTGACGTCCGAGGTCGTGCAGAACTCCAGCGACGCGCTGCGCAGGAGCTCCCCCCGCCGGGTGGTGCCCCCGCCCACCAGCGGCAGTCCGCCGACGTCGCGGATGTTGTCGAGACCTTCCAGGGCGAGCCAGCGATCCACGGGTTGGGCCACGCCACCACCCTCGCACGCGGAACCCGATCAGACACCCGCCCGTATCGTGTTCCAGGTGGAGCAGCGACTGGTGGCCGCGGCGCTCGCGGTCGCCCGCGCCCGCGGCCGCGACGTCGCCGACGTGCCGCTCGCGGAGATCGCCGCCGCGGCGAGCATGTCCCGCAGCACGCTGCTGCGCCGCCTCGGTGGCACGCGGGGTCCGCTGGACGACGCCGTGCGCCGCGCCGGCGTCGACCCCGGTGGCCGCCCGCCCGCCCGGGAACGGGCGATCGCGGCGGCCGCGTCGCTGATCGCGGAGAAGGGGCTCGGCGCCACCACCCTCGACGCCGTCGCCGCGGCGGCCGACTGCGCCCTGCCCACCCTGCACGGCCTGTTCGACGGGCGCGACGGCCTGCTCGCCGCGGTGTTCGACCGGTACGGCCCGCTGCCCGATCTGGAGGCGCTCGCCGCCGACCCGCCCGAGGAGCTCTGCGCGCTCGTGCGCGGGGTGCACCGGGCGATCGTCACCGCGTTCTGGCGGGAGCCGCGGGTGCTGCCCGCGATCTTCGCCGACGCCTGCGGCAGGCCGAGCGGGCCGGGCCACGCGGTGCTGGAGGCGATGGTCCCACGCCTCACCGAGAGCCTGCGGGCCCTGCTGTCGCCGCACATCGCCGCGGGGCGGCTGCAGCCGTTGCCGTTGCCCGTGCTCGTCCACCTGTTGCTCGGTCCGATCGCCACGCACGTGCTGCTGCGCCCGACCCTGGAGGCGACGCAGCGCGAGGGGCTACCGTCCGTCGACGAGATCACCGAAGCGCTCGCGGACGCCTACCTCCGCGCGGTCTCCCGTTGATCGCGGACGTCACCCGATCGTGTGGCGCGCACGTGCCGGCGGGCGGCCGCCGCGGCGGGTGCCGATTCGAGCGGTCGGCGCAGGTCCGGGCCCCGCGAAGCGATCATGGAGGTGGGCGGCGGGCACCGCATGCCGAACGTGCTGAACGGGTGCTTTCGGCCACACCGTAGGCTGCGGCGAATGAGTGACCGTCGTAGGTCACACAGAGTCGCCGCCACGGACCCGAGGGAATCGATGACGGACCCCCGCGCCAACCTGATCCGCCAGCAGCTCGCCGATCTCGGCAGGCGGCACGCCGCCGAGGAGAACGCCAAGGCGGCCACGCCGCGCGCCACCCGCGTGCTCATCATCGGGAACTTCGGCAACGGCAACACGGGCGACGAGGCCATGCTCGCCCGCACCCTGCAGGAGCTGCCCCCGGACACCGACGTCCGCGTGGTGTCGCGCAACCCGCGGATGGTCGAGGCCCTGCACCGCGTCCCCGCCGTGCCGATGGAGGGCATCTCCTTCATCAAGTCGCTGAAGTGGTGCGACGGGATCGCGGTCGTGGGCGGAGGCCTTTTCGGCTCCGGCTCCTCCTCGCTGGTCAAGATCCTTCCCGCGATCGTGTGGGCGGCCACGGCGCGTGGCCGCGACATCACCTACCTGGCGATCGGCGTCTACCCCGGCACCCCCGACCGGGTGCTCGACCTGCTGCGCCGCTCGGTGCGCAAGCCCGGGCGGATCAGCGTCCGCGACGAGGTCTCGGCCGCCGTGCTGGGCGACAAGATCATCGCTCCGGTCGTCGGCGACCTCGCGATGGGCCTCAAGCCCGCCCCGCCCGCGGAGGCGCGGCGCGCGCTCTCGTCCGCGGGCGTGGACCCCGCGGTGCCGCTGCTGCTCGTGGCGCCGAAGGCCCTGCCCAACCCGATCCTCGTCGACGCGCTCCAGGACGCGGCCGAGACGCTCGCCCGCCGCTGGATCGAGCGTGGCGGCGCGGTCGCCGGCCTTGCGATCAGCACGCACGCCGACTACGGCCTCGGCCTCGCCCGCCGCGACGAGGTGCTGGTCAACGAGCTGGGCGACCGGCTCGGGCGCAAGCTCCCCGTGCTCGGCCCGCAGCTGGAGCCCAGCCTCGCCAAGGCGATCGTCGGCGAGGCCGACGCGCTGTTCGGGCTGCGCATCCACGCGCTCGTCTTCGCCGTCTCGATGGGCGTGCCCTGCCTCGGCGTCGGCTGGGAGGAGCGCACCACGGCCTTCCTCGCCGAGCACGAGCAGGCGGCGATCAGCACCCGGCCGCCGGTCGAGCAGCTGCACGCCTGGGTGGACCAGACCCTGCCCGCGCGCTGGTCGGCCCGACCGCGGCTGCTCTCCTCGTAGCCGTCCCGGACTTCCGCATGGCCACCTTCGCGCAGCGTCGTGGCGTGAAGGTGGCCATGCCGGAACGGGGGCTGCAACGGGGGCTGGAACGGCGCTAGACGCCCTCCGCGGGGGTGCGGCGCAGCAGCGGCGGCAGCAGCCGCGCGCCGGGGCCCAGCTCCCCCACCCGGTCGTCCGGGTTGTAGAGCCGGCAGCGCTTCAGCGACAGGCAGCCGCACCCGATGCACGAGTCCAGGCCGTCGCGGAGCGCGACGAGCGCCTGGATCTGCTCGTCGAGGCGCCCCCGCCACTTCTTCGACAGCCGCGACCAGTCGGCCTTCGTCGGGGTGCGCCCCTCCGGCAGCTCGTCCAGGGCCTCGCGCACCTCCTCCAGCCCCACCCCGATCGTGCGGGCGGCCCGGATGAACGCCAGCCGCCGCAGCACCGAACGCTCGTAACGGCGCTGCCCGCCGGAGGTGCGCGTCGTGCGCAGCAGCCCCTCGCGCTCGTAGAACCTCAGGGCGGACTGCGGGAAGCCGCTGCGGCGCGCCACCTCCCCGATGGTGAGCAGGTCCGTCGTCTCCACCCGGCCGTTCCTCCTTGACCTGAACTTGACTTCAGGTCGCACGGTACCGGTATGACCTCCTCCACCGCCATCGTGACCGGGGCGGGCCAGGGCTTCGGCCTCGCCCTCACCGCCGCGCTCGCCGCCCGCGGCACCACCGTGGTCGCGTGCGCCCGCAACGGCGACCGCCTGCGGGCGGCCACCGCCGCGCTGCCCGGCGTCGTCGCGCTCGCGGGCGATGTCACCGACCCGGCGTTCCGGGAGCGGCTCGTGGCCACCGCAGGCGGGCGGCTCGACCTCCTCGTGCACAACGCGGGCGAGCTCGGCCCGTCGCCGCTGCCCAGGCTGGAGCGCTACCCGCTCGAGGCCCTCCGCGGGGTCCTGGAGACCACCGTGCTCGCCCCGCTCGCGCTCACCCAGCTCGCGCTCCCGCTGCTGCGCACCTCCGGCGCCGGGACGGTCGTCACGCTCAGCTCCGACGCGGCGGTGGAGGCGTATCCGGGCTGGGGCGGGTACGGCGCGGCGAAAGCCGCGCTCGACCACCTCGCCGCCGTGCTCGCGGCCGAGGAACCCGACCTGCGGGTGCACGCCTTCGACCCGGGCGACATGCGCACGGCGATGCACCAGCGCGCCTTCCCCGGCGAGGACATCTCCGACCGGCCGGAACCGCAGACCGTGGTGCCCGCCTTCCTGCGGCTGCTCGACGAACGGCCGCCCAGCGGCCGCTACCGGGCCGCCGACCTCGCGGCCCCGGCCGGGGGCCTGCGGTGACCGCTCCGGGCACCGCGTTCGCCGTACCCCCCGAGCTGCCGGCCGCGGAACCGCCCGAGGCGCGCGGGCTCGCCCGCGACGAGGTGCGCCTGCTCGTCGCCCGCGAGCGCAGCCCGCTGCGCCACACGACGTTCCGCGCCCTGCCCGCGGCGCTGCGCCGCGGCGACCTGGTCGTCGTCAACACCTCCGACACCGAACCCGCCGCCGTCGACGGGCACCGCGCCGACGGCAGACCCGTCACGCTGCACGTCTCCGGCCCCGCCCCCGACCACCTGCACGTGGTCGAGCTGCGGACGCCGGACGGGAAGCGGGTGAGCGACGGCATCGCGGGCGAGGACGTCACGCTGCCGCGCGGGGTCGTGGCGACGCTCGTCACCGGCCACCCCGACCCCCGGCGCGCCACCGGCAGCAGGCTGTGGCGGGCCCGCATCCCGGTGGCGGGCGGGCTGCGGGCGTGGCTGGCCGAGGTCGGGCGGCCGATCCGCTACGGCCACGTGCGCGGGCGGTGGCCGCTCTCGGCCTACCGCACCCTGTTCGCACGGGCGGAGGCCGAGTTCGGCAGCGCCGAGATGCCCGGCGCGGGGCGCCCGTTCACCCCGGCCGTGCTGGACCGCCTGCACGCCCGCGGCGTCCGCGTCGCCCGGGTCGTGCTGCACACCGGGGTGTCCTCGCTCGAGGCCGGGGAGGCACCGCTGCCGGAGCGCTACCGCGTCCCGGCGGAGACCGCGGACGCCGTGAACGCCACGCGCGCGGCCGGCGGCCGGGTCGTCGCCGTCGGCACCACCACGACGCGGGCGCTCGAGACGGCGGCGGACGCGGACGGGCGGGTGTCGGCGCGGGAGGGCTGGACGCACCTCGTGCTCGGCCCGGACCGCCCGGCCCGGGTCGTCGACGGCCTCGTCACCGGCTGGAACGAACCGGACGCCCCCCACCTGCTGCTGCTCGAAGCGGTCGCCGGTGCCCGGCTCGTGAGCAGGGCGTACGCCGCGGCGGTCGAGCACCGGTACCGGTGGCACGAGTTCGGCGACTCCTGCCTCCTGCTCCCGGCCCACCCCGCTCGTCGCACCGGGTGACCGTTCACCGCGCGTCCGGACGTCGGCGAGGAGGTTGCCTCGAACCCGGCGAACGGCACCTGAGCTGCGGTGAACAGCAGCGCCTGCCCTTGTCGGAGGGGTAGGACCCCCATACCCTTTCGCCCAGCGTCACGATCCGATCACGTGCGAGCAAACGGACCGGACTCCCCACCCGGTCCCCGGACCCCCGACCGGCAGCGCGTGAGCGGGTTGCTCCCCAGCGCTGAAAGGGCTGTTACGTGGCAGGACACCGCTCCCCCCGTGGTGCTCGTGCGCCCCGAATCGCCAGAGAACCCGGCACCGGACGCCACCGCGCAGCCCACCGGCCCGCTCCTGCGGGGCCGTCGCTGGGCACCACCGTGGTCGCCACCACGGCGGCGGTCGGGGCGGTCGCCACCGGCGCGTTCACCGCGATCGTCCCCGCGCTCGAGGACGGCACGGCCACCTCCGCGTCCGCCGACGGCCCCTTCGACGCGGCGCTCGCCTCCAACAGCACGGCGCTCGAGGCGGCCGCCCCGGCCGTCTCGATGGTCCCGGTGGAGCTCGCCGCGGAGGCCGAGTCGGTCGAGGACCACGTGGCCCGGGTGGTGCAGGCCGCCGAGCTGGCCCGCATCCACGCCGAGCAGGCCCGTGAGCAGGCCGAACGGGAGCGGATCGCGGCCCTCATCGCGCGCGGCGGGCTCGACGGCTGGATCGCCGAGGCCCTGCAGATCCTGGAACTGCCGCAGAAGCTCGCCCCCGCCGTCAAGAACATCGTGATGAAGGAGTCGGGCGGCAACCCGCGCGCGGTCAACAACTGGGACGCCAACGCCCGCCGAGGAACTCCCTCGCAGGGGTTGATGCAGACCATCCCCTCGACGTACAAGCGTTACGTGCACCCCGACCTCAAGGACCGCCCGATCACCGATCCGGTCGCGAACATCACCGCGGGCATCCGGTACATGATCGACACGTACGGGATGAAGACGCTCGAAGCGGGCGGCCGCACCAACAGCGCGGGGAAGTACGTCGGTTACTGAGCACCTGCCGGGCACCGGGCGGCCCGGCGTCTCCGCTCCACCCGCGAGGTTCCGCCCGGAGCTGGAGGGCCTGCGCGCCCTCGCGGTCGTCCTCGTCGTGGTGCACCACGTCTCGGACGGGCGGGTGTCCGGTGGGGTCGACGTCTTCTTCCTGATCTCGGGGTTCCTGCTCACCGGGCAGCTGGCCCGCGCGGTGGAGCGCGGCTCGCTCGACCTGCGCGCCCGCTGGAGCCGGATGGCCCGCAGGCTGGTGCCGTCGGCCACGGTCGTGCTGCTCGCCACGGTCGCCGCGGGGGCGCTGCTGCTGCCCGAGGCCCGGTGGACCCAGACGGTGCGCGAGATCGCGGCCAGCGCGCTGTTCCTGGAGAACTGGCAGCTCGCCGCGGACGCCGTGGACTACGCGGCCCGCAACAACACCACCAGCGTGGTACAGCACTTCTGGTCGCTGTCGATCCAGGTGCAGTTCTTCGTGGCGTTCCCGCTCGCCGTCGCGGTCCTCGCGCTCATGGCCCGCGGCGCCCCGCACCGCGCGCACGCCTACCTCACGGCGACCCTGCTCGGCGTCTTCGCCGCGTCGTTCTCCTACTCGATCGCGCTCACGGTCACCGACCAGCCCCTGGCCTACTTCCACTCGCTCACGCGCCTGTGGGAGTTCGCGCTCGGCGGGCTGCTCGCGCTGTGGGTCGACCGCGTCCCGTGGACGCGCGGCGAGCGCATCGCGTTCGGCTGGGTCGGGGTCCTCGGCCTGGTCGCCTGCGGCTTCGTGCTGGACGGGGCCTCGACCTTCCCCGGCTACGCGGCGCTGTGGCCGACGCTGGCCGGCGCGCTGGTGCTCGCCGGCGGCGTCACCCGCTCCCGGTTCGGCGCCCACCGGCTGCTCCTGCTGCGCCCCGTGCAGTACGTCGGGGCGATCAGCTACCCGCTCTACCTCTGGCACTGGCCGGTGCTGATCCTCTACATGGTCGCCCGCGACCGGGACCAGATCGGGCCGCTGGGCGCGCTCGGCATCATCGCGCTGTCGTTCGCGCTCGCGGCGGTCACCGCCAAGTACGTCGAGGTCCCGGTGCGCCGCGCGCCCTTCAGCAACGGCGACGCGTACCGGTACGCGGCCGCCGCGATCGCGGCCGTGCTGCTCGCCTGCGCCGCGTGGCAGTTCGTCGCCACCCAGCGCGAGATCCCCGCCGACCAGCTCGGCAGTGCGCAGTACCCCGGCGCGGCGGCGCTCGTGCACGGCGAGCCCGAGCCCGCCCCGCCGCTGCCGGCCGCGGTGTCGGTCTACGAGGACTGGGTCTTCGTGCAGGACTGGGACTGCACGCCGCTGGAGGAGGTCGCCTCCGACATCTGCGCCGAGCCGGTGGCCGAGCCGCCCGACAAGCGGATCATGGTGGTCGGCGACTCGCACCTGGAGCAGTTCATGGCCGCGCTCAGCCCCATAGCGCGGCAGCACAACTGGCAGCTCATCGCGGCCCTACGCGGGGCGTGCCCGTTCTCGACGGTGTCCGAGGTGGACCCGGAGGACGCCGAGTGCACGGCCTGGAACGCCGCGGTCGCCGCCGAGATCGCCGAGCAGCGCCCCGACGCCGTCGTCACGCTCGCGTCGCGGGACGTGCGCAGCGGCCTGACCGAGCAGACGCCGCCCGGCTTCGTCGAGCAGTGGCGCCACCTCGCCGACCTCGACATCCCGGTGCTGGCGTTCCGCGACAACCCGCGGTTCGCCTACGACGTGCCCGACTGCGTCCGCCAGGAGGGCCGGGAGGGCGACCCGTGCGGGGTGGACCGGGCGGAGGTCTACGCCGACGAGCCGCCCTACGCGCTGCTGGACGTGCCGCCGAACGTGACCTTCATCGACCTCGCCGACCAGATCTGCGACGAGGAGCGCTGCCCCGCCGTGATCGGCAACGTGCTGGTCTACCTCGACGACAACCACCTCACGGCCTCGTACGCCACGACCATCGCGCCGCTGATCGAGGATCAGGTGCTCGCGGCGTTGGACGGCTGAGCGACCCGGGCCCGCAGGTCGCCGACGGCGACGACGTCCCCCGGCCGCAGCTGCGCACCCCTGCGGGCCTCCGGGCGGCCGTTGACCTGCACCTGCCCGGCGTCGAGGAGCTCGCGCGCGTGCCCGCCGTCCTCGGCGAGCCCGGCCAGCTTCAGGAACTGGCCGAGCCGGATCGGGTGCTGCGCGACCGGGACGTCCTGGATCGGGGGGCGGCTCACGTTCCCCATCCTCCCGTTAACCGTTTGCCGCTCACCGATCGCCTCCGACACCGTCTCGCCCGTGCTCTCCGTCCTCGAACTGCACGAGATCGCCGAGGCCGACCACCGGATCCTCAACCCGTTCACCGACGCCCACCTGATGGAGCTCGCCGCGGTCGCGCGCGTCGGGCCCGGCACCCGCGTGCTCGACCTCGCGTGCGGGAAGGGCGAGCTGCTGTGCCGCTGGGCGCAGGAGCTCGGCTCGACCGGGGTCGGGGTGGACCTCAGCCCCGTCTTCACCGCCGCCGCCCGGGCGCGGGCCGCCGAGCTCGGCGTGGCCGACCGGGTCGCCTTCGTGCAGGGCGACGCGGCCGCCTACCGCCCGGAACCGGGCGGCTTCGACATCGCCGCCTGCATCGGGGCCACCTGGATCGGCGGTGGCGTCGGCGGCACCATCGAGCTGCTGCGCGCCGCGGTCCGGCCCACCGGGCTCGTGCTGGTCGGCGAGCCGTTCTGGCGGGAGCCGCCGACCGCGCAGGCCCGCGCCGCCTTCGGCGAGCCGGACCCGTTCACCGACCTGCCCGGCCTGCTGGACCGGTTCGAGGACGCGGGTGCCGACCTCGTCGAGATGGTGCTCACCGACGAGCACGGCTGGGACCGCTACGTCGCCGCGCAGTGGTGGGCGCTGCGGCGCTGGCTCGACGAGCACCCGGGCGACCCGGCCGCCGAGCAGGTGCGCGCGTTCCGGGACGAGTCCCGCCGCGCCCACCTGGCTCACCAGCGCCGTTACCTCGGGTGGGGGGTCTTCGTGCTCCGGCCCTGACCGTCGGCGCACCGCGAGCGGTGCACCGAGACCTCGACGGCCACGGTCACCTCGACCGGGTCGGGCAGGCGGGCGATCGCCCGGGCGAGCTCGTCGTCGGTGAGGTGGCGGGCGCTCGGCCCCATGGCCATGACGGCGTGGACGTCGTCGTGGCCCAGCGCGACGCGCAGGTCGACCCGGCGCAGCGCGACGCGGTCGAAGCGGCGGAACGAGGCGGCGAGCCGCTCCGGCTTGCGCGGGTCGATCCCGATGCCGCCGACGAGCCTGCCGAGCTCGGCGAGGTGGCCGGGCAGCGGCGCGGCCACGACGACGATCCCGCCCGGGCACAGGATGCGTTCGATCTCCGCGACGCCGCGCGGCCCGAACACGCTGAGCACCACGCCCGCCGCCCCGCTGCGCACCGGCAGCGGCGCCCACACGTCGGCCCCGATCGCGGCGGCCCGCGGATGGGCCCGCGCGGCGCGGCGCAGCGCGGCCGTCGAGGCGTCGAGGCACAGCCCGTGGCGGTCCGGGCAGGCATCGAGGACGATCGACAGGTGGTGGCCGGTGCCGCCGGCGAGGTCGACGACGATCCCGTCGCCCGCCGGGGCGTGCCCGGCCGCCAGCTCGGCGAGCGCGGCGCTCACCGGCCGGTAGTGCCCGGCACCGAGGAAGCGTTCCCGGGCGGCGACCATGCGGGCGTCGTCGCCCCGGTGGCGGCGACGCCCGCCGATCAGGTTCGCGTAGCCCTGGCGGGCGATGTCGAACGCGTGCCCGGTACCGCACAGCAGCCGGCGCTCGTCCCGCCGCAGCGGTCCGCCGCAGATCGGGCACTGCAGCCGCTCCGCCACCAGCTCGAGGGGGTCGGCCGCACCGGTCGGCGCGCGCACCGCGGTTCAGGTGAGGCGGGGTCGCGTGTTCAGGCCGTCACCCATGCCGTCACGCTACCCGGTGGTCCCGCTCGGGGACGGGGCGCGCTCGCCGTCCAGCCCGGCCAGGTTCCACAGCGCCGCGATGTAGGCGTTCCAGGCGGGTTCGGAGTCGGGCGGGCGCACCCCGGCGCGCAGCGCCGCGAGCCGTCCCGGCTCGTAGAGCGACCGGAGCGCCCGCGCCAGGTCGACCACGTCGCCGGGGGCGCAGAGCAGGCCGTCGACGCCGTCCCGGACGGTCTCGGGGAAGTTCCCCACGCGCGTGGCCACCACCGGCAGCCCGTGGTGGTGGGCCAGCGCGACGAGCTGCGACGCGGTCGCGGTGCGGTACGGGAGCACGAGCGCGTCGAAGCCGGCGAACAGCTGCGGGATCCGCTCCGCGGGCAGGTAGTCGGGGGTCACGTGCACCCGGTCGGCGAGCCCCAGCTCGGCGACGAGCGCGTCCAGCTCGGCGCGGTCGGTGTAGAACTCGCCGACGATCGCGAGCTCGACGCCGGGCAGCAGGGTGAGCGCCCTGAGCAGGACGTCGACCCCCTTGTACGGGCGGACCTTGCCGAAGAACAGCAGGCGCCGCCGCGGCGGGGCGTCGGCCGCCGCCGGGCAGCGGGGCGTCGCCGGCAGGTGCGGCGGGAGCGCGGCGACCGCGGCCGGCCGGTCGGTGAGCCGCCGCAGCGCCTCCCGCTCGGCCCCGGTGTGCACCAGCACCGCGTCCGCGGAGCGCATGAGCCACGACATGAGCAGCCGGTCGCCCGGCAGCCGCTCGTGGGGCACGGCGTTGGCGCAGATCACGACGACCCGCGCGGTCCGGCGGGCGGCGCGGGCGATCGCGGCCAGCGCCGGGGCCTGGAACGGCACGTAGTAGACGAGCACGACGACGTCCGACTCCGCCGCGGCCACCCGCCCCGTGCGCGCCCAGGTGAGCGGGTTGCGCCAGGACAGCGGCTCGCGCAGCGTCGGGTACACCTCGGCCTCCGGCGTGGCGAGCGGGTGCAGCTGCGCCGGCAGGAGCCGGGCCGGGCCCTGGTGGGTCCAGGTCCGCACGCGCACCGCGTGACCGCGCGCGGCGAGGCGGTGCGCCAGCTCGTTGGTGAGCAGCGGGATGCCGCCCCGCCACGGGAAGGCCGGCCCGATCAGCGTGACGCGCACTGGCTGTGACAGGGGATCGCGGGGCTCCTCGACATCGGACGACACGCCGGGCCCCAGGATAGCTGCTGGTCAGAAAGCACCGTGCAGCCTTTTCTTGACTCGTTCCAGAAAGCGGGCCACACTCGTCCGCGTGCCGACGACCGCCGAGTTCGAGCACATGCTGCGGGGGGCCTCGCTGCGTGTGACCCGCCCCCGCGTGGCGGTGCTGTCCGCGGTGCACCACCACCCCCACGCCGACACGAGCGCGATCATCTCAGCCGTCCGCGAGGACCTCGGCGAGGTGTCCCACCAGGCGGTCTACGACATCCTGCGCGCGCTCACCGTGGCGGGGCTGGTGCGCTGCATCGAGCCGCCCGGCTCGGTGGCTCGCTACGAGGCGCGGGTCGGTGACAACCACCACCACATCGTCTGCCGGGCGTGCGGCGCGATCGCCGACGTCGACTGCGCGGTCGGGTCCGCACCCTGCCTGACCCCTTCGGACGACCACGGTTTCGTGATCGACGAGGCCGAGGTCGTCTACCGGGGCCTGTGCCCCTCCTGCTCCACCACCACCGCAACCACCGACACCCGGAAGGATTCCCGTGTCTGACAGCCAGGATGCTGTGATCAGCGAGGTCAACGAGGAGAGCGCGGGCGGCTGCCCCGTCTCGGCCGGCCGCCGCAACCACCCCACGGAGGGTGCGAGCAACCGCGACTGGTGGCCCAACCAGCTCAACCTCAAGATCCTGCGCAAGCACGCCCCGGCGTCCAACCCGATGGACCCGGACTTCGACTACGCCGCGGAGTTCCTGTCGCTGGACCTGGACGCTCTCGCGCGTGACGTCGACGAGGTGCTCACGACCCCGCAGGACTGGTGGCCGGCCGACTTCGGCCACTACGGCCCGCTCATCATCCGCATGGCGTGGCACAGCGCCGGCACCTACCGGATCGACGACGGCCGTGGTGGGGCCGGCGCGGGCATGCAGCGGTTCGCGCCGCTGAACAGCTGGCCGGACAACGCCAACCTCGACAAGGCCCGCCGCCTGCTGTGGCCGGTGAAGAAGAAGTACGGCCGCAAGATCTCGTGGGCCGACCTGATGATCTTCGCGGGCAACCGCGCCCTCGAGATCATGGGCTTCAAGACCTTCGGCTTCGCCGGCGGTCGCAAAGACGTCTGGGAGCCGGACGAGGACGTCTACTGGGGCCCGGAGCGCACCTGGCTGGGCGACGAGCGCTACACCGGTGACCGCGAGCTGGAGACCCCGCTCGCCGCGGTCCAGATGGGCCTGATCTACGTCAACCCGGAGGGCCCGAACGGCAACCCCGACCCGCTCGCCGCCGCCCGCGACATCCGCGAGACCTTCCGCCGGATGGCGATGAACGACGAGGAGACCGTCGCCCTCATCGCCGGTGGCCACACGTTCGGCAAGACCCACGGCGCGGCCAACCCCGACGAGTACGTCGGGCCGGAGCCCGAGGGCGCCCCGATCGAGGAGCAGGGCCTCGGCTGGAAGAACAGCTTCGGCAAGGGCAAGGGCCGCGACACCATCACCAGCGGCCTCGAGGTCACCTGGACCCCGACCCCGACCAAGTGGAGCAACTGGTACTTCCACAACCTGTTCCAGTACGAGTGGGAGCTCACCAAGAGCCCGGCGGGGGCGCACCAGTGGCGGCCGAAGAACGGCGCCGCCGCGAACACCGTGCCGGACCCGGAGACCGGTGAGCTCAACCGCGCGCCCGGCATGCTGACCACCGACCTGGCGCTGCGGTTCGACCCGATCTACGAGCCGATCGCGCGCCGGTTCTACGAGAACCCCGACGAGTTCGCCGACGCGTTCGCCCGCGCGTGGTTCAAGCTGACCCACCGCGACATGGGCCCGAAGCAGCGCTACCTCGGCCCGCTGGTGCCGCAGGAGACGCTGATCTGGCAGGACCCGGTGCCGGAGGTCGACCACGAGCTGATCGACGCCGAGGACATCTCCGCCCTCAAGCAGCGGATCCTCTCCTCCGGGCTGTCGATCTCGCAGCTGGTGTCGGTCGCGTGGGCGTCGGCGTCCACGTTCCGCTCCAGCGACAAGCGAGGCGGCGCGAACGGGGCCCGCATCCGGCTGCAGCCGCAGCGCGGCTGGGAGGTCAACGAGCCGGAGACCCTGAACCACGTCCTGAACACCCTCGAGGGCATCCAGGAGTCGTTCAACAGCTCCCAGACCGGGGGCAAGAAGGTCTCGCTCGCCGACCTGATCGTCCTCGGGGGCTGCGCCGCCGTGGAGCAGGCCGCGCGCAACGCGGGCCACGAGATCCAGGTGCCGTTCACCCCGGGCCGCACGGACGCCACCCAGGACCAGACCGACGTGGAGTCCTTCGCCCCGCTCGAGCCGAAGGCCGACGGGTTCCGCAACTACCGCGGCAAGGGCAACCGGCTGCCCTCGGAGTACCTGCTGATCGACAGGGCGAACCTGCTGGGCCTCACCGCCCCGGAGATGACCGTCCTGGTCGGCGGGCTGCGGGTGCTGGGCGCGAACTACCAGCAGTCGCCGATGGGCGTGTTCACCTCGCGCCCGGAGACCCTGACGAACGACTTCTTCGTGAACCTGCTCGAGATGGGCACCACGTGGAAGCCGACGTCGGAGGACCAGGAGACCTTCGAGGGCCGCGACGACGCCACGGGCGAGGTCAAGTGGACCGCGAGCCGCGTCGACCTGGTGTTCGGGTCGAACTCCGAGCTGCGGGCGCTCGCGGAGGTCTACGCGAGCGACGACGCCCAGGAGAAGTTCGTGCGCGACTTCGTGGCGGCGTGGGACAAGGTCATGATGGCCGACCGCTACGACGTCAAGCACGTCCACGCCTGATCCCGGCGTAGCGACGACGGCCCCCAGGACGCGGTCCTGGGGGCCGTTTCGCGTCTCGGCCTACCCGCGCACCCAGGTCCAGGCCTCGTGCAGCCGGTCGCGGTCGAACGTCCGGAGCCGACCGGCGATGACCAGGCCCGCCGCCCTGGCGCACCACCGTTCCCACGCGGGCGCACCGACGATCGCCACCTTGTCGAAGTCCCGGCGGTGGCGCAGGTCCAGGCACGTGTTGGCCCAGGCGGCGCGCAGGTCCCAGCCGCGGAACGCCTCGTCCACGAGGACGAGCACGCGCAGACGCCCGCCGGCCGCGAGCGCCGCCTCCAGCCTTGGGACGAGGACCTCGCGGTAGTCGTCCCGCGTGAGGACGCCGCTCGCGCGGAACGCGACAACGGCGTCGCCGCCGTCGCGCAGCGGTTCGAGCGGCACCGGGTCAGGCGCTCGAACCGGCCGCGCGGCGGGCGAGGCCGTCGAGCACGTCCACGCGCGCGGGCGGCACCCGCACGTCCAGCACCAGGCGATCCCCCGCCGAGGTGAGCTGGAAGTCGAAGAAGGAGCAGCACGACGACTCGCGGGAGATCAGGTCGCGCACCGCGGCCTCCGTCCCCTCCCCCGCGGCGAGGTCGACCCGCAGCCACGTCGGCGCCTGCCGGCGCACCCCGCGCAGCGCCGTGGCGAACAGCGCATCGAACTCGGCCTCGCGCAGCGGCCGCTCCGCGGTCGGCAGGCTGCAGGCGTCCACCGGCGCCCACGCCGCCCCGCTCCGCGCGGGCCCGTCCACCCCGCCGGCCATCGCACCCACCTCCGAGAACGCCGATCAGGTCCGCCACCGACGCTAAGCCCGTACCGCGGTACCGGATGCAAGGCGCGATCTCCGCCCGTCCTCGGCGGGCACCGACGGTGGAGTCGTGGGAGGGGACGGCGTGACGAGAACCCGGGCGCTCCGCGACGCGGCCGCGCCCGGCACCGGGCTGGTCGTCCGGTCGTGGACGGTCGGCTCGCCGGACCGGCAGCGGGCCGCGGTCGCGGCGGCCGGCGCGGCGTGGGAGGAGGCGCGACGGGCTGCTGTCGACGACCACGCTGGTGAGGGACGGACGGCACGAGCGTCGTGCACGTGTCCCGGTGGCGCGACGAACGCACGCCTTCGCCGGTACCGGGAAGCGGGCGTGGGCGGCCGCGGTGGAGACGCCGCGGTCCCGGGGATCGAGCGGGCGGGCGTCGTGCCGTACCGGGTGCTGGGTCAGGCGCCGGGCAGCCGGAGCGGGACCCGCCCGGACGGTCCGGGCTGTGTCGTCCTCGTGGACATCGCGACCGAGAACCGCGACCGTACGACCGGGTGGGTCACGTCGATGCTCGAGCTGCCGCCCGTGGGCACCGAGCAGACCGGCCTCACCGCCGCGACCTCCCACGTCAGCCTCGACGGCACCCGGGTGCTCAAGCTGGCCGGGTGGTCGACGAGCAGAGCCACGTCGTCGCCGCGGCGCGGAGGAAGGGGCCGGACGTGGAGCGGCTCGTGATGGCCGCACCGGGCGTGCGGGTGCTCGGCCACCGCCGGTTCACGTGGTGGGAGACCGCGGCCTGCGGGCGGTGGCGTCGCCGGTCGTGCCGCCGCACCCGCGCTGGCGCCCGTTCGAGGTGCCCGCCGACGAGGGGATCGCGCGGGCCCGCGTGCGATCGCCGGCGCCGGTGGAAGTGGCCGCCCCGGACCCGGGGTGACCGGCGGCGTTCGCCCGTGATCGACGTGCCGCTGTGGTGCCCGACTCGGGCGACGAACCGGCGTACCTGCCCGCGCTCGAGCGGTCGCTCGCGCAGCGGGGCTTCACCGACGTCATGCGCTACAACAACGCCGAGCCCTGGTCTGCGACATCGACGAGCGGATCTTCACGCCGACCCGGAGGCGGTGCACGACCCGCAGCCACGGGCCCGGCGACGGCGTCCGCACCGACCGATGCGAAGGGCCCCCGGGAATCATCCCGGGGGCCCTTCGACGTGGTAGCGGGGGCAGGATTCGAACCTGCGACCTCTGGGTTATGAGCCCAGCGAGCTACCGAGCTGCTCCACCCCGCGTCGTTGTTGTTGTGCCTCTACTGTACACCCGCCCGTAACGCCCCTGCAGCGGGGGTCCCCGTCCCCGGGCTGTGACGATGATCGCCCCCGT
>NZ_DATGOP010000146.1:0-20874 GCF_035305885.1 Pseudonocardia sp.
GCTTCTGCGCGGCCCACATGAACGCGCTCGCGTACTCGGCGCGGTCGTCGCCCCTGGTCAGGACGGCGACGGTCTCGCCATCGTGCACCCCGGACAGCGTCAGCTGCTGCAGGCAGATCTCGTTGAACAGGTTCTGGTCCACGGGTCCCTCCGGAGATAGTTCGAACACTGACGATCCCCTGGCGCGTCGCCGCGGTCAAGACCCGGCGTGTTGCGAGCACGTGACCGATGGCGTGCTTAGCTGGAGCCGTGAGCACCGGGGGAGCGGCTGGACGTGCGGGAATCGACTCGTCGAAGGGTCTGCCACCGCCTGAGGAGCTGCTGGCGGCGCCCGGGTACGTGGCGCGGCGGATGCACCAGGCGTACACGGCGGCGTGGGTGCGGCTCGTCGATCCGGTGCTGACCGGCCCGCAGTTCGCCGTGCTGACCGCCGTGAACGCGTATCCGGGCGTCGAGCAGGGGTCGTTAGGGTCGTCCGTCGCGCTCGACCGGTCGACGATGGCGAGCATCGTGCGCAGGCTCGAGGACCGCGGCCTCATCGTCCGCGAGCGGCCGCCCGAGGACGGGCGCAAGCGGTTGCTGTACCTCACGCCCGAGGGTGAGAACACGCTCCGCGAGACCGACAAGAAGGCTCGTGACCTGGACAAACTCCTGATGCAGGGCTACGACCGCGCCGAGCAGATCGCCCTGCTGCGCCGGCTGACCGCGCTCACCGAGCACTGGGAGAGCCTCGTCGACGACTGAGCCGTCACCCGGGCCGTCACCGGGTTTCTGACGCGTTACAGCTTCGCCGACCCCTTGCGCTCCAGCGATCGTCAGTGTTCGGATTATCTCCGTCGCGTGGCCCGGGGCACACCGGTCGCGCCCGACGTGATCTGTCCACTGTGGATCAAGGGGAAGCATGCCGGCCAGCCAGTCCTTCGCCGTCACCATCGCCGGTGGCGGGCTCGGTGGTCTCACCGCCGCGCTCGCCCTGCGCCAGCGCGGGATGCGGACCACGGTCCTCGAGCAGGCGCCCCAGCTCGGGGAGGTGGGTGCGGGCATCCAGACCGCGCCGAACGCCAGCCGGGTCCTGCTCGGGCTGGGGCTGCGCCGGCAGCTGGAAGCGATCCACACCGAACCGCAGGACCAGGTGCGCCGCCGCTGGAAGGACGGCAGCATCATCGCCACCCTCCCGCTCGGCGACCGGGTCAAGCGGGAGTGGGGCGCCCCGTACTGGCACTACCACCGGGCCGACCTGCACCAGGTCCTGCTGGACGCCTGCCTGGACCCCGACCGCCCCGGCCCGGTCGTCGAGGTGCACACCGGGGCGAAGGTCGTCGACATCGACCTCGCCGACCCCACCCGCCCGGTCGCGCTGACCACCGACGGGCGCCGCTTCCCCGGCGACGTGCTCATCGGGGCCGACGGCATCCGCTCGGCGGTCCGCGACGCGATGGGCCTGCCCGACACCCTCGCCTTCTCCGGGGAGATGGCCTACCGAGCCCTCATCCCCGGTGACAAGATCGCGGCCGACCCCGCGACCCGGTTCCTGTGCGACCGGTTCCACTCCACGATCTGGTACGGCCCGGACCGCCACCTCGTGCACTACTTCATCCGCGGAGGCGAGTACCTCAACGTCGTCGCGATCGTCCCCAACACGCTCGACGTCGACCGGACGTGGACCGCGCCCGCCACCGCCGACGAGATGGTGGAGGCGTTCGCCGGCTGGGACGACCGCGTCGCGGCGATGCTGTCGAAGGCCGAGGGCGACGGCGGCGAGACCGCGTCGAAGTGGGCGATGTTCCACCGCCACCGCGACCCCGTGTGGGTCGACGGCCACGTCGCCCTGCTCGGCGACGCCTGCCACGCGATGCTGCCCTACCAGGCCCAGGGTGCGTCGCAGGCGATGGAGGACGCGGCCGTGCTCGCCGAGGAGCTCGGCGCGGTGACGCGCAGCGGCATCGCCGAGGCGCTCGTCCGCTACGTGTCCCGCCGCGCCACGCACGCGGGCATGGTCCAGGATGCGTCACTGGCGAACATGCGCTTCTACCACCTGCCCGACGGCCCGGAGCAGCAGGAGCGCGACCGCAAGCTGCGCGAGTTCCAGGGCGAGTCCGACGTCTCCTACGACTGGCTCTGGCGCGGCACCCCGCTCAACAACCCCGACCTCGAGTCCTTCTCCTACCCGTTCGTGCGCTGACCACCGATCACGCGACCTTCCCAGAACGGAGCCCACCTCATGCGTACCGGCGACCAGGTCGTGCAAGACCTCCCCTGGAAGTGGGGAGTACAGGGCAAGATCTTCATCATCGGCGGGCTCGGCTACATGTTCGACGCCTGGGACGTCGCCCTCAACGGCTTCCTCACGCCGCTCCTCGGCACCGAGTTCGGCCTGTCCACCGGGCAGCGCGGGCTCGTCGCCACGGCCAACCTCGTCGGGATGGCCGTCGGCGCCGTCGCGTGGGGCACGGTCGCCGACCGGGTGGGCCGCAAGCGCGCCTTCAGCATCACCCTGCTGATCTTCGCGCTGTTCTCCGTGCTGGGCGCGCTGGCGCCGAGCTGGGAGGTGTTCCTGTTCCTGCGTTTCCTCGCGGGCGTGGGCCTCGGCGGCTGCATCCCCGTCGACTACGCGCTGGTCAGCGAGTTCTCCCCGAAGAAGCAGCGCGGCCGGGTGCTCGCCGCGATGGACGGCTGGTGGCCGGTCGGCACGACCTTCGCCGGGCTGTCGGCGACGTTCCTCGTGCCGGTGGAGGGCAACTGGCGCTGGATGCTCGCGCTGATGGTGCTGCCCGCGCTGCTTCTGTTCTGGGTGCGCCGCGGCATCCCCGAGTCGCCGCTCTACCTCGCCCGGACCGGCCGCGAGGCCGAGGCCCGCGCCGTGATCGACGACCTGGTGATGCGCACCGGCGCCGCGCACGAGCCCTACGAGATCCCCACCGCCGCACCGGTCGCGCAGCGCCGCCGCGGGGCCGCCGCCGCGCTCGAGCAGCTGCGCCTGGTCTGGGCGTTCAACCCGCGGATCACCTCCGTCGCGTGGTCGCTGTTCATCTCCGTGATGCTCGTCTACTACGCGGCGCTGTCGTGGATGCCGTCGATCCTGCGGGCGCAGGGCATGGACGACGTGGCCGCGTTCGCGGGCACCACGGTCATGAACGCGGTCGGCATCCTGGGCGTGCTCACATCCGTGCTGCTCGTCGACGCCGTCGGCCGCAAGTGGGTGATCGCGATCTCCGGCCCGGCGGCGGGCCTGGCGCTCGTGGTGTTCGCGCTGGTCCTGGAGGTGCCGTCGGCGGCCATCGCGCTGATCGCCGTGTTCGGGTTCCTGTCGCTCACGGTGATCCCGGTGATGTACGCCTACGTCTCCGAGCTCTACCCGACGCCGCTGCGGGCGAGCGGGTTCGGCTGGGCGTCGTCGTCCAGCCGGGCCGTCACCGGGTTCGCCCCGCTGCTGTTCGGCAGCGTGCTGTGGCCGGTGCTCGGGCTGCCGCTCACCTTCACCGTGCTCGGCGGGCTCGTCCTCGCCGCCGTGCTGTGGATGACCGTGGCCGCGCCGGAGACCCGTGGCCGGGAGCTCGACCACATCACCGGCGACGAGGAACCGCTGCTGGAGAAACTGAGCTCGTGAAGCCGGCACCGTTCACCTACCACCGCGCCCGGTCCGTGTCGGGCGCGGTGGGCCTGCTCGCCGAGCTGGGCGACGACGCGAAGGTCATCGCGGGCGGGCAGAGCCTCGTCGCGATGATGAACTTCCGCCTCGCCCGACCCGAGCACCTGATCGACATCGCCCGCATCCCGGGGCTCGACGCGATCGAGAGGGAGGACGGTGCGGCGCTTCGGATCGGCGCGCTGGTGACCCACCACGCCGTCGAGACCGCCGACCTCGGCCCCGGCTTCCGGCTGCTGCCGGACGCGATGCGGTGGATCGGCCACCTGCCGATCCGCACCCGCGGCACCGTCGGCGGCAGCCTCGCCCACGCCGACGCCACCGCCGAGTGGTGCCTGCTCGCGGTGCTGCTCGACGCGCGCATCGTGGCGGAGGGTCCGGCCGGGCGGCGCGAGATCGCGGCCGCCGACTTCTTCCAGGGGGTGTTCACGACGGCGCTCGAACCCGACGAGCTGATCGTCGAGGTGGTGTTCCCCCGGCCCGCGCCGCGCAGCGCCCTCACCGAGTTCGCCGAGCGGAAGGGCGACTTCGCGATCGTCGCCGCGGCCGTCGACCTGGACGCGGCCCGGATCGTGCTCGGCGGCGTCGGGCCGGTCCCGCTGCGCGTGCCGCGGGCGGAGGCGGCGCTCGCCGCGGGCGCGGCGCCCGCTGAGGTCGGCGCGGTGGCGGCGGAGGAGATCGACGTCCGCGACGAGCCGGGGGTGAGCGCGCACTACCGGCGCGGGCTCACCCGCACGCTCGTCGCCCGGGCCTGCGAGGAGGCGCAGCTGTGACGGGCGGCGCGGTGACCGGGCCACGGTTCCGCCGGGACGGCGCCTGGGTGGGCGCCTCCGTCCCCCGCCGCGAGGACCCGCGGCTGCTCGCGGGCCGCGGCCGGTTCGTCGACGACATCACGCTGCCCGGGATGCTGCACGCCCAGTTCGTGCGCAGCACCGTGGCGCACGGGTGGATCCGCGCGGTCGACCTCGACGAGGTGCGCGCGGTGCCCGGGGTCGTCGCGGCGTTCTCCGCGGCCGACCTCGCGCTCGGTGACATCACGGCGCTGCTCGACCGCCCGCCGCACGAGTTCGTGCCCACCTCCATGCCGGTGCTGGCCCGCGACAAGGTCCGCTTCGTCGGGGAGCCGGTCGCGATCGTGATCGCCCGCGACCCGTACGCCGCCGAGGACGGAGTGGAGGCGGCGGTCGTCGAGTACGAGGAGCTGGAGCCGGTCGTCGGCGACACCGCGGCGCTGGCCGACGGCGCGCCGCTGGTGCACGCCGAGGCGCCGCGCAACACGCTCGTCGACGTCTCGCTGTTCGCCACCGAGGGCATCGACGAGGTGTTCGCCGAGGCGCCCTGCGTGGTGCGGGTGCGCTCGAAGACCGGCCGGCAGAACGCGCTGCCGCTGGAGACCCGCGGCGTGGTCGCGTCCTGGGACGACCGCGACGAGCAGCTGCACGTCAAGACCAACACGCAGATCCCGCACCAGGTGCGCACCGTGCTCGCGCGCTGCGCCGGCCTGGACGAGAAGCAGGTGCGGGTCACCGTCCCGGACATGGGCGGCGGGTTCGGGCAGAAGTGCGTGGTCGGGCGCGAGGAGATCGCCGCCGCGGCCGCCGCGCTGCGGCTGCGCAGGCCGGTGAAGTGGATCGAGGACCGCCGCGACGCCCTCACCGCCGCGTTCCTCGCCCGCGAGCAGCGCTACGACGTGCGCGCCGCGTTCGACGCCGACGGGCGCATCCTCGCCCTCGACGCCGACGTCGTCTGCGACATGGGCGCCTACTCCTGTTACCCGTTCACGGCCGGCATCGAGCCGCTGATGGCCTCGGCGGAGATGCCGTCGGTGTACCGGGTGCCCGCCTACCGGGTGCGCGGGCGGGCCGTCACGACCAACAAGGCGCCCACCGGGCCCTACCGGGGCGTGAGCCGGCCGCAGTACGTGATGGTGGTGGAGCGGCTGATGGAGCGCGCGGCGCGCGAGCTGGGCCTCGACCCGGTGGAGATCCGGCGCCGCAACGTGATCACGGTGTTCCCGTACACGGGCGTCAACGGGATCACCTACGACCCCGGCTCGTACCGGGAGTCGCTCGAGCTGTGCGAGCGGGTGCTGCGCGAGGAGGGCTGGTACGACCTCCGGGACACCGGCCGCGTGATCGGTATCGGCTACGCCTGCTTCTCCGAGCGCACCGGCTACGGTTCGGGCGCGTTCGCGCAGCGCAGGATGCAGGTGGTGCCCGGGTTCGACATCTCGGAGATCCGGATGGACGTCTCCGGGACGGTGTCGGTCACCACCGGCACGATGAGCCACGGCCAGAGCCACGAGACGACCATGGCCCAGCTCGTGGCCGACCGGCTCGGGCTCGACATCGCCCAGGTCAAGGTCGTGCAGGGCGACACCGACCGCATCACCTACGGCTTCGGCTCGTTCGCGAGCCGCTCGATCACGATCGGCGGCAGCGCGGTCGCCGCGGCCGCGGAGAAGCTCGGCGCACAGCTGAAGGAGATCGCCGCGCACCTCATGGAGGTCGACGTCGACGCGTGCGAGCTGGACGGCGACGGGGGCGTGCGGCTGCGCGACGACCCGGACCGGCGCCTGTCGTTCGCCGAGCTCGCCGACGTGGCCTACCTGCGCGCGCACCTGCTGCCCAAGGGCGTCGGCCCGGGGCTGTCGGCCACCGCGAGCTTCGACGTGCCCGGTGACGGGACGTTCTCCAACGCCACCCACGGCGTGGTCGTCGAGCTCGACCCGGGCACGGGCGGGGTGGAGATCCTGCGGTACGTGTGCGTCGAGGACTGCGGCGTGGCGATCAACCCGAAGGTCGTCGACGGCCAGTGCCGCGGCGGCATCGCGCAGGGCATCGCGGGTGCCCTGTTCGAGCAGGTCACCTACGACGCGGCCGGGCAGCCGCTCGCCCCGAGCCTCATGGAGTACAAGGTGCCGACCGCGTCGGAGATCCCCGACATCGCCATCCACCACCTCGAGACGCCCTGCGCGTTCACCGCGAACGGCGCCAAGGGCGCCGGGGAGGGCGGCACGATCGGCGCCCCCGCCGCCGTGCTCAACGCCGTGAACGACGCCCTGCGCGACACCGGCGTCGAGCTGGACGACACCCCGATCGCCCGCGAGGCCGTGTTCCGGGCACTGGAGGCGCACCGTGGCTGAGATCCAGCTGATCGAGCTCACCGTCAACGGCGAGCGGCACGACCTCGCCGTCGAGCCCCGCCGGACGCTGGCGGACGTGCTGCGCCACGACCTCGGCCTGACCGGCACCCACGTGGGCTGCGAGCACGGGATCTGCGGGGCGTGCACCGTGCTCGTCGACGGGGCCCCGGTGCGGGCCTGCCTGGTGTTCGCCGCGCAGGTGGAGGACGCCGACATCCGCACCGTCGAGTCGCTCGCCGCACCGGACGGCACGCTGTCGGACCTGCAGCAGGAGTTCTCCGCCCACCACGGGCTGCAGTGCGGGTTCTGCACGCCCGGGTTCCTGATGCTCGCCGAGGGCTTCCTCGCCGAGCGACCCGATGCGACGAAGGAGGAGATCCGCGAGGTGGTGGCGTCGAACCTGTGCCGGTGCACGGGCTACCAGACGATCGTCGAGGCCGTCGACGCGTGCGCGGCCCGCAGGAGGAACGCGTGAACGGATCGATCGATGCGGTCTACCAGCGGGCGGGCTTCGGCGCCGCGGTGCCGCGGGGGGAGCGGCCCGCGATCGTCGTGGTCGACCTGACCAACGGCTTCACCGACCCGGCCGAGCCGACCGGCGCGGACCTGTCGGAGGTGGTGGCGGCGACGGCCGAGCTGATCGAGGCCGCCCGGCCGGCCGGGGTGCCGGTCGTGTTCACGACCATCGCCTACACCGCGGCCGAGGCCGACGGCGACGCCGTGCGGTGGCTGGCCAAGGCGCCGGGCATGCGGGCCCTGCGGGAGGGCAGCCGCGCGGTGGCGGTCGACGACCGGCTCCCCGTGGAGCCGGGCGACCACCTGATCACCAAGAAGGGCGCGTCGGCGTTCTTCGGCACCGGCCTCGCGGCGCTGCTCGCGGGCCTGCGCGTGGACACCGTGCTGGTCTGCGGCGCGACCACCAGCGGGTGCGTGCGCGCGACCTGCGTGGACGCCGTGCAGAGCGGGTTCTCCGTGCTCGTGCCGCGCCAGTGCGTCGGCGACCGCGCGCGCGGGCCGCACGAGGCGAACCTGTTCGACATCCAGGCCAAGTACGGCGACGTGGTCGAGCTGTCCGACGCGCTCGACCACGTGCGCGTCCCGGCGGGGGTGGCGCGATGAGGGCGGTGCTGCAGTCGGCGCTCGCCGACCTCGCCGACGTCCCCGCGCGGTCGCGCTGGGTGCGCTCCGGGGAGCTGCGCCTGCACGTGCTCGACTACGGCGGCCCCGGGGTGCCGCTCGTCGTCCTGCCCGGGATCACCAGCCCGGCGATCACCATGGACTTCGTCGCGCGGCGGCTCACCGACCTCGTGCGGCCGATCGTGGTGGACGTGCGCGGGCGCGGGCTCTCCGATGCGGGCGCGTCCTACACGCTCGAGGACTACGCCGACGACACCGAGGCCGTGCTCGCCGATCTCGACCGCCCGCTCCTGATGGGGCACTCGATGGGGGCGCGGATCGCGGCGGTCGTCGCCGCGCGCGGCGTGCCGCTGCGCGGCACCGTGCTCGTCGACCCGCCGATGAGCGGGCCCGGCCGCGGGCCGTACCCCACCACCCTCGAGGCGTTCCTCGGCCAGCTCGAGCAGGCGCAGCGGGGCACCGACGCCGACGAGGTGGCCCGCTCCTGGCCGCGCTGGCCCCGCCGCGAGCAGGAGCTGCGCGCCCGGTGGCTGTCCAGCTGCGACGCCGGGGCGATCGCCGCGACCCACGCGGGCTTCGAGAGCGAGGACTTCTTCACCGCGTGGCCGAAGGTCCCCGCACCCACCGTCCTGATCCACGGCGCGGAGAGCCCGGTCGTCACCGCGGACGGCACGCAGGAGGCGGCGCGGGCGAACCCGGCGGCCCGGCTGGTTGCGGTGCCCGAGGCCGGGCACATGGTGTTCTGGGACGAGCCGGAGGCCGCCCTCCACCTGCTGCGGGAGGTCCTCGCCGGCTTCTAGCTCACGCGCTCGCGACGAGGTCCTTCCAGTAGCTGTCGGCGCCGGAGACGTGCGCGTCGAGCAGCCGGACGGCGCGCTCCTCGTCGCGGGTCACCACGGCGTCGAGGATCTCCCGGTGCTCGCGCAGCGACTGCTGCGCCCGTGCGACGTCGCCGAAGTAGACCGTCCGCCGTTCCCTCGTCATCAGGTAGAAGACGTTGACCAGGCGCAGCAGCACCGTGTTCTGGGTGGCGCGCACGATCCCGCAGTGGAAGACGCGGTCCAGCTCCGCGAGTTGGGCGGCGTCGCCGAGCGCCCCCTCCCATTCGGCGAGGCAGCGCCGCAGCGCCTCGACGTCCTCGGGGCGGTGGCGGCGGCAGGCCAGCCGGACGGCCTCCCGCTCCTGGATCCGCCGGACCTCGGCGGCCTGACCGCCCTCGTCACCCGGCAGCGGCACCCCGATCTCGGCGAACAGCCGCAGCGCCTCGATGCTGGCCGACTCGACGGTCATGTAGACGCCGGACTTGGGCCTGCGCTCGATCAGGCGCAGCGCCTCCAGCACCGACAGGGCCTCGCGCACCTGCGTGCGGCTGGCCCCGAAGCGTTCGGCCAGCTCCCGCTCGGACGGGGCGCGCTCGTGGGGGGCGTAGGCGCGGGAGAGCAGGAAGGGGACGAGCTGCGCCACGAGGTCCATGGTCTTCCAATCTGGTCTGGCCAGATGGTAGCGCGGCGGGTGTTCAGTCGAGCACCAGCGCGACGAGCTCGTCGACGAACCGGGGCAGCGTCCGGGCGGAGCGCTCGGTCGGGTTCGCCTGGTAGAGCGCCATCCGGCCGTGCGCGGCGGTGAACAGGACCACCGCGGCCCGGTCCGCCGGGAGCCGCAACCGCCTGCCCGCGGCCTCGGCCTCCTCCAGGGAGCGCTGGAACAGCGCGACGATCTCGACGACCGGGCTCGGGGCGGACGGCGGCGCCTGGGACGGGCGGCGGAACAGGATGCGGTAGTGACCCGGGTGGCTCGCGGCGAACTCGCAGTAGGCGCGCAACCGCAAGCCGACGCGCTCCACCGGGTCGTCCCCGGCGCCTTCCCCCGCGCGCTCGATGCGCTCGCGCAACCGCCCGATCTCGTGCGCGAGCAGGCCGTCCAGCAGCGCGGCGCGGTCGGCGAAGTGCGAGTAGATGCTGGCCGGCGCGATCCCGGTGGCCCGGGCGACCCCGCGGATGGTCAGGGCGTCCTCGTCGTCGAGCTCGGAGAGGAGCCGGCTCGCCGCCGAGAGGATCTCGGTGCGCAGCCGCTCGCCCTCACCCCACCGGTTGCGGGTGCGGGTCGTCGGGGCGGCCCGGTTGCTCATGGCGCCATCCTGCCCGTCGGTGAGCCGGCGTGGGGCGACCTCCCGCCAGTTGCCGAACAACTGTACGGTAAGTTGCCGAACATTCGTTAGGCAAGTGGCCTCGCCGGAACGGGGGACCAGTGGCAGCTCCGACGCGCCCCGGTGCGCCCGCCCGACGCTCGTCCCCGCCGGTGCCGTCCGCCCCGCGGACGAGCGGGGGCGGGTGGGGCCTGCCGCTCGCGGTGATCGTCATCGGCATGTTCATGTCGGTGCTGAACACGACCAGCGTGAACGTCGCGCTCACGCGGATGGCGGCCGATCTCGGCGCGAGCACCGACGACATCCAGTGGGTCGCGACGGCCTACAACCTCTGCCTGGGTGTGGTGGTGCCGGCGAGCGCCTGGCTCGGCGACCGGCTGGGGCTCAAACGGCTCTACCTCGCCTCGCTGGTCGGGTTCTGCGCAGCCTCGGTGCTCTGCGGGGTGGCGGGCGATCTGACCAGCGAGATCGTGTTCCGCATCCTGCAGGCCGTGCCCGGCGGGATGCTGCCGGTGACGTGCATGACGATCCTGTACCGGATCGTGCCGCGCCGGCAGGTCGGCACCGCGATGGGGCTCTACGGGCTCGGCATGGTGGTCGCCCCGGCGATCGGACCGACGCTCGGCGGCTACCTGGTCGAGTACGCCAGCTGGCGGCTCGTGTACTTCATCAACGTGCCCGTCGGGGTGGCCGGGGTCGTCGCGGCGGCGCTCCTCCTCCCTCCGCTGCCCGGGCGAGGGGGCAGGCGGTTCGACGCCCTGGGCTTCGCGTGCATCGCGGGAGGGCTCTTCGCGCTGCTGCTCGCCGCGTCCGAGGGCGAGGACTGGGGCTGGACCAGCTACCCGGTCGTGATGCTCTTCCTCGCCGCCGTGCTGCTGCTGGCGCTGTTCGTGGTGGTCGAACTGGAGGTGGCCGAGCCGCTCTTGGACGTGCGCGCGCTGGGCAACCGGGCGCTGCTCAACTCGCTGGCCCTGATCGCGCTGCAGTCGATCGGGCTGTTCGCGGTGTCGTTCTACGTGCCGGTGTTCCTGCAGGCGGGTCAGGGGCTGACCGCGCTCGACACCGGCTTCGTGCTGCTCCCGCAGGGCCTGGTGATGATGGCGTGCATGCCGCTGGCCGGCCGCGTCACCGACCGGTTCGGCGCCCGCTGGCCCGCGGTGGTGGGGCTCGCGCTGTCCGGGATCGGGCTGCTCATGCTGGCCCGGATCAACCCGGACATGACGCGCGGCGAGTTCGTCGCGGCGCTGATGCTGCGGGCCATCGGGCCCGGCGTGGCCATGATGCCGATCACCACCAGCGGGATCTCCGCGTTGCCCCCGCACCTCGCCGGCGCCGGCAGCGCGATCAACCAGCTGGTGCAGCGGGTCACGGCGGCGCTCGGGCTCGCCCTGCTCACCGCGTTGGCCTCCGAGCGGCAGGCGCAGCTGTGGGCGAACCGGACGGCGCTCGTGCCGCCTGTCTCCGACCCGCGGCTGCACGAGGCGGTCGAGCACGGCGCGCAGGGTCTTGCGCCCTACTACCAGGCGCTGGCCCTCGACGTCCTGGCGCAGGCCTACAGCGACGTGTTCCTGGTGTGCGGCGTGATCACGTTGGCCACCGTCCCGCTCGCCCTGTTCATCCGCTCGCCGAACAAGCGCTGACCCCGCGATGGCCGCGCCGCAGGCGCCAGCAGGACGCGCCGAAGACGGCCGCCCCGAAGACCACCGCAGGCACCCACAGCACCCGCGAGGTGGCCGCGCCGAGACAGGCGCCGAGCACGGTCCGACGCTGGTGCTCGGCGGCGAGCGCGTGCACCTCCTGGGCCGTGGCCTGCTCGCCCTCGCCCGCGAGGCGCTCGGCCGCCGCCACGGCACCCTGCCGGTGCTGCCCGTCCAGCAGCACGACCGCCGACGCCACCGCCGCGGCGGCGCGACAGCCCCTGCCCTCGGCGGTCCGCTCGGCGATGAGGGCCTGCAGCGGGGCCGCCGCGACCAGCGTGGCCGCGAGCGCCGCCACGGCCGACAGCGCCGCGACCTCGGCGAGCGCGGCGGGGAGCGGGGTCGTACGCGGGAGCCGGAAGAACGCCGCCAGTACGGCCAGCAGCGCGACGCCGACGCTCGTGGCCAGGTAGTCCCACTCGCCCTCCTCGCGAAGGAGCGCGGCTGGCAGTGGCGCAGGTCGAGGCGGCGCCACCGAAGGTGAGGGCCACGGTCGCGGCGAGCGCCGCGCCGAGCAGCGCCGCCCGGTCGACGTCACCGAGGGTGGACCGGGCCGCGTCGGTGGCGGCTCCCGGCCGGTCTGTGCTCACGGCTGGCGGTCCCTCCCGCGGTGCGCTGGACCCGGGGAGGCTAGACCCGACCCGCCCGCCGGCGTACCGACGAACGGAGGCTCGATCCGCCGAGGTCGGGGGTGGTTCCGGACACCGTCGGCGGCGTGGTGCGGATGTGGGCGGGATACTGGGGTCGTGAGCGTCTCACTGGGCATGCCCGCGCCCCCGGCCCCGACCCTGGCCCCCCGCCGCAAGACCCGGCAGCTCATGGTCGGGTCGGTCGGCGTCGGATCGGACTTCCCGATCTCGGTGCAGTCGATGACCACCACGGTCACGGCCGACGTCAACGCCACGCTGCAGCAGATCGCCGAGCTCACCGCGGCCGGGTGCGACATCGTGCGCGTCGCCTGCCCCAGTCAGGACGACGCCGACGCGCTCCCCGCGATCGCGAAGAAGTCGCAGATCCCGGTGGTCGCCGACATCCACTTCCAGCCGAAGTACGTGTTCGCCGCGATCGAGGCCGGCTGCGCCGCGGTGCGGGTGAACCCCGGCAACATCAAGAAGTTCGACGACAAGGTCAAGGAGATCGCGCAGGCGGCCCGCGACCACGGCACCCCCATCCGCATCGGTGTCAACGCGGGCTCGCTCGACAAGCGCCTGCTGCAGAAGCACGGCAAGGCCACCCCGGAGGCGCTGGTCGAGTCGGCGCTGTGGGAGGCGAGCCTGTTCGCCGAGCACGACTTCCACGACATCAAGATCTCGGTCAAGCACAACGACCCGGTCGTCATGGTCCGGGCCTACGAGATGCTCGCCGAGTCCTGCGACTACCCGCTGCACCTCGGCGTCACCGAGGCCGGGCCCGCGTTCCAGGGCACGATCAAGTCCGCCGTCGCGTTCGGGGCGCTGCTGCGCCAGGGCATCGGCGACACGATCCGCGTGTCGCTGTCGGCGCCGCCGGTGGAGGAGATCAAGGTCGGCGCGCAGATCCTGCAGTCGCTCAACCTGCGGCCGCGCAAGCTGGAGATCGTCTCCTGCCCGTCGTGCGGGCGTGCCCAGGTCGACGTCTACAAGCTCGCCGACGAGGTCACCGCCGGGCTCTCCGGCATGGAGGTGCCGCTGCGGGTGGCCGTCATGGGCTGCGTCGTGAACGGCCCGGGGGAGGCGCGCGAGGCCGACCTGGGCGTGGCCTCCGGCAACGGCAAGGGCCAGATCTTCGTCAAGGGCGAAGTGATCAAGACCGTCCCCGAGCACGCCATCGTCGAGACGTTGATCGAGGAGGCGATGAAGATCGCCGACTCGGTCGAGGGCGAGGGCAGTCCGCAGGTCACCGTCGGCTGAAGCGTCGGATCCGTCGTGGGCACGAGCACTCGCGTCTGGCATCGTTTAGGGGTGCTTCGTCTCGCCGGAGCGCGGCTCCTCGACGACCGGGACCGCGCAGGTGTGCGTGCCGTACTGGACGACGATCCCGTGGCCGCCTGCATGGTCGCTGCACGCGTCGAGGTTGCGGGGCTGGACCCGTGGCGGCTCGGCGGTGAGCTGTGGGGCTTCGGCCCGCGGTTCGACGGGCTCTGCTTCTCGGGCGCCAACCTCGTGCCGCTGCGCGGGGACCGGACCGCGCTGCGCAGCTTCGCCGACCGCGCCCGCCGCCACGGCCGCACCTGTTCGTCGGTCGTGGGCCGGGCCGAGCTGGTGCTGCCGCTGTGGGACGACCTCTCGCCGTACTGGGCGCCCGCGCGCGAGGTGCGGGGCGACCAGCCGCTGATGGTGCTCGCGGGCCCGCCCGCGGTCGCCCCCGACCCGTACGTGCGCCCGGTGCACCCCTCCGAGCTGGACCAGTACCTGCCGGCCGCCATCGCGATGTTCACCGAGGAGGTCGGCATCGACCCCCGCCTCGGCGACGGCGGCGTGGGCTACCGGGCGCGGGTGGCGGAGCTGGTGGCCGCCGGGCGGGCGTTCGCGCGCTTCGAGAACGGCGAGGTCGTGTTCAAGGCCGAGATCGGCGCCCTGTCCGGAAGGGTGGGGCAGATCCAGGGCGTCTGGGTCCACCCCGACCGCCGCGGCCACGGGCTGGGCACCGCGGGCACGGCTGCGGTCGCCGCGCGCCTGGCCGCGATGGGCCGCATCTCCAGCCTCTACGTCAACGGGTTCAACCACGTCGCCCGTGCCGCGTACACCCGCATCGGGTTCACGCAGGTCGGCAGCTTCGCCACGGTGCTGTTCTGACCGGCGCGTTCTCGCTGAAGGCCGGGCAGGTATCGCCGTACCTCCACGGAGCGGGCCGAGTGCACCCGATCACTGTGTACGCTGTACAGATCGATTAGTACAACGTACCCATTTCTAGGATTTGCCGCGATGCCACGAGACGAGACGGCTGATCGGCCGGACGGCGGTGCGGCCGTCCGGCGCAGTTTGCAGCTGATGTGGGGTGGCGCGCCCGAGCCGACCCGCGGGCCGAAGCCCGGCCTCTCGGTCGCCGCCATCGTCCGGGCCGCGATCGACCTGGCCGACGCCGAGGGCCTGGTGGCGCTGTCGATGCGGCGCATCGCGGCCGCGCTCGGCGTGGGCGCGATGTCGCTGTACCGCTACGTCCCCGGCAAGAGCGAGCTCGTCGACCTCATGGTCGACGAGGTCTACAGCGAGGACCTGGGGTCGCCGGAGACCGTCGAGGGTGGCTGGCGGGAGCGGCTCGAGGCGTACGGGCGCCAGGAGTGGGCGCTCTACCTGCGCCACCCGTGGATGCTGCAGATCGCGCAGGGGCGCCCGATGCTCGGGCCCAACTCGATGCGCTCCACCGACATCGCCCTGCGCGCCGTCGACGGCATCGGTCTCACCGAGGAGGAGATGCTCGCCGCGGTCGTCACGATCAGCTCCTTCGTCTCCGGGCTCGCGAAGACCACCATCGAGGCGATGCAGGCGGCCGACCGCACCGGCATCAGCGACGAGGAGTGGTGGGAGATCCAGTCGGAGTACGTGGGGCCGGCCGTGGTGGCCGGTGAGTTGCCGATGTTGACGAAGGTCGGCGAGGCGGGCGCGTTCCACTCGATGTTCGACCACTTCGAGTTCGGGCTCCAGCGGGTGCTGGACGGGTTGGGCGTCCTGATCGAGCGCAGGGCCGCGGACCAGGACCGCTAGCGGATCCGCACAGCACACACGGTTGTCACCACACCCTCCGTAAGGTGAACGCGCAACTGTCAAACGTTCACCTACTACGAGGAGACGTTGCCGTGATCCGCACGCTGCCCCCCACCGTCAGGGACGGCGCACTGCTGGTGGCCCGCCTGCTGCTCGGCGTGGTGCTCATCGCGCACGGCTGGCAGAAGGTGGTGACCAACGGGCTCGGCGCCACCGCGGAGGGCTTCGGCCGGATGGGCGTCCCGCTCCCGCCGGTCTCCGCCGCCTACGCGGGCCTCGTCGAGCTGGTCGGCGGGGCGCTGATCCTCCTCGGCGCGGCCACCGCGCTCGTGGGCGTCCTCGTCGTGCTCGACATGATCGGCGCAGCGGTGCTCGTCCACGTCGGCAACGGCGTGATGGTCACCGACGGTGGCTGGGAGCTCGTCGGCGTGATCGGCGCCGTGGCGCTGGTGCTCGCCGCGGTCGGGGCGGGCCGCTTCAGCGTGGACCACGCCGTGTCGGCCAGGCGCGTCGGCATCGCCGCCTGAGACCGCCCCTCCGGACGGCGACGGGCCGGGCCGCACCGCGGCAGCCCGGCCCGATCCGTCGAACGCGTCAGGAGAAGAGCTTCTCCTGCTCCTCGCGCAGCTGGTCGACCAGCCGCCCGGGCGGGAGGGTGACGTCGGCGTAGGTGAGCACCTCGTCCTTCGCCACGTCGCGCTTGAGGACGCAGCCCTCGGCCACGCCCATCGGCAGCAGGTTCTCCGCGCGGGTGACCGCGGTGGACTCCGCCACGCCGTAGGTGTCGTAGCCGCCCAGGCCGTCCAGGGTGTGGCCGGCCTTGAGGTCCTGCTTCGCGGTGGCGACCACGTCCACGTGCGGGCCCCCGGGCGGGGCGAGCGCGGCGTCGGCGAAGTCGACCGCCCGCACCACCGAGTTGGGCACCTCGAAGTGGCACAGGTGGTAGGGCGTGTAGAAGCTGTACAGCGGGCCCTCGCCCAGCTTGTACAGGTTCAGGTAGTGGCGCTGCTTCGGGTCGTCGTGCGTGCCGAGCACGAACACGCCGGGGCTCGGCTTCGACTTCACGACGTAGTCGACGATGCCGCCCAGCTCGCGCAGCTCGTCGACGTCGTAGCGGGTGGTGAGCTCGTCGACGTGACCCTCGTGCTCCCAGCCGTTCATGCCGCGCTTGGGCACGGTGAGCCCGAAGGCGTTGGCCACGATCGCCTGCTCGAAGGAGATCTTCGTGCCGTCGGCGAAGCTCGTGACCATGTACGGGTCCTGGCCCCAGCGCTCGGCGAACGCCTTCTGCGTGGTGGGGGTGCGGTACTCGTCCTGCAGGCCCTTGACGTTGCCCACGACGAGCGGGGTGACGCCGATGCCCTTCACGAACCGGACCAGGTTGGCCTGCACGGCCGGCTGGTCGCCGTCGGCGCCGGTGAGCACGACGCCCGCCTCCCGCGCCCGGTGCGCGAGCAGCGGGCCGACGGTGCCGTCCAACTCGGCGTTCATCGTGACGACCGGCAGGCCGCGCTCGATCGCCGCGACCGTGACCCGGGCGCCGAACTCGACCGCGCCGGTGACGTCGACCACGCAGTCGAGGTGCACGGCCTTCAGCAGCTCGAAGGCGTCCTCGAGGACGGCGGGGGTGCCCTTCTCGATGGCGGCGTCGACCTGGTCGGCGTTCTCCACCCGCACCGGCTCCACGCCGGCCTCGGTGTAGGCGCGCTCGGCGTTGGCCCCGGTGCGGTTGGCGATCGCGACCAGCGTCATCCCGGGCACCGAGTTGATGATCTGGTTGGCCAGGCCCCGGCCCATGAACCCGGCGCCGATCATGCCGACGCGGATGGGGCGGCCTTCGGCCTCGCGGCGGGCGAGTGTGGTGTCGAGGATCAGCATCAGCGGGCCTCCGCCGGAGTCGGGGTGAAGCGCGTGCCGTTCTTGATCTCGTCCTCGGACAGCAGCGGCCAGTTCGCGTCCTTGTCGGAGATCACCGCGGGCTGGATCGGCCACTCGACGCCGAGCGCCGGGTCGTCCCAGCGCAGGCCGCGCTCGGCACCGGGCGTGTAGGCCGTGCTCACCTGGTAGAGGACCTCGGCCTTGTCGGTGAGCGTGATGTAGGCGTGCGCGAAGTTGCGCGGCACGTACATCGCGGTGCGGTTGTCCTCGCTGAGCTCGGCGCCGAACCACTTCAGGTACGTCGGCGAGTCGGGCCGCAGGTCGACGATCACGTCCCAGATCGCGCCGCGGTAGCACCGGATGAACTTCGTCTCCGCGTTCGGCTCCAGCTGGTAGTGGAACCCGCGCAGCGTGCCCGCCTTGTGGTTGAACGAGATGTTGGCCTGCTCGACCAGCGGCTCGAGGCCGGCGTCGATGAACTCCTGACGGCAGAAGGCCCGCGCGAAGAAGCCGCGCTCGTCCTCCAGGAGCTTCAGGTCGACCAGCGCTGCGCCGGGGAGCGGGGTGGTGTGGAACTGCATGTCGGGAGGCTCGTCCTCTTCGTCGTCCGTCTGGTCCGCCCGCAGACTAGACCGGGCGGACGATGCCCTTTCATCCGTCACCACCCGTGCGCGCGTTACCGGACCGGCGGCGCGGGCCCGTCGAACTTGACGTCGCGGGTCGAGCATCCACCGTGGATGGTATGGGTGCATCGAAAGCGGCCTCCTGGGCCACCGGTACGGCCCCCAACTCCCTCGCGGGACTGCCCACCGGCCGCATCGGAATGCTCGGCGGGCACCTGATGCGGCTGCTCAACCGGGCCCAGCAGCGCGAGGTCGCGCAGCTGCTCGGCCCGCTGGACGGCAAGGACGTCCTCGAGGTCGGGCACGGCCCCGGCGTCCTGCTCGGCATCCTCGCCCGCAGCGCCCGGCACGTCGTCGGCGTGGACCCGTCGCGCGAGATGCGGGCGCTCGCGATCCGCGCGCACGCGGCCGCGATCGCGGACGGCCGCCTCGACGTGCGCCCCGGCGACGCGGCGGCGACCGGGCTGCCCGACGGGGCGGTCGACCTCGTCGTGGGCGTCAACACCGTCGCGATCTGGCCGGACCTGGACGCGGGTGTGGCCGAGTTGCGGCGGGTACTGCGTCCGGGCGGGCGGCTGGTGCTCAGCTGGCACGGCGGGGAGCGGCCGTCGCGGCTGTCGCGGCCCCTGCTGCTGTCCGAGGAGCGGCTCGCGCGCATCGAGGAGGCGCTGCGCGCCCGCTTCCCGGACGTCCGCCGCACCCCCACCCGCCGCTGCACCGTGTTCGACGCCCGCGACACGGCCGGATGAAGCCCGGCCCGGCGGGCGGTGGTCGGCATACTCGCCGCCGTGCCGCGCGCCCGCTCGATCACCGCCCTGGCCGCCGTGCTCGGCGTGCTGCTCACCGCGGCCGGGTGCGGGGTGCTCCGCGACACCGGGCCGGAGGAGGTCGCCACCGCGTTCCTCGCCGCCTGGTCGGCGGGCGACGACGCGCGCGCGGCCTCCCTCACCGACGACCCGGCCCGCGCCGCCGAGGTGCTCGCCGCCGCCCGCGACGCCCTCGACCCGGAGGCCCTGACCGCCACGCTCGGCCAGGTGCGGACCTCGGCCGACGAGGCCACGGCGGCCGTCGACGTCACCTGGCGGCTCGACGAGCGGCGCAGCTGGTCCTACCTCGGCGAGCTGGACCTGCGCCCCGCGCCGGACGCCGAGGAGGGCTGGCGGGTGCGCTGGGCACCGACCGTCGTGCACCCCGATCTCGCGGCGGGACAGCGGCTGGTGCTGCGCACCGAGGCGCCCACCCCCGCCCCGGTGGTCGACCGGGGCGGGGCCCCGCTGCTCGAGGCGACGCCGGTGGTCGCGGTGCTGCTCGACCGGCGCGCCACCGGTGACCTGCCCGCGGTCACCGGGGCGCTCGCCGCCGCCCTGTCGCCGTTCGACCCCGGGATCACGCAGCAGTCCATCACCGACGGGGCGGCGCGCACCCCCGACGGGCGGGCCTACACGGTGGCGGTGCTGCGTGAGACCGACTACACGCAGGTCAAGAGCGCCATCCACCACCTGCCCGGGGTGCGGTTCACCCGCTCCGAGCGGCTGCTCGCGCCGAACGCCGACTTCGCGCGGCAGGTCCTGCCCGGCGTGCGGGAGGAGGTGCGTGAGCAGCTGGAGGGGGTGCCCGGCTGGTCGGTCCTCGTCGTCGACGGGAGCGGCAGCACCGTCCGCACGCTCGTCGAGGAACCGCCGCGGTCGGGCAGCACGGTTGCCGTGGGCATGGACCGCGCGGTGCAGTCGGCCGCCGAGGACGCCGTCGAGCCGGTGCCGCAGCAGGCGATGCTCGTGGCCGTCTCGGTGTCCACCGGCGACGTGCTCGCGGTCGCGCAGAACCCGGCCGCCGACGCGGAGGGCCCGCTCGCGCTCACCGGCCGCTACCCGCCGGGGTCGACGTTCAAGGTGGTCACGGCCACGGCCGCGATGGCGCAGGGCGGCGTCACGGTCGACACCCCGGTGCCCTGCCCCGGCACCACGGTGATCGGCGGGCGGGCCGTGCCCAACGCCGGCCGGTTCGACCTCGGCACGGTGCCGCTGCGCACGGCGTTCGCCCGCTCCTGCAACACGACGTTCGCCCAGCTCGCGGTGCAGCTGGCCCCCGACGCGCTCCCGGCGGCCGCGCTGCGGCTCGGGCTCGGGGCCGACTACGCCGTCCCCGGCATCGTCACGCTCACCGGCGCGGTGCCCGCCTCCTCCGAGACCGTGCTGCGCGCCGAGAACGGGTTCGGGCAGGGGCAGGTGCTCGCGAGCCCGTTCGGGGTCGCGCTGGCCGCGGCGGTCGTGGCGCGCGGGGGTCCGGTCGTGCCCCAGCTCATCCGCGACCGCCCCACCGAGGTGCTGGTGCCCGCCGCCGAGCCCGATCCCGCCCAGCTGGAGCAGCTGCGGACGATGATGCGCGCCGTGGTCACCGAGGGCACCGCGACGAGCCTCGCGGGCCTGGGCGAGGTCTACGGCAAGACCGGCACGGCGGAGTTCACCGCCGACGGCCGGGCGCACGGCTGGTTCATGGGCTACCGCGGTGACGTGGCCTTCGCGGTGCTGGTCGTCGACGCCGGTTCGGCCGCCCCCGCGGTCCAGGTGGCGCAGCGGTTCCTGTCCGCGATCGGCTGAATCACTTACGGCGGAGTTGCAACGACGCTTACGCTGATTGGTATGTCGCCCCGGCGGATACCCGCGCTCGCCTTCGTGGCCGACCTCATCGCCGTCGTGGTGTTCGCCGCCATCGGCCGCATGAGCCACAACGAGTCCGACAGCCTGGTCGGCCTGCTCGGCACCGCTGCGCCGTTCCTGCTCGGCACGTTCGCGATGTGGGCCACCCCGACCGTGCGTGCCCACCCGGTCGGCGTGCGGGCCGCCCTCACCGTCTGGGCGGGCACCGTGGTGATCGGGCTGCTGGTGCGGGCGGCGTTCACCTGGAGCCTCCCGATGACCT
>NZ_DATGOP010000147.1:0-3461 GCF_035305885.1 Pseudonocardia sp.
CCCAAGGTGCTCGACGAGAAGGTCGCCCGCATCCACGTCGAGGCCCTGGGCGGGGAGCTGACCAAGCTCACCAAGGACCAGGCCGAGTACATCGGCGTGGACGTCGAGGGCCCGTTCAAGCCCGAGCACTACCGCTACTGAGCCGGGGGTGTGCTCTCGATGACCACCGCACTCGAACGGCCGCGGGCGGCCGGGCCGCCCGACCCCGCAGCGGGCGACGACGTGGGCCGCCTCGTCGTCTCCTGCACCGACGGGCCGGGGATCGTGGCCCGCGTCAGCGCGTTCCTGCACCGCCGCGGCGCCAACATCGTGCAGTCCGACCAGTTCTCCACCGGGCCGGTCGGCGGCCGGTTCTTCCTGCGGACCGAGTTCCACCTGCCCGGCGTGCGCGCCGCGCTGCCGGAGCTGGAACGCGGGTTCGCCGCCGAGGTCGCCTCGGTGATCGGCGGGACGTTCCACCTGCGCGACGCGTCGGCGCCGACGCGGGTGGCGCTGTTCGTGTCCCGCTACGACCACTGCCTGCTCGACCTGCTGTGGCGGGCCCGGCGGGGCGAGCTGCCGATCACGGTCGTGCAGGTCGTGTCCAACCACCCCGACCTGGAGGCCGACGTCGCCGCGTTCGGGGTGCCGTTCGCGCACATCCCGGTCACCCGCGCCACCAAGCGCGAGGCCGAGCAGCGCGAGCTCAACCTGCTCGCCGGGCGGGTGGACCTCGTGGTGCTCGCCCGCTACATGCAGGTCCTGACCGGCGACTTCCTCGACCGCGTCGGCGTACCGGTGATCAACATCCACCACTCGTTCCTGCCCGCGTTCGCCGGCGCCGGGCCCTACGAGCGGGCCAAGCAGCGGGGCGTGAAGCTCGTCGGCGCCACCGCCCACTACGCCACCGAGGACCTCGACGAGGGCCCGATCATCGAGCAGGACGTCGTGCGGGTCTCGCACCGCGACGGCGTCGCCGACCTCACCCGCGCCGGCGCCGACATCGAACGCGCCGTCCTCGCCCGCGCCGTGCGCTGGCACTGCGAGGACCGGGTGCTCCTCGACGGGCGCACCACCGTCGTCTTCTGATCCGCCCTACCCCGGAGACGCCCATGCCACCCGGCACCATCGCGGTCGCGGGTTCGATCGCGACCGACCACCTCATGCACTACCCGGGCCTGTTCGGCGACCAGCTCGTCGACGGCCACCTCGACCGGATCTCGCTGAGCTTCCTCGTCGACGACCTCGTCGTGCGGCGCGGCGGGGTCGGCGCCAACATCGCCTTCGCGCTGGGCGTGCTCGGCGCCCGCCCGCTGCTCGTCGGCGCGGTCGGCCCCGACTTCGCCGACTACCGCGAGTGGCTCGAGCGCCACGGCGTGGACTGCGCGGGCGTGCACACGTCGACGACCGCGCACACCGCCCGGTTCACCTGCACCACCGACGACGCCCAGTGCCAGCTCGCGTCGTTCTACCCGGGCGCGATGAGCGAGGCGGCGTCGATCCGGCTCGCCCCGTTCGTGGCGAGCCACGGCGTCGAGCTGGTCCTCGTCGGCGCCGACGACCCCGACGCGATGCTCGCCCACACCCAGGAGGCCCGCGAGCTGGGCCTGCCGTTCGCCGCCGACCCCTCCCAGCAGCTGCCGCGCCTCGACACCGACCGGTGCCGCATGCTCGTCGGCGGCGCGCGCTACCTGTTCAGCAACGAGTACGAGTGGGAGCTGATGCAGCGCCGCACCGGGTGGAGCGAGCGCGACGTCGCCGCCCGGGTCGAGCTGCGCGTCACCACCCTCGGCGCCAAGGGGTGCGTCATCGCCGACGGCGAGACCGAGGTGCACGTCGACGCCGTCCCGCCGCGCGAGGTCGTGGACCCGACCGGGGTCGGCGACGGGTTCCGCGCCGGGTTCCTCGCCGGGGTCGGCGCCGGGTTCGGGCCGGAGCGGGCCGCTCAGCTCGGGGCGCTCGTCGCGACGCTCGTGCTCGAGGTGGCCGGGCCGCAGGAGTGGCGGATCGACCCGGACCGCGAGCTCGGCCGGGTCGCCGAGTGCTACGGCGCGGACGCCGCCGCCGACCTCGAGCCCCTGCTGCGCGGCGCCCGGGGGACGACGTGACCGCCCGGCTGCTGGACGGCACCGACCTCGCCCGTCGGGTCCGCGAGGAGGTCGCCCGGGACGTCGCCCGGCTGCCGGAGCCGCCGGGGCTCGCCACCGTGCTGATCGGGGACGACCCCGCGTCGGCGGTGTACGTGCGCAGCAAGCGCAAGCGCTGCGTGGAGGCGGGCATCCGCGACCTGCACCGGCACCTGCCCGCCCACGTCACCCAGGGCGAGGCGGCGGCCGTCGTCGACGAGCTCGCCGCCGACCCGGCCGTCAGCGGGATCCTGCTGCAGCTGCCGCTGCCCCCGCACCTCGACCCCGCCGCCCTGATCAACCGCATCCCGGCGGAGAAGGACGTCGACGGCCTCACCGAGGCGAGCGCCGGCCGGCTCGCGCTCGGCCGCCCCGGCCTGCGCCCGTGCACGCCGCAGGGCGTGCTCGCGCTGCTCGACGACGCGGGCGTGGCGCTGCAGGGCGCCCACGCGGTGGTCGTCGGGCGCTCCGACCTCGTCGGCAGGCCGGTGGCGCAGCTGCTGCTGCAGCGGGACGCCACGGTCACCGTGTGCCACTCCCGCACCCGGGACCTGGAGGCGGTGTGCCGGACCGCCGACGTGCTCGTGGTGGCCGCCGGCGTCCCGCGGCTGATCGGGCCGGACGCCGTCGCGCCGGGCGCCACGGTGATCGACGTCGGGATCCACCGGACCGGCTCCGGCCTGTGCGGCGACGTCGACGCCGACCGGGTGGGCCATGTCGCCGGCGCGCTGACCCCGGTGCCCGGCGGGGTCGGGCCGATGACGATCGCGATGCTGCTGCGCAACACGGTCGCCGCCGCGGCCGCAGCCCCGCTCGCCGCGGTGGGAGGTGCCCGGTGAGCGTGCTGGACGGGTTCTCGCTGGAGATCACCGGTCGCGACGCGGCCCGGCTGGAGGAGACCGCGCCCCTGCTGCCTCCCGGCACCCGGGTCCACGTCGCCTACCTCGCGGGCGAGACCCTCGAGCAGCGGGTGGAGGCCGCGGGCGCCGCCCGGAGCCTCGGGCTCACCCCGGTACCGCACCTCGCCGCCCGGCGGCTGCGCTCCCGGGCCGAGCTCGAGGAGGTCCTCGCGGCGCTCGGCGAGGTGGGCGCGCTCGACGAGCTCTTCGTCGTCGGCGGGGACCCGACCACCCCCGCCGGGCCGTACGCCGACAGCCTCGCGGTGCTGCGCAGCGGGGCGCTCCAGGCGGCGGGCGTGCGCGGGGTGGGCGTCGCGGGCTATCCCGACGGGCACCCCGACATCGCCCGCGACGTGCTCGCCGCGGCCCTGCGCGCCAAGGTCGCGCTGCTCACCGAGCACGGGATCGCGCCGGTGGTGGTCACGCAGTTCGGGTTCGACCCGCAGCCGGTCCTCGG
>NZ_DATGOP010000148.1:0-42402 GCF_035305885.1 Pseudonocardia sp.
CGGCCTCGTGGCCCAGCAGGAACGGGAACTCGTCGTTGATCCCGCCCTCGCGGTAGTGCAGGTCGGTGTGGCAGACCCCGCACGCCTGCACCTTCACGACCGCCTCACCGGGCCCCGGGTCCGGCACGACCACCGTCTCCACCGACACCGCCTCGCCCTTCGCGCGGGCGACGACCCCGCGTACCTGCTGCGCCACGTTGCACTCCCTTTCGTGTCCGGATCTGGTGGTACGAGTCAGCGCGCGGCCACCGCGCGCCTGCTGCCGGCAGCGAGTCCGGCCCTGCGGGCCCGCCGGACCACCGGCCCGATGGCCCGCGCCACGGCGGCGACGTCCGCCGGCGTGGAGGTGTGCCCGAAGGAGAACCGCAGCGAGCCGCGGGCCGCGGCCTCGCTCGCGCCCATCGCCCGCAGCACGTGGCTCGGGTGGGCCACGCCCGCCGTGCACGCCGACCCGGTGGAGCAGGCGATGCCGTGGGCGTCCATCAGCACGACGAGGCTGTCGCCCTCGCAGCCGGGGAAGGACAGGTTCGCGATGCCCGGCAGCCGCGACGGCCCGCCGTCGATCGCCCCGTCCCCCCGTTCGCCGTTGACCACCGCGTCCGGCACCTCGGCCAGCACGCGGGCGACCAGCTCGTCGCGCAGCCGGGCCAGCTCGGGCGACCGGTGCGGCGCCGCGGCCACGGCGTGCCGGACCGCCGCCGCCAGCCCGGCGACCGCCGGGACGTTCTCGGCGCCGCCGCCGTGCAGCAGCGGGACGCAGGCCAGCTCGCGGCGCACGAGCAGCACCCCCGTGCCGTGCGGCCCGCCCAGCTTGTGGCCGGCGAGGGTGAGCGCGTCCGCCCCGCAGCGGGCGAAGTCGACGGGCAGGGCGCCGGCCGCCTGCACCGCGTCGGTGTGCAGCGGGACGCCGAACTCGTGCGCCACGGCGGCGAGCTCGCGGACCGGGTTGACCGTGCCCACCTCGTTGTTGGCCCACATGACGCTGACCAGCGCCACGCGGTGCGGTGCCGCGGCCAGCGCGGCCCGCAGCGCCTCCGGGTGCACGCGGCCGCACGCGTCGACCGCCACGCGCTCCAGCTCGGCGCCCTGGTGGCGGGCGAGCCACTCCGCGGCCTCGATGACGGCGTGGTGCTCGGTGGCCGAGACGAGCACGCGGGTGCGCCGCGGGTCCACCGCACGGCGGGCCCAATAGACGCCCTTCACCGCCTGGTTGGCCCCCGCGGTGCCGCCACCGGTGAACACCACCTCGGCCGGCCGGGCCCCCAGCGCGGCCGCGATCGCGTCCCGAGCCTCCTCGACCGCCCGCCGCGCCGCCCGCCCCGCGGAGTGCGGCGACGAGGCGGCGCCCGTGTGCGTCATCGCCGCGCGCATCGCGGCCACGGCCTCGGGCAGCATCGGGGTGGTGGCGGCGTGGTCGAGGTACGTCACCGCGTCCGCGGCGCGCGACGGGTCGCGCGGCAGCACGCCGTACTCCGACATTTCGCCTCCTCGGGCGGGTCACCGGCCGCGGTCCCGGGCACGTCCGCTCACGGGTCGGCGCCACCGCGCCTCCCGCCGATCAGCCGGTGCCACGGTCCGGTGGCGGGCCGAGCGGCGCAACCGATCACCCGCCAGCGGCCCCGAATCCCCGATGAGCGGTAGGACTTCGGCAACGAGCGGAGCGCGGCCACGCTACCCGGTGCCGCCCCTTGCCCAGCCAATCGAGCAAAGTGTACGGTACATTTCACGGAATCACACTGAGACAAAGGGGTTGCAGTGGGAGTACCTCTCCGGCGCAGTCACAGATTCCGTTCTGCGAATCCCGCTCAGGTGACGAAGACGCCGTAACTCGATCCCATTCTTCCGGGTCGATCGCTCCAACTCGCAACGCACGTCCCGAAGCAGCCGAACGCTGTTTTTCCGGGAGATCGTTCGCATCGGTGTTCCCGAGCCGACGGAGAAGGGTGCTCAATGACGACCATTTCGAATGAAAGAGCGGACGAGTTGGCCGCTGCCGGCCTCAACGGGCAGAACAAACTCACCCTGGGCCGGCTGCTCGGCACCGGGTCCATCGGCTACGCCGAGGAGGGACCGGACGGGGTCATGCGGGCCACGGTCCGCATCCCGGAGGACCAGTTCTGCTGGGAGCCCGGGATCCTCATCCTGCCCCACGGCGGCACGCTCGAGCTCACCCTGATCAACGACGACAAGAACACGCACTGCTCCGTGCTGCCGAACATCGGCGACAACCTGGTGATCTGGCTGGTGAACCACTCCAAGGGCACGGCCACGCTCAACCTGCAGGGCCCGGGCATCTACTGGTACGGCTCCGCGACCGGCAACGACGAGGGCCGCGGCCTCACCGGGGCGATCGTCATCGGCGGCGAGGTGCCGCCGGAGGCCAAGCTCGACCGTCCCCCGCAGCCCCGTCCGTAGCGCAGAGAGGAGCACCTGAATGACCGAGTACGTCGACGCAGGCCAGGCCATCCCCCTGTCCCAGCTCAGCGCCGTCAAGGGCAGCGCCCCGCCGGTGGCCGAGAACGTCAACTACGAGCGCATCCTCAACGCGCGCTCCGAGCCGCACAACTGGCTCACCTACTACGGCACCTACGACGGCCAGCGCTACAGCACGCTGGACCAGATCAACAAGGACAACGTCAAGAACCTGGCTCCCGCATGGGTGTTCCAGGCGGCGATGGTCGGCATGCACTCCGGTGCGTCGACCTTCTCCTTCGAGGCCAGCCCGATCGTGGTCGACGGCGTCATGTACGTCTCCGGCCCCGACGGCAAGGTCTGGGCCCTCGACGCCAAGACCGGCGAGGAGCTGTGGCGCTACAAGCACGCCTCGCCCTACGACGTCTCCCTGTGCTGTGGGAACGTCAACCGCGGCGTGGCCGTGGGGCACGGGAAGGTGTACCTCTACACCCTCAACGCCCACCTCGTGGCGCTCGACGCGCAGACCGGCCAGGTCGTCTTCGACAGCGTCAACGGCGACGTGCGCGCCGGTGAGAGCGGCTCGGTCGCCCCGCTGCTCGTCAAGGACATGGTCATCGTCGGCAGCGCGGGCGGCGAGTTCGGCGTGCGCGGCCACCTCGACGCGTTCGACGCCCACACCGGCGAGCGGCGCTGGCGCTGCTACACCGTGCCGAAGCCCGGCGAGCCCGGCTCGGAGACCTGGGCCGACAACGGCGAGGCGTGGCAGCGCGGCGGCGCGAACTGCTGGGTGACGCCCACCTACGACCCCGAGCTGAACCTGCTGTTCCAGGGCACGGGCAACCCGGCCCCGGACTTCGACGGCGAGGTGCGCCCCGGCGACAACCTCTACACCGACAGCGTGGTCGCGGTGGACGTGGACACCGGCGAGATCCGGTGGCACTACCAGTTCACCCCGCACGACGTGTGGGACTACGACTCCACGATGGAGAACCTCCTGTTCGACGCTCCCGACGGGCGCAAGCTGCTCGCCCACGCGGACAAGAACGGGTACTTCTTCGTGCTCGACCGCACCAACGGCGAGCTCGTGCGGGTGTTCCCCTTCGTCGACCGCATCACCTGGGGCGAGATCACGCCCGACGGGAAGGTCACCCCGAAGGTCTACCCGGACAAGGAGGGCGAGCCGGTCCACTTCTGGCCGGGTCCCGCCGGGGGCAAGGAATGGACGCACATGTCCTACAACCCCCAGACCGGGCTGATCTACGTGCCGGTGCAGGAGGTCGGGGCCACCGCCACCCGCCGTCGGCGCGAGTTCAAGGAGAGCATGCCGTACTGGGGCGCCGCGGTGGCCGTGGACCTGGAGGACTTCTACGGCTTCGTGGCCGCCATCGACCCGCTGACCGGCGAGGAGAAGTGGCGGTGGCGCAACGAGTACCCGATGTGCGCCTCCACCCTGACCACGGCGGGCGGCCTGGTCTTCCAGGGCACCCCGACGGGCGAGTTCGTCGCCCTGGACGCCGAGACCGGCGAGAAGCTGTGGTCGTTCCAGTGCGGCAGCGGGCACCACAGCAGCCCGACCCCGTACGAGGTCGACGGCCGGCAGTACATCGCCGTGCCGACCGGGTGGGGCGGCTGGCTCGAGGGCTTCCTCCCCGGGCTGCTCGGGGGTAACAAGGGAGACGCGCTGTTCGTGTTCGCCCTGCCCGAGTCCTGATCCGACCAGCACCGCAGGACTCGCCGCGGAACCGTGGAAGGGAGGTGACGGCGTGGAGTCCACGATCGAGTGGGAGGCCCCCGAGTTCGAGGAGATCGGGTGCGCCCCCGAGGTGACCATGTACATCGCCCGCTCGGAGGCGTGATCCGACGTAGGTGAGGAGGAGGGGCACCGGACGCGGGTCCGGCGCCCCTCCTTCCGTTCGCCACCCGACGACGCGCGCCGACGGGCGCGGGAAGAGGAGGACGCGGCGATGTGGCTGCGGGTGCTGGGCTCGGCGGCCGGGGGCGGGTTCCCGCAGTGGAACTGCAGCTGCCCGGGGTGCGTCGCCGTCCGGGACGGGTCCCGGCCGGCCAGGGCGCGCACCCAGTCGTCGATCGCGGTGAGCCCGGACCGGGAGCGCTGGTTCCTGTTCAACGCCTCCCCCGACATCCGTACCCAGTTCGAGGCGTTCCCCGGACTGCACCCCGGCGAGGGCCGGGTCACGCCGCTGCAGGCCGTGCTGCTCACCGACGCCGAGATCGACCACACCCTGGGGCTGCTGCTCCTGCGCGAGGGGCGCGGCATCCGGCTGCACGCCACGCCCGCCACGCACACGACGCTGCGCGAGGGAACCCGCCTGTTGGAGACGCTGGAGCGGTTCTGCCCGGTCGAGTGGCACCCGGTGCACCCGGGGCAGGAGGTGTCGCTGGGCGGGATCTCCTACCGCGCGTTCGACGTGCCGACGGCCAAGCACGACCGGTTCGGCACCGGCACCGACCACGGGCGGGTGGTCGGCTACCGCCTCACCGACGAGCGCAGCGGCCGCGCAGCGGTGTACCTGCCGGGCGTACAGGAGCTCACGCCCGCCGTGCGCGACGAGCTCGACGGGATCGACTGCCTGTTCGTCGACGGCACCACCTGGCACGACGACGAGCTGATCCGGCTCGGGCTGGCCGAGAAGACCGCCCGCGACATGGGCCACCTCGCGATCGGGGGGCCCGGGGGGAGCCTCGAGCTGCTGTCCCCCCTGCCGATCGCACGGAAGATCTACATCCACATCAACAACACCAATCCGATCCTGTTGGAGGACTCCCCCGAGCGCCGCCTGGTGGCAGACGGCGGCATGGAGGTGGCCTACGACGGGCTCGAGGTGGAGGTCTAGGCGCGATGACGACGACGGCTGCGACGGGACGCGACACCACGGCGGCCCAGGGGACGGCGGCCCAGGGGACGGCGGCGTTCCTGGAGCGGTTGCGGGCCCATTCGAAGGCGTACCACAGCGCCCACCCGTTCCACGTGCGGATGAACGAGGGCACGCTCTCCCCCGACCAGATCCGCGGCTGGGTCGCCAACCGCTTCTACTACCAGGAGAACATCCCCCGCAAGGACGGCGCGATCCTGTCCAACTGCCCGGACGTGGAGGTGCGCAGGCGCTGGATCCGCCGCATCGTCGACCACGACGGCACCGCTGCGGGCGAGGGCGGCATCGAGGCGTGGCTGCGCCTGGGCGAGGCGTGCGGGCTCACCCGCGAGGAGATGCTCGACCACCGCCACCTCGTGCCCGGGGTGCGGTTCGCGGTGGACGCCTACGTGACGTTCGCGCGCACGAAGCCGTGGGTGGAGGCGGTGGCGTCCTCGCTCACCGAGCTGTTCGCGCCGGACCTCATGGCCGAGCGCCTCGCCGCGTTCGAGCGCTACTACACCTGGATCGACCCCGACGGGCTCGCCTACTTCCGGGCCCGCCTCGAGCAGGCGCCGCGCGACTCCGAGCACGCGCTGGAGGTCGTCACCGCGCACTGCGTGACCCGGGAGCAGCAGGACCGCGCCGTGGAGGCGTTGTCGTTCAAGTGCGACGTGCTGTGGTCCATGATGGACGCGATCGACCAGGCCTATGCCGAGTGACGCCGGGCCCACCCCGCCCGCCCAGCTGACAGCGCTCCCGGACACGGCCCGGCCCCGGCTCGGGCCGCACCTGCGGAAGCGGTTCGACCGCGCGCGCGGCAAGCACGTCCTGCTCGGCCCGGAGTCGGTGATCGTCCTCAACGGCACCGCCGCGGACGTCGTCGCCCTGTGCGACGGGTCGCGCACCGTCGCCGACATCGTCGCCGAGCTGCGCACGCGCTACGCGTACCCGGTGGAGGACGAGGTGCGCGGCTTCCTGGCCCGCATGGCCGCCCGCCGTCACGTCACCGTCGAGGAGGCGAGCTGATGGACCGGCCCTTCGGGCTCCTGGCGGAGCTCACCTACCGCTGCCCGCTGGCTTGCGCCTACTGCTCGAACCCGCTCGAGCTCGCCCGCTACGACGACGAGCTGCCCACGGCCGACTGGCAGCGGGTGTTCACCGAGGCGGCCGAGATGGGCGTGCTGCAGTGCCACCTGTCCGGCGGTGAGCCGCTGCTGCGCCGCGACCTCGTCGACCTCGTGCGCGCAGCCGCCGACCTGGGCATGTACACGAACCTGGTGACGAGCGCGATCGGGCTGTCCCGCCCGCGGGCCGAGGCGCTCAAGGCGGCCGGGCTCGACCACGTGCAGATCAGCGTGCAGGCCGACGAGCCGGCGACGTCCGACCGGATCGCGGGCATCCCGTCGTTCGAGCGCAAGCTCAAGGCCGCCGCCGTGGTGAAGGACCTCGGCTGGCCGCTCACGGTCAACGTGGTGCTGCACCGGCAGAACATCGACCGGATCGCCGAGATCGTGGACCTGGTCGAGGAGCTCGAGGCCGACCGCGTCGAGCTCGCCAACACCCAGTACTACGGCTGGGCCTGGCGCAACCGGGCGGCGCTGCTGCCCAGCCGCGAGCAGCTCGCCCGCGCCGAGGACGTGGTGCGCGACGCCCGCGCCCGCCTGGCGGGCCGGATGGAGATCGTGCACGTCCTGCCCGACTACTACAGCGACTACCCGAAGCCGTGCATGGGCGGGTGGGCGGCGCGTCAGATCGTCGTCACGCCCAACGGCGACGCGCTGCCGTGCCTCGCCGCGCACACGCTGCCGCTGCCCGCGCCCAGCGTCCGCACGGAGTCCCTGGAGGCGATCTGGGACGGCTCGCCGCTGTTCACCGCGTTCCGCGGCACCGGGTGGATGCGGGACCCGTGCCGCACCTGTGACCGCCGCGAGATCGACTTCGGCGGGTGCCGGTGCCAGGCGTTCCAGCTGACCGGTGATGCCGCCCGGACCGACCCGGTCTGCCACCTCTCCCCCGACCACGGGCTGGTGACCGAGGCGGTGGAGCGGGCCAACGCGGCGGCGCGCCCGCGGGACGAGCTGTTGATCCCCCGCCCGCACCGCGGCTGACAGCAGGAGAGGAGGAGACGTCGGGCATGAGCGTTGGTGGACAGGTGCTGGACAAGCCGGAGACCAAGCGGTGGTACTGCGAGCCCTGCGGGTTCGTGTACGACCCCGAGGAGGGCGACCCGGACGGCGGCATCCCGCCCGGTACGCCGTTCGAGGAGATCCCGGACGACTGGATGTGCCCGATCTGCGGTGCGACGAAGGCGGACTTCCGCGAGCTGCTGCCCGGGGAGTTCCCGGACGAGTGGGGGAGCTGAGCCGTGATCAGGGGATACAGCCACTTCGTGACGCTGGCCGAGTCCCTGCAGTGGGACGAGAAGGACATCGACTACTCGCAGGACCGCGCGTCGTGGCCGCTGCTGGCCGAGGACGAGAGCGCCAAGGTGCTCGGCCTGATCGCGGGCTTCGTCATCGCCGAGAGCTCGGTGTCCGAGGAGATCCGCTCCTACCAGGCCGCGGCCACGGACGAGTCGATGGAGGCGGTCTTCCGCGCCCAGGAGCGCGACGAGGAGCGGCACGCCCGCTTCTTCGACCTCGTCGCGGCCGACGTCGCGGGCGTGCCCGGGGCCGACGCCGCGGCGCGGCGGGACGCGCTGCGCGCCCACGTCCGGCCCGAGCTCGTCGAGCTGTTCGAACAGCGCCTGCCGGCCACCGCCCGGCGCCTCGCCGAGGACCACGGCGCCCTCACCTCCGCGGTCGGGCTGTACCACATGGTGATCGAGGGCGTGGTGCTCCTCGCGGGCCAGCACGCGATGCTCGACACCCTCGAGGGCCTGTCGCACCCGCTGCCCGGGCTGCGCAAGGGCGTCGAGCTGGTCCTGCGCGACGAGCGCTGGCACATCGGCTTCGGCTCGCGCATCGTCCAGAACGCCGACCTCGGACGCGACGAGGCGGATGCGATGCTCGCCCAGGGCGAGGCCGCCGCCAAGGTGTGGGGCAACCTCATCACCCCCGACGCGATCGACGGCGCCGTGCGCCAGCACCGGCGCCGCCTCAAGGCGGCCGGCATCAAGTTCTGGTGACCCGGGGGCGTCAGAGGCCCAGCGCCTCCCGGACCGCCGGGGTGTTGCGCCGCGACACCGGCACCACCTCGCCGCCCCGGCTGTCCATCACCAGGAACAGCTCGCCCTTGAAGCCGCGCTCGATCTCCCGGATGCGGCTCAGGTTGACCACGTAACGGCGGTGGACCCGCAGGAACCCGGCCTCGGACAGCTCGTGGGCGAGCTTGTCCAGGCCCGCGGAGCTCGCCCGCAACCGGCCCTGGTCGGTGGACAGCCACACGTCGTTGCCGTCCGCCTCGGCGAAGGCGACCTCCGGCAGCCGCAGCAGCACCATCCGGTCGCCGCGCACCGCCACGACCCGGCGCATGCTCGTCTTGCCCGCCGACATCGGCGCCAGCGACGCCGAGGGACACGGCTGCGCGTCGTCGGAGCTGCCGAAGGAGACCAGGTGCCCCGCCAGCTGCCCGGAGAAGAACACCGGGCGGATGGTCACCGAGGACGGCTCGTCGCCGAGGTGGGTGTAGATCTGCGTGGTGCCGACCCAGTCCGGGTCCTTCGCGGCCTTCGTGCTCGCGTACTCGGCCACCCGGATCAGGTCCGGCAGGCTGGTGTGCCACCGGATGGCGGGCTCGACCGCGGGCGTCTCGGCGGGCACCCCCATCAGCAGCCCGGCCCGCTCGTCGGCGATCACCACCTTGCCCGCGGTGTCGACCGCGGCCACGGCGGGACCACGGCCCTTGGCCTGCGCGAACGCGGCGATCAGCTCGGCGGCGCTGTCGCGGGCGCGCCCTTTGAGCACGCTCTGGGTCTGCTGGACCGCGTGCGACAGCCACTTGCCCGTGAACTCCGGCAGCGGGGTGCGCCAGCAGGAGATGTTCAGCACCGCGATCGGGTCGCGCGTCACCACGTCCCGCACCGCGACCCCGGCGCACGCCCAGCCGTGGAACGCCTGGCACCAGTGCTCGGCGCCCCGGATCAGGACGGGACCGTACGTCTCCAGCGCCGTGCCCATGCCGTTCGTTCCCGCCGCCGACTCCGACCAGCACGACCAGGTGGCGAGGTTGGCGTCGGCGGCCCGGGTCGCCGTGGCCTGGTCGCCCCACGTGGCGAGGATCCGGCCGGTGGCGTCGGCGACCGTGACGATGCCGTTGCGGCCCTCGACCTCGCGCGCCACGCTCGCCGCGAACCCGCCCAGCTCCGTGAGCACGACGTCCTGTTCGAGCGTGTGATCGCTGTGGGCCGCTGCCAGGGGAGCCTCGGTGAGGTGCGGGTCGACCCGGTACTGCTCGCGGCAGCGGTGCCAGGAGAGCAACACCTCGGGCCGGACGCCCCGGACGTGGTCCTCACCCTGTACGAACTGCTCCCACGCTGCGTACACCGAGCCCTTGCCGGTGCTCACCGGGGCGGTGTCGGTTCGCTGTCCATCGCTCATGCCGCAGAACCGCCTTTGGTTCGTCCCCGGCGCCGCACAGCACCCGACCCAGCTTGAGACCGCCGACCACTCCTAGCCGCCAGGCCGACCCAGCCAGGCACCGCGCGGCGCACGTCCCGCCTGGTCTCGCTTCCCTGTGCAGGGCACAGAACAGCTCTGACGACCATGTGTACCTCGCCCGCAACGGTGTGTAAAGCGCACCCGGGTGCACGTCCCGGTCGGAACCCGGCCGGCCTCCGCCCGCCACGGGTTCCCACCGAGCGGCGGGATCAGGCGTTTCGCGCCGTCTGCGAGGGCAGCTCGCCGAACCGCTCCCGGTAGGCCGCGGCGAAGCGGCCGAGGTGGGTGAACCCGAAGCGGTGGGCGCACTCGGTGACGGCGACGTCGCCGCGGCGCAGCTCCTCGCGGACCCGGTCGAGCCGCACCGACCGCAGGTACTCCATCGGCGTGGCGCCCACGTGCTCGCGGAACGCCTCCTGCAGCCTGCGGGCGCTCACGCCGGCCGCCCGGGCCAGGTCCCCGAGCGTGTACGGCCGCTGCGGATCGCCCTGCACGAGGTCGACCACGCGCCGCACCGCGCGCGGGGTCGCCGGGGCTCCCCCGCCCCGCAGCGCGTCGGTGTGGTTGTGCCGCTGCGCGAGCAGCAGGCCGGTGGCGAGCTGCCGCTCGTGGAAGGAGCGCACGGCCGCGCGCCCGATGGGCCCGTCCGGCTCGTCGAGCTCCGCGAGCAGCAGGTCGAGCGCGGCCCGCCAGGCCCGACCTGCCGGAGTGGTCAGGTCGAACGCCAGCGCGAACTCCAGCGGCACGCGCACCGGGCGCCCGAGCAGCGCCTCCAGCTCGCGGTCGACGAGGTCGCGGTCGATGCGGATCCCCAGCTGCGCGGCGCCCTCCGGGCAGTGGTCGAGGCGGTGGGTGCGGTGCGGGGCGAACACGGTGGCCTCGCCCGCCGCCGCGACGGTGTCCTCGCCGTCGGTGGCGTTGGCGATCCGCCCGGCCAGGGTGACGTTGACGTGGTAGCCCGCTCCGGTGCGGCCCGGGTCGACGAGCGTCGGCTGGCCGAACCGCATCACCCCGACCGTGAGGTGCTCGGTGCGCACGCCGCGCAGCAGGCCGCGGCCGGCCCGGGCGCGGCCCAGCGGCTCGACCCGCGCCGGGTAGTAGAGCGCGTTGAGCTCGTGGCGGAACTCCTCGAGGCTCGCGCGCTCGCAGATGGCGTGCCGCCGCAGCACCGCGCTCCGCGATCCCGCCGCGCGATCCGGCCACCGACCGCGCGTCGCGGCTGTCGCGCCCGCGGCCCGCGCCCCTAGCGTGGCTGTGCGCACGTCACGCCCCTCCCTTCCCTGGAGCCGAGGAATGGACCTCACCTCCGAGAGCACCACCGCCGCGGTGGTCGACAGCTTCGCCGCCACCCCGGACCCGCGCCTGCGGGAGATCCTGCAGGAGCTCGTGCCGCACCTGCACGACTTCGTCCGCAAGGTACGGCTCACGCTGCCCGAATGGCAGGCCGCGATCGAGTTCCTCACCGCGGTCGGGCAGAAGTGCGACGAGAACCGGCAGGAGTTCATCCTGCTGTCGGACGTGCTCGGCATCTCGATGCTGGTCGAGACGCTCAACGGGCAGTCCTCCGGCACGGAGAGCACCGTGCTCGGGCCGTTCCACATGGTCGCCTCGCCGGAGCGCGAGCACGGCGACAGCATCGCCCTCGTCGGCGGCGGCACCCCGTGCGTCGTGTCCGGGCGCGTCGTCGGCACCGACGGGGCCCCGCTGGCCGGTGCCACCGTCGACGTGTGGCAGTGCAACGCCGAGGGCTTCTACGACGTCCAGCAGCCGGACGTGCAGCCGCCCGGCAACGGCCGCGGCCTGTTCCGCACCGACGCCGAGGGCCGCATCCGGTTCCGCACGGTGGTGCCGAGCCACTACCCGATCCCCACCGACGGCCCGGTCGGGAAGATGCTGCTGGCCACGAACCGCCACCCGTACCGGCCGGCCCACATCCACTTCATCGCCACCGCGCCCGGCCACCGCGAGCTGACCACCCACATCTTCGTCGCCGACAGCCCCTACCTGGACTCCGACGCCGTCTTCGCGGTGAAGAAGAGCCTCATCGCCGACTTCGTCGAGGTCGACGACCCCGGGCAGGCCCGCGCGCACGACGTGGCCAACCCGTTCCGGGCCGCGTCGATCGAGCTGGTCCTGGAGCCCGCCGATGTGGGATGAGTTCGTCCACGAGTCGCTGCCGATGCGGGTCGTGTTCGGCGCGGGCGCCTCGGCCCGCCTCGGCGCCGAGCTGGACCGGCTGGGCCTCACCCGGGTGCTCGTGCTGTCCACCCCCGGGCAGGAGCCGCTCGCCCGCCGCATCGCCGACGGGCTCGGGCCGCGCGCCGCGGGGGTGTACCCGCACGCCCGGATGCACGTCCCGGTCGAGGTGGCCGCCCGAGCCAGGGCCGCGGCCGCCGACCTGGGCGCCGACGGCTGCGTCGCCGTCGGCGGCGGCTCCACGATCGGCCTCGGCAAGGCGATCGCGCTGGAACACGCCCTGCCCGTCGTCGCGGTGCCCACCACCTACGCCGGCTCGGAGATGACCCCGATCTGGGGGCTCACCGACGGCGGCCGCAAGCGCACCGGGCGCGACCCGAAGGCCCTGCCCCGCAGCGTCGTCTACGACCCCGAACTCACCGTCGCCCTGCCCGTCCCGGTGTCGGTGACCAGCGGGTTCAACGCCCTCGCGCACGCCGTCGAGGGCCTCTACGCCCCCGACGCCTCCCCGATCACCTCGCTCATGGCCCGCGAGGGCGCCCAGGCCCTGCTGGCGGCGCTGCCGCTGGTGGCGGCCGCCCCGCGCGACCTCGCCGCGCGCAGCCGGGCGCTGTACGGGGCGTGGCTGTGCGGCGCGGTGCTCGGCGCGACGACCATGTCGCTGCACCACAAGCTGTGCCACGTGCTGGGCGGCGCGTTCGACCTGCCGCACGCCGAGGTGCACACCGTCGTGCTCCCCCACGTCGCGGCGTTCAACGCCCCCGCGGCGCCCGCCCTCGCCGACCTGCTCGGGCCCGACCCCGGCGGCGCGCTGTGGGACCTCGCCGCGAAGCTCGGCGCCCCGCGCTCGCTCGCCGAGCTGGGGCTGCCCTCCTCCGGCATCGGCGAGGTCGTCGGGCAGGCCGTGGCCTCCCCCTACGCCAACCCGCGCCCGGTCACCGCGGACGACCTCACCCGGCTCGTCCGGGCCGCTCACCGCGGGGAGCGGCCGGGGCCCGCTCAGGCGTAGACCTGCACCTCGCCGCCGTCGACGAAGAGCTCGCTGCCGGTCATGTAGCTCGACTGCTCGCCGGCGAGGAACAGCACGGCGTTGGCGACCTCGGCGGGGTCGGCGATGCGGTTCAGCGGAACCTGCCCGGCGAACCCCTTGAGGAGGGCCTGTTCCCGCCCGGGGTCGCCCGCGAGGCCGCGCAGGCCGGGCGTGTCGGTCGGGCCGGGGACGACGGTGTTGACGCGGATGCGCCGCGGGGCGAGCTCGGCGGCCCAGGTCCGCGCGAACTGGCGCAGGGCCGCCTTCGACGCCGAGTACACGCCGAACCCGGCGGTGCCCCGGTGGGCCGAGGTGGACCCGGTGACCACGATGCTGGCGCCGTCGGGCATGAGCGGGAGCGCCTTCTGGACCGTGAAGACCGTGCCCCGGACGTTGATGGCGAACGTGCGGTCGAAGTCCTCCGGCTCCAGCTCGTCGATCGAGGCGAACGCGCCGCCGCCCGCGTTGGCGAACAGGACGTCCAGGCCGTCGCCCGCGCTCCCGATCGTCTCGACGACCCGCTCCAGGTCGGCGAGGTCGGACACGTCGCTGCGGATGCCGGTCACGCCGTCGCCGAGCTCGGCGACCGCGGCCTGGAGCTCGGCCTGGCGGCGACCGGTCACGTAGACCCGCGCGCCTTCCTGGACGAAGCGCCGCGCGGTGGCGAGCCCGATGCCGGTGCTCCCGCCGGTGACGAGCGCGGTCTTGCCCTCGAGGTGTCCCACGGTGTTCTCCTTCGGTGCGCGGGTTATGGACTGCACGGTCAACAATGACAGTTCTGGACCGCGCAGTCAACAACGGGTACCGTCTGGGGCATGGCGCGCCCGCGGACGTTCGACGAGCAGCAGGTGCTGACCGCCGTCCGGGACCAGTTCTGGGACGCCGGCTACGCCGACACCTCGCTCGAGGACCTGATGCGCGTCACCGGGCTGGGCAAGGGCAGCCTCTACGCGGCGTTCGGCGACAAGCACCGGCTCTTCCTGCGGGCGCTGCGCGGGTACGTCGACGACAGCCACGGCCACCTGCGGCAGCTGCTCGACTCCGCGCCCCGGGCCGTGGACGCCCTGCGCTCGTTCCTCATGGCGCCGGTGAGCGACCCCGACGGCGCCGCGCGCGGCTGCCTCATGGCCAACAGCACGTGCGAGCTCGCCTCCACCGACCCCGACGTGCTCGCCGAGGCCCGGCGCGCCTACGACACGACCACCGCGCTGGTCGCCGAGTGCGTCGCGCGGGCGCAGCGCGAGGGCGACGTGGCGGGCGACGCCGACCCGGTGGAGACGGCCCGCGCCCTGCTCACCGCGCAGCAGGGCATCGTGTACATGGGGCGGGCCGGCACGGACGTCGCGGCGCTGTCCGCGACGGCGCGCACGCTCGCCGACCGGCTCCTGCCGCGGCCCTGAGCCCCCGCCCCCCGAGCCGCCGGACGCTCCCGCCGGGGGCGAGGTGTCACGTGGCGTGCCCCAGTGCCGACGAGAGCCGGGCGGCGGTGTCGCGGAGCGCGAGAACCTTGCCCGAGTTCAGGTCGGCGGACAACGTGTGCACGGTGCCGATGATCGCGACGGCCGCCGCGATCATCCCCTCGCGGTCGAGGACGGGGGCGGCGATGGCGCGCACCCCCACGTTGATCGTGTCGCTGATGGCCACCCCCGTCCGCCGCGCCTGGTCGATCCTGCGGCGGATCCGCTCGGCCTGCAGGTCGTCGAGCTGCTCCAGCAGCGGCTCGACGCGGTCGGTCCGGTACGCGAGGAAGACGGCGGCCTGCGCCGCGTCGAGGTTCAGGGTCCGACCGACCCGGATCGAGATGTTCAGCACGCGGTTTTCGGGTTCCTGGCTGCGCACGACGACCGGGCTGCGGCCTGCCCACACGCTGAGCACGGCCGTCTCCTCGGCGACGTCGGCGAGGTCGCGCAGGTAGGGATCGGCGATGTCGACGACGTCCAGCCCGTTGAGGGCCAGGGTCCCCGCGTGCGCCAGCAGGGGACCGAGGCGGTAGCCGCGGCCGTCCCGCTCCAGGAACCCCGCGTTCGCGAGCGAGGCCAGGTACCGGTGGGCGGTGGTGCGCCCCACCCCGAGCTCGGCGGCCACCTGCGCCACCCGCACGGTGCGGTTCTCGTGGGAGAACATCCGCACCACCTGCGCGCAGCGGGTGACGACCTGGATGTCGGCGCCCGCGGTGTCGGCGGTCTCGGTCATCACGCTCCTGCCTGCGGTGTTGTTCCGCATTCCGGTCGCTTAACGGTGCAGATAGTCCACTATGAGGTCGATTCTGGGGGCACCTTACGGCATCCGAGTGGATCTTTGCATCGCTATGTGGTTATTGCGTTCGCATCTCGATACAACATGTCCCGCCACAGCAGCGAGACGAGGAGCCCACCCCGTGACCGCGATCACCGACATCCTCTGGGGATCCGTCGATCTCCACGTGCACTCCGGGCCGAGCCCGTTCCCCCGCCGCTTCACCCACGCCGAGGCCGCCCGCGACGCGGGTGAACGGCTGGGGATGCGGGGGATCCTGTGCAAGTCGCACCACCACAACACCGTGATGGACCTCCTGTCGATGAAGGACGAGCTCGCCGGGTCGAGCTGTCGCGCCTTCGGCGGGATCGCGATGAACAACCAGGTCGGCGGGGTGAACCCCTACGCCGTCGAGATGTCGCTGCGGATGGGCGGTAGGGCGGTCTGGCTGCCGACCTTCTCCTCGGGCCGGCACATCGACTGCCACCCCGAAGGCGTCGGCTTCCCCAGCGCGACGGTCGAGCTGCGCAACGTCGAGGTGTCGATCCGCAAGGAGGACGGGAGCCTGCTCGACGAGCTGCACGAGGTCCTCGACCTGGTCGCCGAGAGCGGCGCGCTGCTCTCCGGCGGGCACATGGACCCCGACAGCATCGAGGAGGTCTTCACCGAGGCGAAGGCGCGCGGCGTCCGCAGGATGGTCGTCAGCCACCCGAACTACGTCATCGGGGCGGAACCGGAGCAGGCCCGCCGGCTCGTGGCGCTCGGGTCGTACGTCGAGCACGAGGTGTCCATGTACGACCCGAAGGGCACGAAGAAGTGGGACCCGCAGATCCTCAAGGACTGGATCGACGCGCTCGGCCCGGAACACACCGTGCTGGCGTCCGACCTCGGGCAGGCCAACCGGGAGCTGCCCGTCGACGCGTTCCTCCGGGTGGGCGAGATCCTGCTCGACCTCGGCGTCGACGAGAAGGACCTCCAGCGCATGACCCGGGACAACCCGGCCTTCCTGCTCGGGCTGGAGGACTGATGGCCTTCGCGTCGACCGATCCGCGCTCGCAGCTCGCCACCGCCGACCGGCCGACGGGCGACGAGGGCATCGCCGCCCCGGAGTTCGCGGACTTCACCACCACCGCACCGACCGAGGTGAGCGACCTCGGCTCGCGCACCTGGTACGTACGGGCGCAGAACGTCGTGCTCGCCTACACCGAGGCGGTCGCGGGCGAGGTCCTCCCCCGCACCGGCGACCCCGACGAGTACGTGGTGCTGCTGCCGCACGAGACCTCCGCCGTCCGCGCGCGTGCGGGCGGCGCGGAGGTGGAGCTCTCCGGCCAGGGTCTGATCGTCGTGCCGCCGGGGGACAGCGAGGTCGTGGCGGTGGGCGCCACGCACCTGGTGCGGCTGTTCCGGCCGGACGCCCCCGGGGTGGCGGAGCGCGCCGTCAACGCCGCGTCGTACGCCGAGCCGCACCCGCGGGTGGCGGTCGCGGACCGCTGGCCCGCCCCGGTGGACGGCGACCGGCTGCGCGTCTACCCGGTCGGCGGGATCGAGCGCGCCCCGGACCGCTTCGGGCGGATCTTCCGGACCCGTTCGTTCATGGTCAACTTCCTCTACCCGCACCACGGCCCGCGCGATCCGGAGAAGCTGTCGCCCCACCACCACGACGACTTCGAGCAGGTCTCGCTGGCGGTGCGCGGCGAGTTCACCCACCACATCCGCACGCCGTGGACGACCGCCCGCTCCCGCTGGCGCGAGGACGTCCACGAGACCCTCCCCAGCCCCTCGGTCGCGGTGATCCCCCCGCCGACGGTGCACACCAGCGAAGCCGTGGGTGCCGGGCTCAACCAGCTGGTCGACATCTTCGCGCCCCCGCGGCGCGACTTCTCGGCCAAGCCAGGCTGGGTGCTCAACGCCGACGAGTACCCCGCGCCGTGAGCGACGTGCTGCCGGCGCAGGCGCTCGGGACGTGGGTGAAGCTGAGCTCGCCGACCACCGTCGAGATCATGGCGCACGCCGGCTTCGACTTCGTGGTGGTCGACCTCGAACACACCCTGCTCGACCTCGGCACCGCCCAGACGATGATCTCGTTGGCGCGCGCGTCCGGCCTGGCGCCGCTGGTGCGCGTGCCCGACCACGCCGCCTCGACGATCCAGCGGGTGCTCGACGCGGGCGCAGCGGGCGTCCTCGTCCCGCACGTGGACACCGCGGAGCAGGCCGATGCCCTGGCCCGCGCCTGCCGGTTCCCGCCCCACGGCACCCGCGGGGCGGGATCCACCGGCCACGCGGGGCGGTGGGGTCGGCTGCCCCGCGCGGATTACGTGCGCTACGGCAACGAGCAGGTGCTCTGCATCCCCCAGCTGGAGAGCGCCCAGGCGGTCCGGGAGGCCCGAGCGATCGCGGCCGTCCCGGGCGTCGACGCCGTGTTCCTCGGCGCCGCCGACCTCGCGATGGACGTCGGCCGCAGCGACGTGTCCGACCTGCTCGCCGCCGCGCGGGCCGCCGCAGGGGACGCAGGCGTCCCGGTCGGCTCCGCGGCCGGCTCCCCCTCGGCGGCGAGCGCGGCCCTCGACGCGGGCGACGCCTTCGTCATCTGCACCAACGACGCATCGATGCTGGCCGCCGCGGCAGCCGACACCGTCGCCGCGATCCGCCGCGGGTCCACGGCCACCTCCTAGCCCTTCCCCGAGCAGACTGGAGTTCCTCCATGAGTGCCTCCCCGACGACGACGTCGTGGAATCAGCAGCGTCGAACCCTGATCCCCGCGACGGTCGTCGGCACCATCCTCGAGTGGTACGACATGTTCGTCTACGCGCAGGCGGCCTCGCTGATCTTCGCGACGATCTTCTTCCCCTCGTTCTCCGGTACCGCGGGGACGCTGGCCGCCCTCGCGACCTTCGGCGCCGGCTACATCGCCCGCCCGCTGGGTGCGATCGTGTTCGGCCACATCGGCGACAGGTTCGGCCGCAAGACCGCCCTGAGCCTCACCCTGATCATGATGGGCGTGTGCAGCACGCTGATCGGCTTGCTGCCGACCTACGAGTCCGTGGGGATCCTCGCCCCGGTCCTGCTCGTCGCGCTCCGGCTGCTGCAGGGCCTCGGTTCCGGCGCCGAGTTCGCGGGCTCGTTCGTGATGGTCGCGGAGTTCGCCCCGGCCAACCGGCGCGGGTACTGGGCCTCCCTGCCCGGCACCGGCGTCTACGGGGGCATCACGCTGGCGACGACGGTCGGCCTGACCGTGTTCCAGCTGCCGGACGAGCAGCTCTACAGCTGGGGCTGGCGGCTGCCCTTCCTGATCAGCTTCGTGCTCGTCGTCATCGGCCTCGTCATGCGGTTGCGGCTGTCGGAATCACCGGTCTTCAAAGAGCTCCGGGCCCGCCGGGAATCGCACAGCATCCCGTTCTTCGTCATATTCCGGAAGTCTCCGAAGACGCTGGTGCTCGCGATCCTGCTCACCGCGCCGATCGCTTTCAACGCCCACGTCAGCTCCACGTACTCGCTCACGTTCGGCGTCGAGCAGGGGGTGAGCCGCACCGGTGTGCTCCTCGGCTCGCTGCTGGGCGCGATCGCCGCGTTCCTCCTCACCCCGGTCGCGGGGCGGCTGTCGGACCGGTACGGGCGCCGCCCGATCTACATGGTCATGACGGCGCTCGGCGCCGTGGGCAGCTTCCCGTACTTCATGCTGATCCTGGCCGGCACCGACGTCTCCTTCTGGGCCGCCCACGTGCTGATCATGGCGCCGTTCACCCAGGCGCTGACCGGGGCGCAGGCCGCGTTCCTCACCGAGCTCTTCGAGCCCCGGCACCGCTACACGGGCGTGGCGCTCTCCCGCGAGCTCAGCACCGCGCTGCTCGCCTCGATCGCCCCCGTCACCGCCCTCGGCCTGATCACCGCGGCGGGCGGGAGGCCGTGGCTGCTGGCGGCGTTCATGTCGGTGCTCAGCCTGGCCGCGTTCGCCGCCGCCTACTTCCTCCCCGAGACCAGGGGCAAGGACATGCTGGCCGACGCCCCCGACCGGCCCGGTACGCCCGCCCCGCCAACGACCCGAGGAATGGTGCCGTGACGATTCCGACGACGATCCCGAAGACGATCCCGACCTACGACGAGCTGCTCGCCCGCACCGACGCACCCGCGGGTTCGGCGTGGGGCCTGTGGGGCGCCGACGACCAACTCGGCACCCTGAACTTGCTCACCCCCGACCGCGTGGTGCGCGCCGCGGGGCTGGTCCGCACCGGACGGCGGTTCAACCTGGACCACCCGGTGAACGCCTTCGAGCCCTACCCCTCGGGGACCCGTCGGCCCGCCCAGCACCACACGTTCGCGAACAACCCCTACCACCGCGACGACTGGGTGGACTCGTTCTACATGCAGTCGTCCTCCCAGATCGACTCCCTGCGCCACATCGGGCACCCCGAGCACGGCTTCTACGGCGGCCGGACGAAGGAGGAGATCAACGACTCCAGCGACGTCCTGGGCATCCAGAACTACGCGCGAGCCGGCATCGCGGGGCGCGGGGTCCTCCTCGACGTCGACCGGTACCTCGCCGCGCAGGGCCGGCCGTTGCAGCTCAACGACCCGACGGCCTTCGACGCCGACCTGCTCGACGCCGTCGTCGAAGCGCAGGGCGTCGCGCTCGAAGAGGGGGACCTGCTGCTGATCCGCACCGGATGGGCCGGGCGGTACCTCGCGCTGACCCCGCAGGAGCGCACCGAGCTCAACGCCGCCCGCTCCACCCCGGGCCTCGCCCAGACCGAAGCGGTGGTGCGGTGGCTCTGGGACCACCGGGTCGCGATGGTCGCCGCGGACAACACCGGCGTCGAACGGTTCCCCCCGCAGGACTCCGACTTCTTCGTCGACGGGCTCCCCCGGCCGGAACGCGGCCCCGACCACAACGGCATGATCCACCGTCCGCTCATCGCCCTGCTCGGCATGGCGATGGGCGAGCTGTGGGCCCTCGACGAGCTGGCCGCGGACTGCGCCGCGGACGGGCGCTACGAGTTCCTGCTCACCGCGTCCCCGCTCAACCTCGCAGGCGGCGCCGGCTCGCCGAGCAACGCGATCGCGATCAAGTGATGCGCGTCGGACTGGCCCTGGATCTCGGGAGCGACCCGGCAGCGGGACCCGTCGCCCGCCAGGTGCGGACGGCGGAGCCGCTGCTGCGAGCCGCCGAGGCGGCCGGGTTCGACTCGGTCTGGCTCGGGGAGAGCTACCACCCGGAACCGGAACCGTTCCACCTGCCGTCGCCGCTGCTGGTCCTCGCCCACCTGGCCGCCCGCACCACGCTCGGGCTCGGGACCGGGGTGCTGCTGGCCCGCGCGCACCACCCGGACCGCCTGGCCGTGGAGGCCGCGCTGCTCGACCAGCTCAGCGACGGCCGGCTCACGCTGGGGGTCGGTCTCGGCGGCGACGCGCTGCGCGGCGCGCTCGGCGGCCCCGACCTGCCCGGCGGCCGCGTGCTGGACGGGTTGCTGGTCCGGCTCCGGGAGCTGTGGCGGCGCCCTGCGGTCGTTCCGGGGCCGCACCGACCGGGCGGCCCGCCGGTGCTGGTCGGCGGGCGCGGCCAGGCCGCCATCCGGCGCGCGGTCGAGCTCGGCGACGGCTGGTACGGCGCGACGAACCACTCGGACCGGCTGGTGGCGGCGCAGGCCGCGGCGTACCGGGCCGCGGGTGGCGCGGGCGACGTCGCGGTGAACCGGCTCTGCATCGTCGGGCCCGATGCCGGGCCGGCCGATCGGTACCTCGATCGGGTCGTGGGCTACTACCGCAGCCGGGGAGCGTGGGACATCGGCCGCGCCGACGGCGACCCCGAGCCGCTCCTCGTCGGCGGCGTCGACGCGGTGCGCGACGGGCTGGAGCGCCTGCGCGACGCGGGCGTCACCCAGGTCCAGCTCCGCGTCGCCCCGCTCGGCGTCCCCGGAGAGGTCGCGCTGCGGACGGTCGACGCGATCGGCGAACACGTCCTCCCCGCCTTCGCCTGACCCCGGACGGTGGCCGCCGGCGGGCCCGTCGGCGAGCGGGCCTCACGCGGTGGGCCGACCGCCGCGCTGCCGCAGCAGGAAGCGCTGGATCTTGCCGCTGGGGGTCTTGGGCAGCTCGGAGACGAAGTGGATCCGGCGCGGGTAGGCGTGCGCGGCGAGCCGGGTCTTCACCAGCTGCTGCAGCTCGGCGGCGAGCTCGTCGCCGGTCTCGGTGCCCGGCCGGGTGACGACGTGGGCGACGACGACCTCCCCGCGCAGCTCGTCCGGCTCCCCGACCACCGCCGCCTCGGCCACCGCGGGGTGCTGCACCAGCACGCTCTCGACCTCGAACGGCCCGATCCGGTACCCGGCCATGAGGATCACGTCGTCGTCGCGGGAGCCGAACGTGAGGTAGCCGTCGGCGTCCTTGGTGGCGACGTCGCCGGTGTAGTACCAGCGCCGGTCGGGGCTGAACCGCTCCGCGGTGCGTTCGGGGGCGTCGCGGTAGCCGGTGAACGACATCAGCGGGCTCGCCGGCACGTCGACGGCCACCCGCCCCTGCTCGCCGGTGGGCACGACCTCGTCGGAGTCCGCGGCGAGCACCTCGACCCGCCACCCGGGCAGCGGGCGGCCCATCGAGCCGGGCTTGATGGCGGCCACCAGGTCGGGGTGCCAGGCGTTGGCGACGACCATCCCGGTCTCGGTCTGGCCGTAGTGGTCGCGCACCGGCACGCCCAGCGCGCGCTCGGCCCAGGTCACGACGTCGGGGGTGAGCGGCTCGCCCGCCGAGGAACAGCGGCGCAGCCGCAGGTCGCCCGGTACCGGCAGGCCGCTGTTGCGCAGCGCGCGGTACACGGTCGGGCCGGCCGCGAAGTTGGTGACCCCGAAGCGCGACAGCACGTTCCAGGTCAGCTCCGGTGAGAACCCGGCGCGCAGCAGCAGGCTGCGCCTGCCGGTGGCGAGCGGGCCGACGACCGCGTAGTACAGCCCGTACGCCCAGCCCGGGTCGGCCGCGTTCCAGAACACGTCGTCGTCGGTGTGGTACAGGCCGAGCTCCTGGTAGGCGTGCATGCCCGCGAGCCCCCGCAGCGGCACGGGCACGCCCTTCGGGGTACCGGTGGTGCCGGAGGTGAACAGCTCGATCAGCGTGCCGTCGCCGCCGACCGGCACCGGGTCCGGCGCCGGGGCGTCGGTGGCGAGCAGGTCGGCGAACCCGACGTCCCCGCCCGCGGGCACGCCCGTGGTGACCACCCGCCACTCCCGCTCTACGGGCATGTCGGGGCCGGGTTCGAGCTTGGGGCGCTGGTCCGGGTCGGCGATCACGACCTTCGTGCCGTTGCCGGTGACCCGCAGCGCGATCGCCGCGGGGGCGAACGCGGTGAACAGCGGCACGTGCGCCGCGCCGAGGCGCCAGATGCCCATCAGCGCGGTCACGAGCTCCACCGACTTGCCCATGAGCGTCGCGACGCGGTCGCCCTTCCCCACCCCGAGCGCGGCCAGGCCCGCGGCGACCCGGCCGGACGCCTCGTCGAGCTCGCCGAACGTCACGTCGCGGCTCGACAGGTCGGCCTCGACCACGGTGAACGCCACCGCGTCCCGCGGGTGCCTGCGGCACAGCAGCTCGGCGGCCACCGCGTCGGGTCGGTCGTACTGCTTCACCAGCTGGTCCACCAGCTCGGTCACGCTCGTGCTCACCGGTCCGCCCCTCCGTTCCGTCGGATCGCCGTCGATCGCTCGTCAGGGAGTGCCGCCCAGCGTCCCACGAACCCGGCGCGGATCATCGGTGGCATGGCGGTCCCGAGCGCTCGCGGCGTGACTGCTCGCGACGACGTGCGGAGCAGGTTCGAGCGGTTCGCGGCGGTCGAGGCCCGCGGATCCTCACCCGCCTACGAAGCCCTCGCCCTCGCCGTGAGCCGCGACGACGCCGCGCTCGACCTGCTCGCCGAGCTGCCGGCGGCGAAACGGCAGCCGAACCTGCTCTTCGGCGTGCTGCGGTGGCACGGCGTCCCGGTCGACGACCCTCCGGCCGCCCTCGCCTGGGTGCGGCGCAACCGCACCACCGTGCTCGACGAGGTGAACGCCCGTCGCACCCAGACCAACGAGGTCGGGCGGTGCGCCCTCCTGCTGCCGGCGCTCGCCCGGGTCGAGCCCGAGCCCCTCGCCCTCGTCGAGGTGGGCGCGAGCGCGGGGCTCTGCCTCCTGTTCGACGCGTGGCGCTACCGCTACACCGGTCCCGGTCGCGACCACGTCGTCGGGCGGCGTTCCGTCACGGGGCCCGTGCTCGAGTGCGCGGTCGAGGGGGACGTCCCCCTCCCCGAACGCGTACCGGAGATCGCGTGGCGCGTCGGCCTCGACCTGAACCCCCTCGACCCGGCTCGTCCGGAGGTGCGGCGCTGGCTCGAGTGCCTCGTGTGGCCCGAGCACCGCGAGCGTGCCCGCATCCTGCGCGCGGCCCTCGCCGTGGCCTGCCGCACCGGCGTGCGGGTCGAAGCGGGCGACCTCGTCGACGACCTGCCGGACCTCCTCCGCCGCGTCCCCCGCGGGCTCACCCCGGTCGTGCTGCACAGCGCCGCGCTGGTCTACCTCGACGAGGCCAGGCGCAGGACGTTCGTCGAGCTGGTGGGCGAGCTCGGCGCTCTCCGGATCGGCCTCGAAGCGGCGCACGTGCTGCCCGGCGTGTCGGATCGGCTTCCGGCGGGTGCCGACGCCTCCGGCCGCTTCGTCCTCACCCTCGACGACGACCCGCTCGCCCTCGCCGACCCCCACGGCGGGCGCCTCACCTGGCTGTGACGGTCAGGCCGGCGGGGCGCCCACCATCCGCAGCGCCATCTCGGCGTACCGCTCGCCGATGTCCTCCGGCGACCAGCGCCCCTCCTCGCGGTACCAGCGGGCGATGTCGATGCCCAGCGAGAGCAGGGCGGTGCAGGCCATGCTCGGGTCCGGGACGGTGAAGACGCCCGCCGCCACGCCCCGCTCGATGAGCGCGCGCAGCTCGGCCTCGATCCGGCGGCGCAGCTCGCGGATCTCGGCGAAGTGCTCCGGGGTGAGGGCGGCGAGCTCGTAGTTCACGATCCGCGCGCTGGTGTGGCCGCGCGCGTGGTGCACGGCGAAGTCGTGGATCACCCGGCGCAGCGCGACGGCCGGGTCGTCGGAGGAGCCGATCGCGTCCTGCACCAGCCGCAGGGTGGCCTCGTGCCCCGCCCGGGAGATCAGGTAGAGCAGCTCCTCCTTCGACCTGTGGTGCACGTAGAGCGCGGCCGGGCTCATCCCGGCGGCCGCCGCGACGTCGCGCGTGGTGGTCCCGTGGAAACCCTTTGCCGCGAACGCGGCGATCGCCGCGTCGAGCAGACGGGCGCGGGTGGCGTCGGCGCGGGTGAGCCCGGACGTGTTGGTCATCGCCGGCCGATTATCCGCGCATGCGGCGGGTGTCGTGCCTCACGGACACCGACGGGGGTTGACGGGCACCCCCGCGGTACCGCAGGCTCCGAATTAAGCAAGCGCTTAGTTAGCAGCTGAGGAGTCCGGATGCCCGAGGCCGTCATCGTCGCCGCCGCCCGATCGCCGATCGGCCGGGCGAACAAGGGATCGCTCAAGGACGTGCGGCCGGACGACCTGGCCGTCCAGATGGTGCAGGCGGCCCTGGCTCAGGTGCCCCAGCTCGACCCGGCCGAGATCGACGACCTGATGCTGGGCTGCGCGCAGCCCGCGGGCGAGTCCGGCTTCAACATGGCCCGGGTGGTCGCGGTGCTGGCCGGGCTCGACACCGTCCCCGGGACGACGGTCAACCGGTACTGCTCGTCGAGCCTGCAGACCACGCGGATGGCGCTGCACGCGATCAAGGCGGGCGAGGGCGACGTGTTCGTCTCCGCGGGCGTCGAGACGGTCAGCCGGTACGGCAAGGGCAACGCCGACGGGCTGCCCGACACCGCCAACCCGGTGTTCGCCGAGGCGAAGGCCCGCACGGAGGCGCTCGCCGCGGGCGACGGGACGTGGGTGGACCCGCGCACCGAGGGCCGCCTCCCCGACGTCTACGTCGCGATGGGGCAGACCGCCGAGAACGTCGCCCAGCACATGGGCGTGACCCGCGAGGAGCAGGACGCGTTCGGGGTCCGCTCGCAGAACCGCGCCGAGAAGGCCATCGCCGACGGCTTCTGGGCCCGCGACATCACGCCGGTGACGCTGCCCGACGGCTCCGTCGTCGACGCCGACGACGGCCCGCGCCCCGGCGTCACGATGGAGGCCGTCGCGGCGCTGAAGCCGGTCTTCCGCCCGAACGGCACGGTGACCGCGGGCAACTGCTGCCCGCTCAACGACGGCGCCGCCGCGCTGGTGGTCATGTCCGACGCGAAGGCCGAGCGGCTGGGCGTCACGCCGCTCGCCCGGATCGTCAGCACCGGGGTGAGCGCCCTCTCCCCCGAGATCATGGGCCTCGGCCCGGTCGAGGCGTCCCGGCAGGCCCTCGCCCGGGCCGGCCTCACCATCGACGACATCGACCTCGTGGAGATCAACGAGGCGTTCGCCGCGCAGGTCATCCCGTCGGCCAGGCAGCTGGGCGTCGACCCGGAGAAGCTGAACGTCAACGGCGGCGCGATCGCCGTGGGTCACCCGTTCGGGATGACCGGCGCCCGGATCACCACGACGCTGATCCACTCGCTGCAGTTCCACGACAAGCGGTACGGGCTGGAGACGATGTGCGTCGGCGGCGGCCAGGGCATGGCGATGGTGCTGGAGCGGCTGTCGTGAGCCCGCGGTTCGCGGGCCGGACCGCGATCGTGACCGGGGCGAGCCGCGGGATCGGGCTCGCCATCGCGCAGCGCCTGGTCGACGGCGGCGCGCGCGTCGTCATCACCGGCCGCGACGCCGGGGCGCTCGACGCCGCCGTGGCGCAGCTCGGCGGCCCGGAGCACGCGCTCGGCGTCCCCGGCCGGGCCGACGACACCGACCACCAGGCCGAGACCGTCCGGCGGGCGGTCGAGGCGTTCGGCGGGGCGGACCTGCTGGTCAACAACACCGGCATCAACCCGGTGTACGGCCCGATGATCGAGCTGGACCTCGGGGCCGCCCGCAAGATCTTCGAGGTCAACTGCCTCGCCGCGCTCTCGTGGACCCAGCACGTGCACCGCGCGTGGATGGGCGAGCACGGCGGCGCGATCGTCAACGTGTCCTCGATCGCCGGCACCCGGCCAGCCCCGGGGATCGGCTTCTACGGCGCGAGCAAGGCGATGCTCACCCACATCACCCAGGAGCTCGCGGTCGAGCTGGCCCCGGATGTCCGGGTCAACGCCGTCGCCCCCGCCGTGGTGAAGACGAGGTTCGCCACCAAGCTCTACGAGGGCCGCGAGGACGAGGTGGCCGCCGCCTACCCGCTGAAGCGGCTCGGCGTCCCCACCGACGTCGCCGGCCCGGTGGCGTTCCTGCTCTCCCCCGACGCCGGCTGGATCACCGGCCAGCTCCTGGTCGTCGACGGCGGCGTGACCCTGACCGGCGCCGCCTGATGTCCCACCCGAAACCCACCGAGGAGACCACCGCATGACCACCCGCACCGCCATCGTCACCGGCGCCGCCCGCGGAATCGGGGCAGGGGTCGCGAAGCGGCTCGCCGCCGACGGTTTCGCCGTCGCCGTGCTCGACCTGGACGAGGCCGCAGGCAGGCGCGTCGTCGAGGCGATCGAACGCGAGGGAGGGCGCGCGCTCGCCGTCGGCGCCGACGTCGGCGACGAGTCCGCGGTGCAGGCGGCCGTGGCCCGGGTGGCCAACGGGCTGGGCGAGCCGTCGGTGCTGGTCAACAACGCCGGGATCATCCGGGACAACCTGCTGTTCAAGATGACCGTCGACGACTGGGACGCCGTGATGTCGGTGCACCTGCGCGGTGCGTTCCTGGTGTCGCGCGCCGTGCAGCAGTACATGGTCAAGGCCGGCTGGGGCCGGATCGTGAACCTGTCGAGCACCTCGGCGCTGGGCAACCGCGGCCAGGCCAACTACTCGGCGGCCAAGGCCGGGCTGCAGGGCTTCACCAAGACCCTCGCCATCGAGCTGGGCAAGTTCGGCGTCACGGTGAACGCGATCGCGCCCGGGTTCATCGAGACCGACATGACCGCCGCCACCGCGGAGCGGATCGGCGTGCCGTTCGAGGAGTTCACCAAGCGCGCCGCCGAGCAGATCCCGGTGGCCCGCACCGGCCGCCCCGAGGACATCGCGCACGCGGTGTCGTTCTTCGTGAGCGAGGGGGCCGGGTTCGTCTCCGGCCAGGTCCTCTACGTCGCGGGCGGGCCGACGGCGTGACGTCGCCGCCGGGCCTCGACCTGGAGCGGCTCACGGCCTGGTGGGCCACGGCTCCGCTGCCGGAACCGGGCGGGCCGCTGTCGGCCGAGCTCGTCGCGGGCGGCAAGTCGAACCTGACCTACGTCGTCACCGATGGGACCGCGAGCTGGGTCGTGCGCCGCCCTCCGCTGGGGCACGTGCTCGCCACCGCGCACGACATGGCGCGCGAGTACCGGGTGATCTCCGCGCTGCGCGACACCGCCGTGCCGGTGCCGGCGACGTACGCGCTGTGCCGTGACGAGGACGTGCTCGGCGCCCCGTTCTACGTGATGGAGCGGGTCGAGGGCAGGCCCTACCGGTGGGCCGCCGAGCTCGCCCCGCTCGGGCCGCGGCGCACGCGGACCATCGCCGAGGGCCTGGTCGACACCCTCGCCGCCCTGCACGCGGTCGATCCCGCCGCCGTCGGACTGGCCGACTTCGGGCGCCCGCGCGGCTACCTGGAGCGGCAGGTCCGCCGGTGGAAGAAGCAGCTGGACGCCTCGCGCAGCCGCGATCTCCCCGCCGCGGACGAGCTGCACGCCCTGCTCGCCGCCGACGTCCCGGCCGAGACGGCGGCGAGCATCGTGCACGGCGACTTCCGGCTGGACAACGTCCTGGTCGACGCGTCCGACACCGTGACCGCCGTGCTCGACTGGGAGATGGCGACGCTGGGCGACCCGCTCGCCGACCTGGCGCTGCTGCTGATCTACCACCGGGCGGGCGAGGCGATCACCGACGTCGCCGCGGCGCCCGGGTTCCCGTCCGAGGACGAGATCGTCGCCCGCTACACCGCGCACGGCGGGCGCGAGGTGTCGCGGTTCGGCTTCCACCTCGGGCTCGCGGCGTTCAAGCTGGCCGTCATCTCCGAGGGCATCCACTACCGGCACCTGCACGGCCAGACCGTCGGCCCGGGCTTCGAGCGGGTCGGCGACACCGTCCACGCCGTGCTCGACATCGGGCTCACCGCAGTGAAGGAGTACCGCTGATGGACTTCGCCTTCGACCCGCACACCGAACAGCTGCGGGCTCGCCTGCTGGACTTCATGGAGAGCCACGTGCACCCGGCCGAGCCGGTGTACCACGAGCAGCTCGACGCGCTCGACGACCCGTGGGCGTGGGACTCGGTGCCCGTGCTCGCCGAGCTGCGCGCCGAGGCCCGCCGCCGCGGGCTGTGGAACCTGTTCCTCCCGGGCGAGCACGGCGCGGGGCTGACCAACCTGCAGTACGCCCCGCTCGCCGAGATCACCGGCCGCAGCCCCCTCGCGCCGCCCGCGCTGAACTGCTCCGCCCCGGACACCGGGAACATGGAGGTCCTGTCGCTGTTCGGCACGGAGGCGCAGCGCAAGCAGTGGCTGGAGCCGCTGCTCGAGGGCGAGATCCGCTCGTCGTTCGCGATGACCGAGCCCGCGGTGGCCTCGTCGGACGCCACCAACATCTCCACCCGCATCGAGCGGGACGGGGACCACTACGTCATCAACGGCCGCAAGTGGTGGATCACCGGGGCGATGAACCCCAACGCCCGGATCTTCATCGTGATGGGCAAGACCGACCCCACCGCCGACCGGCACCGCCAGCAGTCGATGATCCTCGTGCCGCGCGACACGCCCGGCGTGGAGGTCGTGCGCGGCATGGAGGTGTTCGGCTACGACGACCGCGACCACGGCGGCCACGCCGAACTGGTCTTCACCGACGTGCGGGTGCCCGCCGAGAACCTGATCGGCAACGAGGGCGACGGCTTCGCCATCGCGCAGGCCCGCCTCGGCCCGGGGCGGATCCACCACTGCATGCGCTCCATCGGCGTGGCCGAGCGGGCGATCGAGCTGATGTGCGCCCGCGCCGAGGAGCGGGTCGCGTTCGGCAAGCCGCTCGCCGACCAGGGCGTGATCCGCGACTGGATCGCCGAGGCCAGGGTGCGGGTCGAGCAGCTGCGGCTCCTGGTGCTCAAGACCGCGTGGCTGATGGACACCGTCGGCAACAAGGGCGCCCACACCGAGATCCAGGCCATCAAGATCGCCACCCCGGCCACGGTGCAGTGGATCCTGGACAAGGCCATCCAGGTGCACGGCGCGGGCGGGCTGTCCCAGGACTTCCCGCTCGCCCGCGCGTACGCGAGCATCCGCACCCTGCGGTTCGCCGACGGGCCCGACGAGACCCACAAGAACGCGCTGGCCCGCGCCGAGCTGCGCCGCCAGGCCCGCAAGCGCGAGGAGACGCGATGAGCGACCCGATCACCCGCGACGAGCTGCGCCGCCGCGTCGAGCGGTTCCTCGCCGAGCACGACCCCGCGACCACCGAGCGGCTCGCGTTCCTGCGCGCCCGCTACGACGCCGGCCTGGCCTGGGTGCACTTCCCCGAGGGCCACGGCGGGCTCGGCCTGCCGCAGGCCTGGCAGCCCGAGGTGGACGCGGTGTTCGCCGCGGCGGGGGCGCCCGACAACAACCCGCAGTCCAACGTCATCGGGCTGGGCATGGCGGCGCCCACGATCCTCGCGTTCGGCACCGAGGAGCAGAAGCGGCGGTTCCTGCGGCCGCTGTGGACCGGGGAGGAGATCTGGTGCCAGCTGTTCAGCGAGCCCGGCGCCGGCTCCGACCTCGCCGCGCTCGCCACCCGCGCGGTGCGCGACGGCGACGAGTGGGTGGTCAACGGGCAGAAGGTGTGGACCTCCAGCGCGCACCTCGCCCGGTTCGCCATCCTGGTCGCCCGCACCGACCCGGAGGTGCCCAAGCACCGCGGCCTGACCTACTTCGTGTGCGACATGACCGACCCCGGGGTGGAGGTCCGGCCGCTGCGGCAGATCACCGGCGAGGCCGAGTTCAACGAGGTGTTCCTCACCGACGTGCGCATCCCCGACGCCCACCGGGTCGGCGAGGTCGGCCAGGGCTGGACGGTGGCGACCGCGACCCTGAACACCGAGCGCGTGGCCATCGGCGGCCGCCCCACACCGCGGGAGGGCGGCATGATCGGCGTGGTCGCGCGGACCTGGCGGGAGCGCCCCGAGCGGCGCACCCCGGAGCTGCACGACCGCCTGCTGCGGCTGTGGGTCGACGCGGAGGTCGCCCGGCTCACCGGGACGCGGCTGCGGCAGAAGCTCGCCCGGGGGCGGCCCGGCCCGGAAGGGGCGGCGATGAAGCTGACCTTCGCCCGGATCAACCAGCAGCTGTCCGGGCTCGAGCTGGAGCTGCTGGGCGAGGAGGGGCTGCGCTACTCGGACTGGACCATGGTCCGGCCCGAGCGGGTCGACTTCACCGGCCGCGACGCCGGCTACCGGTACCTGCGCTCGAAGGGCAACTCCATCGAGGGCGGCACCTCGGAGATCCTGCGCAACATCGTCGCCGAGCGCGTCCTCGGCCTCCCGCCCGAGCCCCGCGTCGACAAGGACGTCCCCTGGAAGGACCTGGCGAAATGAGCGAGCTGGACCTGCTCTACACCGACGTCGAGGACGACCTGCGGGCCTCGGTGCGCGACCTGCTCGCCGACCGCTGCGACCCGAGCTCGGTGATCGCCCTCTACGACGGCGACCGAGCGCTGGTGGCGCCGCTGTGGAAGGCGCTGGCCACCGACCTCGGCCTCGCCGGGCTGCTCGTGCCCGAGGAGCACGGGGGCGCCGGCGCGTCGGCCCGGGAGGCCGCCGTCGTGCTGGAGGAGCTGGGGGCCACCGCGGCGCCGGTGCCGTTCCTCACCAGCGCGGTCGTCGCCACCACGGTGCTCACCACCGACGTGCTCACCGGCACCGGCGGCGACCTGCTCGCCGAGCTCGGCGCCGGGCAGCGGACCGCCGCCCTGGCCGTGCCGCTGTCCACCACACCGTACGGCGCGATCCCCGCGGTCCGCGCCGCCGACGGCCGGCTCACCGGCACCGTCACCAGCGTCGCAGGCGCGCTGGAGGCCGACGTCCTGCTCGTGCCCGTCGACACCGGGGACGGGCTCGCGCTGCACGCCGTCACCGCCGCGGAGACCACCCGGGAGCCGGTGGTGTCGCTCGACATGACCCGGCAGCTGGCCGACGTCCGCCTGGACGGGGTCACCGGCACGCCGGTGGTCGCGCGCGCCGAGGCCGCGATCCGCCGCGGGCTGCTGGCCGGCGCCGCCCTGCTCGCCTCCGAACAGCTCGGCGTGGCGCGCTGGTGCCTCGACGAGACCGTCGCGTACCTGAAGCAGCGCAAGCAGTTCGGCCGCGTCGTCGGCGGGTTCCAGGCCCTCAAGCACCGCCTCGCCGACCTCGCGACCGGGGTGGACGGGGCGAACGCGGCCGCCCGCCACGCCGCCGCCGCGCTGGCGGCGGGCGAACCCGACCTCGAGGTCGCGACCGCGGTCGCGCAGGCCTTCTGCAGCGACCTCGCCGTGACCGCGGCCGAGGAGGCCCTGCAGCTGCACGGCGGCATCGGCATGACCTGGGAGCACCCGGTGCACCTGTACCTCAAGCGCGCGAAGGCCGACCAGATCGCGTTCGGCACGGCCGGCGCCCACCGGGCACGGCTGGGTGAGCTCGTCGACCTGCCGCCGGCGCCGTGACGTCCCCGGTCGGCCGCCGCGGTGGTGGTTCCCTCGCCCGGAGCGTCTGGTGGACGGCGCGCATGGTGACCCCGGAGCCCGTGCGGGTCGGCGGCCCCGCCGGGCCGGTCCCAGGCGGGGCCGGACGGGTGGGCCCGCGTGCGGAGCCGGGCGGGCGGTCCACGTCGGGCTAGTGCATCCGGGCCCTGCCTTCCGGACCGGCCCGGGCCGGGCTGTGTGCTCCCTCGCGGGGAGGGGACGGCCCGTCGCTGGTCCCGGTCCACGGCGCGGCGGCCGACCACGACCGCCGCGCCCGGTGCTGCCGCTCGTCGACCCGCACCGCGACGGTCCACGCCGTCGACCGGCGCGGCGCCGGCGGCGACGCGGACGGCTACCCGATCGACCGCGAGTTCGCCGACGCCGCGGCGGTGTCGGACGCGGTCGCGGACGACATCGCGGCCCGGTCGACCTGTTCGGCCGCCGGTGCGGTTCGCCGCCCTCACCGTGCCGACGCTGCTGCTGGTCGACCTGGAGAGCGCGCCGTCGCTGAAGCCGTCGACCGACGCCGTCGCGGCCGCCGTGCCCGGCGCCCGGATGGTGGTCCTCGCCGGGCAGGCGCACAACGCCATGGACGCCGACCCGGGCCGGCTCGTCGCCGAGGTCCTCGGCTTCGTGCGCGGCGGCGCCGTGACCGCCGAGGCCGGCCAGGGGGTGGTGCGTGCGGCGCCGCCGGCGATTCGTCAGGTGATCGTCAGGTTCCCCCGAGCGGCGCCCCGACGGCCCCGCGGATCGCCTCCTCCGCGTCGCCGTGGACGAATTCGCCCAGTTCAGGCCGGATGAGCCCGACCGGGGGGCGGGATCCGCATCGCTCCCGACGGGGGCCCGGACGCGCGCTGTGGGCAACTAGCGTGCCCGTCGGCTCCACCGCAGCACGACCCCTCGGAGGAAGCTCTCGTTGGCAGACACGTCGTCCGCGACCCGCCGCCTGCTCGCCCGGTGCGTGATCGCGGGGATGCTCGCCGTCCTCGCCGCCGCGTGCACGACACCGCCGGATCCGCTGCCGCGCCTGGACGTGCCGGCCCACCGACCGGCCGACCCGGTCAGGCCGTGCGTGCGGGACAACACCCCGCCGCCGGATCCCGCGCCGGAGCCGGGTGACGCGGAGGTCCGGTTCGACCGCGCCAGCAACACGATCACGGTGGCCCGCGGGGAGGACGTCACGATCCCGACGCTCGGCGACGAGGTGCCCGCTTCGGCGCTGCGCGACCTCGGGAACGGCGAGTGGCTGCTCGAGGCCAACATCACCGTGCTCACCGACGCATCCCTGCGCATCTCCGCCCCCGACGTGCGCTGGCTCAAGATGGCGAGCGGCGACGGCGCGTTCGTCGCGATCACGGCCCTCGGCGGCGGGATCACCGTCGAGGGGGTGTGCATCACCTCCTGGGACGAGGCGAACGGGCGGGTCGACGAGAACCACACCGACCGCCGCAGCTACGTGCTGGCCCGCGACGGCGCGACGATGACGATCCGCGATTCGGAGATCCGCTACCTCGGATCGGGCGACGTCGAGGCGTACGGGCTCGCGTGGCGGACCGAGGGAACGACCGGGAGCATCACCGACAGCGTCGTGTCGAACCTCTACTTCGGTCTCTACTCGCACGAGGTCGACGGCCTGCAGGTGATCGACAACGAGTTCCACGACAACGTCCTCTACGGCGTCGACCCGCACACCGGCTCACGCAACATGACGATCGAGGGCAACCGGGTGCACCACAACGGCAAGCACGGGATCATCCTCGCCGAGGACTGCGTGGACAGCGTGGTGCGCGACAACGTCGTCTACGCCAACGAGCACCACGGCATCGTGATGTACCTCCGGTCGGACAACAACGTCATCGAGGGCAACGAGACGTTCGACAACGCCGCCCAGGGGATCAACATCAACGAGTCGAACGGCAACACGATCCGCGGCAACAAGGTCTACGACAACGCCGAGTCCGGCATCACCATCACCCAGACCGGGCGCGACAACGTCGTGGCGGACAACGAGGTGCGCGGCAACGGCAAGGATGGTGTCCGGCTGGTCAGCGAGTCCGTGGGGACCGCGGTGCGCGGCAACACGATCGGCCGGAACGAGCGGTACGGGATCTACATCGACACCGAGGGCGCGTTCGACATCTCGAAGAACACCATCTTCGGCAACCGCATCGGGATCACCGCCCGCGGCCACGAGCTCGAGGAAGGCGACAACGAGGTGTTCGACAACGGCCAGGGTGCCGTGCTGACCCGGTGACGGGTCACTTCCAGCCGGCGAGCGCCACGGTCGCACCGTCGCGGCGCACCTCGACCGGGCCGAGCAGCCCCACCTCGAGCCGCGCGGCCATCCGCCCATCGTGCGGGGCGACGGTCGGCGGGGAACCCCGTAACGTCCGTTCCGACGAACGGAGGCCGATGGTGGGCACGAAGCAGTCCCCGTCCCGACTCACCACCGCGGTCGGGGTGCGGATCCTGCGCACCCGCGCGCTCGTGCGCGCCCCGATCTGGGTCTACCGCGCCCGCCTCGGGTTCCTGTTCGGGTCGCGGCTGCTGATGCTCGAACACACCGGGCGGGCGACCGGCATCCCGCGGCAGGTCGTGCTGGAGGTGATCGACCACCCCGACCCGGACACCTACGTGGTGGCGTCCGGGTTCGGGCGGCGCGCCCAGTGGTTCCGCAACGTCCGGGCGAACCCCCGCGTCCGCGTCCAGGTCCGCGGTCGCGGGCCGCGGCCGGCGACCGCGCGGGTGCTCGGGCCCGGGGAGGCCGGGCGCGTGCTCGCGGCCTACCGCCGCAGGCACCCGCGGGCGTGGGACCGGTTCCGGCCTGTCCTCGAGGAGACGCTGGGCGAGCACATCGGCGAGACGGACCCGGTGCTGCCGATGGTCGAGCTGCGCCTCGACCCGGCCTGACGCGGCGCGCTCAGTGCTCGGCCTCGGGCAGCTCCACGACGAACCGCGCGCCGCCGCCCGGCCGGTCCTCGATCCACACGCGGCCGCCGAGGTGCCGGACGTGCTGGGCGACCAGCGCGAGCCCGAGCCCGCTCCCGCCGCCCTGCCCGCGCTGACCGGCCTGGGTGCCGCGCGCGAAGCGCTCGAACACCCGCTCCCGCATGTCCTCGGGGACGCCCGGCCCGGCGTCGTCGACCTCGATGCGGACCCGCCCGCGCGCTCGGAGCACGGCGAGCCGCACCGCACCTCCCGCGTACCGGTCGGCGTTGTCGAGCAGGTTGGACACGATCCGGTCGAGCCGGCGCCGGTCCCCCTGCACCACCGGCGGCGGTGCGCCGACCTCCACCGCGATCGGCGCGCGCGACCGGGCGGCGAGGACGTTGCGCACCAGCTCGGCCAGATCGACGATCTCGCCGGTGGGCCCGTCCGCCTGCTGGTGGTCGCGGGAAATCTCGAGCAGGTCGACGACCATCCGCTCGAACCGCGCCACCTCCGACAACAGGAGGTCGAGGGCCTGGCCGGCCGCGCCGGTGAGCTCGGCGCGCCGCCGCCGCAGCACCGCCGCCGCGTTCGTCATCGTGGTGAGCGGCGACCGCAGCTCGTGACTCACGTCACCGGCGAACCGGGCGTCCCGCCGGACCCGCGCCTCCAACGCCTCGGTCGTGTCGTTGAAGGCGGTCGCGAGCGCGGCGAGGTCCCGGTCGCGGTACTGCGGCAGTCGGGTGTGCAGCTCGCCGCTCGCCACCCGCGACGCGGCCGCCGTCAGCTCGGCCAAGGGGCGCAGGGCCCGCCGGCTCGCCCACGCGCCGAGCCCGAAGCCGAGGAAACCGCTCGACGCGACCCCGGCCACGAGGACGACGCCGAGGAAGCTCAGCGACCGGTGCAGCTCCAGGAGCGGGAAGAGCTGGACGAAGACGTCGGAACCGCCCCCGGTCGGGACCGCGACGGCCATCACCGGGACCCGGTCGACGTCGAGCCGCCTGCTGGCCGGGACACCGGCCGAGGCCTCATCCATGAGGTCGTCCGGCAGCACGGTCGGGTCGATGCGGCGCCCGCTGGTGATCCACCCCCCGGGCCGCTGGAGCAGCACCGACGTCGGGGAATCTGACGTCAACCCGGCGAGCAGCTCACCGAGGCCCTCCGACCCGCTCCGCAGCGAGTTCGCGACGAGCAGGGCGTTGACCTCGGCCTGGCGGACGGCGCTCTGCTCGCGCTGGCGGAGCATGTAGTCGCCGGCCAGGTTCCAGGTCGCGGCCGCGAGCACCCCTGTGAGCAGGAGCGAGCCCAGCCCGAACGCGGTCGCCACCCGCCGGCGGAGCGTGAGCGGCACGATCTGCACCCGTCCTACGCGGTGCCGCTCACCTTGTACCCGCGCCCGCGCACGGTGAGCACGGACTCCGGGGCGTCCGGGTCCCGCTCGACCTTGCGCCGCAGCCGCCGGATGTGGACGTCCAGCAGGCGGGTGTCGCCGAAGTAGTCGTATCCCCACACCCGCTTCAGCAGCTCCTCCCGGGTCACGACCCGGCCCTCGGCGGCGGCGAGCTCGACCAGCAGGCGGAACTCGGTGCGGGTCAGGTGCACCTGCGTCCCGGCCCGACGCACGACCTCCTCGTCCGGGAAGATCTCGATCTCGCCGACCACGAGCGACCTGCGGGCCGCGTCGGCGGGGTGCCTGCGGCGCAGGAGCGCCCGGATGCGGGCGGCGAGCTCGCTCGCGACCAGCGGCTTCGTGACGTAGTCGTCCGCGCCCGCCTCCAGCCCCTCGATCACGTCCGCCGAGTCCGCCCGTGCCGAGACGATGATGATCGGCAGGTCGCCGCGGGCCCGGAGGGTGCGGCAGACGTCCAGGCCATCGACGCCGGGCAGCATCAGGTCGAGCAGGACGACGTCGACCCGGGTCGTCTCGAGCAGGTCGAACGCCTCCTCGCCCGACCCGGCCTCGACGACCTCGCAGCCCTCGTCCGCGAGCGCCAGCCCCAGCGCCTGCCGGATGCGCTCGTCGTCCTCGACCAGCAGCAGCCGCGCCTGCGTGCCGTCTGCACCCCGGTCGAGCGAGCGGACGGGTGCGCCGCGGGTCGATCGCTGCATCATCCTCCGATCCGAATCGTGGGCGTCTCCCGGCGCCGGGGACCGTACCCGGACCGCGCACTCCCGCCGGCGGGGTGGGCCACGATCCGGGGGTGGACCTCCGGGTGCGACGCGGTGCGGCTGTCCAGCCCCCGCGACCGCGCCACGGCGCACGCGATCTACCGCAGCCTGGGTTACCGGGACCGCTGTCCCGACCACGCCCAGTTCATCCGCCCGCTCCGGTAGTCGCCCTCGGCGGGGCGGTGCGGAGATCGGGTCAGCCGCTACGGCCGGGGAGCAAGGCGAGGGCCTGGGCGCGCTGGGCGACGAGCTCGTCGTAGGTGCCGTCGCGCTCGGCCCAGCGGTGCCCGCGGACCCCCTCCACCAGGATCTCGTCCGGGGTCGGCTCCTGGGAGAGCAGCTGCATCACCTCGGTGGCGAAGTCGTCCAGCGGCAGCGCGCGCGGGTTCACCTTCTCCTGACCGGCGGTCGCGACGGCGGGCGGCACCAGCTCGACGACGCCGACGCCGGTGCCCGCGAGCTGAGCGCGCAGCGCCTCCGAGTACGCGTGCACCGCGGCCTTCGAGGCGCCGTAGGACGGCATGGGCGGGAACGGGAGGAACGCGATGCCGGAGGTGACGGTGATGAACGTGCCCGCGCCCCGCCCGACCAGGTGGGGGGTGAAGGCGTCGATCACCCGGATGGTGCCGAGCAGGTTGGTGTCGATCGTCTTCTCGGCCGTCGCGAAGTGCGCCGGGTCCCGCAGGTCCTCCATGATCATGACGCCGGACATCGTCACCACGGTGTCCAGCTCGGGGTGGCCGGCGAGCACGTCGTCCCGGGCGGACGCGACCGAGGCGGCGTCGGTGACGTCGACGGCGACCGTGCCGAAGCCCTCGCCGGCGAGCTCGGAGAGCGCCTGCCGGTTCCGACCGCCGACGACGACGGTGCTGCCCGCCTCGGCGAACCGCCGGGCCAGTTCGCGGCCGATGCCCGACGTCCCGCCGACGATCAGGACGGTGCGGTTGGAGACGTCCACGAGATCATCCCTTCTGCCTGAGGTGATCCCATGCTCGGGCGCCTCCGCCGGGAGAGGTGGTGCCCCGGTCGTCCCGGGTCCTGCCAGGACCCCCTCTCCGACGACCGCACCGGCCTACGCTGCCGGTGTGCCGAACGACGACTCCGCCAACCGGCTCGGGAGCTACCTCCGCGCCCGGCGCGAGCTGGTCACCCCGGCCCAGGCGGGCATCCCGTCCGGCGGCAACCGCCGCACGCCCGGCCTGCGCCGGGAGGAGGTGGCGCTGCTCGCCGGGATCAGCGCCGACTACTACCTGCGGCTGGAGCGGGGGCGCGACAAGAACCCCTCACCCCAGGTGCTCGAGTCGATCGCGCGCGTCCTGCAGCTCGACGACGTCGAACGGACCTACCTGCTCGGCCTCGTGGGGGCCCGCCCCCGCACGCGGCGCCGCAAGCGGGCCGAGCGGGTGCCGCCGCGGCTGCACCAGCTGCTCGCCCACCTGGATCTCCCCGCGTTCGTCGAGGGCCGGGCCTTCGACGTCCTGGCCTCCAATCGCATGGCCCTCGCGTTCTCCCCCCGGCTGCGGCCGGGTGAGAACCGGCTCCGCTCGCTGATGCTCGACCCCGAGGAGCAGGCCTTCCACGAGGACTGGCCGAAGGCGGCCGCCCAGTTCGTCGCCGCCCTGCGCACCACCATCGGCGACGACACCGACGACCCCCGGTTCGTCGAGCTCGTCGGGGAGCTGTCGCTGGCCAGCCAGCGGTTCCGCACCCTGTGGGCCCGCCACGACGTGCGCACCCTCGACGGGGGCACGACCACGGTGAACCACCCCGTCGTCGGGCGGCTGCACCTGCACCGCGACAAGTTCCCCGTCGACGACGTCATCCTCGTCGTCTACTACCCCGACAAGGGCAGCGAGAGCGACGAGAAGCTGCGGCTGCTCGCCGCCCACGCCCTCTCCGCCGCCGACGCCACCTGAGGGGGCGTCAGGGCAGCAGGTCGTCGAGCGCGGCGAGGACCTCCCGGCTGCGCGCGTCCGCCTCGGCCACGACGCCGAGGAAGGCGAAGTAGCCGTGGATCAGCCCGGGGCCCGGCACGTGCCGCACCGCGACGCCGGCCGCGCGCAGGCGCTGCGCGTAGGCGTCGCCCTCGTCGCGCAGCGGGTCGAACTCGGCGGTCGCGACGACCGCGGGCGGCAGGCCGGCGAGGTCCGGGGCGTGCAGGAGGTCGACGTGCGGCTCGCCGCGCCGGGCCCGGTCCGGCAGGTACTGGTCGTAGAACCAGGCCATGTCGGCGCGGGTGAGGAAGTAGCCCTCGCCGTTGTCCCGCATCGACGGGGTGCTCATCGACGGGTCGGTCGCCGGGTACACGAGCAGCTGCGCGGCGAGCGCGGGCCCGTTCCCGTCGCGCGCCCGCAGCGCGGCGCCCGCCGCGAGGCTCGCGCCCGCGCTGTCGCCCGCGACGACGTGCGGCAGGCCGGGGTAGCGGTCCGCGGTCCACGCGAGCGCGGCCATCGCGTCGTCGAGCGGGGCCGGGTACGGGTGCTCGGGCGCCAACCGGTAGTCGACGGCCACGACGGTGGCGCCGACCGCGTTGGCCACCCGGCGGCACACCGGGTCGTGGGTGTCGAGGTCGCCGACCACCCAGCCGCCGCCGTGGAGGTAGGTGATGACCCGACCGCGGTCGCCGGTGGGCGTGTACACCCGCACCGGGACCGGGCCCGCCGGGCCGTCGACCGCGTCGTCCACGACCTTCGCCACGGGCTCCGGCACGAAGTCCGCGCCGCGCCGGGACACAGCGAGGGAGCGGTAGTGGCTCCTCGTCTCCTGGGCGGTGGCCTGGACCAGCGGGAGCGCACCGGCGGCGGTGGCCTGGTCGATGACCGAGCGGAACTGCGGGTCGAGCGGCATCGCGTCCTCCGGGTGACGGGCCCGGCGGGCCCGCGGGAGGCACCCACCGGAAACGATCATCCAGCATGCCAAACGGGCACCTCGCCGCACAGCGATCGCAGCGGGGTGAGCCGTTCGCCACACGTGCTTCCCGCTGGGCGCCTCCCGCCGAGCGGGCCGCCTCGAGGCGCCTAGGCTCGGATGGCCGCACGCGGTGCGGCGGCCGAGCGAGGAGGACGATGCACGTCGAGCTGGAGCGCATCTACGAGGACGTACTGGCGCGCAACCCGGGTGAACGGGAGTTCCACCAGGCCGTGCGCGAGGTCCTGGAAAGCATCGGGCCCGCCGTGGACAAGCACCCCGAGTACGCCGACGCGAAGATCGTCGAGCGGATCTGCGAGCCGGAGCGGCAGATCATCTTCCGGGTCCCCTGGGAGGACGACCAGGGCCGCATCCACATCAACCGTGGGTTCCGCGTCGAGTTCAACAGCGCCCTCGGCCCGTACAAGGGCGGGCTGCGGTTCCACCCGTCGGTGCTGCTGGGCACGGTGAAGTTCCTCGGCTTCGAGCAGGTGTTCAAGAACGCGCTGACCGGGCTGCCGATCGGCGGCGGCAAGGGCGGCTCGGACTTCGACCCGAAGGGCCGCTCCGACCGCGAGGTCATGCGCTTCTGCCAGAGCTTCATGACCGAGCTCTACCGCCACCTCGGCGAGCACACCGACGTGCCCGCGGGCGACATCGGCGTCGGGGGCCGGGAGATCGGCTACCTGTTCGGGCAGTACAAGCGGATCACCAACCGCTACGAGTCCGGCGTCCTCACCGGCAAGGGCCTGATCTACGGCGGCGCCCAGGTGCGGCGCGAGGCCACCGGGTACGGGTGCGCGTTCTTCGTCGAGGAGATGCTGCGCGCCCGCGGCGAGTCCTTCGACGGCAAGGACGTGGTCGTCTCCGGCTCGGGCAACGTCGCCATCTACACGATCGAGAAGGTGCACCAGCTCGGCGGCCGGGTTGTCGCCTGCTCCGACTCCTCCGGGTTCGTGCACGACCCGAAGGGCATCGACCTCGAGCTGCTCAAGGAGGTCAAGGAGGTGCGCCGGGAGCGGATCAGCGCTTACGCCGAGCGGCGCGGGGGCGACGCCGCGTTCGTCGCGGACCGCTCGGTGTGGGAGGTGCCGTGCGCGGTCGCGCTGCCGTCGGCCACCCAGAACGAGATCGACGAAGCGGACGCGATCGCGCTCGTGCGGGGCGGCTGCATCGCCGTGGGCGAGGGCGCCAACATGCCGACCACGCCGAAGGCCGTGCGGGTCCTGCAGGAGGCCGGGGTGGCGTTCGGGCCCGGCAAGGCGGCCAACGCGGGCGGCGTCGCGACGTCGGCGCTGGAGATGCAGCAGAACGCGTCGCGGGACTCGTGGTCGTTCGCCCACTCCGAGGAGCGCCTGCGCGAGATCATGGTCGGCATCCACGCCCGCTGCTACGAGACCGCCGAGGAGTACGGCATGCCCGGCAACTACGTCGCAGGCGCCAACATCGCCGGCTACGCCCGGGTCGCCGAGGCGATGCTCGCGCTCGGGCTCGTCTGAGCGGGCGAGCAACCGTGCCGACGGGGTTCGATGCGGGGGAGCACAGCGGGCGCCGGCCGACGGTGGTGGCGGTGCCCGGGCTGGGGCTCTCGGCCGCCGTACCCCGCCGCACCCTCGACCTGCTCGGGCCGCCCGCAGGCGTCGTCGAGCTGCCCGCCTTCGGCCTGCCGGCACCGCGGAGCACCGATCTGGACCCGTGCGCGCTCGCCGAAAGGCTGCTCGCGCGGATCGACGCGCCCGGCCCCGTGGTGCTGGTCGGACACTCCGCGAGCTGCCAGGTCGTCGCCGCGGCCGCGGCGCGGACGCGGGTGGCCGGGCTGGTGCTCGTCGGCCCGACCACCGATCCCCGCGCCGTCGGCTGGCCTACCCTCGCCGCCCGCTGGTTGCGCACCGCGGGCCACGAGCGGCCCGGCCAGGTGCCGCGCCTCGCCCACGACTACGCCCGTACCGCGCCCGGCGCGATGCTGCGCGGGATGGCGGCCGCGCGCCGCCACCGCATCGAGCGGGCCCTCGCCGGCGTCGACTGCCCGGTGCTGGTCGTGCGCGGACGCCACGACCGGATCGCACCGGCGGACTGGACCGCGGCCCTCGCCGCCGCCGCGCCGCGGGGAAGGGCGCACACGCTGCCCGCGGGCGCCCACATGGTGCCGATCACGCACCCCGCCGCGATCGCCGCGGTGATCGCCGAGTTCCTCGGCCGCACGGCGTGACGGCAGAGCTCCTGCCCAGCGCGGCCGAGCTCGGGTGCCGGCGCCGGTCACGCCCACGC
>NZ_DATGOP010000149.1:0-18807 GCF_035305885.1 Pseudonocardia sp.
ACCAGTTCGTGAAGGACACGAACTGGACCGGTGCGCTCATGGGCGACCTCGTGGAGGAGCTGGGCCGGCCGGGCATGGCGCGGCTGGCGGCCGCGAACGGGGAGCGGCTGCTGGCCAACGTCACCCTCGTCGCGGTCGGGACGAGTAGCCAGCAGTCGTTCGACGAGCTGGACTTCCTCTTCGCGGCCGGACCTGCGGGCAACCAGACGATCACCCGGTACGTGAGCGCCAAGGCCAACCCGCGCAACTTCGTGCGCGACAAGGACCTGAGGAAGCTTCTGGCGCTCTTCCGCGACATACCGACAGGGTCGGTCGATCAGCTACGGGCTTGGTTGGCCGCGCACACGCAGCTCAAACGGGTCGAGATCGCCTCGACGAACAGTGTCGAGATCGTGTGGCGCTCCGGCGCGGCGGGCGAGCACATCGAGAAGGCCGAGCTCGCCGAGTTCCGCAAGGCATACCGGGTCCAGGGACGTATCCCGATAGACCTGCTCGCACCGGCCGGTTTCCGCCGCGGCATCCACGAGCTGGAGCTCACCTGGAACCAGGTCGCGGACGTTGCGATCGCAGCGATCCGGCGCTACCTCGACGATCAGGGCCTCTCCGACGACGACGGCGGGCAGCCCGCTGGGTCTGGAGGCGGGGCTCCGACGGGCACACCTCGTGCCGGGGGGACGCGCGAATCATCCTTCGAGCCGTAGGAGCACAGCGACCATCAGGCCCGCGCCCCGCCGTCGACCGGCAGGGCCGCGCCGGTGACGAAGGACGCGCGGTCGCTGAGCAGCCACGCGGCGGCCTGGGCGATCTCGTCGGGGTCGGCGGCCCGCCGCAGCGGAGTGGCGGCGACGAGCCGCTCCTGCAGGCCGGGGGTGTGCCGCTCCCAGGTGCGGATCATCTCGGTGACCGTGTGCTCGGGCGCGATGGCGTTGACCCGGATGCCCTCGGGGCCGTAGGTGAGTGCCGCCGACTCGGTGAGGCTGTTGACGGCCCGCTTCATCGCGGCGTAGGCGGGCAGCCGGGGGTTGCCGCGCAGGCTGCCGACGCTGGAGTTGTTGACGATCGCCCCGGACCCGGCGGTGGCGCGGATGGCGGCGACCTCGGCGGCCATCGCCACCCAGGTGCCGCGGAGGTTCACCTCGTAGAGGTGGTCGAAGTCGGTCTGCGTCTCGTCGGCGAACGGGGCGGGCGGGGTGAACGCCGCGCCGTTGTTGAAGGCCGCGTCGAGCCGGCCGAACAGCTCGACGCAGCGGTCGACGGCGGACCGCACGGCCTGCGGGTCGGCCAGGTCGCACCCGACGTGGTCGGCGGTGCCGCCGTCGGCCCGGATCTGCTCGGTGACCGCCTTCAGCTGGGCCTCGGTGCGGGCCGCGAGCAGGACGGGTGGGGCGGTTGATCGCCCTCGGCTACTTCTCCGCGGTCAGCCGCTGGATCGCCGTCGACCCGGCGCCGTTCGCGATCGGGGACGAGCTCGCGGAGCTGCTCGACGTCGTGCTGTTCGGTGCCCTCCCGGAGCCGTCGTCGGGCTGATCGCCGGGGCGGGTGGCCAGCACCATCCTCAGCGCGAGCTCGGCGTAGAACTCGCCGACCTGCTCGGGTGAGTCCGGCCCGTCGAGGCGGTACCAGCGGACGAGGTCGATGCCGAGCGACATCATCGCGCGCACCACGCGGTTGACGTCGACCGGCGCGAACGTGCCGTCGGCGACGCCGCGGGCGACGATGGCGCGGAAGACCTCGTTGGTGCGGTGGCGCAGCTCGCGGATCTCGGCGTAGTGGTCGGCGGACAGGGCGGCGAGCTCGTACTGGCAGACGCGCGCCGCGACGTGGTGGCGGGCGTGCCACGCGGTGTACCGGGACACGAGGACGGCGAGCCGGTCGGCCGGGTCCTCGGCCGCCTCGACCTCGGGGACCTGCACGTGGGCCAGCGCGCGCTCGTGCCCGATCCGGACGATCTCGTGCAGCACGAGCTCTTTCGAGGGGAAGTGCACGTACAGCGCGGCGGGGCTGAGCCCGACCCCGGCGGTGATGTCCCGGGTGGTGGTCGCGTGGAAGCCGTTGGCCGCGAAGCAGCGCACCGCGGAGGTCAGCAGCCGCCCGGGGACGTCGGGGTAACCCTCACCCCACAGCTCGGGGGAGTGGTCCTGCAGGCGGGGGTCGTCCTCGAGGTCGCGAGGCGTGAAGCGGGCCTGTCGTCTCGCCATGCCGTGAGGTCCCTCCCTGCCCGTCGGGCCGATGGTAGTGCCGCGCGGTGACCGTTCCCCGGTGCCGGACGGCGGGCCGGAGCGGTCGCCGTGGGACGCTGTCGTGTGGCTTGACACACACATGATCGCAGGTGACTATGCGCTTAGTCACTGCTTTTCGCCGCGCAGCGGCGCACCTGATCGCCCACCACTCCGACACGCGGAGGACCGTTCGATGACGAACGCGAAGAACTTGCACGCGACCAGGGAGCTGACCGTCGTGCTCGAGGGCTACTCCTACCTGGAGTGCCCGAGGTGGCACGAGGGCAGGCTGTGGGTCTCGGACTTCTACACCAACCAGGTCGTGGCGACCGACGGCAAGGGCGGCACCGAGGTCGTCGCGAACGTGCCCAGCCAGCCGTCCGGGCTGGGCTTCCTGCCCGACGGGCGGGCCCTCATCGTGTCGATGCGCGACCACCGCGTCCTCGTGCGCGACGCCTCGGGCGCCCTCTCCGAGCACGCCGACCTGACCGGCGTCGTGACCGGGATGCCCAACGACATGGTCGTCGACCAACGCGGCCGCGCCTACGTGGGCAACTTCGGCTTCGACCTCATGGGCGGCGCGCCGCTGCGCTACACCACGCTGACCCGCGTCGACCCGGACGGCTCCGTCACCACCGTCGCCGACGACCTCGGTTTCCCGAACGGGATGGTGATCCTCCCCGGCGGCGACGTCCTGGTCGTCGCCGAGACGTTCGCCGGGCGGCTCACCGCGTTCGACATCGGCGCGGACGGGGGACTGTCCAACCGGCGCGTGTGGGCGCAGTTCGGTGAGGTCCCGCAGACCGAGGACGTCGGGGAGGCCGTGGAGCGGCTGGAGGTCGGCCCGGACGGGATCTGCCTGGACGCCGAGGGCGCGATCTGGGTGGCCGACGCGTTGCACAACCGGGTGCTGCGGGTCCGCGAGGGCGGGGAGGTGCTCGAGGAGATCGACGCCGGGACCGGGGTCTTCGCCTGCATGCTCGGCGGCGACGACGGGCGAACCCTCTTCATGTGCGCGGCGCCGTCGTTCGCCGAGCACGAGCGCAGGCCCGTCCGCGAGGCGCAGCTCCTGGCGGCTCGCGTCGACGTCCCGCACGCCGGGCTGCCGTGACGGGGGGAGGAGCGACGATGGAGATCTCCTGCGCGTTCCCGACGGCGCTCGACTCGCCGGACAACATCGCGCTCGCCGAGGAGCTCGGCTACGCCAGGGCGTGGGTCTACGACACGCCGCAACAGAGCCCGGACGTGTGGATGACGCTCGCGCTCGCCGCCGCGCGGACCGAGCGGATCGGGCTCGGCCCCGGTGTGCTCGTGCCGAGCCTGCGCCACCCGATGGTCAACGCCGCTGCGACCGCGACGCTCGCCGCACTCGCCCCCGGCCGGGTCGCCGTCTCCTTCGGCACCGGCTTCACCGGCCGCAGGGCGATGGGGTACCGCGCGATCACGTGGTCCTACATGGAGTCCTACATCCGGGCGTTCAAGGGACTCCTGCGCGGCGAGGTCATCGAGTGGGAGGGGGCGCAGATGCAGATGCTGCACCCCGACGGGCACGCCCCCGCCCGGCCGGTCGAGGTGCCGGTCCTCATCGGCGCGCTCGGGCCGAAGGGCAACGAGGTCGCGCGCGAGCTCGGCGACGGCCTCTACGCGACGCTGCAGGTGCCGGAGTTCATGAGCGAGTACTCGTGGGTGCCGTTCCTCGTGTGGGGCACGGTGCTCGTCGAGGGCGAGGCCACCGACTCCGAGCACGCCCGCGTCGCGGGCGGCCCCGGCTGGGCGCTCGCTTACCACGGCGCCTACGAGTTCGCAGGGCCCGACGCCGTGCGGAAGCTGCCGGGCGGCGACGAGTGGATGAACGTGGTCGAGAAGGCGCCGCCGCAGCGGCGGCACCTGGCGGTCCACTCCGGGCACTGCGTGCACCTCAACGAGGCCGACCGGGCGGCGTGGGACGCGGGCGGGCACGCGATGCTCACCGACGTGACCGTGAGCGGCACCCGCGACCAGGTGCGGCGCCGCGTCGACGAGCTCGCCTCCCAGGGGGTCACCGAGATCGTGTTCCAGCCGTGCGGGCCCGACCCGCGCGCCGAGCTGGAGCGGTTCCTGGAGGCGGTGCGCTGAAGGTCCGTGCGGTCCTGGCGGGTTCCGCGGATCCCGCCAGGACCACCGTCACCGGCCGCCCCCGAGGTGCTGCACGAACCAGTCCCGGGCGGCCGGGCCCGAGCTGTCGAACCCGTCGACGTAGGCGTCGAAGTGACCGCCGGGGAGGATCTGCAGCCTCTTGGGCTCGCGGGCCTTCTCGTACGCGGCGATGGCGAGCTCGGTCGGGGTCAGCACGTCGTCGTGCGCCGGGAGCAGCAGCAGCGGCGTCGGGCTGATGTAGGGCAGGTAGGCGCCCGGCTCGTACTCGGTGAGCATCTCGACGCTGCGCAGGGTGACCTCGTTGCGCCACGCCGGCGCCCGCTTCTCGTGGGTCTCGGTGAACCAGCGGTAGGAGTCCGGGGTCGGCAGCACGGACGGCGCCAGCGGGTCCTCGGCGACCACCGGGACCATCGCCGGGTCCTTGCCCTCGAAGCGCGCGAGCCGGTCGGCGTCGAACTGGGCGCGGAACCCGTCGATGAAGTCGGACCGGACCAGGGCGCGGAAGTTGTGGTACCCGGACACCAGCGGCACCTGTGCGACCACGGCCTTGACCCGGCGGTCGACGGCGGCGACCACCAGCACGTGCCCGCCGGAGTAGGACGTGCCCCAGATCCCGATCCGGTCGCGGTCGACCTCCGGCAGCGTGGTGGCGTAGGTGATGGCGTGGCGGTAGTCGCGCACCTGCGCCCAGGGGTCGATCTCCTGGCGCGGCTCGCCGTCGCTCGCGCCGAAGCCGCGGTTGTCGTAGACGAGGGCGTTGAGCCCGGCCGCGGCGAAGGTCTCGGCGAACCGGTCGAGGTACATCTCCTTGACCGCGGAGAAGCCGTGCGCCAGGACGACCGTCGGGGCGGGCCCGGAGGCGCCGTCGGCCTCGTAGAACCAGCCGCGCAGGGTCACGCCCTCCGCGTCGAACTCCACATCACGTCGAGCCATCGCAGCTCCTCGGGGATCGGGTGGGTTCTGCCAGGGGCGCGAGCCGGGCTCCGCCCCTGGCCTCGGCGATCCCAGTCTCGGGCTGCGCGCGCCCCGCGCCTTGAACGCGCGCGACACCTCGTTGTACGGACGCGCCACGGGTGGCGTGCCGGTAGTCGCTCGGCGAGGTCCCGTAGCGGGCCTTGAAGCAGCGGCTGAAGTGGCTCGTGTCCGCGAAGCCCCACCGGTGGGCGATCGAGGAGATCGCGCGGTCGGTGGCCGACAGCTCCTCGCGCGCCCGGGCGAGCCGGCGCACCCTGATGACCTCGCCGACCGTCTGCCCGGTGGCGTTGAAGATCCGGTTGACGGTCCGGACGGATACGCCGTGCACGGACGCGATCTCCGCGGGCGTCAGCGCGTCGAGCAGGTGGCCGTCGATGTAGCGCTCCATCTGCGCCCGCAGCGCGGGCCGCGCCGTGGTCGTCGTGGGCGCGTCGGTGCCCGCGCGCAGGGCGCCCGCGAACAGCTCCAGCGTGGCGTTGCGCGCGGCGCTGATCGCCCGCTGGTCGAGCTCGGGCAGCGTCGCCCGCAGCGTGTCCAGGTAGGAGGTCAGCAGCCGGGTGGCGGGGTTGCGGCCGTCGAGCTCCACCCCGCCGGGCACCCGGGCGGGGCCGAACACCTCCTCCAGCGCCGCGCGCGGGATCAGCAGGCTCCGCTTGGCCAGCGGCTCGGAGACCGCGAACCGCGCCGGCCGCGTGCTGTCCCACGCGACGGCGTCGCCGGGGCGCAGCGCGACCTCGGCAGCGTTCTGGACGACGGTCTCCCGGCCGGCGAGCGTGATCAGCACGACGACGAACGCGCCGTCGGTGGCGGCGAGCTCCCTGCGGGTGCGGGTGCCCGAGCACGGCCCGCACCCGCAGTCGACCAGTGCGAGGTCGTCGATCCACCACCGGCGCACCCACGCGGTGAAACGCCCGTCGGGCGGGCCGATCGAGACGGCCCACGGCAGGTGGGTGGCCGACAGCATCGCGCGCCACTCGTCGGCCACCTCGCCGCCGCGCCCGCTCGTCCGCCAGAACTCCGCCCCGCGCACGCCCGCCACGGCGACCTCCCCGCCCGCTTCAGATGCTGGTGAGCACGGAGAAGTCGACGTCGTCGGCCACCGCGAGGTGAACCCGCTGGCGCAGGTGGCCGTCGCGCAGCCGCATGACGCCGCGCGGGCCGTCGTAGCCGACCGAGTCGGCGACCGCGAGCATGCGCTCCACCTGCGTCGAGCCGGCGCGGCGAGCCAGCTCGAACAGCGTGCGGATGCCCTCGTAGCAGGACTCGGCCGCGTTGTTCAGCGGTGGGGCGTGCGGCCCGAACCGCTCGACGTAGCGGCCCACCAGGTCCAGCGCGCCCGCCGTGGTGAGCGAGCGGAAGTACGCCGCCGCGACGTACAGGCCCTGCGTCGCGTCCGGCCCGCTGGCGAGCAGCATGTTCTCCTCCATCAGCGGACTGAAGCGCACGATCCGGTCCTGCAGGCCGAGCGCGGCGAAGCTGCGGTTGAACGCGACGGCGTCCTGGCCGACGAGGAGCATGAGCACCGCCTGCGCGCCGGTGCGCCCCACCCGTTCCGCGGCCGCGCCGAAGTCGCTCGACCCGAGCGGGAGGTACTGCTCGTCGAGCAGGCTGAGCTCCAGCGCCGCGGCGTAGGCGCGCACCGCGACGCTCGACCGCAGCGGCCACACGTAGTCGTTGCCCACGATCGCCCACGTGCGCAGCCCGAGCTCGTCGCGCAGCCAGCGCAGCGCGGGCGCGAGCTGGTCGACGGGGGTCTCGCCGGAGCAGAACACGCCCGGCCGGTGCTCGCCGCCCTCGTACAACGAGGTGTAGACGTAGGGCACGCGGCCGGCGATCGCCGGCACGACCGCCTCGCGGACGGCGGAGATGTGCCAGCCGGTGACGGCGTCCACGAGGTCGGCGTCGACCAGCCTCCCGACCTGCTCGGCGACCGTCGCGGGCCGGGCGCCGCCGTCCACGACCACCAGCTCCACGGGCCGGCCGAGCAGGCCGCTCCCGGCGTTGAGCTCGGCGGCGGCGAGCTCGGCGACGGCCTCGCAGGACGCCCCGAACAGCCCGGCAGGGCCCTGGAGCGGGATGACCAGCGCTATCCGGTAGGGACGTTCCCGGCCTCGCGGCCGGACGGCGGGAACGTCCGGCAGATCGGTGACGAGCATGTCCCCCCTTTCGAGGTGACGTGCAACACGGCATCGGGTCGGCCGGGCTACTTTCACATGGAAGCACTAGATTGGGTAGAGGCTTAGGTCAGCGCACCGGGGGGACTCTCGTGACGACCACCGACGAGGAGAACGCTGCTATCGGGCCGTCCCTGTTGTTGGACCGGGCCGCGGTGCGGGTCTCCTCGGCCGTGCAGCGGGTGCTGCGCGGCAGCGGGCTCACGCTCGAGCGGTGGCGGATCCTCGACCTGCTGGCCGACCGCGAGGGCATGACGATGAGCGAGATCGCCAGCGCCGTGGTCGTCACCGGGCCCACCCTCACCCGCATCGTCGACGACCTCGCGACGAAGGCGCTGGTGCACCGCGAGGTCGACACCCACGACCGCCGCCGCGTGCTCGTGCACCTCACCCCGCGCGGCAGGCGCCTGCGCGAGTCGCTGCGGCCCGCCGTCGTCGAGGCCGAGTCGGCCGCCCTCTCCGCGCTCACCGACGCCCAGCGCAACACCCTCTCCGCGCTGCTCGCTCGCCTGACCGACGCATCGACCGGCCGCTGATCGGCCCAGCCCCCGGACCTCCTGCGGTCCCGCTCCCTTGACTTTCCCTTCCACCTGGATAAGTTCCAGATGGAAGTAACGGGAGGTCAGATGGTCACCTACCAGTACCGCTGCTCGCGATGCGGCGACGTCGACATCCGCCGCCCGATGGGGGCGGCGACGTCCCGGGAGCGGTGCCCGCGCTGCGGCACCGACGCGCGCCGCGTCTACACCAGCCCGCGGACGCGGCTCGTCGCGCCCGCCCTCGTCGCCGCGCTCGACACCGCGGGGGCCAGCGCGGAGCGGCCGCAGGTCGTGACCCGCGAGCCCGCGCCGGAGCGCCCGCGGCGCTTCGCCCACCCGATGCACGCCAAGCTGCCGAGGCCGTGACATGGGCAGCGTCGGGCTCCTCTACGTCGGGGCCGTGCTGTTCGTCAACGGCCTGCTGCTGCTCGGCGTGGTCGACGGGCGCGCCGCGGCCCCGATCAACCTCTTCGTCGGCGGGCTGCAGGTCCTCACCCCGACGTACCTGATCATCGCCGCCGGAACCGACACCAGGGCGATCGCGCTGGCCGCCGGGCTGTACCTGTTCGGGTTCACCTACCTGTGGGTGGGGATCAACGCGGTCACCGGCTGGTCGCAGACCGGGCTCGGGTGGTTCTCGCTGTTCGTCTCCCTCGCCGCGATCGGCTTCGCGGTGCACTCCGTCGTCGAGATCGGCGACCGGGCGTTCGGCGCCATCTGGTTGCTCTGGTCGTTCCTGTGGTTGCTGTTCTTCCTGGTGCTTGGCCTCGGGATGGAGCAGCTCACCCGCTTCACCGGCTGGGTCACGTTGGTGGAGGCGTTCGGCACCGCGGCCGTGCCCGCGATGCTGCTCATCGCCGGCCGCTGGACGGACTCCACCGAGCTCGCCGTCGCCTACCTCGTCGTCGCAGCCCTGTTGTTCGCCGGGCTGTGGTTCGCCCTCGGGCGCCGGCCCACGGCGTCCGCCTCGATCCCCCACCACGCCTGAGAGGGAAGGAGATCGCAATGCCGGAGGTCGTGTTCAGCGTCGACCAGGCCAAGTCGATGCGCGACCAGCGGGTGCCCGGCCACAACCGGTGGCATCCGGACATCCCGCCCGCCGCGATGGTGAAGCCGGGCGACACGTTCCGCATCGAGTGCAAGGAGTGGACCGACGGGCAGATCGGCAACAACGACTCGGCCAACGACGTCCGCGACGTCAACCTCGACGTCGCGCACATGCTCAGCGGCCCGATCGGCGTGGAGGGCGCCGAGCCCGGCGACCTGCTGATCGTCGACATCCTCGATCTCGGCCCGGTGCCGCAGCAGACCGGCCCGCACTGCGGCCAGGGCTGGGGCTACTCGGGCATCTTCGCGAAGGTCAACGGCGGTGGCTTCCTCACCGACTACTTCCCCGACGCCTACAAGGCGGTGTGGGACTTCCACGGCCAGCAGTGCACGTCCCGGCACGTCCCCGGCGTGCGCATGACCGGCATCACCCACCCCGGCCTGTTCGGCACCGCGCCCTCGCACGAGCTCTTGGCCAAGTGGAACGAGCGCGAGCGCGCGCTCATCGCCACCGACCCGGACCGGGTGCCGCCGCTCGCGCTGCCGCCGCTCGCCAACGGCGTGCTGCCCGGCACCGCCACCGGCGCGACGGCGGAGGCGATCGCCCGGGAGGGCGCCCGCACCGTGCCGGCCCGGGAGAACGGCGGCAACCACGACATCAAGAACTTCAGCCGCGGCAGCCGCATCTTCTACCCGGTGCACGTGAAGAACGCCCTGCTCTCCGGTGGCGACCTGCACTTCAGCCAGGGCGACGGCGAGATCAACTTCTGCGGCGCCATCGAGATGGGCGGCTTCATCGACCTCCACGTCGACCTGATCAAGGGCGGCATGGAGAAGTACGCGGTCCACAACAACCCCGTCTTCATGCCGGGCAACGTCGAGCCGCGCTACACGGAGTTCCTGACCTTCATCGGGATCTCCGTGGACCACCGCGACAACACCAACGCCTACATGGACGCGACGCTCGCCTACCGCAACGCGTGCCTCAACGCGATCGAGTACCTCAAGACCTGGGGCTACACCGGTGAGCAGGGCTACCTGATCCTCGGCACCGCCCCGATCGAGGGCCGCATCGGCGGCGTCGTGGACATCCCGAACGCCTGCTGCTCGGTGTTCCTGCCGACGGCCATCTTCGACATGGACATCCGGCCGAACGCCCAGGGCCCGCGCAAGGTCGACCGGGGCCAGGTCGCCATGACGTCGTAAGCAGACGTCGTAAGGGGGCGCCCACCCACGGCCACCTCCGTGCCGTTCGGTGCACGGAGGTGGCCGTGCCGCGACCGGGTCGGATGCTGCACGCTCTCGACCATGACCGACGTCTGCCTCCTCACCGCCCGCGAGATGGCCGCCGCGCTGCGGCGCCGCGAGGTCTCGGCCCGCGAGCTCGTGCAGGCCCACCTCGAGCGCATCGAGCGCGTCAACCCGCACGTGAACGCGATCGTCACGCTCGTGCCGGAGCGGGCGCTGGCCGACGCCGCGGCCGCGGACGAGCGGCTGGCCGCGGGGGAGCCGATCGGCCCGCTGCACGGCCTGCCGGTCGCGCACAAGGACACCCACCTGACCGCGGGCATCCGCACGACGTTCGGCTCGCCGGTGATGCGCGACCACGTGCCCGACGTCGACGACCTGGTCGTCGAGCGCATGCGCGCGGCGGGGGCGATCACGATCGGCAAGACCAACGTCCCCGAGTTCGCTGCCGGCTCCCACACGTTCAACCCGATCTTCGGCGCCACCCGCAACCCGTACGACCCGACCCGCACCGCGGGCGGCAGCAGCGGCGGCGCGGCGGCCGCGCTCGCGACGGGCCTGCACCCGATCGCCGACGGCAGCGACATGGGCGGCTCGCTGCGCAACCCGGCGTCGTTCTGCAACGTGGTGGGGCTGCGCCCGGCCCCGGGCCGGGTGCCGAGCCACCCGAGCCAGGTGCCGTGGGCAACGCTCGGCGTGCAGGGGCCGATGGCGCGCACGGTCGCCGACGCGGCCCTGCTGCTGTCGGTGCTCGCAGGCCCCGACCCGCGCAGCCCGATCGCGATCGAGGAGCCGGGGGAGGTGTTCGCCGCCCCGCTCGAGCGCGACCTCACCGGGCTGCGGGTCGCCTGGTCGCCCGACCTCGGTGGTGCGGTCACGGTCGACCCCGCCGTCGTCGCGGCGCTGGAACCGCAGGTCCGGACGTTCACCGATCTCGGCTGCACGGTCGAGCAGGACTGCCCGGACTTCACCGGCGCCGACGAGGTGTTCCGCACGCTGCGCGCCTGGCAGTTCGAGCTCACCCTCGGCCCGGTGCTCGACCGCGCCCGCGACCAGCTCAAGGCGACGCTCGTGGCCAACATCGAGGAGGGTAGGCGGCTCACCGGCCCCGACCTGGCCCGCGCCGAGGTCGTCCACGCCGCGCTCTACCACCGGATGCGCGAGTTCTTCACCCGCTACGACCTGCTCCTGCTGCCGGTCTCGCAGGTCCCGCCGTTCCCGATCGAGCAGGAGTACCCGACGGAGATCGACGGCGTCGCGCACCCCGGCTACCTCGACTGGATGCGCTCGGCCTACTACGTCTCGGCCACCGGCCACCCGGCGCTCTCGGTGCCCGCCGGGTTCACCCCGGACGGGCTGCCGGTGGGCCTGCAGATCGTCGGCCCGCACCGCGGGGAGCTCGCGGTGCTGCAGGCCGGGCACGCGTTCGAGCAGGCCACCCGCATCGGCGAGCGCCGCCCCGCCCCGGCGGCATGATCGCGGGGGGCGCGGAGATCGCCCCCGTGGTGGTAGGAACCCCGGGGGAGGAGGGCGAATGAAGATCACCGAAGTGGTGCCGTGGTTGGTCGCGGCCGAGGGCACCGGCTGGGGCGAGTACCTGTTCGTGGAGGTGCGCACCGACGAGGGCGTGACCGGCTGGGGTGAGATCACGACCACCACCCCGACCGCGAACCGGGGGATCGCGGCGATGGTGCGGCAGGCGAGCGACCTGGTCGCGGGCGACGACCCGGCGCGGATCGAGGACACCTGGCACAAGGTGTTCCGCGCCTTCACGTACGCGGGCAGCCGCGGGGCGGTCACGAACGTGGTGAGCGCGATCGACATCGCGCTGTGGGACATCCGCGGCAAGGCCCTCGGGCTGCCGGTCTGCGAGCTGCTCGGCGGGCGGGTCCGCGACGACCTGCTCATCTACACGCATCCGAACCAGCGTCGCTTCGGCACGCCGGACGGCGTCGTCTCGGAGATCAGGGCGATCGTCGACTCCGGCCACACGGCGATCAAGTTCGACCCGTTCCCGCACCCGCCCGGGGTGCCGCTCGCCAACGACCGCTACCTCGACGGCCGGATCGAGCGCGACCAGCTGCGGGAGGCGATCGAGCTGACCGCGCTGATCCGGGAGGCCGCCGGGCCGGGCGTCGAGCTGCTCATCGACGCCCACGGCCGGTTCGACGTGCCGAACGCGATCCGGATCGGGCAGGCGCTCGACGAGCTCGGCGACATCCACTGGTACGAGGAGCCGGTGCCGCCGGAGAGCTACCGCGCCCTCGAGCAGGTGCGCGCCCAGGTGCGGGTGCCGATCTCGGTGGGGGAGCGGCTGCACACCCGGTGGGACGTCGTGCCGGTCCTGGAGCACCGGCTCGCCGACTTCCTGATGCCGGACGTGACCTGGACCGGCGGGATCTCGGAGCTGAAGAAGATCGCCACGATGGCCGAGGCCTACTACGTGCCGATCTCGCCGCACGACGCGGCGGGCCCGGTCAACCTCGTCGCGGGCGGGCACGTCATGGCCACCGTGCCGAACTTCTACCGGATCGAGACCAGCAGCCACGACCTGCGCGGCTACAACCGCCTGCTCACCACCCCGCTCGACAACCGCGGCGGGCGGCTCAGGCTGCCCGACGGACCCGGCCTGGGGATCGAACTCGACCGGGAGTACCTGCGCGCCCACGTCCGCGACGGGTTCGGTGGGTGATCACCGGGCCTGGTCGGCGTCCGGCGGGATGTTCGCGTTGTGGTGGGACACGCCGCCCGGGTCGTGGCGCCGCGTGATCCGGACGAGCTCGCGCCACTTCTCCTCGCCGCACGCCGCGCGGACGCGGTCGGGCTCGAACTCGGCCATGAAGGTCACGTAGCCGCCCGCGGCGAACGGCCGCGGCGCCGCCCACGGCGAACGCACCCACGCGCGGCCGGCGGTCAGCGAGCGGGTCGAGGTGCAGCACCAGGTGGGCGAGCCGGGACTCGATCCGGGCGGAGCCCGGCGCCGACACGTCCACCCCGTGCAGGCGCGCCCGGAACTGCCCGAGCAATCGGGCCCGCGTGACCTCCGCCACGGGAGAGGCGTCCCGCGGGGAGGGCCTGGTCAGCGGCCGATCGGTGCGGTGCAGTCCTCTGACATCTGGTCTTCCAATCTGGTCTGTCCAGATGTTAGCGTCGAGCCGGCCCGCGGCCGTCGTCCCGGCGCCGCTCTCGGTGTCGAGGGAGGAGTACCGATGCCCGACGCGCTCGACCCGTCCGTGCTCGATGCGCTGCGGAAGTACGACGCGCCGACCCTGTCGAACGCCATCGAGCTGTTCGACGTGCGCCCCCGCGACGTCGGCTACATGAGCCACGACATCCGGTGCCTGTTCCCCGACCTCGGCGTGATGGTGGGGTACGCGGCCACCGCCACGATGCGGGCGCGCGGCGAGAGCGAGGGGTACTCGCCGGACGCCCTGACCGCCCACGTGCAGCAGGTCCCGGGGCCGCGGATCGTGGTCGTCCAGGACCTCGACGACCCGCCCGCCCACGGCGCCCTGTGGGGCGAGGTCATGGCCACCACGTTCACCGCGCTCGGCTGCCTCGGCACGATCACCGACGGCTCGGTGCGCGACCTGGACGAGGCCCACGGCATCGGGTTCCGCTTCTTCGCCCCCGCCGTCACCGTCTCGCACGGCTACGCCCGGGTGGAGAGCGTGGGCGAGCCGGTGCAGGTCGGCGGCCTCACGGTGCGGCCGGGCGACCTGCTGCACGCCGACAAGCACGGCGTCCTGCTGATCCCGCACGAGATCGCGGCCGAGCTGCCCGCCGCGGCCGACCGCGTGATCGCCGCCGAGCAGGAGTTCATCGGCTGGATCCGCTCGCCCGAGTTCGATCCGGCGCAGCTGCCCGAGCGGCGCGAGCGGATGAAGAAGGGGTTCACGGTCGACCGGTCCGGCTGACGTGAGGATCACGGCCGTCCGCTGCGTCGAGTACAGCGGCACCATGGACCACCCGGGCGCGTTCTGGGAGGAACGCCTGATCCGACCGGTCGACGTCTACCCGCAGTTCCGGGCCGAGGGGCCCTGGTTCCTGCCGCGGGAAGGCGCCGGGGCCTACCGCATGACCTCGGTGTTCGTGCACGTTGAGACCGACTCCGGCGTCACCGGCACCGGCGGCCCGATCACGCGCGAGCAGGCCCACCACATCCAGACCGGGTTCGCCCCGCTGCTGGTCGGCCAGGACCCGCTCGCCACCGAGTACCTGTGGGACGTCATGTACCGCCAGGCCGTGCACGGCCGCAAGGGCGTGGAGATGATGGCGATCAGCGCGCTCGACTGCGCGCTGTGGGACCTCAAGGGCCGCCACCTCGGGGTGCCGGTGCACGTGCTGCTCGGCGGCCCGACCCGCGAGTCGATCCCCGCCTACGCCTCGGCGCTGGGCTACTCGCTGGAGGAGGACCGGGTCCGCGAGCGCGCCGCGGAGCTCGTCGCCCAGGGCTATACCGCCACCAAGTGGTTCCCCCGCCACGGGCCCACCGACGGCAAGGCCGGGATGGCGGCCAACGTCGCGCTGGTCGCGGCGCTGCGCGAGGCGGTCGGACCGGACGTCGACATCATGATCGACGCCTGGATGTCCTGGGACGTGCCGTACACGCTGCAGATGGCCGACCGCGTCGCCGAGTACGCGCCCCGGTGGATCGAGGAGCCGGTACTGCCGGACAAGCCGGCCTCCTACGTCGAGATCACCCGCCGGATGCCCAACGGGATCCTCGTGTCGGGGGCCGAGCACGAGTACACGCGCTGGGGCCTGCACCAGCTGATGGCGGCCGGCGCCATGCACGTCTACCAGCCCGACACCTACTGGGCGGGCGGCATCAGCGAGATGCTCAAGATCGCCGCGCTGGCGAGCGCCCACGACGTGCAGCTGATCCCGCACGGGCACTCGGTCCCGGCGAACGTCCACTTCAGCTTCGCGCAGCCGGTGACGCTGACCCCGCTGGTCGAGTACCTGCTGAAGTGGAACGTGATCCACCAGTGGTTCCTCGCCCGCCCCGTCCACCCGGTGCACGGGCGGGTGACCCCGCCGACCGAGCCCGGCCTCGGCATGGACCTCGACGAGAACAAGATCGAAAGCAGCCGGGAACTGACCTTCGCGTGAACGCCCGACCAGGGAGGACGGATGGCAAAGACGCTGCGGGAGCTGTGGGACGGCGGTGAGGCGACGCTCGGCGGCTGGTGCTCGATCCCCAGCTCGTTCTCGGCGGAGCTGATGGGCCGGTGCGGGTTCGACTGGGTTTGCATCGACACCCAGCACGGCGTGATCGGTTACGACGAGATGATGCCGATGCTGCAGGCGTTGTCGATCACGCAGACGCCCGCGTTCGTGCGGGTGCCGTGGAACCAGCCCGACCACATCATGAAGGCGCTCGACGCGGGCGCCCAGGGCGTGATCGTGCCGATGGTGAGCAGCGTCGAGGACGCCAAGGCCGCGGTCGCGGCGGCGAAGTACCCGCCGGTCGGGATGCGCAGCTGGGGCCCGATCCGCGCCGCGCTCGACGTGCCGGACTACAGCCCCGAGTCCGCCAACCGGCGCACGATCGTCGCCGTCATGATCGAGACACCGGGCGGGGTGGAGAACCTCGAGGACATCCTGCAGGTGCCCGGCGTCGACGCGGTGTACGTGGGCCCGTCGGACCTCGCCCTCGGCCACGGCATGACGCCCACGCTGAACGTGAAGGACCCCGAGCACGAGAAGCTGATCGAGCGCATCGTCGACACGTGCCGCAAGCACGGGATCGTCGCGGGGATCCACTGCGACGGCGTGGAGAGCGTGCGCCGCTGGCACGCCCGCGGCTACGGCATGTTCACCGTCGGCTCGGACGCCGCCCTCATGCGGTCGGCGGCGACGGCGGCCGTCGCGCAGGCCTTCGAGGGCGGGCGGGAGATCAAGGTCCCGACGACCGGCCAGTACGCATGAGCCCGACCTCCGGCAACAGGGTCTTCGTCTCGCAGGAGATCTTCGAAGACGCCCTCGAGGAGTTCGACGGCACCGGCATCGAGGTGGACCTGCGCCGCGACCACCACCCGTTGCCCGCCGCCGAGCTGCGCGCCGTCGCCGCCGACTACGACGGGCTGATCTGCCTGCTCACCGACCGGATCGACGCGGAGTTCCTCGCCGCGTGCCCGCGGCTGCGGGTGGTCGCCAACGTCGCCGTCGGGTTCGACAACATCGACGTGCCCGCGGCGACCCGCGCCGGCGTCGCGGTGACCAACACCCCGCGCGTGCTCACCGACGCGACCGCCGACCTCGCGTTCACGCTGCTGCTCGCGACGGCCCGCCGGATCCCGGAGGGGGATGCGTTCCTGCGGGCCGGGAAGTACACGCACTGGCGGGTCAAGCAGGAGCAGATGGGCGTCGACGTCTTCGGCGCCACGCTGGGGCTGTTCGGGCTCGGCCAGATCGGGCGGGCCGTGGCCCGGCGGGCCCGCGGCTTCGACATGACGGTGCTCTACCACGACGTGCAGCGGCTGCCCGCCGACGACGAGGAGGCGCTCGGTGTCACCTACGTCGAGTTCGACGAGCTGCTGTCGCGCAGTGACTTCGTGTCGGTGCACGCGCCGCTCACCGACGCGACGCGGCACCGGTTCGACGCGGCGGCGTTCGCGCGGATGAAGCCGACCGCGATGCTGATCAACACCGCCCGCGGCCCGATCGTCGACGAGGCGGCGCTCGCCGCGGCGCTGCGCGACGGCGTGATCGCGGGGGCGGGCCTCGACGTCTTCGAGCGCGAACCCGAGGTCGACCCGCAGCTGCTGCAGCTGCGGGAGCGGGTGGTGCTGTTGCCGCACCTGGGCAGCGCCACCGAGACCACGCGCCGCGAGATGTGCCGCACCGCGGCTCGCAACGTCCGGGACGCGCTGACCGGAAAGCGCCCGGAGAACCTGGTGAACCCGGAGGTCCTGAGCGGGAAGGGGGCGTCGTGAGCACGTCGGACCGGGTGGAGCTCGCGGTCATCGGCAGGCAGCGTCCCGCGGTGCTGGAGGCGCTCGGCGCCGAGTTCACCCTGCACCAGGTCGCGTCGGTCGACGACGTCGCCGGCTCGCTGGGGCCCGCGGCCGGACGCGTCCGCGGCGCGCTGTCGTTCCCCATGGTCGGGTTCTCGGCCGCGATGATGGACGCGCTGCCGAAGCTGGAGATCGTCACCCTCTACGGGGTCGGGCTCGAGCGCACCGACCTCGCGGCCGCGCGGGAACGCGGCGTCGTCGTGACGACCACGCCGGTGCTGTACGAGGACGTCGCCGACACCGCGGTGGTGCTGGCCATGGACGTCTCGCGGCGGATCACCTCGGGCGACCGCTGGCTGCGCGCCGGGCACTGGGCCGCGGGCGGGCAGGCCGCGTCCGGCAGGCGGTTCTCCGGCAAGCGCGCGGGGATCCTCGGCATGGGACGCATCGGGCGGGCGCTCGCCAAGCGGCTCGAGGCGTTCGACATGCAGATCGGCTACTACGACCCGCGCCCGGCGCCCGACGTGGGCTACCGGCTGTACGGCAGCGGCGCCGAGCTGGCCCGCGAGTCGGACTTCCTGTTCCTGTGCGCGGCGGGCGGGCCGGGCACGCGGCACGTCGTCGACGCCGAGACCCTCGCCGCGCTCGGTCCCGACGGCGTGTTCGTCAACGTCGCCCGTGGGTGGCTCGTCGACGAGCGGGCGCTGGTCGACGCCGTCACGAACGGCACGATCGCGGGCGCCGGCCTCGACGTGTTCGACGACGAGCCGAACGTGCCCCAGGCGCTGATCGAGATGGAGAACGTGGTGCTCCAGCCGCACATGGGCAGCGCCACGCACGTGACCCGCACCGAGATGGGCAGGCTGGTGCTGGAGAACGTGGCGGCGTGGAGCGAGGGCAAGCCCCTCGTCACGCAGGTCGTCTGATTGGCTTCAGTACCGGTAGTGCTGCGGCGTGATGTCCAGGCGCCGCAGCAGCTCGCGCGGCGTGCCGTCGGAGGTGCCGGAGCCTGCGCACCACATGCGGGCCAGCTCGCGCCGGTGCGCGTTGAGCGTGTCGCCGGCGACCACCGGCCGCCAGTCGGGCCGGGACACCGGCGACCAGCCCTGGCCGTCGCGGCCGATGGCCAGCAGCGCGGCGCTGCCGTTGCCGCAGTCGATCGCCTCGTAGCCGATGTTGCGCACGCCGCTCGGGCTGGTGATCACGATCGTGTACTGCACGATGCGCCGGTCCAGGACCAGGATGCTCGCCGGGTCCAAGCCGAAACGGTTGCGGCTGGTGGCGCTGACCTCGAAGGCTTTGGTGGCGCCTTCGGCCGGGATCGGCGGCATGGTTTCGGGCAGCGCCGCCTCGACCTTCTTGCGCTCCGGCGCCACGTAGTCGATCGTGGGGTTGTTGACCGGATCGGGGGTCTGCGCGAACGCGGTCGAGGAAACGAGGGCGGCCAGCAGGGCAGGCGCCAGCGCCGCGCGGCCGGGCGCGGCGCGCCGCGCGCAGGCGAAGGGAT
>NZ_DATGOP010000150.1:0-84489 GCF_035305885.1 Pseudonocardia sp.
ACGGCGCCGCCCGGCGCACGACCGCGGCCAGGTGGTCGACCTGCCACGGTTCGAGCGCGACCATGGCCACGACGTGCTGGGCGAGGACGTCGAGCGGGTTGCGCGGGTAGCGGATCGACTCGATGGCGCCCGCCGCCATCCGCTCGGCGACCACCGCGCAGGACACGAGGTCGCCCCGGTACTTCGGGAACACCACCCCGCGGGAGATCGCGCCGACCTGGTGGCCCGCGCGGCCCACCCGCTGCAGCCCGGACGCCACGCTCGGCGGCGCCTCCACCTGCACGACGAGGTCGACCGCACCCATGTCGATCCCCAGCTCCAGGCTGGACGTGGCGACCACGCACGGCAGCCGCCCGCTCTTGAGCTCCTCCTCCACCAGGGTGCGCTGCTCGCGCGACATCGACCCGTGGTGCGCCCTGGCGACGACGGGCGGCGCCCCGCCGCCGACCCCGGACTGCCCGACGGCCTCCGCCGGGAAGCGCTCCCGGTCGGCCCCTGCGTCGGCCCCTGCATCGACACCGTGGTCGGCGTCGAGGTCGACCGCCTCCTCCGCCTCCTCGGCGGCCAGCTCGTTGAGCCGGGCCGTGAGCCGCTCGGCCAGCCGCCGCGAGTTGGCGAACACGATCGTGGAACGGTGCTCGCGCACCAGCTCGAGCAGCCGCCGCTCGACCGCGGGCCAGATGGACGGGCGCTGCGCCGTGCCGGCGGCGGAGCCGACGACCTCCTCGTCGGAGCCGCCCACGGCGGGCTGCTCGTCGAGCGCGGCCAGGTCGGGCACCGGAACCTGGACGGCCACCTCGATGGTCTTCGGGATCGGCGGCTGGATGACCTCCACCGGTCGGGCGCCCGCGAGGAACGTGGAGACCTCGTCGACCGGGCGCACGGTGGCCGAGAGCCCGATCCGCTGCGCGGGCCGCGGCAGCAGCTCGTCGAGCCGCTCCAGCGACAGCGCGAGGTGGGCGCCGCGCTTGGTGCCCGCCACGGCGTGCACCTCGTCGACGATCACCGTCTCCACGCCGCGCAGCGCCTCCCGCGCCGCCGAGGTGAGCAGCAGGAACAGCGACTCGGGCGTGGTGACCAGCACGTCGGGCGGGGTGCGGGCGAACTGGCGGCGCTCGTCGGCCGGGGTGTCGCCGGTGCGCATACCGACGGTGATGTCGGGGGCGGGCAGGCCGAGCCGCGTGGCGGCCTGGCGGATGCCCGCGAGCGGCGAGCGCAGGTTGCGCTGGACGTCGACGGCGAGGGCCTTGAGCGGGGAGACGTAGAGCACCCGGCACCGGTGGGCCGGCTCCGGCGCCGGCTCGGACGCCAGCCGGTCGAGCGCCCACAGGAACGCGGCGAGGGTCTTACCGGAGCCGGTGGGGGCGACGACGAGCGCGTGCCGCCCCGCCTGCGCGGCCCGCCACGCCCCCTCCTGGGCCGCGGTGGGCGCGGCGAAGGCCCCGCGGAACCAGTCGCGGGTGGCGGGGGAGAAGCCGTCGAGCGCGCTCACACAACCCATCATGCGCCGAACCCCCGACAGGCTCCGGCTGGACGGCGGCATACGGGGTGACCGGGGCGCGGGCGGTGTCGGAGGCGGGGCGCAGCGCGAGGGCGACCCCGGCGGCGCAGATCGCGACGCCCGGCAGCGCGAGCGGGCCGGGCGCCTCGCCGAACATGGCGTACGCCCACAGCATCGTGGCGGGCGGGGTGAGGTAGAGCAGCGTGCTCACGCGCACGGCCCCGCTGCGGCGCAGCACCAGCAGGTAGGCGCCGTAGCCGCCGAACGACGACAGCAGCACCACCCACGCGACCGCCCACCAGAACCCCGGGTCGGCGGGCGGGGCGAGCCGCCCGCCCGCGCTGGCCAGCGCGACGAAGAACCCCGCCGCCACGACCGTCTGCACCGTGAGCGACGTGAGCGGGGTCTCCGACGGCCGCCACCACCGCTCCAGCAGGGTGCCCGCCGACAGCGCGATCATGCCGCCGACCGGGAGCAGGAACGCCCACCACGGGGCGCCGCCGGACCCCAGGTCGCCCGCGACCACCAGGCCGACCCCCACCAGCCCGAGCGCGAGCCCGACGCGCCCGCGCGCCCCGGTGCGCTCGCCGAGCAGCGGCCCGGCCGCCGCGGCCACGAGCAGCGGCTGCACGGCCGCGATCAGCGCCGTCGTGCCCGCCGGCACGCCGAGCGCCACGCCGGTGACGACCCCGCCCAGGTAGAGGCACTGGATGAGCAGGCCCAGCGCGCCGTGGCGCACGAGCGCCCGCGGGCCCAGCCGGGTGTCGAGCACGACCGCGAGCCCGCCGAGCAGGGCGGCCGCCACGACGTAGCGCCAGGCCAGCAGCGTGTCGGCCGGGGCGTAGCGGGTGCCGAGTTCGGCCCCGATGAAGCCGGAGCTCCACAGCACGACGAGGGCTGTGCCCGCCGTCGTGCCCGCCGCCGTGCCCGCCGCGGGGTGCGTGCGTCGTTCCATGCCGGCGAGGTAACCATACCGGTCGGTATACTCGCAGTGTATGAGCGCCCAGTTCGACGTGATGCCCCTGACGCCCGCTGGGGAGCGGCTCCTCGACGCCGCGGCGGAGCTGTTCTACCGGCGCGGGATCAGGGCCGTCGGCGTCGACCTGATCGCCGACGCGGCGGGCACCACGAAGAAGACCCTCTACGACCGGTTCGGCAGCAAGGACGCCCTCGTCGCGCTGTACCTGCGGCGGCGCGCGCAGCGGTGGCACGCGTTCGTCCGCGGGTACGTCGAGCGGGTGCCACCGGGGCCGCAGCAGGCGCTCGCCGTGTTCGACGCGCTCGCCGAACGGCTCGCCGACCAGGACCGCGGCTGCGCGTTCGTCAACGCCCACGCCGAGATCGGCGGCACCGGCCACCCCGGCGAGCCGGTCATCCGCGCCGAGAAGGCGGCGATGCGGGCCCTGTTCACCGAGCTCGTCGGCGGGGACGCCGACCTGGGTGCCCAGCTGCACCTGCTCTACGAGGGCGCCAACGTCGCCGTGACGGCGGGCGGGCAGCCCGACGGGGTCGAGCAGGCCCGCCGGGCCGCCGCGCGGCTACTGGACGGCTGAGAGCCGCCCCACCAGGCCGGCCAGGCGGCGGTCCGCCCCGCTGCCCGTCCGGTAGGTGCACGCGAGGCCGACGGCGGCCACCCCGCCCGCGGCGACGATCCCGCCTATGGCGTCGGCCACCGTCGCGAGCGACGGGCCGCCGGGGGCCGGGAACAGCGTGCCCGGCAGGTCCTCGGGGTTCGCCACGTCGACATCGACGTGCAGGTAGACCGGCGCGCCTGCCTCGCCCACGGCCTGCACCGCCGCGTCGACCGGAACGTGGCGGATCCGGGACCCCGCGAGGTAGTCGGCCTCCGGCGGGTCCAGGTCCCGGGCGTCGACCAGCACGACGTCCTGCTCGGGCACCGGGCGCAGCCCGAGCCGCTCGGGTGCCGTGCGATCCGCTCCGCCCACGAGCTGGCGCAGCGGGAAGCCGCCCAGGTAGCCCGAGGTCGTGGTCTGCGGCGTCTGCACGTCGCCGTGGGCGTCGAAGCAGACCACGCGCGGATCGCGCCCGGCCCGCTGCAGCCCGGCGACGACGCCCAGCGACGTCGTGCAGTCGCCGGAGAGGACCATCGGCACCCGGCCGTTCCGGACCTGCGCCGCCACCACCTCGGCGACCTCTTCGTAGAGCACGGCCATCCGCTCCCACGGCGCGCCGTCCGGGAGGTCCGGAGCGATCGTGCGGTCGGCGGGGAGCGGCAGCTCCAGGTCGGGCAGGGGTTCGTCGAGGTGGAACGGGACGGCGAGCACGGTCACGGGGCCAGTGTGGCGACGGTTGACATGCAGCCAAGCAGCTGCCTATCGTGAAAAGGCAGCCGTGCGGCTGCATATGCGGACCGGAGCGGGATGGACGAGATCTTCAAGGCGCTGGCCGACCCGAGCCGGCGGCGGCTGCTCGACAGCCTCAACGCCCGCAACGGGCAGCGGCTCACCGAGCTGTGCGCGGGCCTGGACATGGCGAGGCAGTCGGTGAGCAAGCACCTCGCGGTGCTGGAGCGGGCGAACCTCGTCACCACGGTCCGCCACGGCCGGGAGAAGTTGCACTACCTCAACGCGGTCCCGATCCTCGCGATCGCCGACCGTTGGATCCGGCAGTACGAACGGCGGCGGGTGGAGGCGCTCGCCGACCTCAAGCGAGCATTGGAGTCCCCGATGACGGGTCTGCCCGCCTTCGTGTACACGACCTACATCAAGACCACGCCCGAGCGGCTGTGGACGGCGCTCACCGACCCGGCCTTCACCCGCCGCTACTGGGGCGTGTCGTTCGAGACCGATTGGCGGCGGGGCTCGCCGATGGTCTGGGAGCAGGACGGGCACCGCATCGCCGACCCCGAGCAGGTCGTGCTGGAGGCCGAGCCGTACCGCAGGCTCGCCTACACCTGGCACACGCCCACCGAGGAATGGGCGCGCCTGAACGGGATCGACGAGGAGCTGCGCGCCACGCTCGCCGCAGAACGCAGGTCGCGGGTGTCGTTCGAGATCGAACCGATGGGTGAGACGGTCAAGCTCACGGTCGTGCACGACGACTTCCCGGAAGGCAGCACGATGCGCACGATGGTCGAATCCGGGTGGCCGCACCTGATCTCCGACCTGAAGACGCTGCTCGAGACCGGGGCGACGCTCCCGCCGGTGTCCGCCGGGGCACGCTGAACGAAGCGGTTCTCGATCACCGCACCGGGAATTCCATGAACGACACGCGGAATGCCGTCGCTCCCACCTCCGGGTGAATCCACCCGGCCTGTGCCAACCTCGTCTCGCCTTCCGCTCTAGCCCACGTCGTCGAGGCGAGGAGTCGGCCGATGATCGATTCCGGATCCCGGAGGACGCTCCATTGCGTCCTGATCATTTCGACCGTTCTCGCGGCGATGAGCTTCGCCGTCGCCGCGACGGGACCGGAGCCCGGGGAGCGCAACGAGCTCGCCCGTTGGCTCGACGCGCTCGGCGAGAACAGCCTGCCCTCCTGGTGGGGCACCGCCCTGCTGGTCGCGGTGGCGCTCGCGTTCGCCGTGACCGGTGCGGCGGCCCGGACGGGCCGGGTGGCCGGGGCCGGCGCGTGGTTCGCCGCGTCCGCGCTCGCCGCGGCGTTCTCGCTGGCCGAGCTCACCGGCGTGCACCGCAGGCTGGGCGGGATCGGCAGGCTCCTGCTCGGCGAGGGCGCGCTCACCCGCAGCTGGTTCGCGATGGCCGCGCTCGTCGTCCCCCTGGTCGTCGCGGTGCTGGTGCTGCTGGCGGCGCGGGTGGGCGCCCCGTCCGGCCGCCTCCTCGCGGGCGGCGGCGTGCTGCTCGTGGTGTCCGCGGTGGGCGGGGAGCTGGGCGCCGCTCTGCTCGGCGGGCGCACCGGGCCCGACCTCGCGCCGGTGCTCGTCGCGCACCTCGGGGAGCTGGGGGAGAACCTCGGCGCGGCCCTGATGCTGGCCGCGGCGCTGCACGCGCTGGTCCCGTCCGGGCGCGGCACCGTCGCGGTGCGCCACCGCGCGGCGGCGCCGTCACCGGCGGGCGCCGACGACGTCCCGGTCCGCCTCGCTCCGTTCTGGTGGTGGTGCGGGGCGGTGAGCGTGGCGCTCGCGCTGCTCTCCGCCGGGTTCGTCGCGGCCGACCCCGCGCACCCCGTGCTGCGCGACGCGCGCCTGTTCGTCGACCTGCTCGTCGAGCACAACCTGCCGACCTGGTGGAGCGTGGCGCTGCTCGCCACCGCCGCGCTCGCCCACCTCGGCGCGTTCGCCGCGGCGCGGGCCGCCGGGGCGCCGGAGGCGCGGTACTGGCTCGTCACCGCGGGCGTGCTCGCGCTGCTGTCGCTGGACGACCAGAGCCAGCTGCACGAGCGCTCCGAGCGGCTGGGCCGGATCGTGGCGGGCGAGACCGGCTCGTTCCCGTTCTACTGGCTGATCCCGGGCGTGCTCGCCGGGCTCGGCGTCGCGGTCGCCATCGCGATGCTCGCCGTCCGCGTCGCCGCGAGGGCCCGCGTGCTGCTGGTCTCCGGCATCGGGATGATGCTCGCCGCCGGGCTCGGCCTGGAGGCCGTGCAGGGGCTGTTCATGGCGGCCGGGAACGAGGGGCTCGGGTTCGCCGTCGGTTACCACATCGAGGAGCTCGCCGAGGACGTCGGCGTGATCCTGCTGATCGCGGCCGCGGCCGCGGCCACGCGCCTCTCCCGCGGCGCGGGCATCTCGCTCGCCCGTTCCGCGCTGCCGGCGCGCCCCGACCCGGATCCGGTGGACGTCGGGCGATAGCGGAATCCGGACGCCGGTGCCCGGCGTCCGATTCCCGCCGGATCCGCCCGCCGACCGCGGCGAGTCTCGTCGGTGTGGAACTCGAACTCACCGGAAAGACCGCCGTCGTCACCGGCGGCAGCAAGGGCATCGGCCTCGCCGTCGCGCGCACGCTGCGCGCCGAGGGCGCGAACGTCGTGGTGGCCTCCCGCACCGGCACGCCTGCGCTCGACGCGCTCGCCGGCCCCGGCCTCGTGCACGTGCCCGCCGACCTCACCGACCCGGACGCGCCCGCGGCCGTCGTCGCCCGCGCCGTCGAGGTGTTCGGCGGCCTCGACGTCCTCGTCAACAACGCGGGCGGGCCCCCGCCCGGCGCGACCCTCCCGCGGTTCTCGTTCCTCCCGCTCACCGACGCCGACTGGCGGGAGATGGTCGAGTTCAACCTGTTCTCGGCCGTGCGCGCGATCCGGGCGGCGCTGCCGGCGATGCTGGAGCGCGGGGTGGGGCGATCGTGAACGTCTCGTCGGCGGTCGCGCGCCAGCCCGGCGCGATGAACGCCGACTACTCCGCGGCGAAGGCGGCGCTCACCGCGCTCACGAAGTCGCTGTCGGAGGAGTTCGCCCCGCAGGGCGTGCGGGTCAACAGCGTCTCGCCGGGACCGGTCCGCACGCCGTGGTGGACCGAGGACGGCGGGGCCGCCGACGTGCTCGCCGCCGCGCTCGGCACCGACCGCGACGCGGTGCTGGAGAAGGTGGCCCCGGAGGCGATGGCCGTGCGGACGGGACGGCTGCTCGACCCGCAGGAGGTCGCCGACGTGATCGTGCTGCTCGCCTCGCCCCGCTCGGCGAGCACCACGGGGGCCGACGTCCTCGTCGACGGCGGCTTCCACAAGGCGGTCTAGGAATCGCTGGCGCGGGCGGTGGTCGCCACACGAGGATCGGGCGGTGACCACCACCCAGAGCGCCGTCCAACGCAGGATCCTCGCCGTGCTCGCCGCCAGCCAGGTGCTCGGCGGGGTCGGGGTGGCCGGCGCGATCGCGGTCAGCTCGCTGGTCGCCACCCGCCTGTCCGGGTCGGAGGCGGTGGGCGGCCTGGCCCAGACCTCCGTCGTGCTCGGGGCCGCCGTGGCGTCGTTCACCGTCTCGCGCGTCGCGACCCGCGCGGGCCGGCGCCCCGCGCTGAGCCTCGGCTACGGCACGGCCGCGCTCGGCGGGGCGGGGGCGGTGGCGGCCGTCTCGGTGGGCAGCGCCCCCGCCCTGCTCGCCGCGCTCGTGCTGGTCGGGTCGGCCACGGCGGCGGGGCTGGCCGCCCGGTTCGCCGCCACCGACCTCGCGGCCCCGGACCGGCGGGCCCGCGCGCTCGCCACGGTCGTCTGGGCGACCACGGTGGGGGCGGTGGCCGGCCCGAACCTCGCGGGACCGGTCCAGGGGGTGGCCGCCGCGCTCCGGATCGAGCCCGCGGCGGGCCCGTTCCTGCTGTGCACGGGCGCGTTCACGCTCGCCGCGCTCGGTACGTGGGCGGGCCTGCGGCCGGACCCGCTGCTGCTGGCCCGGGACGGGGCCGCGGCGCAGGCGGGCCCGCCCCCGAGCGCCGCCGAGGCGCGCGCCGCGCTGTTCGCCTCACGCGGCGCGCTGCTCGGGATCGGCGCGATCGTCGTCGGCCACCTGCTCATGGTCGGTTTGATGTCGATGACGCCGGTGCACATGGACCACGGCGGCGCGACGCTCACCGTCATCGGGCTCGTGATCAGCCTGCACGTCGCGGGCATGTACGCGCTGAGCCCGCTGTTCGGTTGGCTCGCCGACCGCGCGGGGCGCCCGCGCGTGCTCGTGCTCGCGGCGGCGTTCCTGCTCGGGGCCGGCGTGCTGTGCGCGCTCGCCGGGGCGACCGACACCGCGCTGCTCGCCGTCGGGCTCGTGCTGCTCGGGCTCGGGTGGTCGGGCGGCCTCGTCGCCGGGTCGGCGCTGCTGTCGGAGTCGGTGCCCGCCCGGGTGCGCACCGGCGTGCAGGGCATGGCGGACGTCGCGATGAACGTGAGCGGCGCGGTCGGGGGCATCACGGCCGGCCTGGTGTTCGCGGGCACCTCGTACCGGGTGCTCGGGGTGGCGGCCGCGGTGATCGCCGTGCCGTACCTGCTGGCCGCGGGCTCGGCGGTGGTGCGCAGGCCGCGGCCCGCGCTGTCCTGACGGCGGTCAGCGCCTGCGGTTGAACCACCACCAGCGCAGCAGCACCACCAGCGACGCGAGCAGCCCGAACAGGACCACCAGCCGCCCCACGGGCGAGGACAGGCCGGTGGGGTCCTGCGCGAGAACGGACATCACGGACACGACGGTACCGGTCCGACTACCAGCGGGGCGCGGCCGTCCCGTAGGACGGGGGCGGGTCGGGCCACCCCAGCGGGGTGCCGTCCACCGCGCCCGGCGGGGCGGCGAGCGTGAGCCTCCCGGCCGGCGCGGCGACCTCGACCAGGTACGGGGTCGGGTCGACCTCGGCGACGGGGCCGGCCGGCCGCCGCGGCAGCGACTGCAGCCACGCCGCGGTGCCGGCGAGCGCCAGCCGGACGTGGTGGGTCCCGCCGCTGCGCCGCTGCTCGGCGAGCGCGAGGAGCGCACCGGCCGCCGCCAGGTACCCGGTGGCGTGGTCGAGCAGCTGCGCGGGCAGCGCGCCGGGGGCGCCGTCGGCGCCCTCGGCGTGGGCGATCCCGCACGCGGCCTGCACGATGCTGTCGAAGCCGCGCCGGCGCGCCCACGGCCCCCGGTGGCCCCACGCCGACAGCGTCACGACCACCAGTCCCGGGTGGCGTTCGGCCAGCTCGGCGGGGCCGAGGCCGAATTTCTCGAGCGCGCCGGGGCGGTAGCCGCAGACCACCACGTCCGCGCCGGCCAGCAGCTCCTCCAGCACCGGCCGGTGCGCGGCGAGGTCGAGCAGGGCGCTGCGCTTGCCGGGGAGCGTGTCGTAGGCCTGCAGCGGGATCTCGGGCCGGTCGGGCGGGTCCAGGCGCAGGACGTCGGCGCCGTGGGCGGCGAGCGTGCGCGTCGCGACCGGCCCCGCGATCACGCGGGTCAGGTCGAGCACGCGCGGCCTGCCCGCCGGCCGGGGCGGCGCGTCGCCCAGGACCCGCCGTCGGACGAGCGGGGGCGGCGGGCCGGCGTGCGCGCGCCACGCCTCCTCGGTGCGCACCGCGGCCCCGACCCCGCCCGCGTCGTGCAGCGCCGCCTCCAGCTCGAGCGACCCGCGCTCGGCGATCGCGGCCGGGACGTCCGCCGGGTCGCCGCAGCCGAGGACGCGCAGCGCCGCGTCCCGGTGCCACGGGTAGTTGGCGTGCAGCCGCAGCCAGCCGTCGGCGGTGCGGTGGAACGCCGACAGCGGGTCGAACGGGCTGCCGACCGGGCGGCCGTCGAGCCGGACGTGGCGCTCGCTGCGCAGGGCGACGGCGAGCGCGCGGGTGTCGAGCGACACCGGCGCGCCGCGCGTCCCGGCGAGCAGGCTCGCGCCGACCGCGGCGGTGCCCGCGGCCGTGACGGGGAACGTCGAGGGCAGCACCTCGGGCGGCCCGGTGATCCGGATCCGGTGGAGCTCGCGCGGGTCGCCCCCGAGCGTCCCCCACACGTCGGCGAGCAGGTCGAGCACGGCGAAAGCCTGCCACTACCGTGGTCGTTGTGCGATTGACCTACTTCCGGGAGCTGATGGAGAACGAGTTCGGCGTCGTCCGCGCCGCGGCCGTCTCGCGCGACCACGTGTTCTCCGAGCTCGGCGGCCGCACGGTGGAGGAGGCCCTCGAGGCGGGCATCGAGCCGCGCGAGGTGTGGAAGGTGGTCTGCGAGGCCTACGACGTGCCGCCCGCGCGCCGCTGACGGGCCTCAGGCGGGGGTGAAGACGCCGAAGCGGTTGCCCGACCGGTCCAGGAGGTGGGCGAAGACCAGCCCGTTCGGCGTGGTGACGGGCGGCGTCAGCACCCTGCCGCCGAGGCGTTCGGCGCGGGCGCACACGTCCGCGACGTCCTCGACGCGCACGAAGAACGTCGCGTGGTTCGCCGCGCCGCCCGCGGTGTGCGCGATCCCGCCCGCCGGCCGCCCGCCGCCCGCGTAGGCGGGCGACCAGGTCGTATCCCTCGGAGTCCGGGTCGGGGGTGGCCCCCCAGCCGAACAGGCCGCCGTAGAACTCCCGGGCCCCCGCCGGGTCGTCGGTGCCGATCTGGAACCAGGCGACGGTGCCGGGCGCGGGGCCGGTGCTGGTGGTCGCGGTGTCGGGTGCGGTGGTCTCGGTCATGGCGCCACCCTCGACGGGGCGGGCGACAACCCCCCGTCGGTGTTTCACACGAGTTCCACCGGGCGCAGGACCACGTCCCCGGGGACGGGGCACCCGAGCTCCTCGGCGCTGCGCACGGGCGCGCGCTCGTCGAGCAGGACGGCGTAGCGGATCCGGTCGGTGCGGAACACGCGGGCCCCGCCCCGCAGGCGGCACCAGCCGACGAGGTACCAGCAGCGATCCCGCGCGGTGAAGGAGACCGGTTCCACCTCCCGGTCGGTGACCGCCCCCGCCCGGTCGACGTACCCGATCCGCACGACGCGGCGCGTGGCGACGGCCTCCTCCAGCACGGCGGGCACGGACGCGGGCTCGTCCGGCTCGACGGGGGAGATGAACCGGATGCGGTCGGCGAGCTCGCGGGCGGCGGCGCCGTCCGCGGCGGACATGGCGGCGATGATCTTGTGGAGGGCGGTGCGCGCGGACCGGTGGTACGGCGAGCCCCGGCTGCGCCCGAGCAGGATGGCGACCGCGACCGCCTCGGTCGGGGTGAAGTTGAGCGGCGGCAGGGTGCGGCTCTTGTCGAGGGTGTAGCCGCCGGTGCGGCCGACGTCGGCGTAGATGGGCACCCCCGCCTGCTGGAGCGCGGAGATGTCCCGCTCGACGGTGCGGACGCTGACCTCGAAGCGGGCCGCGAGCTCCCGGGCCGACAGGCGCCGGGGTGCGCACGCCCGCAGCTCCTCGACCAGCGCGTAGAGGCGGTCGGTGCGGTTCACGGGCGCGACGGTAGGGCCGGCCACCGACAGCGCCCCGTCCTCCGGGTGCGTCGGGTTGCCGGACGCGTCCTCCCGACGAGCGGCGGCGCTTCGTCGGAACCCGTGCGACCGACGCGCCGTTCGTCGGAATCCGGGGCCGCTCGACCGCTCTCGACCGGGATCCTCCGCGCGTGGGCGTCGACGGCGACCGCACACCTGCCGGCGCAGACCCCGGGCACGAACACCGCGAGGTGGGCACCGCGCGGCCACCCGGCGTGTCCCGTGGTCGATCGAACACGTGTTCGCTACGATTCCATCCACATCGCGGTGCGGCTGTCCACAGATCGCGACCGCCCGCACAGATCGTCGGTGGCCCCGCCTACCGTCGACGCCAACCGACAGACCCGTCCAGAGCACTGAGGTGGAGACCCGGCGATGACCACACCCGACCGCGAGAAGGCGCTGCAGCTCGCCCTCGCGCAGATCGAGAAGAACCACGGCAAGGGGTCGGTGATGCGCCTCGGCGACGAGACCCGGCCCCCCATCGGGGTGATCCCCACCGGGTCGATCGCGCTGGACGTCGCGCTCGGCGTCGGCGGGCTGCCGCGCGGCCGCGTGGTCGAGATCTACGGCCCGGAGTCCAGCGGTAAGACCACGGTGGCGCTGCACTGCGTGGCGAACGCACAGGCCTCCGGGGGCATCGCCGCGTTCATCGACGCCGAGCACGCGCTCGATCCCGAGTACGCCAAGGCCCTCGGCGTCGACACCGACTCCCTGCTGGTGTCCCAGCCCGACACCGGTGAGCAGGCCCTCGAGATCGCCGACATGCTGATCCGCTCCGGCGCCCTCGACATCATCGTCATCGACTCGGTCGCGGCGCTCGTCCCGCGCGCCGAGATCGAGGGCGAGATGGGCGACAGCCACGTGGGCCTGCAGGCCCGCCTGATGAGCCAGGCGCTGCGCAAGATCACCGGCGCGCTGAGCAGCTCGGGCACCACGGCGATCTTCATCAACCAGCTGCGCGAGAAGATCGGCGTGATGTTCGGCTCGCCGGAGACCACCACCGGTGGGCGCGCGCTGAAGTTCTACGCGTCGGTCCGGCTGGACGTCCGCCGCATCGAGACGCTCAAGGACGGTTCCGACATGGTCGGCAACCGCACCCGCGTCAAGGTCGTCAAGAACAAGGTCGCGCCGCCGTTCAAGCAGGCCGAGTTCGACATCCTCTACGGCGTGGGCATCAGCCGCGAGGGCTCGCTCATCGACGTCGGCGTCGAGCAGGGGATCATCCGCAAGTCCGGCGCCTGGTACACCTACGAGGGCGACCAGCTCGGGCAGGGCAAGGAGAACGCCCGCAAGTTCCTGCGCGACAACCCCGACGTCGCCAACGAGATCGAGAAGCGGATCAAGGAGAAGCTCGGGGTCGGCGCCCAGGTCGACGCCGAGGCCGAGCCGCTGCCCGCCCCGGTCGACTTCTGAGCATGGCCGACGGGCGGGTCGCCCGGCTCGACGGGATCGACGTCGGCGACGCGGAAGTCGTGCGCGCGCCGGTGGCCCGGCTCGACGAGCTGCCCGCGGCCGAGCCGGGCCGGGAGCGGTCCGGCCCGGCGCCGGCGGGGCCCGTCGACCTGGGCCGGGTCGGGGACGCCGCCCCGGCCGCGCCGGTCGCCGACCTCGCCGCCCCCGGCGGTGCGCAGCGGGACAGCACCGCGGGGGCGGCGGGGCCGGTGGCGCTGTTCGACGTGCCGTCGGTGAGCGCGGGGCGCGACGACGTCACCGTGGTCGAGCTCGGCCCCGCCGCCCTGGACGGGCGTGCGATCCGCGGCGGTCGGCGCCGTCCACGCGGGGCCGGTGAGCCGGGTGGCGGCACCCGCCCGGGCGCCCGGCGCCGCGGACGGTCACGCTCGGACGGTCCGGGTCCCGACGGTGCAGCTCCCGACGGCCCGGTCCCCGGGGAGGCCGGGCACGACGGCGCCGCCACCGGGCCAGAGGTCGAGGAGCCGCACCGGCGTCCGCGCGGTCGGCGCGGACGGGCCCCGGAGGAGCTCGACCCCGACGCCGACCCGGTGGCCGTCGCCCGCGAGGTGTGCCTGCGGCTGCTCACCGAGCGCGCCCGCACGCGGCAGGAGCTGGCCACCGCGCTGCGGCGCAAGGGCGTGCCCGACGACGCCGCCCACACGGTGTTGGAGCGGTTCGACGAGGTCGGCCTGATCGACGACGCGGCGTTCGCCGAACAGTGGGTCCGCTCCCGGCACGCCTACCGCGGCCTCGCCCGCCGCGCGCTCGCCGTGGAGCTGCGGCGCAAGGGCGTGAGCGACGAGGACGCGCAGGAGGCGCTCGCCGGCGTGGACGCCGAGGCGGAGGAGCGGCGGGCGCGGGAGCTGGTCGACCGGAAGCTGCGCTCGCTCGCCGTCGGCACCGCCGAGCAGCGGGCCGCGGCCGGGCGGCGCCTCGTCGGGATGCTCGCCCGCAAGGGCTACGGCGCCGGCACTGCCTACCGTGTGGTGAAGGAGGCGCTCGCCGAGCGCGGCGCCGAGGTCGACGAGCTGGGCGACGGCGAACTCCCGGACGACTGAGGGGCGCTACTTCGTGCGCCGGCGGCTGCCGCCGTGCCAGTCCTCCACCGCGCCGACCTCGCCCTCGCGCCAGCCGAGCGCGCGCAGCTGGGGACGTTCGCGCAGGCTGCGCTTCAGCTCCGCGAAGCCGGGGAACCGGGTCAAGCCGATCACGTGGTCCCACAGCTGCGCCGCCTGCTCTGCGGTGGGCAGCCGGCTGATCACCGGACCGAAGAACGCCACGCCGTCCGGTGGCTCGAAGTGCAGGATCGGCGTGCCGACGTCCTTGCCGGTGAGCGAGAGCGCCTCGTCGGTCTCGGCGCGCAGCTCGGTGTCCCACACGTCGTCGTCGAGGGCGTCGGCGAGCGCCGTGGGCAAACCGACCGAGGCCAGGATCGGCTCCACGAAGCCGCGGGTGCCGCGGGCCTCGCGGGCGATGGCGTCGTTGCGGGCGTCCTCCCGGTCGAAGATCGCCGAGCCGAGCGCCTCGTAGAGGGGCCCGATGGCCTCCCGGCCGTACTCGGCGCGGGTCCGGGCGGCCATCCGCAGCAGCCGCAGCCCGGACGTGTGCCCGGCCTCGTACTCCGGCGGGAAGCGGGTCGCGTAGTCGACGTCGGCGTTGACCAGCCGCAGCGAGATGAAGCGCCAGTCGACGCGGTAGTCGCGCTGCGCCTGCACCATCCGCACCCACTTGCTGGTCATCCAGGCGAAGGGGCAGACCGGGTCGAAGTAGAAGTGGATGTCGGCGTCGGCCATCGCCCGACCATAGCCGTCGATCAGGCGGGGGGCAGGACGCCGCGGTCGATCAGCACCCGCAGCCAGTGCCGCATCGACTCCTCGGTGTCCCAGGTCTCGCAGAACCCGGCCTGCTTGATCTTCACGGTGCTCACGAACGCCGGCGCCGGCACGCGCTTCGCGCCGTAGGCGAAGCAGTAGTCGGCGTAGTGGTGCGACTCGCCGAGCAGCTCGGGCAGGCGCAGCGGGCGCAGGTGGTGCGTGCGGACGACGTCGTCCCACACGTCCGCCTTGGCGGGGAGGAACTCGCCGAGACGCACCGGCTCGTCCGGACCGGTCTCCACGCCGAGCACCTCGGCCAGCGCGGGCCACAGGTCCCGCCACTCGAACACCTCGCCGTTGGTGAGGTTGAAGTGCTCGCCCCACGCCCGCGGCTCGGTGGCGGCCCAGAGCGCGGCGTCGGCGACCAGGCGCACGTCCACCGCCTCCGTCACGTACGACGGCCCGCCGGGGAAGGAGAACGGCCGGCCCTCCGCGCGGCGGATCGCCGCGTACGCCCCGATCACCGGCGGCAGGTTCATCGCCACGCCGTAGGCGGGGCCGACCACCATCTGGGGGCGCAGGATCGTCCAGGCGAATCCCCGCTCGGCGGCGAGGGCGCGCAGGTGGTCCTCCTGCAGCCAGTAGAAGTTCGGGTGGTCGTCGCGCGGGTGGCGCTCGCGGGCGGGGATGCGGATCGGGTGGCGGTGCACGCCGTAGGCCTTGGTGCCCTGCAGCAGGGTCACGTGCCGCAGGCCGGCGGCCGCGGCGAGCGGGTCGAGCAGGTTGCGCAGCATGGCGAGGTTGGTCTCCATCTGGTCCTGCTCGCGCCAGCCGGCCACCAGCCCCGGCTTCTCGTAGAGCGCGGTGTAGACGACGTGGGTGACGCCGGACAGCTCGCCGACGGCGGCGCGGCACGCGTCCGAGTCCCGCAGGTCGACCGGGAAGTGGCGGAACGGGGCGGTGGAGAACACCTCCGGCGGGCGGCGGGAGAGTGCGACGACGTCCCACCCGGCGCCGAGGAACGCGTCGACGGCCGCCGCGCCGACGAGCCCGCTCGCGCCGACCACGAGCACGGTGCCGCCCATCAGAACGGTGCATCGAACCCGGCCGCGAGCCGGGCGATCCGCCACACGCCGTCGGGCTCCCGGGCGAGCTCGAACCGGTAGGGGCCGGTGGTCACGGGAGTCATCGCGCCCCCGTGGGCGGCGGTGAGCACCAGGTATGCGTGCGCGTCCGCCCGGTCGGCGGAGAGCGCGTCGACGACGACGTTGGTGAAGACGTGCCGCCGCTGGTCGGTCTGCTGCGCCCAGAACCCGGCCAGGAAGTCGGCGATGGCGTCGCGGCCCTCGACCGGCCCGACCCGGTCCCCGCCCATGACCAGGCCCTCCCAGACCCCGTCGGCGGTGAAGCACTCGGCGAGGGCGGCGCGGTCGCGTTCGTCGTAGGCCCAGCCGTAGCGCGCGATCCGTTCGCCGACGAGCAGCCGATCCGAGGCGGGCTCGGCCGCGACCGGCGGTCGCAACCGGACGTGACCGTGCGACCGCGCCCAGCCGGGTACGGGACGAAGATCGTTCATCGGGCCCCCTTCCGGCCACCACAATGTCGCCGCCGCGCGAGCCGATCAGGCCCGCGAGCAGCTGAACATACTGCGCGGTATGTCGTCAACACTCGATTTCTCGGCGATTTTCACCGGTGCCCTTGACCTGATCACATCGGCCCCTCTATACACCCAACCTACGCAGTAGTACGTCGACTGCCTCGACCGTCCGACTCAATGGGGAGACGCGTGTGAAGGGCTCGAGGAAGCTGCTCGCCGCCACCGCAGCGGTGCTCGCGGCGCTCAGCGTGGGATGTGCCAACACCGGGTCCGGTGCGGCGCCGGGTGCGAGCGCACCGGAGCAGGACGCGGGACCGCTCAAGATCGGGGTGATCGTGCCGCTCTCCGGCCCGGCCGGCCCGAACGGGGCGCACGTCCTCGAGGCCATCGAGGTCATGGCCGACCTGGTCAACTCCGAGGGCGGCTGCGCCGGGCGCCAGGTCGAGGTGGTGTCGCGCGACGACCAGAGCACGCCCGCCGCCGGCGTGAGCGCGGCCAACGACCTCATCGCCGAGGGCGTCGACGTCGTGATGGGTGGCTGGAACAGCCCGGTCACGCTCGCGATCCAGCCGGTGCTGGTGCGCGCGGGCATCCTGAACATCACGACGATCCCGCAGAACGCCTCGATCCTCGGGGGTGCCGACCCGGCCGCGATCCGGATGAACGCCGGCAACGAGGTCGGGGCGCACGTGGCCGCCCGCTACATCGCCGACACGCTGCAGGCGAAGCGGGTCGCGATGCTGCTGCAGAACGACGCCTACGGCAACGACGCCGGCGCCGCCCTGCGCGCCGAGCTGGAGAAGCGGGGCGTCGAGGTGGTCGCCGAGCAGACGTTCGCCTTCACCGACACCGACTTCCGCATCCCGCTGTCGAACATCGCGGCCGCGAACCCGGACGTCGTGTTCTCCGCGAACGCCGCCGAGTCGTCCGGCATGCCGGCGATGGCGCGCCAGTACGCCGAGTCGGGCATCCCGGCGGTGCACTTCGCGGGCACCGGGACCGTCTCGCCGACCGTCATCGAGCTCGCCGGTGGCGCGGTCATCGACGGGCTGGTCTCGGCCGACCTGTACTTCCCCGACGTCGAGCCGTTCCGCAGCCTGCCGCGCAACGAGGCGTTCGTGCAGGCCTACACGCAGCGCTCGGGCGGCGACCTCCCCGACAAGTACCGTGCGCTCGGCGCGCAGAGCGTGGACATCTGGTGCAAGGCGGTGGAGAAGGCGGGCACCACGGAGCGGCTCGCCGTGGCCGACGCGATCCAGGGCGAGAGCTTCACCGACACGGTCCTCGGCGACGTCCGCTTCACCGAGGAGGGCCAGCAGGAGTTCGCCGTCTACGCGTTCACCGTCGAGGGCGGCAAGACGAAGGTCCTCGAGGAGATCCCGGTCGACGAAGCGGTGTGGGGATGAGCGCTCCGGCGCTGGCCGTCGAGGGGCTGACCGTGCGCTACGGCAGCCTCACCGCCCTCGACGACGTGTCGTGGACGGTGGACGACGGCGAGATCGTGGGGGTCATCGGCCCCAACGGTGCGGGCAAGAGCAGCAGCTTCGCCGCGATCACCAACACCGTGCCGCACGAGGGGGAGTGCCGCCTGTACGGGGAGAGCACCTCGGGGTTGTCCACCCAGGCGCTCGCCCGGCGGGGCCTGCGCCGCACGTTCCAGCAGAACTCGTTCTTCACCGGCCTCACCGTGCTGGAGAACGCGATGGCGAGCCTGCAGGTGGAGCGCGCGACGCGGCTGCTGCCGAGCGTGTTCACGCCGTGGCGGGAGCACGCCGCGCGGGCGGCGACCCGCCGCGAGGCCGCCGAGCTGCTCACCGAGTTCGGCATCGCGGCGCGCTACCACGAGCTGCGCCCCGACGACCTGCCGTACGGGCTGCAGCGGGTGCTGTCGATCGTGCTCGCCTTCGGCGGGGGCACGCGCGTGCTGCTGGTCGACGAGCCCGCGGCCGGGGTGGGCGGCGACGACATGCGCAACCTCGCCGCCCTGCTCGAGGAGCTGCGCCGCCGCGGGCTCGCGATCGTGCTCATCGAGCACCACATGGACCTGGTGATGGAGATCGTCGACCGGCTCGTGGTGATCGACCGGGGCCGGCAGATCGCCTACGGCCCACCCGGACAGGTGCAGCGGCTGCCCGCGGTGCTGGAGGCCTACCTGGGGCGGACGGCATGAGCGCGCTGTTGGAGCTCGTGGACCTCGAGGTCCGCTACGGCCGCACCGCCGCGCTGCACGGCGTCGACCTGACCGTGGGCGAGCGCGAGCTGGTCGCGGTCGCGGGCGCCAACGGCGCGGGCAAGAGCACGCTGGTCAACGCGGTGGCGGGCTGGTCGCGGGGCAGGCCCGCGGTGTCCGGTGCCGTCCGGCTGGACGGCGCGGACGTGGGCGGGCTCGCCGCCCACCGCAGGGCCGCGAGCGGCATCGTGCTCGTGCCGGAGGGCAAGGGCGTGTTCGAGACGCTCACGGTCGAGGAGAACCTCGAGCTGGTCCGCCCGCCGCGCAAGGCCGCGGGCAAGCGGTACTCGGTGGCCGAGGTCTACGAGGTGTTCCCGCAGCTCGCGGCGCGGGCGGACAAGAGGTGCTCCACGCTGTCGGGCGGGGAGCGGCAGATGGTCGCGATCGGCCGGGCGCTGCGTGCGGCGCCGCGGCTTCTGATCCTCGACGAACCCTCGGTCGGGCTCGCGCCGCGGCTCGTGCTCGACGTGCTGCGCCACGTCCGCGAGCTCGTCGACGCGGGGCTGTCGGTGCTGCTGGTCGAGCAGAACGTCCGGGCGACCCTCGAGGTCGCCGACCGGCTCTACCTGCTGGAGCAGGGCCGGGTCGTCGCCTCGGGCCCGGCCGAGCAGATGCGCGACGACGAGCGCATCGTCGCCGCCTACCTGGGTGGGTTGCGCGCATGAGGGTGCTGGATCAGCTGGTCAACGGGCTCGCGCTCGGCGCGGGTTACGCCCTGCTCGCCGTCGGCTGGACGGTGCTGCTCGGCGCGGCCCGACTGGTCAACTTCGCCCACGGCCAGCTCTACATGCTCGGCGCGTTCGTGACGTGGTGGGCCTGCACCGCGCTCGGGGTGCCCTACCTGGTGGCCATCCCGATCGCGCTGGTGGCGGTCGGGGTGCTCGGCGCGGTCATGCAGCTCGCGCTGACCCGGCTCGTCGTCGAGCAGAACATCGTGAGCCTGATGCTGGTCACGCTGGCGTTCGGCTACCTGCTCCAGGGCAGCGCCGCGCTGGTGTTCGGCGGCAACCCGCAGCAGATCCCGAGCCCGTTCAGCAGCCAGAACGTCGCGATCGGGTCGGCGCGGTTCACCCAGCAGGACGTCCTGATCATCGTGGCGGCGCTCGCGCTCTACGCGGTGACGTTCTACGTGCTGAGCCGCACGGGGATCGGGCGGATCGTGCGCGGCGTGGCCGAGGACCCCAAGCTCGCCCAGCTCTACGGCATCGACGCCGCGCGGGTCTACCTGGGCGTGTTCGTCTTCGCCGCGCTGAGCGCCGCTCTCGCCGGGGCGATCATCGCCCCGCGCAGCCCGATCCTCACCTCGATCGGCTTCGACGAGGTGATCATCACCTTCCTGGTGGTGGTGCTCGGCGGCATCGGCAGCGTGCTGGGCAACCTCGTCACCGGTTTCGGGCTCGGCTTCTTCGTCGCCCTGTTCGGGGCGTTCTTCCCACCCGCGTACTCGATGGCGGCGGCGTTCGCCGTCCTGCTGATCGTCCTCGTGGTGCGACCCGAGGGGCTGAGGATCCGGTGAGCGTGAGCGAACTGCAGGTCACACCGCAGCGGGCCCCGGGCGGGGGCGAGAAGGGCGGGCGCGCGCTGCCCACCGCGGTCCGCGTGCTGCGCTGGCCCGCGCTGATCGTCCTCGGCTACCTGGTGCCGGTCCTCCTGGGCGGCTCGGACCGGATCTACGCCGCGGTCGTGCTGATCGCGATCTTCGCGATCATGTCCTACGGCATCGACGTCGTGCTGTCCTACCTGGGCGAGGTGAGCCTCGGCCACACCCTGTTCTGGGCGGGCGGGGCGTACGCCACGGCGGTGGTGGCCGTGAAGTACGGCTGGGGGCCGCTCACGTCGCTCGCCGCGGCGATCGGCGTGGTCACGGCGCTCGCGGTGGTGCTGGGGCTCGCCACGATCCGCACGCGCGAGTTCGTGTTCTCCCTGGTCACCTACGCGGCGGCGGTCATCGGGCTCACCGTGGTGAGCAACAGCGACTTCCTCGGCGGCACGGACGGGCTCGTCGGCGTCCCGCTGCTCGCGCTCCCCGCGGTGGGCGGGCAGTACGTCGCCCGCACCAACGCCGAGATGTGGCCGATCGCGTTCGGGCTGCTCGTGCTGGTCGTCGCGCTCATCGCGCGGTTCCGCCGGTCCCGGCTGGGGGTGACCGCGCTGATGGCGCAGATGAACCCGCAGCTCGCCACCACCCTGGGCGTCGACGTGCGCCGGACCCGGGTGCTGGTGTTCGTGCTCTCGGCACCGATCGCGGGGCTGGCCGGCTGGCTCTACGCCTACCAGCGCAGCTACGTGAGCCCCGACCTGCTCTCGGCGCACTTCCTGCTGTTCATGCTGGCCGCCGTGATCCTGCCCGGGCGGCGGCTCCTGCTGGGCCCGCTCGTCGGCGCGGCGATCCTCACGACGCAGCAGGAGCTGTTCTCGTTCGGCGGCGACGCGGACAAGATCGTCCTCGGCGGGGTGCTGGCCGCGATCCTGCTGCTGTCGCCGAACGGGCTGGTGGGAATCTGGCACACGATCACGCGCCGGTCGGGATGAGGAGTTGCCGTGGCGATGCAAGCCGGCCTTGGCCGGAGGGGGCCCGCGGAGGCGGGGCGCATGGAGGTGCTGAACGCGGCCGCGACCGTGTTCATGGAGCGGGGCTTCACCGCCACCAGCGTCGACGACATCGCCGAGGTGCTGGGCTCGACGAAGGGGCGGATCTACCACTACTACCGGTCGAAGGCCGACATCTTCCTCGACGTGCTCACGCTGTCGATGCTGGACCTGCTCGACCGGATCCGGCCGATCGCCGAGCGCCGCGACCTGCCGCCGGACGAGCGGCTGCACGCCGCCGCGCGGATGCACGCCGTCGTGATGATGACCCAGAGCGCCCGCTCGCGGGTGGCGGTCCAGGGCACCGAGATGCACCTCATGCAGGAGGCCGGGACCAAGCAGCGCAGGGTGCTGCAGGCGTTCGTCGACATGCGCGACGAGTACGAGCAGTACTTCGCCGACATCGTGGCCGACGGCATCCGGGAGGGCATCTTCCGCGACGTCCCGCCGCGCCTTGCGGCCAAGCCGATCCTCGGCGCCCTCAACTGGATCAACATGTGGTACCGGCCGCGGCCGGACAGCGACATCGACAAGATCGCCGACGAGTTCGCGACCTTCGTCGTGAACGGCCTGCGGCCGTTCGACTGATCGATCGATTCCGAGGGGTTGGTGGATCGACATCGATAACCAGACATACGTCTGAGTAGGTTGGCAATTCACGGCACGAGATCGGAGCACGAATGGCTGTGGTGTGGTCCCCGGAGCTCGACGACGACGGCCGCAAATGGTTGAACACGGCGAAGGAGCTCGCCGAGCAGCATTTCGCGCCGCTGGCCGAGGAGCTCGACCGGGAGCAGCGCTACCCGGACGAGAACGTCGCCCTCCTCGTCGAGTCGGGGTTGGCCGGGCTCTTCGTGCCCACCCGCTTCGGTGGCGCCGGCGCCTCGTTCGCCACGACGTGCGCCGTCATCGAGGAGGTCTCGCGCGCCTGCGCCTCCACCGGCGCGATCCTCACGGCGTACGCGCTCGGCGGCACCCCGATCCTGCTCGCGGGCACCGAGGAGCAGCAGGCGCGCTACCTCGGCGGCATGGCCCGCGGGGAGGCGGTGAGCTTCGCGCTCACCGAGGTCGGCGCGGGCAGCGACGCCAACGCGATCCGCACCACCGCGGAGCGCGACGGCGACGGCTACCGCCTGCGCGGCGAGAAGATCTTCATCGGCAACGGGGGAGCGTCGCGGCACTACGTCGTGTTCGCCCGCACCGACCCGGATGCGGGCCCGCGCGGCATCAGCGCGTTCTTCGTCGACCGGGAGGCGCCCGGGGTCGTCATCGACCGCTACGAGGACAAGATGGGCATCCGCGGCACCAAGACGAGCAACCTCAAGCTCGACACCCGCGTGAGCGAGTCCGACATGCTCGGCGAGCCGGGTCGGGGCCTGCGGCTCGCGCTGAAGACGCTGAACGCCGGGCGCATCAGCGTGGCGGCCCAGTCCACCGGGGTCGGGCTCGCCGGCTACGAGGTCGCGTCCCGCGAGGCGGTGCGGCGCACGACGTTCGGGCGGCCGATCATCGAGAACCAGGGCGTGTCGTTCCCGCTGGCCGACGTCGCCACGGAGCTGTCCGCGGCGCGCCTGCTCACCTTCACCGCGGCCGAGACCTACGACCGCGGCGGCGACGTCTCGGTGCTCGGCGCCATGGCCAAGCTGTACGCGAGCGAGGCCGCGCACCACGCCGTCGACGTGGCGGTGCAGGTGCACGGCGGCGACGGCTACTGCAAGCCGAACATCGCCGAGCGGCTCTACCGCGACCAGCGGATCCTGGAGATCTACGAGGGCACCTCGGAGATCCAGCGCCTCGTCATCGGCCGAGCGGTCGCCCAGGAGGCGGCGGCGTGACCTGGGAGCTGGACGTCCCGTTCCCCGCGGCGGGCCGCATGCGGGTGTTCGACCTCGCCCAGCCGATGTACCCGGGGATCCCGCACCACCCGGCGCACCCGCCGTACGGCTTCGTGCTCACCAAGCGCCACGGCGACCTGGTCTACCCCGGCGGCGTGTCCGGGTCGGCGGCGATGATCACCACCGGCGACCACGTCGGCACGCACGTCGACGGGTTCGCCCACGTCGCCAAGTGCGGCACCGTGGCGGGCGGGGTGGACATCACCGGGCGCCAGTCGTTCACCGGGGGCATGGCGGTCCACTCCGTGCACGAGATGGCGCCGATCGCCGCGACCGGCCACCTCGTCGACGTACCCACGCTGCTGGGCCGCGAGCTCACCCCCGACGACGCGGTCACCGGCGACCACTTCGCGACGTGGTTCGCCGACCACGGGCCCGAACCCGCCGCCGGTTCGGTGGTGCTGGTCCGCACGGGGTGGGACCGCTACTGGTCCGACCCGCAGCGGTTCCTCGGCACCGAGACCGGGGCGCCGGGGGTCTCGCTGGACGGTGCGCGCTGGCTCGCCGACCGCCGCGTGCGCGCGAGCGGCGCCGACACCGTCGCCTACGAGCACATGCCGAGCCCGTCGCTCGACGTGCACGTCCACCTCCTCGTCGAGCGCGAGATCTCGATCATGGAGGCGATGAACCTCGAGCCGCTCGTCGCGGCGTCGGTGTGGAGCTTCTTCTTCGTCGCCGCGCCGCTCAGCATCCAGGGCGGCACCGGGTCGCCCATCCGCCCGCTGGCGTTCGTGCCGCAGAGCTAGAGAGGGGGAAGGCGTGGGCCGACCGTTCTCCGCGTCGTACTGGGACGAGGTCGAGACCTGGTCGCGGGAGCGCATCGCCGAGCACCAGCTGGCGCAGCTGCGCAAGCAGCTCGCGTACGTGCACGAGCACAGCGCCTTCTACCGGCGCCGGTGGCAGGACGTCGGGTTCACCCCGGGCGACCTGCGCTCGCTCGACGACCTGCGCAGGCTCCCGCTCGTGGCGAAGGCCGACTACGTGGCGAGCCTCGAGGAGAGCCCGCCGTGGGGGTCGGCGCTGGCCGCCCCGCTGTCGGAGGTGCGCCGGGTGCACTTCTCGTCGGGCACCACGTCGAGCCCGACGCCCGTGTGCTGGACGCAGTCCGACCTCGACCGCTGGACCGACCTGTACGCCCGGGCCGCCTACAGCCAGGGCACCCGCGACACCGACGTGTTCCAGTGCCTGTTCACCTACACCTGGTTCGTCGGCGGGCTGGGCTTCACCAGCGGGTACGGGCGCGTCGGGGCCACGGTGATCCCGGGCGGCGCCGCCGAGACCGAGCGCCAGATCGAGACGATCTTCCGCTTCGGGACGACGGCGGTGGCGGGCACGCCGTCGTTCATGCTGTACCTCGCCGACACCGCCGAGGCCATGGGCCGCCCGCTGCGCGAGTCGGCCGTCCGCAGCGTCACCGTCGGCGGCGAGCCGGGCGGCGCGGTGCCCGCCACCCGGGCGCGCATCGAACAGCTGTGGGGCGCCCGCTGCTACGACGGCTACGGCAGCCTCGAGTTCCAGCCCATCGCGTGGGAGTGCGCCGAGCAGGCGGGCGGGCACCTGCCCGAGGACTTCGCCTACGCCGAGGTGCTCGACCCGGACACCCACGAGCCGGTGCCGGACGGCACGCCGGGGGTGCTCGTGCTCACCCACCTCGACAAGCGGGCCACCCCGCTCGTGCGCTGGTGGACCGGCGACGTCGTGGTCCGTGACAGCACGCCCTGCGCCTGCGGCCGCACGCTCGCCCGCCTGCCCGGCGGGGTGATCGGCCGCGCCGACGACATGCTCGTGATCAAGGGCGTGAACCTGTTCCCGTCCGCGGTCGAGGATGTCGTCCGCCGCACCGAGGGCGTCGTGGGCGAGTACCGCATCGTCCTCGACGACGACGTCACCGACCGCACGACCGGCGCGCTCACCGCGATCAAGCTGCGCGTGGAGGCCGACCCGGAGCGGGTCGACGAGGTGTGCGCGCGGCTCGCCGCCGCGGTGCGGGCCGAGCTCACGGTGCGGGCGCTCGTCGAACCCGTCCCGCCCGGGTCGCTGGAACGCCACACCCACAAGGCCAAGCGCGTGCTGCGCGAGAACTGAAAGCCGGGAGGACACATGGCAACCGAAGCGTTCCTCGTCGCGGGCGTGCGCACCCCGCACGGCCGCTACGGCGGGTCGCTGCGCGACGTCCGGCTGGTCGAGCTCGGCGGCATCGCGGGCGCCGCCGCGCTGGAGCGGGCGGGCGTGGCCGCCGACGCGGTCGACGAGGTCGTCGTCTCCAACTGCAGGCAGGCCGGCAACGGCCCCAACCCAGGCCGCCAGGTGGCGCTCCGCGCGGGTGTCCCCGTCCACGTCCCCGCGCAGACCATCAACATGGCGTGCGCGTCCGGGCTCAAGGCCATCCAGCTCGCGAACCGGTCGGTGCTGTCGGGTGACGCCGAGGTCGCGCTCGCGATCGCCGCCGAGAGCATGAGCACGATGCCCTACATCGCGCCCTACACGCTGCGCTGGGGCGGTGTGCGCCGCGGGGACATCACCCTCTCCGACGGCTGGCGCGACGGCGGCACCGACCCGATCTGCGGCATGAACATGGGGCAGACCGCGGAGAAGCTCGCCCGCGAGTACGGCGTGGACCGCGCCGCGCAGGACGAGTGGGCCGCCCGCAGCCAGGACCGCGTCCGCCGCGCCTGGGAGGAGGGCCGCTTCGCCGAGGAGGTCGTGCCGGTGCGGTCCGAGGCGGGCGAGCTGGAGCGCGACGAGACGTTCCGCGTCACCTCCGTCGAGAAGCTCGCCGCGCTCAAGCCGTCGTTCGAGACCGACGGCACGGTCACCGCGGGCAACGCGAGCCAGATGGCCGACGGCGCCGCGGCGGTGGTGGTCGCGAGCGGCGAGGCGGTGCGCCGCCACGGCCTCACCCCGATCGCGCGGCTGGTGTCGTTCGCGGCCGTCGGCGTCGACCCGACGATCATGGGGATCGGGCCCACCGCCGCGATCCCGATGGCGCTCGACCGCGCCGGGCTGAAGATCGACGACATCGACCTGTTCGAGATCAACGAGGCGTTCGCCGCCCAGATCGTGCAGAACGTGCGCGAGCTCGGGCTCGACCCCGAGCGGGTGAACGTCAACGGCGGCGGCATCGCGCTCGGGCACCCGACCGGGCAGAGCGGCACCCGCATCGTGGTGTCGCTGCTGCACGAGCTCGCCCGCCGCGACGGCCGCTACGGCGTGGCCAGCCTGTGCGTCGGCGGCGGGCAGGGCGTCGCCGCGGTACTGGAGCGGATCGCGGCATGACCGGTCCGCCCGCCCCGCTCTCCGGCCGGACGGTGGTCGACCTGAGCCAGTACATCGCGGGCGCGGTGTGCGGGCAGCTCCTCGCCGACTTCGGCGCCGACGTGCGCAAGGTCGAGCCGCGCGGCGGGGACCCGTCGCGGGCGCTGTCCGGCACCCGGTTCGGCAGCGTCTACTACCGCTGGTTCAACACCGGCAAGACCGCGCAGGCGCTGGACCTGCGCACCGCCGACGGCCGCGCCCGGCTCGACGCGCTGCTCGCCGACGCCGACGCGCTCGTCATGAACTTCGGCCTGCGCACCCTGGAGCGCCTCGACCTCACCTGGGAGGTGCTGCACCGAGCGCACCCGCACCTGGTGGTCACGCTCGTCTCGGCGTACGGGGCGGGCGATCCCCGCACCGGCTTCGACTCGATCGCGCAGGCGGTGAGCGGCTACGCGGTCACCAACGCCGACGAGGACGGCACCCCGCGCATCGCGGCCGGTTGGCCGACCGACGTGATCAGCGGGACCTACGCGGCGTTCGCCACGGCGATGGCGCTCGCCGACCGCGACCGCACCGAGGGCGTGCTCGTCGACGTCCCGATGCACGACGTCGCCATGGTCGCGCTCGTGGGCCCCGCGGTCCTCGCCGCGGCCGAGGAGGGCGCGTTCCGCCGCGGGACCGGCAACCGCGACGCCGCCACCTCGCCGTCGAACGTCTACCGCTGCCTCGACGGGCACGCCTACATCTACGCCGGCCTGGACAAGCACTGGGAGCGGCTCGCGCCCGTGGTCGGCGGCCCGTCCGCCACCGCCGCCGAGCGCCTCGCCGACGCCGCGGCCTACGACCGCATCGTCGAGGCGTGGACGTCGCGCCACCCGGTCGACGAGGTCTGCGTGCGGATGGCGCAGCTGGGCATCCCGGCCGGGCCGGTGCGGGACCCGGTCGCCGCGCTGGGCGAGGTCGCGCGCGAGCGGCCCGGCGCCGTCGTCGCGACCACACCGCAGGGCGAGGCCGTGCCGCAGTTCCCGGTGACCTTCTCCGGGCGCAGGCCGAAGCGGCGGCCCGCGCCACCCCGTCCCACGTTCGAGGAGTCGCGATGACACCAGGTGCGCAGGTGCTGCGCGAGGACGCGCTCGCCGGGATGTCGGCGATCGTCACCGGCGCCGGCAGCGGCATCGGCCGGGCCATCGCGCTGCGGCTGGTCCAGCTCGGCGCGGCCGTCACCGGCTTGGGCCGCCACGAGGAGACGCTCGCCGAGACCGGCGCGTGCGCCGCCCAGGTGGCGAAGGGCTCCGGCGCGTACGACTACCGCGTCTGCAACGTCCGCGACACCGAGGCGGCCACCGCGGCGGTGGTGGAGGTCGGCGAGGAGCGCGGGCTCGACCTGCTGGTCAACAACGCCGGTGGCCAGTTCTTCGCCCCGGCGGTCGACATCACGCCCGGCGGCTGGAACGCCGTCATCGACCTCAACCTGACCAGCGTGTTCCACCTGACCCGCGCCGCGTACCCCTACCTCGCCCGCACCAGCGGCAGCGTGCAGAACATCTCGCTGTCCGGCGTGGAGCGCGGCGGCATGGGGATGGCGCACTCGATCGCCGCGCGCGCCGGGGTGCTCGGCCTGACCCGCACGCTCGCGCTGGAGTGGGCGCGCGACGGGATCCGGATCAACTGCATCGGGCCGGGCACCGTGCTCACCCACGCCCTGAGCGACGAGGCGAGCGAGCACGTGCTGGGCAACCTCGTCGAGAAGGCGACGCCGATGCGCCGGCCCACCCCGGCCGAGGACGTGGCCGAGCTCGTGGCGTTCCTCGCCGGGCCCGCGGGCTCGCTCATCACCGGCCAGCTGCTGCAGGTCGACGGCGGGGCCCACCTCGGGCGCGGGCTGCACATGCTGCCGGAGGCCTACGCGTGAGGCCGGTGCTCGGGCTCGCCGACGCCGTCCGCGCCCACGTCCGCCCGGGCACGCGCGTGTACCTGGGCAACTTCGGCGCCCAGCTGTTCTGCGTCGGCCACGAGGTGATCCGCCAGGGGGTCCGCGACGTCGACCTCGTCATCGCCTCCGGCGGCCTGCTCATGGACCAGCTGCTCGGTGCCGGGGTGCTGCGCTCGGCGACGTTCGGGCACTGCTGGAGCCCGGTCGGGCCCGCGCCCGCGCACAACTTCCGGCGGGCGGCCGAGGGCGGTGCGCCGGTCGCGCTGCACGAGATGAGCCTCGGGCTGCTCACCGCCGCCCTCACCGCGGGGGCGTGGGGCGTGCCGTTCCTGCCGGTGCCGGACCGGGCGGGCACCGGCTACGTCGACGAGGACTGGACGCGGGGCCTGCTGGACACCGCCACCTGCCGCTTCGGCACGAGCCGGGTGGTGCGGGCCGAGGTGCCCGACGTCGCGTTCGTGCACGCCGACCTCGCCGACGCCGACGGCAACGGCGTGGTGCGCGGCCCGCTCGGGGAGGTGGTGGTCGCGGCGCAGGCCGCCCGCGCGGTGGTGCTGGTGGCCGAGGAGCTCGCCCCCGCCGAGACCGTGCGGGCCGCGGGCATCACGATCCCGGGCCTGCTGGTGAGCGCCGTCGTGCACCACCCGGGGGCGCTCGCCCCGGACGGGGCGCTCGGCCGCTACGACCGCGACGTCGCCGCCTACGAGCGGTACGCGCGGCGCGCGGCCACGCCCGAGGGGTTCCGGTCGTGGCTGGAGGAGGAGGTGCTGACGTGAGCGCCCCGGATGTCGGCACGCTCGACTTCCTGGTCCGCGCCGCACGCGAGTTCCGCCGGGGCGGCTGGGTGTTCACCGGCTTCCACTGGCCCGTGCTCGCCGGGCAGCTGGCCCACCACCTGCCCGGGGCTCCGTTCACGCAGGCGTTCGAGGCGGGCGCGACCACCCACGGGCCCGGGCGGCTCGTGCCCACCAGCACCACCGACTACCCGGCGTACGGCAACGCGCTCGGGTACGCCGCCGACACCGCGTCGGTGCTGCTCGCCATGGCCCGCCGCTTCGACCGGGTGGTGCTCGACGCGGGCACCGTCGACCTGCGCGGGTGCGTGAACTCCTCCGTCGTCGGCGAGCACCGCCGCCCGACGGTCCGGCTGCCCGGCGGCGGGGGAGCGCCCGACGTCGCCGCGGCCGCCCGTGAGCTCGTGTGGCTGCACGGCGGGGCGGATCTGCGGCGGATCCAGGCGCGGGTCGAGCACGTCACCGCCGCGCCCGGCCCGCACACCCGCGTGCGCCTGCACACCCGCTGGGGCGTGGTACGCGTCGGCGCCGACCCGGCGCTGGAGGAGGTCGCCGACGTCGACGGCGCGGAGGAGTTCGCGGCGCACCTGGCCGCGCTGGGCGCCCGCACGGACGGGGCGGCGCCGCGCCCGCCGGTGGACGCGGCGGAGCGGGCCGCCGCGGCGGCGCTGCTGCGGGAGGCGGCCGACCGCGGCTACGCAGTGGCCCGCCGGGCGCTCGCGGAGGCCGCCGCGCGCTGACGGGTCACGCGGTGGCGGGGCGCAGCACCTGCACGTCGCCGGAGAAGCCGTCGCCCGCCGCCAGCACCGCGAGGAACGACAGCAGCGTCGTGCGGAACGCCTGCATGGCGTGGGTGGGGGTGAGGTCCGCGCGGCGGGCGAGCGCGACCGTGCGGTACAGCGGCGGGGTGAGCACGGTGCGGCGCAGCCGGGGTCGCCCGGCGAACACGAGGTCGGGCACCACCGCCACCCCGGTGCCCGCCTCGACCATCCGCAGCACGGCGTCCATCTCGCCGCCCTCGACGGCGAACCTCGGCTCCACGCCCGCCGCGGCGAAGGCCGCCAGGGTGGTCTCGCGCACGTCGTAGCCGCGGCGCGGCACGACCAGGGGGCGGCGGCCGAGCTCGCGGATGCTCATCGAGCCCCGCGAGGCCGGGGACCGCTCCGAGGTCGGGGATGCCACCGAGAGCCGCTCGCGCAGCACCGGCGTGGTGTGCAGGGCGGGGTCGACGCCCGCGGAGGGCACGATCACCAGCGCGAGGTCGAGCTCGCCGCGCGCGAGCGAGCGCACCAGCGGCTGCGAGCCGTCCTCGGCGAGCTCGAGCCGGATGTCCGGGTGCTGCTCGTGGAACACGCGCAGCACGTCGGCGAGCACGCCGATGCACAGCGACGGGGTGGCGCCCACGCGGACCCGCCCGCTGCGCAGGCCGACGATCTCGGCCACGGCGGTGCGGGCGCTCTCGGCGTCGGCGAGCATGCGCCGGGCGAGCGGCAGCAGCGCCTCCCCGGCGGGGGTGAGCACCGGCCCGTCGCGGGCGCCGCGGTCGATCAGCTCGGCGCCCAGCTCCGCCTCCAGGGCCTTGAGCTGTCGGGACAGCGTGGGCTGCGCCACTCCGACGGACTCGGCCGCTCGCGTGAAGCTGCGCACGTCGGCCACGGCGAGGAAGTACGCGAGCTGCGTGAACGTCACGCTCATAGCGTACGGCTATGGTCTGCGGCCAATCGATGCATTGGACGATGCGTGGGTGCGCTATCGACGCTATGGCGCATGGTGATCGTGGAACAGCGCCCCGCCGTGCGCGCGGGTCGCCCGCCGCGCCGCACGTCGATCCAGCTGAAGTACGTCATGGCGGTCACCGGCGCGGTGATGCTGCTCTACCTCGTGGCCCACATGCTGGGCAACCTGAAGATCTTCTTCGGGGCCGAGGCGATCGACACCTACGCCGCCTGGCTGCGCGAGGTCGGGGAGCCCGCGCTGCCGCGCGAAGGGCTGTTGTGGCTGGTCCGGGTCGTGCTCGCGCTCTCGCTGGTCGGGCACGTCGCGTCGGCGGTGATCCTGACCCGCAGGGCGCACCGGGCCCGCCCCGTGCGCTACGCCCACCGCAGGCCGGTGCACGGCAGCTACGCCGCCCGCACCATGCGCTGGGGCGGCGTGATCATCGCGCTGTTCGCGGTCTACCACCTGCTCGACCTGACGGCCGGCACGCTCAACCCGCACGGCGTGCACGGCGAGGTGCACGCGAACGTGGTCGCCGACTTCGCGCCGGAGCGCTGGTACGTCACCCTCGCCTACACCCTCGCCGTCGTGGCCGTCGGCTTCCACGTGCGGCACGGCGTGTGGAGCGCCCTGCAGACCTTCGGCCGGTCCAACGCCGCCACCGAGCGGGCGCTCAAGGGCGTCGCGCTCGCGGTCGCGGTCGTGCTGGTGGCCGGTTTCCTCTCCGTCCCGTTCGCCGTGCTGACCGGATTGGTGGCGTGACATGAGCTCCTACACCGACTACATCGTCGGCTCGCCGCTGGTGGACACCGCGGCGCCCGACGGGCCCATCGAGACGCGCTGGGAGCGGCGGCGGTTCGGCGTCAAGCTGGTCAACCCGGCCAACAAGCGCAAGATGAAGATCATCGTCGTGGGCACGGGGCTCGCCGGGGCGTCCGCCGGGGCCACGCTCGCGGAGCTGGGCTACCAGGTCAGCTCGTTCTGCTACCAGGACAGCCCGCGGCGCGCGCACTCGATCGCCGCGCAGGGCGGCATCAACGCCGCGAAGAACTACCGCGGCGACGGCGACAGCATCCACCGGCTGTTCTACGACACGGTCAAGGGCGGCGACTTCCGCTCCCGCGAGTCCAACGTCCACCGGCTCGCCGAGATCAGCGTCCAGATCATCGACCAGTGCGTGGCCCAGGGCGTGCCGTTCGCCCGCGAGTACGGCGGCCTGCTCGACACCCGCTCGTTCGGCGGCGCCCAGGTCTCGCGCACCTTCTACGCCCGCGGCCAGACCGGCCAGCAGCTCCTGCTCGGCGCCTACCAGGCGCTCGAGCGCCAGATCGACGCGGGCCGGGTCACGATGTACCCGCGCCACGAGATGCTCGAGCTGATCGTCATCGACGGGCGGGCCCGCGGGATCGTGGCGCGTGACCTGGTGACGGGGGAGACCCGCAGCCACCTCGCCGACGCCGTCGTGCTCGCCTCCGGCGGCTACGGCAACGTCTTCTACCTGTCCACCAACGCCAAGGGCTGCAACGTCACGGCGACCTGGCGGGCGCACCGCAAGGGCGCCTACTTCGCCAACCCGTGCTTCACGCAGATCCACCCGACCTGCATCCCGGTGAGCGGGGACCACCAGTCGAAGCTCACGCTGATGAGCGAGTCGCTGCGCAACGACGGCCGGGTGTGGGTGCCGGTGAAGGCGGGAGACACCCGCGCCCCTGCCGACATCCCCGAGTCCGAGCGGGACTACTTCCTGGAGCGCCAGTACCCGGCGTTCGGCAACCTGGTGCCGCGCGACATCGCCAGCCGCGCCGCGAAGAACGTCTGCGACGCCGGCCGCGGCGTCGGCCCCGGCGGGCTGGGCGTCTACCTCGACTTCGCCGACGCGATCGCGCGGCTGGGCCGCCAGGCGGTGGCCGCCAAGTACGGCAACCTCTTCCAGATGTACCAGCGCATCACCGGGGACGACCCGTACGAGGTCCCGATGCGCATCTACCCGGCCGTGCACTACACGATGGGCGGCCTGTGGGTCGACTACGACCTGCAGAGCACGATCCCGGGCCTGTTCGTGATCGGCGAGGCGAACTTCTCCGACCACGGCGCCAACCGGCTCGGCGCGTCCGCCCTGATGCAGGGCCTCGCCGACGGCTACTTCGTGCTGCCCACCACCATCGGCGACTACCTCGCCCGCGGCGTCCCGTCCGTCTCGGAGGACGCGCCCGAGGTGCGCGAGGCCGAGGCCGCGGTCGCCGCGCGCATCGAGAAGCTGCTGTCGATCGACGGCAACCGCACCGTGGACTCGTTCCACCGCGAGCTCGGCCGGCTCATGTGGGACCACTGCGGCATGGAGCGCACCGAGGAGGGCCTGCGCAAGGCGCTCGACCGCATCCCCGAGCTGCGCCGCGAGTTCTGGACCAACGTCAAGGTCCCCGGCTCGGCCGCCACCCTGAACCAGTCGCTGGAGAAGGCGGGCCGCGTCGCCGACTTCCTCGAGCTCGCCGAGCTCATGTGCCTGGACGCGTTGCACCGCACCGAGTCCTGCGGCGGGCACTTCCGCGCCGAGTCCCAGACCGAGGACGGCGAGGCCGCCCGCAAGGACGACGAGTTCAGCTACGTCGCGGCCTGGGAGTTCACCGGCGAGGGCAGCCCCCCGGTCCTGCACCGCGAGGACCTGCACTTCGAGTACGTCACCCCGAGCCAGCGGAGCTACAAGTGAGACTGAACCTGCGGATCTGGCGCCAGAGCGGGCCCGACGACGAGGGGCGGCTGGTGGCCTACCGCGTCGACGACGCCGACGAGGACATGTCGTTCCTCGAGCTCATCGACGTGCTCAACGAGAAGCTGATCCTCGACGGCGAGGAGCCGGTGGCGTTCGACCACGACTGCCGCGAGGGCATCTGCGGCGCCTGCAGCATGGTGATCAACGGTGAGCCGCACGGCCCGGAGAAGGCCACCACCACCTGCCAGCTGCACCTGCGCCACTTCCGCGACGGCGACACGATCACCGTGGAGCCGTTCCGCGCCGCCGCGTTCCCGGTGATCAAGGATCTCGTGGTGGACCGGAGCGCGTTCGACCGCATCATCGCCTCCGGCGGGTACATCTCCGCGCCGACGGGCGCCGCGCCCGAGGCGCACTCGACCCCCGTGCCGAAGGCCAACGCCGACCGGGCGTTCACCGCGGCCGCCTGCATCGGGTGCGGCGCGTGCGTCGCGGCCTGCCCGAACGGCAGCGCGTCGCTGTTCCTCGGGGCGAAGATCACCCACCTCGGCGAGCTGCCGCAGGGCCAGCCGGAGCGCGCCGACCGCGTGGTCCGCATGGTGGAGACCCACGACGCCGAGGGCTTCGGCGGGTGCACCAACACCGGCGAGTGCGCGGTGGCGTGCCCGAAGGAGATCCCGCTCGACGTCATCTCGCAGCTGAACCGGGACTACCTGGCCGCGACGACCCAGCGGCGCTGACCGCCGCGGGCCCACGGCCCGCGGTAGCGCGCGGCGAACGCGAGCGGGACGAGCACGAGCCGGGCGGCGCCGCCGTCGACGACCGGCGTCGGGAGCGTCCCCGCCGGGCCGTACCGGTCGATCGAGGCCTGCGGCACGACCGGTGGGACGAGCCCGGCGACCACGCCGGCGGCCCGGGTGGCGTCGACGGCGAGCACGACCCGGTACGCCCAGGTAGCAGAGCCCGACGGCGCGCCACGCCGCCACGAACCCGGGGCGCCCGGTACGCCGCCCCGGGCGCGCCCGTCAGCTGCACGGCGTGGGTGACGAGCGCGTCGTCGATGACCACGAACGCCTGCCGTGCCGATCGTGAAGACGGCCGAGCACACCGCCGCCAGGACCTGCAGACGCCTGCTCCGATCCACGCCGCCGGCCCGCACCGGCTCGGTTCGACGCCGACGCGAGCGCCGCGATCGGTCGGCTGCTCACCGCCCACGTGCTGGGCTCGGTCGAGCAGCCGCGCCGCGACCCGGGCGCCGTCCCGGCCGACACCACCGCCCACCCCGCCCTCCGCGAGGTGGCCCCGGCGTTCGCCCGGCTGCGCCGCCGCCGGCCGGCGGCGCACCGACCCGTCGGTGGGTGCCTCATCCCCCCGGGTCGGCCCAGAACAGGCGGAGCTCCTCGAGGTCGGCCTCCTGGTCGGCGCGCGCGTCCCCGGTCGGTCGGGTCAGCGCGAGGTCGCCCGCGCACCCGGTGGCGTCCTGGTCGAAGCGGAGCCGGGGCCTGCCCTCGAGGTCCACGTAGCGCACCCGCACGCCCTCGCCGCGCACCTCGTGGCCGGCCGGGATGCCGGTCCGGGCGGCCGTCCCGCTGCCGTCGTAGCGCCAGCGCAACGACACGACGGTGCCCGGGCGGGCCTGCCGGCCCGCGACGAGGTCCTGGCGGCGCTGTCGCATCTCCTCGGGCGACGTGCGGGTGAACACGGCCGTGCGCTCGGCGCCGAGCTCGCAGGCGACGCGCTCGGTCTCCCCGTCCTCCGGGGTGCGGGACTGGCACGACACCCCGGGTCCGGCGAGGAACGGCTCGGCGAGCGCGCGCAGCGCGGGGTCGGCGAACACGGCGCGGGGGTCGGAGGGAGGCGCGGGCGCCTGGGCGGTCGGGGCGGGTACCGGGGCGGCCTGCTCGGAGTGGGACGGGGGCGCGGCGGGCGGCGTCGCGATGGCGGGTGGGCTACCGGCGGGGCCCTGGCCGCGCTGCAGCGCGTACGCGCCGGCGACGGACGCGACGACCGTGCCCGCGACGAGCAGGGCGGCCAGCACCACGAGCACCGCGGGCGGCCGGGAGCCCGCCGGCGCGAGGGCCCGCCGCACGGCGGCCCCCGCGCCGCGCTCGTCCGCGTCGCGGCCCACGGCGGGCCACTCTAATGTCCGCGGGCCCTCCACGGCCCGTTCCCGCGTGAATCGCGTCACGATGGGAACACACGGTGACAGCCCGATACGCACCGCGCGGCGCTTCGGTCGTAGGCTCCGGCGAGATCCGGACGTCCCGACGCCGCGACGTGCAGCGGACGGCGTCGTACCGCTCGAGAACAAGGAAAACTGACGTGTCATCCACCACAGACGCGTCCGCCGGCCGGGCGCAGATCACGGCACGGACGCTGCGAACGGACCGGTGGTGGTTGCCGCCACTGGCCAACTTCGTCGGTCTCACGGCATGGGTCGTGTACGCGACCGTGCGAGCGTTCGCCCAGGCGGACTACTTCGTCGCCGAGTACAACTACCTCACGCCGTTCTACTCGCCGTGCGTCTCCTTCGGCTGCGACCCGCACGCCTCGCACTTCGGGCAGTTCCTCCCCGACGTCTGGTGGCTGCCCTACGCGGCGATGTCGCTACCGTTCCTGCTGCTGTTCCGCCTGACCTGCTACTACTACCGCAAGGCCTACTACCGGTCGTTCTGGCTCTCGCCGCCCGCCTGCGCCGTGGCCGAGCCGCACAAGCGCTACACCGGTGAGACCCGGTTCCCGCTGATCGGCCAGAACCTGCACCGCTACTTCTTCTACGCCGCCGTCATCATCTCGCTGATCAACACCTACGACGCGCTGTACGCGTTCGTGAAGGCCGACGGCAGCTTCGGGCTCGGCCTGGGCAACGTGATCCTGCTCGGCAACGTCGTGCTGCTGTGGGCGTACACGATCTCGTGCCACTCGTGCCGCAGCATCATCGGCGGCCGGCTCAACCACTTCTCCAAGCACCCCGTGCGCTACCGCATGTGGGTGTTCGTCTCGAAGCTCAACGCCCGGCACGCGCAGCTGGCCTGGACCACGCTCGCGACACTGGCGGTGACGGACTTCTACATCATGGCCGTGGCGGCGGGCTGGATCCCCGACCTGCGGATCATCAACTGAGGGCGGGTTGCAGATGACCGAAGAGATCGAACACCACGAATTCGACGTCGTCGTCATCGGCGCCGGGGGCGCCGGCCTGCGGGCCGCCATCGAAGCGCGGATGCAGGGCAAGCGCACCGCCATCATCACCAAGTCGCTGTTCGGCAAGGCGCACACCGTGATGGCCGAGGGCGGGTGCGCCGCGGCGATGGGGAACGTCAACCCCAACGACAACTGGCAGGTGCACTTCCGCGACACCATGCGCGGGGGCAAGTTCCTCAACAACTGGCGGATGGCCGAGCTGCACGCCAAGGAGGCCCCGGACCGCGTCTGGGAGCTGGAGACCTACGGCGCGCTGTTCGACCGCACCAAGGACGGCAAGATCAGCCAGCGCAACTTCGGCGGGCACACCTACCCGCGGCTGGCCCACGTCGGTGACCGCACCGGGCTGGAGATGATCCGGACGCTGCAGCAGAAGGTCGTGTCGCTGCAGCAGGAGGACTACGCCCAGCACGGCGACTACGAGGCCAACATCAGGGTCTTCCACGAGACCACGATCACCGAGATCTTCAAGGACGACGGCCGGATCGCGGGCTGCTTCGGCTACTACCGGGCCACCGGCAAGTTCGTCCGGTTCGACGCCCCGGCGATCGTGCTGGCCACCGGCGGCGTGGGCAAGAGCTACCAGGTGACCTCGAACTCCTGGGAGTACACCGGCGACGGGCACGCGCTGGCCCTTCGCGCGGGCGCCACGCTGATCAACATGGAGTTCCTGCAGTTCCACCCGACCGGCATGGTCTGGCCGCCGTCGGTGAAGGGGATCCTCGTCACCGAGTCGGTCCGCGGCGACGGTGGCGTGCTGCGCAACTCCGAGGGCGAGCGGTTCATGTTCAACTACGTCCCGGACGTGTTCCGCGAGCAGTACGCCGAGACCGAGGAAGAGGCCGACCGCTGGTACACCGACGCCGACAACAACCGGCGTCCCCCGGAGCTGCTGCCCCGCGACGAGGTGGCCCGCGCGATCAACGCCGAGGTCAAGGCGGGCCGCGGCAGCCCGCACGGCGGGGTGTTCCTCGACATCGCCTCGCGGCTGTCGCCCGAGGAGATCAAGCGGCGGCTCCCGTCGATGTACCACCAGTTCAAGGAGCTGGCCGACGTCGACATCACCAAGGAGCCGATGGAGGTCGGCCCGACCTGCCACTACGTGATGGGTGGCGTCGAGGTCGACCCCGACACCGCGATGTCGAAGGTGCCGGGCCTGTTCGCGGCCGGTGAGGTCGCGGGCGGCATGCACGGTTCGAACCGGCTCGGCGGCAACTCGCTGTCGGACCTGCTGGTGTTCGGGCGGCGGGCCGGGCTCGGCGCGGCCGAGTACGTCGACTCGCTCGGCGGGGTGCGTCCCGCCGTCCGCATCGACGACGTGTCGAAGGCCGTCGACCGCGCGCTGCTGCCGTTCTCCAGCGCCACCGACGGCGGCGAGAACCCGTTCGTCGTGCAGCTGGAGCTGCAGAAGACGATGAACGAGCTCGTCGGCATCATCCGCAAGGCCGACGAGATGGAGCAGGCGCTCAAGGCGCTGCAGCAGATCGCGGCCAAGGCGAAGACGGTCACCGTCGAGGGCGGCCGGGAGTTCAACCCGGGCTGGCACCTCGCGCTGGACCTGCGCAACATGCTGCTGGTCTCGCTGTGCGTGGCCAAGGCCGCGCTGGAGCGCAAGGAGAGCCGTGGCGGGCACACCCGGGACGACTACCCGGTGATGGACGCCGACTGGCGGCACGTGCTGCTCGTGCTGTCGGCGAAGGGCGAGGACGACGTCGAGCTGGTCCGCCAGGAGCAGGTGCCGATGCGGCCCGATCTGCTCGACCTGTTCGAGCTGGACGAGCTGAAGAAGTACTACACGGGTGAGGAGCTCGGCGGACACCGCGCCGGGGCAGGGGAGAAGGCATGAGTTACGAGGCCCACTTCCGCGTCTGGCGGGGTGACGACGAGAAGGGCGAGCTCGTCGACTACCCGGTGGAGGTCAACGAGGGCGAGGTCGTCCTCGACATCATCCACCGGCTCCAGCAGACCCAGGCCCAGGACCTCGCCGTCCGTTGGAACTGCAAGGCCGGCAAGTGCGGCTCGTGCAGCGCCGAGATCAACGGGCGGCCGCGGCTGATGTGCATGACCCGGATGTCGACGTTCGCCGAGGACGAGGTCATCACGGTCACGCCGCTGCGGACGTTCCCGGTGATCCGGGACCTCGTCACCGACGTGTCGTTCAACTACACGAAGGCGCGCGAGATCCCGAGCTTCGCCCCGCCGCCGGACCTCGCGCCCGGCGAGTACCGGATGCAGCAGGTCGATGTCGAGCGGAGCCAGGAGTTCCGCAAGTGCATCGAGTGCTACCTGTGCCAGAACACCTGCCACGTGGTGCGCGACCACGAGGAGAACAAGCAGAACTTCGCCGGGCCGCGCTACCTGATGCGCATCGCCGAGCTCGACATGCACCCCCTCGACGCCGCCGACCGCAAGGTGGCGGCGCAGGAGGAGCACGGCCTCGGCTACTGCAACATCACCAAGTGCTGCACCGAGGTCTGCCCGGAGAACATCAAGATCACCGACAACGCGCTCATCCCGCTCAAGGAGCGCGTGGTCGACCGCAAGTACGACCCGATCACGGTCTGGCTGGGCAAGAAGATCTTCAAGCGGCCGGAGAACTGACCGATCCGGCGCACCGACGGGCCGTCGGCCTCCGCGTGAGGCCGGCGGCCCTCGTCGTTTCACCCCGATGGTCGCTCGTCCGCCACGCAGCGCCGCCGAACATCACCCGGATGCAACACTGCGTGTCCGCATGATCGCGTCACGTCACCGACGTGTGCTCGTTGTGCCGGTGGGCGCCGGTCGGCGCCCGGAAGGGAAGGGCACGACTGATGACGGCGGCGATGGACGGTGCGGCGGCCGGGACGGTGGGGGCGCCGCTGCGGACGACGCGGATCGCGCCTTCGGGAGCTCGGGTCGCCCTCACCGTCCCCGAGGTGTTCGGCCCGCTGCGCTGGTACGCGAGCACCCGGTTCACCGGGCCGCGGACCGCGCGGCAGTTCTTCCTCGCCCCGCGCGGCCAGTACCGGCTGATCCCGCGCCACGTGCTGCCCGGGGCGCGCGAGCGGCGCGTCCCCCTGCGCGGCGCGGACGCCGTGGTCTACGAGGCGGCCGACCGGTCCGACGCAGCGCTGGTGCTCGTCGGCCCCCACCACGAGGCCACCACCTGGTTCGGTGGGCCCGCCCCGACCGAGGACGGCCTCGCCGCGCTGCTCGAGACGTTCCGGTTCACCGACGACGCCGCGGGCGCCACCCTCGTCCCAGCCTCCGACCTGCTGCTGCGGCAGGCCGGGGTGTCGGTGATCGGGCGCGGGGAGCGGGCGACGCTGGTGGCCCGGCCGGCCGTCGAGGCGCTCCCGACGCTGCCGGACTGGGCGGGCCTGCGGTTGCCCGCGGGCGAGCTGTGGCGCGCCGACCGCGTCCTCGACGCCGCGGGGGCGGCGCTGGCCGGCGGCACCATCCACGAGTGGCGCTACCTGCTCGCCGGCCCCAGCGCCGCGATCGACCTGGTCCTGCACGGCCCGGAGTCGGGGCGCCCGCCGCTCGCGCTCACCGAGGACCAGCTGCTCGACGCGCTCGCCGCGCTCGGTGCGGAGTGGGAGGGCTGAGCCGTGACGGTGGAGCTGGCCGTGGCGCTGCTCGCGCTGCTCGTCGCGTTGTTCGCGCTGGTGGCGCTCGTCGCCGTCTACGCGAGGGTCCGGGCGCTCGAGGCCGCGCGCACCACCGGGCTGTCCGGCTACGCCGCCGTCGTCGGGCGACCCGCCCCGCCGGCGGTCCGGCCGCGGCCCGGGCAGCGGGCCGGCCTGGTCGCCGTACTGGACGCCGACTGCGCGCTGTGCCACGCGGTGTGGGACGCGCTCGGCGGCGTCGCCGACGCGGGGGTGCGCGTCGTCGCGCTCGTCGACCGCGCGGAGGCGTTCACCCCGCACGAGGGCGCGGAGCTCCTCACCGACCCGGGCGTGTGGGCCGAGCTGTTCGAGGGCTACACGCCCACCGTGCTGCAGCTCGACGCCGCCGGCACGGTCGTGCAGCGCGTCTTCGTCGACGCCGAGGCCGACCTGCCCGCCCTGTTCCGGATCGGGAGCCCGGCATGAGCGCCCGCAGGCTCGACGACATCCCCCGCACCTCGGCCCCGCCGCCCGGTGCGGCGCCCAGCGCGGTCGTGGCGCGGCTGCGCGCGATCCGGCCCTCCCGGCGCGCGGTGCTGCGGGCGCTGGTGATCGGGGCGGCGGCCGCAGCGCTCGTGCCGCTCGACTGGTACCTCGACCGGCGGACGGCGGCGGCCGTGCCCGGCTCGGCCAACCGGGCCGAGCACACCGGCTGCGCGCCCTCGTCGTACGCGGAGGAGGCCAACAACTGGCCCTTCGACGACGGGCCCGCGGTCTGCTACGGCGGCTGGCGGCGCGGCAGCTACCCGTGCTCGGGCGGCTACCACCGCGAGGGCTTCTACGAGATCGACGGCGAGGAGATGGAGAGCACGCGGCTCGCGACGGAGTGCGAGGGCAAGAACGCGTGGCGGTGGAAGGGGTACCGCTGCTCCGACGCGATCACCGACGTCGTGTTCGCGAGCGGCGACACCTACACCGGCATCACGATCGCCGCCTGCCGGCTGCCGGAGCGCGGCGGACTCCCGGTGCTCGGCGGGTAGCGGTGGCGATCCGGGTGGTGCTGCACCCCGTCCCGGCGGCGGTGGCGTTCGTGCTGGCGGCGTTGGGTGCCGGGGCGCTGGGCGGGCTCGCCCTCCTGCTCGTCGCGGGCGCCGCCGCCGGCTTCGCCAACTCGGGCAGCACTTGAAGCCACAACTCGGCGTTCCTGCTGAGCGCGTCGGTCTGGCGCGACGAGCCCGTGGTCCGGTTCTTCGGCACCGGCCTGCTGCTGGGTGCCCTGCTGGTGGCGTTCGTTGCGGGCGCCGTGGGGGCGCTGCCCCAGGCGCTGCTGCCCGCCCCGGTGCGGCACACGCTGTTCGCGCTGGTCGCCGTGCCGGTGCTGGTGCGGGAGCTCGGGCTCGTGCGGTTCCCGGTCCCCGAGAACGCCCGCCTCGTCCCGCAGGACGTGCAGCACCTGCGCCGGTGGGGCGCGCTGCAGTTCGGGTTCGAGATGGGCACGGGGATGCGCACCTACTCGCCGTCGGCGCTGCCGCACCTCGTGCTGGCCGCGGTGCTGCTGGTCGTGCCGCTCCCGGCCGCGTTCGCACCGGCCGTGGGGTTCGCGCTCGGCAGGCTCGCGATGCCGGTGCTGTCGAACGCCTGGAGCGACGACGGGTCGTGGACGGCCGCGTGGGCCCGCGCCGAGCGCGTCGTCCGGCCGGTGCTGGCCCTCACCTGCGTCGGCTCGCTCGCGGTTGCGATCCTGGTCCCGTGATCCGTGCCGTCGTCGTCGTGGCGGACGTCGCCTGCCCCAGCTGCTCGCAGATCGCGCGCGAGCTGCCCGACCTGCTGCGGGTCCCGGTGACCGTGCGCGCGTGCCGCGACCCCCGGCTCGCCGGGGAGTACCCCACGCTGCCCGCGGGCGTCCGCGCGTGCCGCACGCCCGCCCTCGGCACCGTCCGCGGGGACGGGTCGGTGCGCTGGTGGCCGGGGCTCACCGGGGCGATCGGGGTGCTGCCGGTCGTGCGCCCACGGGCGCTGCCGGAGGCCCTCGCCCTGCTGTGGACGGCCTTGCGCACGCGCCGCTCCTGACCGGGCGGGCGGCCGCGGGTCACCGGCGCGACGCTCCCCGCTGCTCGTGGACGACCCGCCTCGCACCGACCCCATCCTCATCGCGAGGGTGGCTGGGGCAGCCGGTCGGCGTCGACGTTGACCGGCGTGCCCGGTGCAGGTCGATGCCGAGGCACCTCGTCCGCACCGGAGCGTCGATGCGCTCGACCCGCGCGGCGCCTGCCCGCCCCACCACTCCGCCATCGACGGTCCGGACGGCGCCCCGCCCACCGGAGCCAGCGGGCGGTGGACACTGCGGTCGCCACCGCGCGTGGCGTCGACGTCCACGACGGGCCGGGGTACGCCGGGACGGCGGCGGAGATGGCGTCGCGTCGGTCCCCCTGCGCGCGGGCCCGGTGCTCGGCGGCCTTCGCGCGGTTGCCGCAGGCCTCCATCGAGCACCACGGGCGGCGGCCCTGCGAGGTGTCCGCGACGATCATCCGGCAGTCGTCGGCGGCGCAGGCGCGCAGCCGACCCCGCCGATCCCCCGAGGGGTGCCGGCCGCGGCGAGCAGGTGTGGTGCGGACCCCGAGGAGAGGCACGTGATCGGCGACGACGTGCACGACCACGTGCTGCCGGCGCAGGTGGCCGGGAAGACCGGGGGCTGGTGCGCACCGGCGTGGTCCGTCGCACCGGCCACGACCGACCGCCCCGCCCGTCAGCCGAGCGAACGCCGCAGCTCCTCCAGCTTCGCCTTCGCCTTCGCCGCCCGCTCGGCCTCCTGCTCCTCCACGCTCCGCCCGGCAGCGGTGCTCTCGGCCAGCTCCGCCGCCCCCAGGGAGGTGGCGTACCGGCTCTCGATCTTGTCGCGCAGGTGGTCGAAGGTCGGCACGCCGTGCTCGTCGTAGTCGGGTGCACCGGGCGCCGGCGGCGGCACCTGCGGGCGCGGCTCGTCCACGACCTCGGCCTCGATCGGCTCCTGCGCTCGCCCCTGCGACGGCTCGCTCATGGCCACTCCTTCCCCTCGGCGCCCCGCTCGGCACCAACCTACGCCGCGGCTAACGTGATGGCGTGACGATCACCGAGCGTCCCTACGGTTCCTGGTCCACCCCCATCACATCGGAGCTGGTCACCGCGGCCGCGGTGCGCCTGGGCGAGGTGCGGGTCGACGGTGCCGACGTGGTGTGGGCCGAGGGCAGGCCCGCCGAGGGCGGGCGCACGCAGCTGGTGCGCCGCACCCCCGACGGCGCCACCACCGACCTCCTGCCGGACGGGCGCAACGCCCGCACGGCCGTGCACGAGTACGGCGGCGCCGCGTGGTGGGTGCGCGACGGCGTCGTGTGGTTCACCGACTGGGCCGACCAGCGCCTCTACCGGCTCGCGCCGGGGGGCGAGCCCGAGCCGATCACATCCGAGCCGGCGACGCCCCGGGCCGACCGCTACGCCGACGGAGACGTCGCCCCGGACGGCGCCACGATCGTGTGCGTGCGGGAGCGGCACACCGGCCCGTCGGCGGCGGACGTGCGCAACGAGGTGGTCCGGCTGGCGGCCGACCGGCCGTCGGAGCCGGAGGTGCTCGTGACCGGCCCGGACTTCGTGGCCGCGCCCCGGCTGAGCCCCGACGGCACCCGGCTGGCCTGGCTGCAGTGGCAGCACCCGTCGATGCCGTGGGACGACACCGAGCTCGTCGTGCGTGACCTGGCGTCCGGCGAGGAGACGCTGGTCGCGGGCGGGCCGGGGGAGTCGGTCCTGGAGCCGCGGTGGGAGCCCGACGGGTCGCTGCTGTTCCTGTCCGACCGCAGCGACTGGTGGAACCTCTACCGGTGGACGCCCGGCGCCGACATCGAGTCGGTGGTGCGCATCGACGCGGAGATCGGCGAACCGGCGTGGGTGTTCGGCTCGGCCCGCTACGCGCGCCTCGACGACGGGCGGATCGTGTTCGCGCGCTGGCGCCAGGGCCGCGACGGGCTGGCCGTCCGGCAGGCCGACGGCACGATCACCGACCTCGATCTGCCGTTCTCGGCGATCGCGGCCGTGCGCGCCGCGGGTCCGGACGCGGTCGTCGTGGTCGCGGGCAGCCCCACCGCCGAACCCGGCGTGCACCGGGTGGAGGTCTCCACCGCCGCGGTCGAGACGCTGCGGCCGCCGCGGGACCTCGGCCTCGACCCGGCGCAGATCTCCGTGCCCGAGCACATCGCGTTCGACTCGGTGGACGGCTCGGGCGCGCAGCGCAAGGCGTACGCGCAGTTCTACCCGCCGGCCTCGGCGGAGTTCCGCGGCCCGGACGGCGAGCTGCCCCCGCTGCTCGTGGTGATCCACGGCGGCCCGACCTCCGCCGCGGTGCCCGTGCTCAACGTCGGGCTCCAGTACTGGACGAGCCGCGGGTTCGCCGTCGTCGACGTCAACTACGGTGGCTCCACCGGCTACGGCCGTTCCTACCGGCAGCAGCTGGAGGGGCAGTGGGGCGTGATCGACGTCGCCGACTGCCTCGCCGCCGCCCGGCGGCTCGCCGAGCAGGGGCGCGTCGACGGGAACCGGCTGTGCATCCGCGGCGGCTCGGCGGGCGGGTTCACCACGCTGGCCGCGCTCGCCCGCGAGGACACCCCGTTCGCCGCGGGCGCCGACCACTTCGGGGTGGCCGACCTCGAGGCCCTCGCCGCCGAGACCCACAAGTTCGAAAGCCGCTACCTCGACCGGCTGGTCGGGCCGTACCCCGAGGCCCGCGACACCTACGTCGAGCGCTCGCCGATCCACCACGTCGACCGCTTCACCCGGCCGCTCATCGTGCTGCAGGGCGCGGAGGACGAGGTCGTGCCGCCGAACCAGAGCGAGATGATCGTCAACGCCCTGCGCGCCCGCGGCACGCCCGTCGCCTACCTGCTGTTCGAGGGCGAGCAGCACGGCTTCCGGCGCGCGGAGAACATCCGGCGGGCGCTCGACGCCGAGCTGTCGTTCTACGCCCAGGTGCTCGGCTTCGAGCTGCCCGCGGAGGAGGGCATCGAGCCGGTGGTGGTCGAGAACCTCTCCTGATGCCGGGGCCGGCGGCTCGTCAGTCCCCGGCCTGGCCCGTGGTCTCGACGAGCGCGGGCTGGGCCGGGGCGGCCGACATCTTGCGTCCCCGCGAGAGCCGCCGCTCCACGTACTCGGCCAGCTTCCCGAGCGAGTAGTTGATGACGATGAAGATCACGGCGACGACGAAGTACATCTGCAGCGGGTTCTTCGTCGTCTGCACGATGATCTGGGACTCGCGCAGCAGCTCGGGGTAGCTGATGATGAACCCGAGTGCGGTGTCCTTGAGGATGACGACGAGCTGGCTGATCAGGGCCGGGAGCATCGTCCGGAACGCCTGGGGCAGCAGGATCAGGCGCAGGCTCTGCCAGCGGGTGAGGCCGATCGCGGAGGCCGCCTCCGCCTGGCCGCGCGGCAACGAGTTGACCCCGGCGCGGATGATCTCGGCGATGATCACCATGTTGTAGAGCGTCAGGCCGATCACGAGGTAGAACAGCGTGTTCACCTCGCGGCTGGCGCCCGGGAGCTCCACGCCGACCTCGGGCAGCGCCCGCGCGGCGAAGAAGATCATGACGACCACCGGCAGGCCGCGCAGGAGCTCGACCACGCCCACGACCGCCCAGCGGTACCACGGCGCGCTCACCAGTCGGGTGATCGCGATCACGGTGCCGAGGACCAGCGATGCGATGACCGCGAGCGAGGCCGCGGCCAGGGTGTTGCGCAGGCCGAGCCCGATGAGCAGGGACCACACCTGCGGCATCACGTCGTTGGTGGGGTCGAGCAGCGACCCCCACTTCTCGGCCGTGAACTGGCCCTGCGCGGCGAGCCGCTGGATGACGACCACGGCGATCGCGAGCAGCGCGACCGCGGCCACGATCGTGCCGATCAGGGTGCGCCGCCGGGCCGCGGGCCCGGGCACGTCGTAGAGCGCGCTCATCGCGCGATCGCCACCTTCCGCTCGAGGTAGCCGAGCAACAGGCCGGCCGGGATCGTCAGCACGAGGTAGCCGAGCGCGACCCCGGTGAGCACGGGGATCGCGGCCTCGCCCAGCGAACCGGTCAGCTGGACGCCGACGGAGTAGAGGTCCCCGCCCACACCGACCGCGCCGACGATGGCGGAGTTCTTGATCATCGCGATGAACACGTTCCCCAGCGGCGGCACGACCGTGCGGAAGGCCTGGGGGAGCACGACCGTGCCGAGCGTCTGGCCGAACGTCAGCCCGATCGCCCGGGCGGCCTCGGCCTGCCCCGTGGGGACCGAGTTGATGCCGCTGCGCAGCGCTTCGCAGACGAACGCCGACGTGTAGAGCGCGAGCCCGGTGACGCCGAACCAGAAGAACGGGGCGTTGATCGCGATCTCGGGCAGGCCGAACGCGATCATGAACAGGACCACCGACAGCGGGGTGTTGCGCAGCCCGTTCACCCAACCCGCGCCCACGGCGCGCAGCGGCGGGACGGGGGAGACCCGGAACGCGGCCATGATCGTGCCGAGCACGAGCGCCCCGATGCCGGAGTACAGCGAGATCTGCAGGGTGGTCAGTACGCCCCGCCAGTAGAGCCCGAGGTGCTCCACGAGCACGTCCACCGCGGCCCGCTCCTTTCCGGTTCAGCAGCTGGTCACCACGTGTCGGGGTGCCGACCGGGCGGACCGGGCGGCACCCCGACGGGTGTGGCGTCGATCAGGCGCAGGGTTCGAGCTCGGGCAGGCTCGGGGTGGTCACCTCGGCGATCTGGCCGGCGGTCGACTCCCACGCCTCGGCGTAGGCGCCGCTCGACTGGGCCTCCTGCAGCGCCTGGTTGATGAACTCGCAGAACGCGACGTCGCCCTTCTTGATGCCGATGCCGTACGGCTCCTTGGTGAAGGTGTCGCCGGCCAGCTTGAAGGCGCCGTCGGAGTCGGCGACGAAGCCGAGCAGGATGACGTTGTCGGTGGTGACGGCGTCGACCTGGTTGGTCCGCAGCGCGTCGGCGCACTTGGAGTACACGTCGAACAGCGTCAGCTGGCTCTCGTCGACGTAGTTCAGGATCTCCTGCGACGGCGTCGACCCGGCGACCGAGCAGACCCGGGTGCCCGCGGCGCGCAGCGAGTCGGGGCCGGTCACGGTGGTGTCGTCGCTGCGGACCATCAGCGCCTGACCGGCCTCGTAGTACGGCCCGGCGAAGGTGACCCGCTGCTTGCGCTCGTCGTTGATGGTGTAGGTGGCCACCACCATGTCGACGCGACCCTGCTCGATGACCTCCTCGCGTACCTGCGAGGGCGTCTCCACCCACTCGATGTTGTCCTCGGAGATGCCCAGCTTCGACGCGACGTACTTGGCGATCTCGACGTCGAAGCCGGCCGGCTTGCCGTCGAGGCCCTGCAGGCCGAACCCGGGCTGGTCGAACTTGGTGCCGATCGTGATGGAACCCTGCTGGGCCAGCCGGGCCATCGTCGAGCCCTCGGGGAAGTCGGACGCCGCGGCCGGTTCCGCGCCGCCGCCCGAGCTGCTTTCGCCGCCACCACCACAAGCGGCGAGGGTGAGTGCCGCCACCGCGCTGACGGCGATGGCGGAGAGCCGGCGGAATCGCATGAAGACTCCTGGATCGATGTTCGGGTTAGTGGGTGAGGATCTTGCCGAGGAAGTCCTTGGCGCGATCGGTCCGGGGTTTGGTGAAGAACTCGTCCGGGACGGCGTCCTCGACGATCTCGCCGTCCGACATGAACACCACCCGGTTGGCGGCGCGGCGGGCGAAGCCCATCTCGTGGGTGACCACGAGCATGGTCATGCCCTCCCTGGCGAGGGTGGTCATGACGTCGAGCACCTCCTGGACCATCTCCGGGTCCAGCGCGGAGGTGGGCTCGTCGAACAGCATGACCTTGGGCTTCATCGCGAGCGCCCGCGCGATCGCGGCGCGCTGCTGCTGACCGCCGGACAGCTGGGCGGGGTACTTGTCGCGCTGGTTGGCGATGCCGACGCGCTCCAGCAGGGCCAGCCCGTTCCGCTCGGCCTCCGCCTTGGGCATCTTGCGCACCTTGACCGGCCCGAGCGTGACGTTCTCGAGGATCGTCTTGTGCGCGAAGAGGTTGAAGCTCTGGAACACCATGCCGACGTCGGCCCGCAGCGCGGCGAGGGCCTTGCCCTCGGCGGGGAGCGGCTTCCCGTCGATCTCGATGGTGCCGCTGTCGATCGGCTCGAGGCGGTTGATCACGCGGCACAGCGTGGACTTGCCCGACCCGGACGGGCCGAGCACCACGACGACCTGGCCGGCCGCGACCTCCAGGTTGATGTCGCGCAGGACGTGGAGGTCGCCGAAGTGCTTGTCGACGGACACCATCCGGATCATCGGCGTGTCGGTCATGAGGCCGCCTCCGCGGCGGGGGTGAGGTCGGCGGTCATGCAGGTCCTCCGGGCATGGCGGGACGCTAGGGCGATGCGATGCGTCCAGTCCAGCACCTTGAGCAAGCCATAGGGTTGCGCTCCTATAACGCTCTTGAGCGCGAGAAGGGTTGGGGAGTCGTGCACATCCTGCTGGTCGAGGACGACGACCGCGTGGCGGCCGCGCTGCGTCCGGCCCTGCACCGGCACGGGATGACCACGACGAGGCTCGCCACGGGCAGGCCCGCGCCCGACCACCTGGCGGGTGTCGACGTCGTCCTCCTCGACCTCGGCCTCCCCGACGTGGACGGGGTCGACGTGTGCCGGGCCATCCGGGAGCGCAGCGACGTGCCGGTGATCGTCGTGTCGGCCCGCGGGGAGGTCGACGACCGCATCCTCGGCCTGCACTCCGGCGCCGACGACTACCTGGTCAAGCCCTACGACATCGGAGAGCTCGTGGCCCGCGTGCACGCGGTCTACCGGCGGCGCAGGCTCGCCACCCCGACCGGGCCCGAGGACGTCGTCGAGGTCGGTGACGTGCGGGTCGACCTGCACAAGCACGAGGTGACCGTCGCCGGCAGGCCGGTCAACCTGACCCGCAAGGAGTTCCAGGTCCTCGCGCTGCTCGCGACGGCGGGCGGGGCGGTGTGCACCCGCAGCCGCATCGTCGCCGAGGTGTGGGGCCGGTCGTGGGCCGGCGCCAACCGCACGCTCGACGTGCACGTGGCCACGCTGCGCACGAAGCTCGGCAACCCCGAGTACGTGCAGACCGTCCGCGGCGTGGGGTACCGGCTCGGCAACCCCGCGGGCGCGGAGTAGGGACCGTCGATGGCCGCCCGGCTGCTGGTGATCGTCCTGTTCCTGGTGGGCCTGCTGGCCGCCGGGCTCGGGGTGCCGCTCGCGCTGTCCTACGCGCAGGCCCGGCAGCTCGCGATGTTCACCGACCGGCTGACCGACACGATCTTCTACGCCTCGGTCGCCGAGCGGCCCATCACGCAGGCCGACACCACGGGGCTCGCCGCCGAGCTGGAGCGCTACGACGAGGTCTACGGGGTGGCCGTCATGGTGCTCGACGAGGACGGCCGGCTGGTGGCCACGTCCCGCCAGCCGCCGCCGGTGCTCGACGCCGACGCGCAGGAGCGGGTGAAGCTGGCCCTGGCCAACCGCCGCTCCGAGGTCTACCCGCTGCTGCTGCCGTGGGACGAGCGCCCGCTGGTGCTCGCCGAGCCGGTGCTGGTGGACACCGAGGTCCGCGGCGTGGCCGTCACCATCTCGCCCACCGACACCCTGCGCGCCGAGGAGCTGCGGGTGTGGTCGCTCGTGGTGGCGGCGGGGCTCGCCGCGTTGGCGATGGGCGTGGTCGTCGCGCTGCCGATCGTCCGGTGGATCCTGCGCCCGGTGCGCCGCCTCGACGAGGGCACCGGCCGGGTCGCGGCGGCCGTGCTCGCCGGGGCCGACCCCGAGCCGGTCGCCGACGGCACCGGGCCGCCGGAACTGCGGCAGCTGTCGGTCTCCTTCGACCGCATGACCGCGACGGTGGCCCAGGCCTACGCCGCGCAGCGGGCGTTCGTCGCCGACGCGAGCCACCAGCTGCGCAACCCGCTCACGGCGCTGCGGCTGCGCCTGTCCAACCTGGATGGGCACGTCGACGAGGTCGCCGCCGAGGACCACGCCGCCGCGCTCGAGGAGGCCGAGCGGCTGTCCACGCTGCTCGACGGGCTGCTGGCGCTCGCCCGGGCCGAGCGCACCGCGCCGCCGGTCGTCGCCGACGTCGACGAGGGCGTGGAGGACCGACTCGACGCGTGGCGCCCGCTCGCCGAGCACATGGACCTGGAGCTGGTGCGGACCGGGATACGGGGGCTGCAGGTGCGCGCCCCGGAAGGCGCGATCGAGACCGTCCTCGATGCGGTGCTCGACAACGCGGTCAAGTTCGCGCCCCCGGGCACCCCGATCTCGGTGTCCACCGACGCGGTCGACGGGCGCGTGGAGATCGCCGTGCGGGACCGGGGGCCGGGCATGGCGCCGGAGGAGCTCGAGCGGGCCACCGGCCGGTTCTGGCGCAGTCCGGCCCAGAGCAACACGGAGGGCTCCGGGCTGGGCCTCGCGATCGCCGCCCGCACGCTGGAGGTGGCGGGCGGCGAGCTGGTGCTCGAGCTGCCGCCCGGGGGCGGGCTCCGGGTGGTGGCGCGGTTCCCGCGACCCACCGAGGAGGACGGCGCGGCCGAGGACGCCGAGCGGCGCGACGAGACCCCTACCGCGCCGCGGTGAGGCCGGCCTGCCTCCGCACCGCGGCCGGCGCGGCCCGCACCAGCAGGTGCGCGATGAGCCCGAGCGGCGCCAGCAGGATCGTCAGCACCAGCACCGGCGCGGTGACGAGCGGGTGGATGCCGCGCTCGCGGCCGTCGAGGTAGATCCAGCGGCCGGCGAACAGGTCGAACGCGATGAAGTGGGCCCAGCCCGCCGCGGCGCCCGCCGGCGTGGCGAGCAGCGCCGCGATGCCGGGGAGCTCGGGCGCGGCGACCGCGGCGAACACGGTGCCGAACTGCGGCAGCACCAGCGCCGCGTAGACAAGTGCGGGCGGCAGCGCGATCAGCGGCGAGCCGATCACCCGGCGCGTCACCGACCAGCCGGGCGCGAGGATCATGAGCGCCCAGAACGGGGCCGCGAGCGGGAACGTGAGCGAGAACAGCAGCTGGGGGTCCACGGTTCGCCTCAGACGGTGGTGGGGGCGGGGGAGCGGCGCGGCGTGCGGGCGAGCACGGCGGCGAGCGCGCCGCCGGTGCCGAGCACCAGCGCGGCGAAGGCGGCGAGCGTGACGGCGTCGGGTGCGATGAGCGGCTGGCCGCGCAGCGCCTGCCAGGTCACGAGCGCGACGAGCCCGGCGTAGCCGGCCGCCGCGATCCGGACGACGCGCAGGCGGGTGGCCTCGTCGAGGCGGCCGCTCAGCGCGGCGAGCCCGGCGGCGAGCAGCGGCAGCACCTGCAGGGCGTGCATGCCCACGAAGTGGCCGATCCGCAGGTCGCCGCCCGTGGTGCTCCAGCCGGTGAAGACCATCCCCGGTCCGCCGTCCGGCACGCCCACCGCGTGGGCGTCGCCCGCGGACATGAGGAACCCGACCGCCATGCCGGCGAGCCCGATGGCGAGGCCGAGCCGCACCGCCGACGCCGTCACCGGGTCGTCGACGGGCTCTCGCAGGTACCGCAGCGCGATCGACACCGTGGCGAGCCACACCACGACGATCACCGCGCCCATGATCGAGTAGAGCGCGACGTCGAACGGGGTGTCGGTGTTGAAGTGGCTGCGCACGCCGCGCGCCGCCTGCCCCACGATGATCACCATCTCGAGCACGGTGCCGGCCGTGATGACCCAGCCGGCGCGCCACATGGCCCGCGCGGGCAGCCGGGAGAGGATCCATGCCAGCGTGGCCCCGTAGAGCGCGATCGCGATGGCGAACTTGAGCGGCTTGAACCAGAGCGGGGCGCCGAGCAGCTCACGCTGGTCGACGACGGCGAGGGTCGCTGTGACGAGCGCGAGGGCCGCCATGGCGACGGCCGTCCCGTAGAGGCCGGGGTGCCCGCGCCGGGCGTCCGCGAGAACCGTGCGCATCGTCGCTCCCTTTATCTGACACTGTTAGGCTGTGCGAGCAGTGCCAGTATCGGCACGTTGCCTAACAGTGTCAAGGAGAACTGTCGGTGTCAGTCGAAGGTTCGGTGCGGGAACGGCGGCGGGCCGAGACCGTCCAGGAGATCAAGGCCGCGGCGCTGGAGCAGCTGGCCGAGGGCGGGCCCGGCGGGCTCTCCCTGCGCGGCGTGGCGCGTGCCGTCGGGATGACGGTCCAGTCGCTCTACCACTACTTCGACAGCCGCGACGAGCTGCTGACGGCGCTCGTGATCGACGGCCACCGCTCGCTGGCCGCCGCGGTCGCCGAGGCCGCCGACGCCACCCGCGGCCGCCCGCAGGCCGAGCGGCTGTGGGCGGCCAGCAACGCCTACCGGCGCTGGGCGCTCGCGAACAGGCCCGCGTTCCTCCTGCTCTACGGCACCCCGGTGCCGGGTTACGAGCCGCCGCCGCGCGAGGAGGTGATCGGCGCCGCGGTGAGCCTCGCCGAGCCGTTCCTCGACGTCGTGTTCGACGGCTGGAGCGCCGAGCAGCTGCAGCGGCTGCCGCTGCAGCCCGGGGCCGAGCGGCTCGCCGACGCCGACACCACCAAGGTGCCGCTGCCCGCGGGTGCCCTGGCGCTGTTCTACGAGCTGCGGGCGCAGCTGCACGGCATGGTGATGCTCGAGCTCACCGGCCACCTCTCGCCCGTCACCGACTACGGCGAGGACCTGTTCCGGGGCATGATCCACCGCGCGGCCGCCCAGCTGGCGGCGCTGCGCGCCCAGGTCTAGGGGTCCTTCTCGGCGCGGAAGAAACGCTCCGCGCCCGGGTGCAGCGGCACCGGCTGGGTCCCGATCGCCGCGCGCAGGTCGATGGTGAGCGCCGCGGGGCTCACCGCGGCCAGGTGTTCCTGGGCCGCGAAGAGGCCCTCGACCAACGCGTTCGCCACGTCGTCCGGCATCTCCGCGCGGACGACGAGGAAGTTGCGCACGAGCAGGGTGGTGATCGGCTCGGGGATGCCGTAGCTGCGGGCGGGCACCGTGCCCACCGCGTACACGGGGTAGGCGGTGCGCACCGGGGTGACCAGGTCCTCGAGGTTGAGCAGGCGGATCGCCATCCTCTGCGACAGCGCGGTGACGCCCTGCGTGGGCAGGCCGCCGACCCAGAAGAAGGCGTCGATCTCGCCACCCGACATGGCCTCGACCGACTCGTTGATGCCCAGCTGCACCGTCTCGAAGTCGGTGTCGGGGGAGAGCCCGGCCACCTCGAGGAGGCGTTCGGCGATCACGAGCACGCCGGAGTCGGGCGCGCCGACGGAGACCCGCGCGCCGCGCAGGTCACCCAGGGTCTGCACCGTCGACGACGCGGGCACCACCACGTGCACCACGTCGTCGTAGATGCGGGTGAGCGCGCGCGGGGAGCGCGGGTCGCCATCCGGGATGTGTTCCAGCTGGTCGGCGGCCGTGTCGACCTGGCTGAAGGCCACGTCGGCCGACCGCTCGGCGAGCCGACCGAGGTTGTCCACCGACCCCGCGGTGGAGAGCACCGCCGGGCGGGCGTCGAGGCCGAGCCGTTCCTGCCACACGTCGGCGAGCGCGTTGCCGAGGTTGTAGTAGACGCCCTGGGTGCCGCCGGTCGCGATGGCCAGCCGGACCCCGGCGAACCGCGTGGAACAGCCCGGCGCCCCCAGCACCCCGAGTGCGGCGGCGCCGGAGACCAGGGCACGCAGCACCGTCCGGCGATCCACCATGCGCGCATCCTGCCGTGCCCCCTCCGGTGCGGTCGACCGGGCGGCCACGGCCTACGCTGAACTGCTGTGACCCGCAGCTACACCATCCGCACCTACGGGTGTCAGATGAACGTGCACGACTCCGAGCGGATGGCCGGGCTGCTCGAGGCGGCGGGCTACGAGCGGTCCGACTCCGACGACGCGGACGTCGTCGTGTTCAACACCTGCGCGGTCCGCGAGAACGCCGACAACCGCCTCTACGGCAACCTCGGCCACCTGCGGCCGGTGAAGGCGGCGCGCCCCGACATGCAGATCGCCGTCGGCGGCTGCCTCGCGCAGAAGGACCGCGAGACGATCGTCCGCAAGGCGCCGTGGGTGGACGTCGTGTTCGGCACCCACAACGTGCACGCGCTGCCGGTCCTGCTGGAGCGGGCCCGGCACAACCGCGCGGCGCAGGTGGAGATCGCCGAGTCGCTCGAGGTGTTCCCCTCGACGCTGCCCGCGCGCCGGGAGTCGGCCTACTCCGCGTGGGTCTCGATCTCCGTGGGCTGCAACAACACCTGCACGTTCTGCATCGTCCCGTCGCTGCGCGGCAAGGAGAAGGATCGCCGCCCCGGCGACGTGCTCGCCGAGGTGCAGGCGCTCGCCGCCGAGGGCGTCCTCGAGGTCACGCTGCTCGGGCAGAACGTCAACTCCTACGGCGTCGAGTTCGGCGACCGCGGGGCGTTCGCGAAGCTGCTGCGCGCCTGCGGCGACGTCGAAGGCCTCGAACGCGTGCGGTTCACCTCGCCGCACCCGCGCGACTTCACCTCCGACGTGATCGCCGCGATGGCCGAGACGCCCAACGTCTGCCCGCAGCTGCACATGCCGCTGCAGTCCGGCTCCGACGACGTGCTGCGCCGGATGCGCCGCTCCTACCGCTCGCAGCGCTTCCTCGCGATCCTCGACGAGGTGCGGGCCGCGATCCCGGACGCGGCGATCTCCACCGACATCATCGTCGGCTTCCCCGGCGAGACCGAGGAGGACTTCCAGGCCACCCTCGACGTGGTCGAGAAGGCCCGGTTCGCCCAGGCGTTCACGTTCCAGTACTCGCCGCGCCCCGGCACGCCCGCGGCGTCCCTGCCCGACCAGGTGCCCAAGGAGGTCGTCCAGGAGCGCTACGAGCGGCTCGTCGCGCTGCAGGAGGAGATCTCCTGGCAGCAGAACCGGGCCCTGGAGGGCCGGGTCGTCGAGGTGCTCGTGTCGACGGGCGAGGGCCGCAAGGACGGCGCCACCCGCCGGATGAGCGGGCGCGCCCGCGACGGGCGGCTCGTGCACTTCGCGCCGGGCGACCTGCCGATCCGGCCCGGTGACGTGGTGGAGGTGGAGGTCGGCTACGGCGCGCCGCACCACCTCGTCGCCGACGGCCCCGTCCTGTCCCACCGGCGCACGCGGGCGGGCGACGTCCACGAGGCCGGCACCCGTCCCGGCGGCTCCCGCACCGGGCTCGGCCTGCCCGCCTTCGGTGCTCCGCCTGCCCAGCCCGCGGCGGCCGCGCCCGCCTGCGGGGTGAACGCGTGACCGACGACGGAGACGACGAGAAGGTGCCCGACGAGCTCGCGGCCCTCGACGCCGAGCTGCGCCGCGCCGAGCGGCGGGCCGAGCGCCGCGTCGACCCCGGCCCGACCGCCGTGGTCGTGTCGGTGGCGATGCTCGCGCTGATCGGTTCGCTGATGCTGCCGTGGACCGGCGCGGTGCGCGGCTGGGAGGTGCTCGCGGGCCTCGCCCCGCTCGGCCTGATGCCGCCGCTGTTCGCGGGCACGTCGCTCGTGTTCGGGCTGGTCTGCTCGGCGCTCGCGCTCGCCCTGCGCTGGTTCGGCCTGGCCTGGCTCTCCGCCGTCGGCTGCGGGATCTCCGTCGTGACGGGCGTGTGGGCCATCTGGTCGCGGCAGGTCACGGTGCCCGCGGGCGGCACCGGCGCCGGCCTCGGGCTGGTGCTCGCGGTGCTCGCCGTGCTGGTGCTCGCCGGGGCGTGGGTGCGGATCGCGACCCGCCGCTGACGTCACACCCCCGAGGTGACCCACCTCGGGGGTGTGCGCATCCGCGTCAGCGGTGCTGGACCGCGCGCTCCGCCGTCGCGAGCCACTCCCGCCACTGCTCGGCCTGGCTCTCGGCCTGCTGGGCGCGGCGCAGGTCGCCCGCGGCGCGCGCCTTCTCGGCCTGGGCCTCGAACTGGGCCACCCGCTCCCGGAACTGGGCGACGCGCGCCTCCGCCTCCGGGTCGGTGCGCTGCCACTGCCGGTCGACGGCCTCGCGGACCCGCTCCTCGACCGCGCGCAGGCGGGCCTCCAGGGGGCGGATCTCGTCGCGCGGGACCTTCCCGATCTCCTCCCAGCGCTCCTGGATGTGCCGCAGCGCGGCGCGCGCGGCTCCCGGGTCCGACGTGTCGATCTTCTCGGCCTCGGCGAGCAGCGCCTTCTTGGCCTCCGCGTTGGCCGCGAACTCGGCGTCCCGCTCGGCGAACGCCGCGGCCCGCCGCGCGAAGAAGGTGTCCTGCGCGGTGCGGAACCGCTGCCACAGCGCGTCGTCGGCCTCCTTCTGGGCGCGGCCCGCCGCCTTCCACTCGGCCATCAGCTCGCGGAAGCGGGCCGCGGTCGGGCCCCAGTCCTCGGAGTCGGCGAGCTTCTCCGCCTCGAGCGCGAGCTCCTCCTTGCGGGCCTTCGCCGCGGCGCGCTGGCGGTCGAGCTCGGCGAAGTGCGATCCGCGGCGCCGGTTGAACGCCTCGCGCGCCTTCGAGAACCGCTTCCACAGCTGCTCGTCGGTCTTGCGGTCGATGCCGCGGATGGTGCGCCACTCGTCGAGGATCGACTTGAACCGGTCGCCCGCCTGCTTCCACTGCGTGGCCTCGGCGGCGAGCTGCTCGGCCTCGGCGGCCAGCGCCTCCTTGCGCGCGATGGCCGCGCTGCGGTGCGCGTCGCGGGCCGACCGGGCGGCCTCGACCGCGGCCTCCGCCTCGGCGATGAGCTGGTCGAGCCGGGCGCGCAGCCCGGCGAGGTCGCCGACCACGGTGGCCTCGTCCAGCCCGTCCCGGATGCTCTTGGCGCTGTTGAGCGTGTGCTTCGGGTCGCCGCCGCCCGCCGCGAGCCTCGTCGCGAGCAGCTCGACCTCGGTGAGCAGGTCGTCGAACCGGCGGGCGAAGTGCGCGAGCCCCTCCTCCGGGGCGCCCGCCTGCCACTCGCCGACGACCCGCTCGCCGCTCTCGGTGCGGACGTAGACGGTGCCCGCCTCGTCCACGCGGCCCCAGCGCCCCGGGTCCGTGCTCGCCGGCGTCACGGTGATCGGGGCGGCGGGCCCGGCGGGCGCGGGTGCGGGCTCCGGGCGCACGACCGGCGGCGGCGGGCCGGGCCGGGCGGGCGGTGCCGGACGCGGCGGCGGCGCCGGCCGGGCCGCCGGGGCGCCGGGCACGGGCGGGCGCGGACCGCGCGGCGGTCCGGGCACGGGTCGCGGACCCGGCGGCGGGGCCGGGGTCGTCGACGCGGGCGGGGGCGCGGGCACCGCGGCGTTCGCCTGGTCGGCCCCGGTTCGAGCCGTTCCGGTCTGGGCCGTTCCGGTCTGGGCCGATTCGGTCCGTTCGGCGGCGGAGGCGGTGGCCGAGGCCTCCAGCCCGGCGCCGGGTTCGGCGCCGGCCCCCGCGCCGGGTTCCGCCGGCACGACCTGCGTGTGGTTCGAAGCCCGGTCCTCCACCGGCTCCGGCGTTCCGCTCCCCTGGTGCTCCGACACGGTCGACCTCCTCGCTCCGGCCCGTCGCTCGCGGGACGGGCGCCCCGCCCGTGGGGGCGGGGCCGTGCACTCGGCCGCGGCCGGTCCCACGGAACCGGTGGCCTTCCGCGATTCAAACAGCTCGCCCGCCCGACCGGAACAGCCCGGACGGGCGCTGCGCTCCGGACGGCCCGTCGGAGTCGCGCAGCGGTGCCGCTTACGCTGCGCTCCGTGGTCACGATTCTCGCCGCGTCCGCCGGGCCGCCGCTCTCCGCGCCGCGGCGGGCGTCCGGCGCGGAGAGCGCGGTCGGGGGCGTGGGGGCGGCGGGCGCATGATGCGGTTGGTCGCGGTCGTCGGCCCCACCGCGACGGGCAAGTCCGACCTCGGGGTGGCGCTCGCCCAGGAGCTCGACGGCGAGGTGGTCAACGCCGACGCGATGCAGCTCTACCGCGGGATGGACGTCGGGACGGCCAAGCTGGCCCCGCACGAGCGCGCGGGCGTGCCCCACCACCTGCTCGACGTCCTCGACGTCACCGAGACCGCGGCGGTGGCCGCCTACCAGCGCGACGCCCGCGAGGTCGTCGAGCGGTTGCTCGCCGCGGGCAGGACCCCGGTGCTGGTGGGCGGGTCCGGGCTGTACGTGCAGGCGGTGGTCGACGACCTGGAGTTCCCCGGCACCGACCCGCAGCTGCGCGCCCGGCTGGAGGCCGAGCTCGCCGAGGTCGGCCCCGCGGCCATGCACGCCCGCCTCGCCGAGGTGGACCCGGCGGCGGCCGAGGTGGTGCTCCCCTCCAACGGCAGGCGCATCGTGCGGGCCCTCGAGGTGGTCGCGCTGACGGGCAAGCCCTTCCCCGCCCGGCTGCCCACCCCGGACACCGCGCGCTACGACGCCGTGCTGCTCGGCCTCGACCGCCCGACCGCCGAGCTCGACCTGCGGGTGGCCCGGCGGGTGGCCCGCATGTTCGCCGCGGGCCTGGTCGACGAGACCCGCGCCCTGCTCGCCCGCGGCCTGCGGGAGGGCCGCACGGCGTCCCGGGCGCTGGGGTACCAGCAGGTCATCGCCGCCCTGGACGGTGCGGGTGACCTCGCCGCCGCGGCCGCGGAGACGGTGGTGGCGACGCGCCGGTTCGTCCGCAGGCAGCGCTCCTGGTTCCGCCGGGACAAGCGCATCCGCTGGCTGGACGGCGCGGGCCCCGGGCTCGTGGCCGAGGCGTTGCGGCACGTGCGCGGCACGTAGGCTCGCCGCGTGGTGCGTTTCAGCAAGGGGCACGGCACGGAGAACGACTTCGTGGTGCTCCCCGACCCCGACGGCGAGCTGGACCTCACGCCGGAGCGGGTCGCCGCCCTGTGCGACCGCCGCCGCGGCCTCGGCGCCGACGGCGTGCTGCGGGTCGTGCGTTGGGACGCGCTGGGCGACGGGCCCGCGCCGGAGCCCGGCGTCGAGTGGTTCATGGACTACCGCAACGCCGACGGCAGCATCGCGGAGATGTGCGGCAACGGCGTGCGCGTCTACGCCCGCTACCTCCAGCACGCGGGCCGGCTCTCGGCGGGCGGCGAGCTTCTGGTGGGCACCCGGGCCGGCGTGCGCCGCGTGCGCGTGGCGGACGAGGAGATCTCGGTCGACATGGGCCCGGCCGCGGTCGGCGAGGAGGCCACGGCCGGGGTGGACGGGCGGGCGTTCGCCGGCGTGGCCGTCGACGTCGGCAACCCGCACCTGGCGTGCGTCACCGAGGTGCCGCTGCAGGAGCTGGACCTCACCCACCCGCCCGCGTACGACCCCGCCGTGTTCCCGCACGGGGTGAACGTCGAGTTCGTCACCCCGCTCGACGGCGGCGAGGTCGCCATGCGGGTGCACGAGCGCGGCGTGGGGGAGACGCGCTCCTGCGGCACCGGCACGGTGGCCGCCGTGGTCGCCGCGCTGCGCCACGCCGGCCGCGACACCGGCACCGTCGCCGTGCGCGCGCCGGGCGGGCGGCTGCGGGTGTCGGTGGACGCGGCCACCACGGTCCTGCACGGCCCGGCCGTGCTGGTGGCCCACGGCGAGCTCGACCCGTCCTTGTGGGCTCAGGCCTGAGCGGCTGCCTCGACGTCGTCGGGGAGGTCGCGCAGCCGCCGCAGCGGTGAGGCGAGCACCCACGCGGGGCACAGCACCATCCCGATCGCCGCGACCAGCAGCGTCGCGCGCAGTCCGAGCAGCTCGCCGAGCGCGCCGCCGAGCAGGCCCCCGATCGGGATGGTGCCCCACACGAGGAACCGGATGCTCGCGTTCATCCGCCCGAGCAGGCGGTCCGGCGTGACGCTCTGGCGGAAGCTCACCTGCGCCACGTTGTAGACGACGCCGCCGTAGGCGACCGCGCCCGTGCCGAGCGCGAACCACGCGAGGCCCGCCCCGCTCGTCGTCAGCGGCAGCACGAGCGCGACCGGGCCGGTCGCCAGCAGCGCGACGACGACGGTGCGGCCCTGCCCGAGCCCGCGGATCCACCACCCCGCGGTGAGCGCGCCGACGAGCCCGCCCGCGCTGCCCGCCGCGAGCACCAGCCCGACCACGGCGGGCTCCACGCCCAGCTCGCGGGCGAGGAACAGCACCGACACGGCCGACAGCACGCCGCTGAACAGGTTGGCCGTGCCCGTGCACAGCGCGATCGGGCGCAGCAGCGGGTGGCCGAGCACGTACCGCAGGCCCTCGGTCATCTCGGCGCGCAGCGAGCGGGCCGCGCGCGGCGGTGCCGGCTCGCGGGTGCGCATCGCGGCGAGGAACGCCGCGGAGACGAGGTAGCTGACCGCGTCGAGCAGCACCGCGAACGCCGCGCCGACCGCCTGCACCAGGCCGCCGGCCATGGCGGGCCCCGCGGCCTCGGCCCCGGCCCGCGTCGACTCGAGCTTCGCGTTGCCCTCCACGAGCCCGTCCCGCCCGACCACCGACGGCAACACGGACTGGTAGCCGACGTCGAAGAAGACGGTGGCGACGCCGCCGAGCAGCGCGACGACGAGCAGCTGCGCGAACGTCAGCACCCCCAGCGCCCACGCGGCCGGGATGCTCGCGAACAGCGCGAACCGCACCACGTCGGCAGCGATCATGACCGGGCGGCGGCGGACCCGATCCAGCAGCACGCCCGCAGGCAGCCCGACCAGCAGGAACGCCGCGCGCTCCGCGGCGACGAGCAGCCCCATCTCCCAGGGCGTGGCGCCGAGCGCGGTGGCGGCGAGCAGGGGGAGCGCGAGGTGGCTGACCATCGTGCCGACCTGGCTGACCGTCTCACCGGACCACAGGAGCAGGAAGTCCCGGTGCCGCCAGAGGTTCACGGCCAGAGCCTGGCAGGACCGATTGGAAACCGTCAATCGGTAAGGTGTGCCGGTGAGCAGGAGGGGTCGCCGACCCGCGACCGAGGACGAGACCGCCACGCTCGCGTCCGCCGTCCGGTTGCGGATCATCCGGCTGACGCTGCACGAGCCGCTGACCAACGCCCAGATCGCCGCGCGGCTGCACCGGGACCCGGCCACGACGCTGCACCACGTGCGGCGGCTGGTGAAACACGGCTTCCTGGAGCCGCTGCCGCCGCGGCCCGGGCCCCGCGGCTCCACCGAGATCCCCTACCGCGGCACGCGGCTGTCGTGGCAGCTCGAGGACGCCGGGCGCGACCCCTCGCTCGCCGAGGCGATCCTGCAGGCCTACCTCGACGAGGTCGCCGAGGTCGGGGTGGGCGCGCTGGAGCAGAGCAGGCTCGCCGTGCGGCTCGCCCCGCAGGACGCCGCCGCCCTGCGCGCGGAGCTCTCGGCCGTCCTCGACCGCTACGCCCACCACCCGGAGCCGGAGGACGGCGAGGCCGTCGCGGTGTACCTGTCGATCTACCCGGGTTCCTGACCGGCGGCGAGCCGGGCGGTGATGTCGTCGGCCGAGACGGGCGCGCCAGGCAGCGGGCTCGCCGCCTGCGCCCGCAGCCCGTCGAGCACCAGCCCGAGGTGGCGCGCCTGCATCGCCTCGACGAGCGCCGCGGGGAGCCCGGGCAGCGGGCGCATCACCGCGGCGAGCGTGAGCACCACGTCGCCCGCCTCGACGTCGGCGCGCAGGGAGCCGTCGGCGCGGGCCGCGGCGAGCAGCGCGTCGAGCGCCGCGACCAGCCCGTCGCGGACGGCGGCGAACTCGGCGTCCCGCACCAGGTGCGGCCCGGCGATCGGCAGCAGCGCGACGAGCCGCTCCTCCACGACGACCGTGCAGAAGCGGCGCAGCGCGGCCCACCCCGTCGGCTCGGCGTCGAGCGCCGCGGCCGCCTCCGCGCGCACCCGCTCCATGTCGTGCAGGACCACCCGCCGCACGAGGTCGGCCCGGGTGGGGAAGTGCCGGTAGAGCGTCGCGTTGCCGACGCCCGCGCGGGCCGCGATCTGGTCGAGCGGCGCCTCGACGCCGCGCTCGAGCATCAGCTCGCGCCCGGCGGCGACGATCCGGTCCCGGTTGTGCCGCGCGTCGGCCCGCACCTTCGCCCGCCTTCCGTCGAAAGGGGAATTTTTCCCCGCTTATGCTAGCGTCGACGGTAACCGGGGAAAAAGTCCCCGCTCGATCGGGAGGGTCTGATGGACGGGTGCATCGTGGTCGGCGGAGGGCCGTCGGGCGTCGTGCTCGGGCTGCTGCTGGCCAGGTGCGGGGTGGACGTCGTCGTCCTGGAGAAGCACGCCGACTTCCTGCGCGACTTCCGCGGCGACACCGTGCACGCCTCCACCCTCGGCCTGCTGGACGAGCTCGGGCTGGGGGAGCGGTTCGCCGCGCTGCCGCACCGGGTGGAGGACCGGATCGAGATCGTCTTCGACGACGGCGCGGTGGCCCCGCGGTTCGGCCGCCTGCCGGGGCGGCACCAGCACATCGCGCTCGTGCCGCAGTGGGACTTCCTCGACATGCTCGTCGCCGCCGCGCGCGAGTCGCCGCACTTCCGCATCGTGATGTCGGCCGAGGTCGACGGGCTCGTGCGCGAGCACGGCCGCGTGGTGGGCGTGCGCTACACCGACCGCACGACGGGCACCGTGCACGAGCTGCGCGCGCAGCTCGTGGTGGGCTGCGACGGGCGGCACTCCCGGGTCCGGGAGGCCCTCGGCCTGGTCCCGCGGCCGCTCGCCGCGCCGTTCGACTGCCTCTACGTCCGCGTGCCGATGCGCGAGAGCGACCCGGACGGCACGATGGTCCGGTTCTCGGGGCGCGGCGGCATCGTCATGATCAACCGGAACACCTACTGGCAGGTCGCCGTCCTGATCGGCAAGGGCGAGGCCGACGCGCTCGGGGTGGTCGGCCGCAGCGTACGCGCGCTCGCGCCGGTGCTCGCCGACCGGATCGACGCGGTCACCGCGGCCGACGTCGCCCGGCTGGAGGTCCGCCAGGACCGCCTCGCGCGCTGGTGGGCGTCGGGCGCGCTGTGCATCGGCGACGCCGCGCACGCCATGACCCCGGTCGCGGGCGTCGGCATCAACCTCGCGATCCAGGACGCGGTGGCGGCGGCCCGCACCCTGGTCCCGCCGCTGCGCGCCGGCTCGGTGACCGACCGGCACCTCGCCGCCGTCCAGCGCAGGCGGATGCCGCCCACCGTGCTCACCCAGGCGCTGCAGCGGATCACGCAGCGCAGGGCGATCGTCCCGCCCCCGCGCGACGCGCAGGAGCGGCGGCCCCCGCTGCGGGTCCCGCAGCCGCTGCGCACCCTGCGCCACGTGCCCGGGTTCCTGGACGTGTTCGGGCGGGTCGTCGCGGTCGGCCTGCGGCCGGAGCACCTGACCGGCCCGCTGGAGGCCGCCCGATGAGGTGGCGGGCCCTCCTCGCGGCGAACGCGGCGGCCGCGCTCGTGACGGTCGCGGTCTCCACGGCCGTGCTCGCCGACCCCGCGTTGGCTGCCCCCGGGGATGGCCGCCACGCCCGGGGCCGCGTTCTACGCGGCCGCCACCTCGCTGCGCAGCATCGCGCTTGCCGGCGTGCTGCTCGTCGTGCTCGTCCGCGCCGTGCGGTCGCCCCGCGCGCCGCTCGCCCCGCTGCTGGTGGTCACGGGGCTCGTCCAGCTCGCCGACGCCGTGCTGCACCTGGCGCACGGGGTTGCGGCGCCGGCCGCGTGCGCGCTGCTCCTCGCGGGGGTGGCGCTCGGGTCCGTCCCCGCGACGCGCCGGGGTCGACGCGGAATCAAACGGGACGTCCGGGCGTTGACGTGGGAGCATGACTAGCACGATGACTGATCCTGTCCTGTCCGTACCCGACGAGGAGCTCCGCCCGACGCAGGGCGACTACGAGCTCGAGGAGCGCAGCTCGCTGCGCCGGGTCGCGGGCCTGTCCACCGAACTCTCCGACGTCACCGAGGTCGAGTACCGCCAGCTGCGCCTGGAGCGCGTGGTGCTCGTCGGGGTCTGGACCGAGGGCACCGCCGAGCAGGCCAGGAACTCCCTGACCGAGCTGGCGCGCCTCGCCGAGACCGCGGGCTCCCAGGTGCTCGACGGCCTCATCCAGCGCCGCTCGCGGCCCGACCCGGCCACCTACATCGGCGCGGGCAAGGTCGACGAGCTGCGCGAGATCGTGCACGCCGCCGGCGCCGACACGGTGATCGTCGACGGCGAGCTGTCCCCGGGCCAGCTGCGCCAGCTGGAGGAGAAGCTCAAGGTCAAGGTCATCGACCGCACCGCGCTGATCCTCGACATCTTCGCCCAGCACGCCCGCTCCAAGGAGGGCAAGGCGCAGGTCGAGCTGGCCCAGCTGTCCTACCTGCTCCCGCGCCTGCGCGGGTGGGGTGAGGCGCTGTCGCGGCAGGTCGGTGGCCGCGCCGCGGGCGGCGTCGGCATCGGCGGCCGCGGCCCCGGCGAGACGAAGATCGAGCTCGACCGGCGCCGCATCCGCAACCGGATGGCCAAGCTCCGCCGCGAGATCGCCGACATGAAGCGCAAGCGCGTCACCAAGCGCAGCGCGCGGCGGCGCAACGAGGTCCCGTCGGTCGCGATCGTCGGCTACACCAACGCCGGCAAGTCGAGCCTGCTCAACGCGCTCACCGGCGCGGGTGTGCTGGTCGAGAACGCCCTGTTCGCCACGCTCGACCCCACCACCCGCCGCACGTCCACCGCCGACGGGCGCACCTACACGCTCACCGACACGGTCGGGTTCGTCCGCCACCTGCCCCACCAGCTCGTGGAGGCGTTCCGCTCCACGCTGGAGGAGACGGCGGAGGCCGACCTGCTGGTGCACGTCGTCGACGCGTCCGACCCGCTGCCGGAGGACCAGATCGCCGCGGTCCGCAAGGTGCTGGTCGAGGTCGGCGAGGAGTACGGCGCGATGCCGCACGAGCTGCTCGTCGTCAACAAGATCGACGCGGCGAACGAGCTGCAGCTGGCCCGGCTGCGCCACCTGCTGCCGGACGCGGTGTTCTGCTCCGCGCGCACCGGCGAGGGGGTCGACGTGCTGCGCGAGCGCATCGCGGAGCTGCTCCCGAAGCCCGAGGTCGAGCTCGACCTGCTGGTGCCGTACGCGCAGGGGTCGCTGGTCGCGCGCGTGCACGCCGAGGGCGAGGTGCTCGCCGAGGAGCACACCCCCGAGGGCACGCGGCTGCGTGCCCGGGTCGGCCCCGAGCTCGCCACCGCCGCGCTGCCGTACGCGGTCGCCGGCGGGCCCGAGCGGGCCGCGGCGTCCGAGCCGAGCGAGGGCCTGGCGCGCTGATCGGACTGCTCGTCGCACTGGTGCTCGCCGGCGCGCCCGCGCCGGAGGCCCCACCTGCTCCCGAGACGCTGTGTGCGGTGGACGATCCCCGGCTCGGTGAGCTGTCGGGCATGGTCGTGGTCGACGGCGGCCTGTGGGCGATGAGCGACGGGGGCCGCCGCGTGCAGGTCCACCGCATCGACCGCACCGACTGCGCCGTGATCGACACCCGCACGGCGGGCATCGACCCCTACGACGTCGAGGACCTCGCCGTCGGCCCGGACGGCGCCCTCTGGGTCGGCGACCTCGGCGACAACGACCGGCGCCGCGAGACCGTCGCGGTCGCCGTGCTGCCGGTGCGCGGCGAGCCGCGGCTGCACCGGCTCACCTATCCCGACGGGCCGCACGACGCCGAGGCGCTGCTGGTGGACGCCGAGGGTCGCCCGTTCGTGATCACCAAGGAGGTCGGCCGCCCGGCGGGCCTCTACCGCACCGCCGAACCGCCCGAGGGCGAGGGACCGAGCCCGTTGCTGCGGGTGGGCGAGCTCGCCCTGCCCGCGTCGGACACCCGCGGTGGCCCGGTGGGCGGGATCGGCTCGCGGCTGGTCACGGGCGCGGCCGCGACCGCCGACGGCGCCGTCGTCGCGGTGCGGACCTACACCGACGCGTGGCTGTTCCCGGTCAGCGGGGGCGACCTCGTGGCCGCGTTCAACCAGCCGCCCGTGCGCATCCCGCTCCCCGCAGAACCGCAGGGCGAGGCGATCGCGTTCGAGCCCGACGGCACCCTGCTGTCCGGCTCGGAGACCCGCCACGGCGTGCGCGGCGAGATCCGCGCCGTACCCGGCGCCGCCGGGCTCGCGGGCGACCCGGTGCTGGTCGTCCCGCTGCCACCGGCCTCCGCCCCCGAGGTCGTGGGGGACCCCGGACCGCCCCCGTGGCTGCCTGCCGCGCTGGGCGGCGGCGCCGTGGTGGGGGTGCTGCTGGTGGTCACGGCGGCGGCCGCGCTGCGCGGCAGGCAGCGCGGCTGACTCGTCAGAGCCTGCGCAACACCGCCACGACCCGACCGAGGATGGTGGCGTCGTCGCCGGGGATCGGGTCGTAGGCCGGGTTGGCCGGCATCAGCCAGACGTGCCCGTCGCGGCGCTTGAACGTCTTGACGGTGGCCTCGCCGTCGATCATCGCGGCGACGATCTCCCCGTTCTCGGCGACCGGCTGCTGGCGGACGACGACCCAGTCGCCGTCGGTGATGGCCGCCTCGATCATCGAGTCGCCCCGGACGTTGAGGAGGAAGAGCGTGCCTTCACCGACGATCTCGCGGGGGAGGGGGAAGACGCTCTCGACGGCCTGCTCGGCGAGGATCGGCCCACCGGCGGCGATGTTGCCCAGCAGCGGGACCATCGCCGGCTCGGGGTGCAGGTCGCGCGCCGGGGTCTCGCCCGCGTCGGCTGCGGCGTCGGCGGTGTTCTCGCCGCCCCGCACGACCTCCTCGGGGCCGCGCACGTCGACCGCCCTGGTGCGGTTCGGGTCGCGGCGCAGGTAGCCCTTCCGTTCGAGCGCGCGCAGCTGGTGGTGCACGGACGAGGTCGAGGTGAGGCCGACGGCGTCGCCGATCTCCCGGACGCTCGGCGGGTAGCCGAACCGCTCGACCCAGTCGCGGATCACCTCGAGGACCTTGCGTTGCCGCGGGGTGAGCCCCGCCGGCTCGTTCGGCGGGTCGGGGAACGTGCTCACCTGCGCGGTCCCGTCGGCGTCGCCGCCGTTGCCCGGGTGGTCCCGTGCCATCTGCTGCGCCTCCTCCTCGTGGGCGGCGCGGGCCGCCCGCCGGTGTGGGTGGTGTCGGCTGGGTGCGGCCGCCACCGTCGTCGGGTCCGACCGTAGCCTCGAACGGGCCGCTCGCCAAACACATGTTCGAACGACACGCCCGCGTTTCTCGATTCTGTCGGACCGCGGTGGTACACACTTCGCACAGACGTTCGTTCGAACACTTGTTCAGGCTGCGCCACGGCACAGGAGCGGAGGCGGCGATATGTACGAACGAAGTGGGCAGGAGCGGGGCACGGCCGTGCAGGCGGTGCGCGAGCGGCGGGTGCTGCCGCGGCGGCGCCGCTCGGCGAACGGACCCCGCCCGGTCCGGCCGCTGGTGAGCGCGGTCGCGGTCCGCCCCGCCGAGGCCGAGCGGCCGCAGGTGCCCTCCGGTGGTCGCCGGGTGCCGTTGCCGCTGCCGGGCGTGCGCACGCTGGTGCGGAGGCCGCTGCCGGTCCCGCTGCACGTCCCGCGCGGGCGCGCGCCGTTCGAGCGTCTCCGCCGCGCCCTGGCCGGGCTCGCCGTGGCGGCCGCCGCGGCCGCCGTGGTGGTCTCGCTCGGGGTGCTGGCCTCCTCCGCCGCGGCGGTCCGCGTGGCCGAGGAGGCGGTCCGCAGCCCGCAGTCGGTCGTCGTCACGGTCGGGGCCGAGCGCACCCCGTGGGAGGTCGCGCAGCGGCTCGCGCCCGGCGCCTCCGGGCCCGAGGTGGCCGCGCTCGCCGAGCGGATCGTCACCGACAACTCCCTCGGATCGGTGCCGCTGCGTCCCGGGCAGGTGCTCAGGGTGAGCTTCGGCTGACGCTACGGGGCGGTCGCGCGGTGATCTCGTCAGGTTCGTCCCGTTCGGTCGACACACCCGTACCGATTGGGGTGTCCTGCTTCCCCTGCCCCTACATGTTGTGGTTACACTCGTGTCGTTCGACAACGGGTGGGGTTCTGCAGAAGGGGGTGGGTGCCGATGCGCTGCCCGTTCTGCCGTCACTCGGACTGCCGGGTGATCGACTCCCGCGAGGTCGACGACGGTCAGGCCACCCGGCGCAGGAGGTCCTGCGCGGCGTGCGGCCGCCGGTTCACGACGGTCGAGGAGCCCGTGCTCGCCGTCGTCAAGCGCAGCGGCGTCACCGAACCCTTCAGCCGGGAGAAGGTCGTCAACGGGGTCCGGAGGGCCTGCCAGGGCCGCCCCGTCGACGAGGACGCGCTCCAGAAGCTCGCCCACCGGGTCGAGGAGTCCGTCCGCGCGGGTGGTGCGGCCGAGATCCCGAGCCACGAGGTCGGCCTCGCCATCCTCGGCCCGCTCCGCGAGTTGGACGAGGTGGCGTACCTGCGCTTCGCCAGCGTCTACAAGTCGTTCTCCTCGATCGAGGACTTCGAGAAGGAGATCTCCGACTTGCGCAGACCACCGGGCGGCGACCCGCCCGACTGACCGCCAGCCCCATCCCCATCACGACCGGACGGCAACGGCCGCCCGGTGGGTCCGGCCTGCCCGAGCGATGCCGGACGTCGTCGAAATGCACCGCCGCACATCCGCCGTACCGCAGCGATGCGCGCATCGTGGACCCCAGCCTGCCGATGCGCGCGCAATGAGAGGGAGAGCATGACCGAGACCGTCGGTGCCGCATCCGGACGCGGCAAGAAGAGCAGCGCGAAAGCGGGCAAGCAGGCGGGCCTGACCGTCGAGCGGCTCTACACCACCCCGGGGGTCCACCCGTACGACGAGGTCACCTGGGAGCGCCGCGACGTCGTCATGACCAACTGGCGCGACGGCACCGTCAACTTCGAGCAGCGCGGCGTGGAGTTCCCCGACTTCTGGTCGGTCAACGCCACGAACATCGTCACCAGCAAGTACTTCCGGGGCGCCGTCGGGTCGCCGGAGCGCGAGTCCAGCCTGAAGCAGCTGATCGACCGCGTGGTCGGCGTGTACCACCGGGCCGGTCTCGAGCACGGCTACTTCGCCACCGAGCAAGACGCGGAGATCTTCGCCCACGAGCTCACCTGGATGCTGCTGCACCAGGTGTTCAGCTTCAACTCCCCGGTGTGGTTCAACGTCGGCACGTCCAGCCCGCAGCAGGTCAGCGCGTGCTTCATCCTCTCCGTGGACGACACCATGGAGTCGATCCTGAACTGGTACCGCGAGGAAGGGCTGATCTTCAAGGGCGGTTCCGGCGCCGGGCTCAACCTCTCCCGCATCCGCTCCTCCAGGGAGCTGCTCTCCTCCGGCGGCACCGCCTCGGGCCCGGTGTCGTTCATGCGCGGGGCGGACGCGAGCGCGGGCACCATCAAGTCCGGCGGCGCCACCCGGCGGGCGGCCAAGATGGTCGTGCTCGACGTCGACCACCCCGACATCGAGGAGTTCGTCGAGACCAAGGCCAAGGAGGAGCAGAAGATCCGCGTCCTGCGCGACGCGGGCTTCGACATGGACCTCGGCGGCGCCGACATCACCTCGGTGCAGTACCAGAACGCCAACAACTCGGTGCGCGTGAGCGACGAGTTCATGCGCGCCGTCGAGAACGACGAGGAGTTCGGGCTGCGCGCCCGGCTCACCGGCGAGGTCATCGAGCGGGTGCCGGCGCGGGCGCTGTTCCGCAAGATCGCGCAGGCGGCGTGGGAGTGCGCCGACCCGGGCATCCAGTACGACGACACGATCAACGACTGGCACACCTGCCCCGAGTCGGGCCGCATCACCGCGTCCAACCCGTGCTCGGAGTACATGCACCTGGACAACTCCAGCTGCAACCTCGCGTCGCTCAACCTGCTGAAGTTCCTCGGTGACGACGGCCAGTTCGACGCCGTGCGGTTCCAGAAGGCGGTCGAGCTGATCATCACGGCGATGGACATCTCCATCTGCTTCGCCGACTTCCCGACCGAGGCGATCGCCGAGACCACCCGCAAGTTCCGCCAGCTGGGCATCGGCTACGCCAACCTCGGCGCGCTGCTGATGGCCACCGGCCACGCCTACGACTCCGACGGCGGCCGGGCGCTCGCGGCGTCGATCACCTCCCTGATGACCGGTGCGGCCTACAAGCGTTCGGCGGAGCTGGCGGGCGTCGTCGGCCCGTACGAGGGCTACGCCCGCAACGCCGAGGCCCACCAGCGGGTCATGCGCAAGCACGCCGCCGCCAACGACGACGTGCGCACGCTGGTCGCGAGCGCGCCGGTGCACAAGCTCGCCACCAAGGTGTGGCAGGAGTGCCTGCAGATCGGCGCCCGCAACGGCTGGCGCAACGCGCAGGCCTCGGTGCTCGCCCCCACCGGCACGATCGGCCTGATGATGGACTGCGACACCACCGGCATCGAGCCCGACCTCGCGCTGGTCAAGTTCAAGAAGCTGGTCGGCGGCGGCTCGATGCAGATCGTCAACCAGACGGTGCCGCGGGCCCTGGCCAAGCTCGGCTACCAGCCCGAGCAGATCGAGGCGATCGTCGAGTACGTCGGCGAGCACGGCCACGTCGTCGACGCCCCCGGGCTGCGCCCGGAGCACTACGAGGTGTTCGACTGCGCCATGGGGGAGCGGTCCATCTCCCCCATGGGGCACGTGCGGATGATGGCCGCGGTCCAGCCGTTCCTGTCCGGCGCGATCTCCAAGACGGTGAACATGCCGGAGTCGGCCACCGTCGAGGACGTCGAGAAGATCTACATGGAGGGCTGGAAGCTCGGCCTGAAGGCCCTCGCCATCTACCGCGACAACTGCAAGGTCGGGCAGCCGCTGTCGGCGGGCAAGGAGGCCCGCAAGAGCGAGTCGGCCGAGGGCGAGAACACCAAGGTCGTGGTCGAGTCGCGCCCGGTCCGCCGCAGGCTGCCGAAGAAGCGGCCCAGCCAGACGATCTCGTTCACCGTCGGCGGCGCCGAGGGTTACCTCACCGCGGGCTCCTACCCCGACAACGGCCTCGGCGAGATCTTCGTCAAGCTCGGCAAGCAGGGATCCACGCTCGCCGGCGTGATGGACGCGTTCTCCATGTCGATCTCGGTGGGCCTGCAGTACGGCATCCCGCTGGAGTTCTACGTCTCGAAGTTCGCCAACCTGCGCTTCGAGCCGGCGGGCATGACCGACGACCCGGACATCCGGATCGCCACGAGCGTGCTCGACTACCTGTTCCGCAGGCTCGCGCTCGACTACCTGCCGTACGAGAAGCGCGCCGAGCTGGGCATCTTCTCGGCCGAGGAGCGGGCGGCGCAGGTCACGGGCGCCGACTACGGGGCCGGGTTCGGCGAGGTCGACGTCGAGGCGCTGCGGTCCTCGGTCGACGCCGCCCCCACCACGGACACCGGCAAGGAGGCCGGCAGGGCCGAGGGCAAGGAGGCCGCGTCGAAGGCCGAGGCCCCGGCACCTGCCGAGGTGGGTAGCTCCACCGAGCTGTTGGAGCTGCGTCTCGGCAAGGCCGCCGACGCGCCGCTGTGCATGACCTGCGGCACCAAGATGCGCCCGGCCGGGTCCTGCTACGTCTGCGAGGGCTGCGGCTCCACCAGCGGCTGCAGCTGATCCACCCACGCCGAGGGGGTCGACCGCACCGGTCGGCCCCCTCGGCGCGTCGGCCCGCTTCCCGCGCCGCGGCGGGGCTGTGCAACTCGCCACTCCCGCGTGCACGTCCGTCACGGCGACGTAGCGTGTCGAGGCGTAGCGGGAGGAGGGCGTGTGATCGTCGACGATGACCCGGCGGGTGACTGGACGGCTCCAGGGGTGTACCGCTGCGCCCCCGGCGTGTACCGGATCCCGCTCCCGCTGCCGAACGACGGGCTGCGCGCGGTCAACGTCTACGCGCTGGCCGACGGCGCCGGGCTGACGCTGGTCGACGCCGGGTGGGCGCTCGCCCAGTCCCGGGAGGCGCTCGCCAAGGCCCTGGCCGAGCTCGGCGCGGGGCTGGGTGACGTGCGCCGGTTCCTCGTCACCCACGTCCACCGCGACCACTACACGCAGGCGGTGGTGCTGCGGCGGGAGTTCGGCACGCGGGTCGCGCTGGGCCGCGGGGAGCAACCCGGTCTCGAGGAGCTCGCGCTGCCGCGCCGGGAACGCCGCCGCCAGCTGGACCAGCTGCGGCGGGCGGGCGCGGGCGCGATCGTCCGCCAGCTCGAGCGGATGGCGCCGCCGGACGGCCCCAACGAGTACGAGTTCCCCGACGAGTGGATCGACGACGGCGCGCGCATCGTCGTCGGCGCGGGCGAGCCGGACCAGCGGGTGCTGGAGGCCGTCGCGACACCGGGGCACACCCGCGGCCACGTCGTGTTCGCCGACCCGGCGGCCGAGCTGCTGTTCTCCGGCGACCACGTGCTCCCGCGGATCACACCGTCGCTCGGGCTGGAGCCCGCGCCGCGGCAGAGCCCGCTCACCGACTTCCTCACCTCGCTGGAGCTGGTGCGCTCCCGGCCCGACGCCGCGCTGCTGCCCGCGCACGGCCCGACCGGGATGCGGGTGCACCAGCGGGTGGACGAGCTGATCGCCCACCACGCGAAACGGCTCGACGCCACCCTCGCGGCCGTGCAGGACGGCCGCTCGACCGCCTTCGAGGTGGCCGAGGTGCTGCTGTGGACCCGGCGCGACACCCCGTTCGCCGAGCTCGACCTGTTCAACCGGATGCTCGCCACCATCGAGACCTCCGCGCACCTCGAGGTGCTCGCCGAGCGCGAGCTCGTCACGGCCGAGGACCGCGACGGCATACGGCACTACACAACGTGATAACGATTCACTCCGCGTAGGACCGACTCCACCGACGTCGCGCCCATCCGGACGTACCCTTTGCGCCATGAAGAGGCGGCCATGAGGCGGACGGCGGGGCAGGCGATCGCCCGCGCCGGCCTCGGGTTCGCCACGTGCGTGCTCGCCGTCGCCGGCGTGGTGGTCGCGACCGAGGGCTCGACGTTCCCGGCGCTCGACCCACCGATGGTGGCGCTCGCGCCTGCGGCCACGGCGCTGGAGTGCGCCGCGGCGGGCCCGTACCGCGCGCCGGAGCGCGGAAGCGTCGGCGTGCCGGACGGCCTGCGGCTGTGCCCGACGGCGGCGCGGACGATCACGACGCCGGGTGTCGTCCTGGACGGGTGGGAGATCCGCGGTGGGCTCGTCGTGGACGCCCCCGAGGTGGTCGTGCGCCGCAGCAGGGTCATCGGCGACGGCACGCAGCCGTTCGGCATCGTCACCACCCCCAACGGCTCGGTCCGGATCGAGGACGTCACGCTGACCGGGGACTTCCCGCAGGCCGCCATCGGCGGGGACCGGTGGAGCGGCGAGCGGGTGGAGATCGCCCGCGTCACCGGCGACGGCGCGTGGCTCGGCGAGTCCGCGCGGCTGCGCAACAGCACCGTGCACGACTTCGCCACGCCGCCCGGCCGGGAGGCCTCGGCGCTGGTGGTCCGGGGGAGCGGGCGCGACGTGCTCGTCGAGGACAACCAGGTCGACGTCGGCAGCGGGCCGGGGCGGGCCGCCGCCGTGCTGCTCGACCCCGACCGGGGCGCGGCACGGGACGAGGGCCCCATCCTGATCCGGGGCAACGTGCTCGGGGGTGGGCGCTACACGCTGCGCGAGGACGAGCTCGGCGCCCCGGCGGACGTGCGGATCAGCGGCAACCGGTTCCGCCGCGACGCGGCGGAGGCGCCGCTGCGGGTGTCGCGGCGCGCCGTGCTGGAGGACAACAGCTACCTCGACGGCGCGGGGCTGCCCGACTGGTGAGCCGTCCACCGCCGCGACCCGCCCGCACGGCGTGTCGCGTTTGGACGTGTCGCGCCCGAGCGGGCAAACTGATCACTCACAACCGAGATCGGCGGGCCTGACGCGCGCACGAGGACGTAGGGGAAGACGTTCCTCGTCGACGTTGGAGGTCTGCAGTGAACGCACGCGGCGTGGTTTTCATCCATTCGTCGCCAACTGCGGTCTGCCCGCACGTCGAGTGGGCGATTTCCGGCGTGCTCGGTACCAAGGTCTCGCTGCAGTGGTCTCCCCAACCCGCCGCCCCCGGGCAATTGCGCGCCGAGTGCAGTTGGACCGGACCGGCGGGCAGCGGTGGTGCGCTGGCGGGGGCGCTGCGGGCGTGGCCGATGCTGCGGTTCGAGGTCACCGAGGAACCCAGCCCGGGGGTCGACGGCGAGCGGTTCTGCCACGTGCCCAACCTGGGCCTGTGGAACGGCCGCACCAGCGCCAACGGCGACATCGTGGTGGGGGAGGACCGGCTGCGCAGCCTGCTGGCCGAGGTCCCGGCGAGCCGCCTCGCCGGGCGGGTGCACGAGCTGCTCGGCTCGGCCTGGGACGACGCCCTCGAGCCGTTCCGGCTGGCCGGGGACGGGGCCGCCGGAACGCTGCTTCACCAGGTCGGGTGACGACCGGGCCGCCCGGGCGGGCACGGCGCCCCGCCGGGCGGCACTGTTTCGTTTCGGCACCTAGCCTGCTCCCGTGACGCGGCGGGGCGATCCCCCGTCGGTCCTGCGAGAGCGGAAGGGGGCAGCGGTGACCGGGACCGCGCAGCCCGCCGGCGTGCCGGACCGGACCGTGTTCGGCCACCCGATCGGGCTCACCAACCTGTTCGGCGTCGAGCTGTGGGAGCGGTTCTCGTTCTACGGGATGCTCCTCATCCTGGGCTACTACCTCTACTACAGCCTGGAGGAGGGCGGCCTCGGCCTGCCGCAGGCCACCGCGACCGGCATCGTGGGCGCCTACGGCGGCACCGTCTACCTCAGCACGGTGCTGGGCGGGTGGCTCGCCGACCGGGTGCTCGGCATGGAGCGCATGGTTTTCTACGGCGGCGTCGTCGTCATGCTGGGCCACCTCGCGCTCGCCGTGCTGCCGGGCCTGTCCGGGGTCGCGGCCGGGCTCGTGCTCGTCGCCCTGGGCAGCGGGGCGCTGAAGGCCAACGCGTCGTCGCTGCTCGGCACCCTCTACGCGAAGGGCGATCCGCGCGCCGACGGCGGGTTCACGCTGTTCTACCTGGGGATCAACCTCGGGGCGTTCGTCGGGCCGCTCGTCACCGGCCTGCTGCAGGACAACATCGGGTTCCACGTCGGGTTCGGGGCGGCGGCCGTCGGCATGGCGCTCGGCCTCGCCCAGTACGCCGCGTTCCGCCGCAACCTCGGCGCCGCGGGCAAGCACGCGCCCAACCCGCTGCCGCCCGCCGCGCGCCCGAAGGCGATCGGCACAGGGGTCGCGATCGTCGTGGTGGTGGCCGTCGTGGCGCTCACCGGCGTGGTGACGCTCGCCGCCCTGCCCCGCGCGATCAGCGCGGTGCTGGTGCTCGCCTCGATCGCCTACTTCGCCACGATGCTCACGAGCTCGAAGGTGACGCAGGGCGAGCACACCAAGGTGCGCGCCTACATCCCGCTGTTCGTCGCGAACGTCGCGTTCTGGTCGCTGTTCCAGCAGATCTTCACGGTGCTCGCGGTGTACTCCGACGAGCGGATGAACTGGAACATCTTCGGCTGGACCGCGCCCTCGTCCTGGATCGGCTCCCTCGAGCCGATCTGGATCATCATCCTGTCCCCGGTGTTCGCGGCGATGTGGACGCGGCTGGACCGGCGGGCGCCGTCGACCCCGCGCAAGTTCGCCTACGGGGTGATCGGCATGGGCGTCGCGTTCCTCGCCTTCCTGATCTTCGCGGGCGGCACCGGGCGCAGCACGCCCGCGCTCGCCGTGCTCGTGATCCTCGGCCTGTTCGCGGTGTCCGAGCTGCTGCTGTCACCGATCGGGCTGTCGGTCACCACGAAGCTCGCCCCCGAGGCGTTCCGGGCCCAGATGATGGCCCTGTACTTCTTCTCGGTCGGCCTCGGGACGTCGCTGTCCGGGGTGCTCGCGCAGTTCTACTCGGTGGACGCCGAGTTCGCCTACTTCGGTGTGAACGGCCTGGTGGTGATCGTGATCGGGCTCGTCGTGCTCGCGATCAGCCCGTGGATCTCCCGGCACATGGAGGGCGTGCACTAGCGGGTCCGCACCCCGACACGCCGTGGTTTGGCCGGTCCGGGCCGCGCCGGGCACACTGATCGTCGATCAACCCGGAGGGGGTGTGCGGTGGGCGCGAGCGGCGTGGCCCGGTGACGCGGACGGTGGCGACGGCCGTCGGTGTCGTCCTCGCGGCGATCGTGGTGGTGGGCGGCGCCGTGGCGCTCGCGTCGCGCGACGGCCTCGAGCCACCGGAGGTGCCGGCCGAGGGGGTCGGGCCGAGCGAGGTGGAGCTGTCCCCCGACGCGGCGGCCGACCCGGACGGGGAGGCGGTGCGCGCTCAGCTGCAGCGCCACTACGACGCCATCAACGGCCGCGACTACGAGCTGTGGCGCACCACGGTGGTGCCGGAGCGGGCCGAGGCGCTCGGCGAGGAGGAGTGGCTCGAGGCCTACGCGACGACCCGGGACGGGTCGATCCGCGTCGACCGCATCGACCGCGACCCCGACGGGACGTTGCTGGTGCGGGTGCGGTTCATCAGCAGCCAGGCGGTGGAGAAGGCCCCGCCGGACCTGCCGGCCACCCGCATCTGTTGGCGCTCCACGCTGCCGATGCGCGGAACGCCGCCCCTGATCGACCTGACCGGGGGCGGCAGTTCCGCGCGTGAGAGGTGCTGAGCCCGCGCCGCTAGGCCTTCGTGAAGGTGAGCGCGGCGTTGTGGCCGCCGAAGCCGAACGAGTCGCAGACCGCGGCCTGCAGGTCGACCTTGCGCGGCTCACCGGCCACCACGTCGAGCTCCACGCCGGGGTCGAGCTCGTCGAGGTTGAGCGTGGCCGGGATGATCCCCTCCTTGACCGAGAGGACCGTGATGATGCTCTCGACCGCGCCGGCCGCCCCGACGAGGTGACCGAAGGAGCTCTTCGGCGCGGTGAGCACCGGGTGGTCACCGAGGGCCTTGCGCACGGCCCGGGTCTCGCCCACGTCACCAGCCACCGTGGAGGTGGCGTGGCAGTTCACGTGGCCGACGTCGGTGGGCTCGAGCCCGGCGTCGCGCACCGCCTTGGCGATCGCCCGCGACTGCCCGATGCCCTCGGGCTCCGGCCCGGTGATGTGGTAGGCGTCGGCGGTCAGCCCGGCGCCGGCGAGGCGGGCGTGGACCGCGGCGCCGCGCGCGGCCGCGAACTCGGCCCGCTCCAGCACCATGACCCCGGCGCCCTCCCCGAGCACGAACCCGTCGCGCTGGGTGTCGAACGGCCGGGAGGCGCGCTCCGGCTCGTCGTTGCGCTGCGACAGCGTGCGCGATTGCGCGAACCCGGCGACCGTCAGCTGGGTGATGCAGGCCTCCGCGCCGCCGGCGATGACGACGTCCAGCTCGCCGTTGCGCATCAGCATGAGCGCCCAGGCCAGTGCCTCCGCCCCGGTGGCGCACGCCGAGACCGGCGCGTGCACGCCGCCCTGGGCGCCGAACTCGAGGCTGATCCACGCGGCGGGCCCGTTCGGCATCAGCATCGGCACCGTCAGCGGGGAGACCTTGCGCAGACCCTCGGACTCGAGCAGGTCGTCCTGCGCGAGCAGGGTGGTGACGCCGCCGATGCCGGTGCCCACCACCACGCCGAGCCGCACCGGGTCCACCTCGGGCGACCCGGCGTCCGCCCACGCCTCCTTGGCGGCGACGAGGGCCAGCTGTTCCACCCGGTCCAGCCGGCGGGCCTGCACCCGAGGCAGGACCTCGCTGGGCTCGACGGCCAGCGGCGCGCCGATCCGCACCGGCAGGTCGTACCGGTCGATCCAGTCGAAGTCGCGGTCGATCCGCCGGACCCCCGAACGGCCGCTGAGCATGCCCTCCCAGGTCGATGCGACGTCCCCACCGAGCGGGGTCGTCGCGCCGAGCCCGGTGATGACGACCTCGACCTCAGAGCTCATGATCCCTCCCGGTCCCGCCGCAGCGGGTCACTGGTTCTTCGCGATGTAGTCGACGGCGTCGGCGACGGTCTTGAGCTCGGCGAGCTGGTCGTCGGGGATCTTCACGCCGAACTTGTCCTCGGCCTGCACGGCGATCTCCACCATCGACAGCGAGTCGATGTCCAGGTCGTCGACGAACGACTTCTCCGGCGTCACCTCGGCGGTGTCGATGCCGGCGACCTCCTCGACGATCTCGGCGAGCCCGCTGAGGATCTCGTTGTTGTCGGCCACGGTGTTCTCTCCTTCTTCTGGGGTCGTGGACTGGGAAGAGCGAGGGGATCCTAGGGGCAGATGACGACCTGCGCCGCGAAGGACAGGCCCGCGCCGAAGCCGGCGAGCAGCACGACGTCCCCCGACCGCAGGCGCCCGTCGGCCCGCATGTGGTCCATGGCGAGCGGGATCGACGCCGACGAGGTGTTCCCCGAGTGCACGATGTCGTCGGCGACGACCATGTCCTCGCGGGCACCCTCCTTGCGCAGCCGCTTGGCCACGGCGTCGACGATGCGCAGGTTGGCCTGGTGGGGCACGAACACGTCGATGTCGGCGGGCTCGAGCCCGGCGGCCTCGACCGCCTTCAGCGCTACCGGCGCGATCTTGGTGGTGGCCCAGCGGAAGACCGCCTGCCCCTCCTGGAACAGGGCGTTCGTGTCGGGCTTGATGTGGATGGTCTGGGCCATGTCGCCCGCGCTGCCCCACGTGAGCGGGCCGACGCCGACCGACTCGTCGTCGGTCGCCGGGCCCAGCACCGCGGCGCCCGCCCCGTCGGCGAAGATGATCGCGGTGGAGCGGTCGGTCCAGTCCACCCAGTCCGACAGCTTCTCCGCGCCGATCACCAGCACGTGGCGCGACGACCCGGCGCGCACCAGGTCGGCGGCCGTGCCGACGCCGTAGCAGAAGCCGGCGCACGCGGCGTTGAGGTCGAACGCGCCCGGCGCGGGGATGCCGATCCGGTCCGCGGTCTGCGCGGCGGCGTTCGGGATGCCGTTGGGCATCGTGCAGGTCGCGACGATCACCGTGTCGATCTCGGTGGGCGCGAGCCCCGAGTCCTTCACGGCGCGGGCGCCCGCCTCGGCGGCCATGTCGACCAGCAGCGTGCCCTCCTCGGCGATCCGGCGGCTCCGGATGCCCACCCGCTCGCGGATCCACTGGTCGTTGGTGTCCATCCGCTGCGCGAGGTCGTCGTTGGTGACGACGTTCTCCGGCTGCGTGCTGCCCAGGCCGAGGAGCCGGGCGCCGGCAACCGGCGGGGCGGTCCGGAGCTTCTTGGTGCGCGTCACGTGTCGGCTCCCGCGTGTTCGGTGATGAGGTCGACGGCCTTGTCGAGGTCGTCGGGCGTCTTGAGGGCCAGCGTCGCCGTGCCCTTGAGGTCGCGCTTGACGAGGCCGACCAGCGTGCCGGCGGGCGGCAGCTCGATCACGGCCGTGACGCCGAGCTCGCGCAGGCGGGCCATGCAGGCGTCCCAGCGCACCGGGCGGGTGACCTGGGCGACGAGCCTGCGCAGCGCCTCCCCGCCGTCGGTGACGACCGCGCCGTCGGCGTTCGACAACAGCGGCCGCACCGGATCGGCCGGGGTGACCTTCTCGGCGTGGGCGCGCATGGCCTCCTCGGCGGGCGCCATGAACCGGGTGTGGAACGCGCCGGCCACCGGGAGCGGGATCACCCTCGCCCGCTCCGGCGGGGCGGCCGCGAGCTCGGCGAGCGCGGCCTGCGGTCCGGCCGCGACGACCTGACCGGCCCCGTTGCGGTTGGCCGGGTCCAATCCCAGCTCGGCGAGCTTCGCCAGCACCTCGTCGGGTTTCCCACCGAGCACCGCGCTCATGCCCGTCGGGGCGAGCGCGCACGCGGCGGCCATCTCGCGGCCGCGCACGGCGGCGAGCGACACGGCCGCGTCCGGGGTCAGCACCTCGGCGACCGCGGCCGCGGCCAGCTCCCCGACGGAGTGGCCCGCGGCGGGCGCGGCGGCGGGAAGCGACACGCGGTCGGTGAGGCGGGCCGCGGCGAGCAGCGCGCCCGCCACCACCAGCGGCTGCGTGACGGCGGTGTCCTTGATCTCGTCGGCGTCGGCGGTGGTGCCGAGCCTGCGCAGGTCGAGACCGGTGGCGTCGGACCATCGGGCGAGCGTCTCCTCGGCCGCGGGGTCGTCGAGCCACGGGGCGAGCATGCCCGGGGTCTGGGATCCCTGGCCGGGTGCGAGCAGGGCGATCACAGAGCCAGGAAACCGGGGACCGGGGTGCGACCGGAATGCGTCGCGCGCACCAACTCCCGGGAGGGGTTTTGGAGGTTTCCTCCAAAGACCTCGACCCCAAGATCGGGGTACGGCCGGTGTCGACGCCCGTCGGATTGTTGGATCTGCCCAGCTCAGGACGGCGTGTCGAGGGAGTGGAGCCGCCACAGGAGCAGCGCGATGCGCAGCACGAACGCGTCGCGCGGGTCGGTCGGGCGCAGCCCGGTGAGCTCGCTCACCCGGCGCAGCCGGTACCGCACGGTGTTGGGGTGCACGAACAGCGCCCGCGCGCACGCCTCGAGCGCGTTGCCGCTCTCCAGGAACGCCGCGAGCGTCACGAGCAGCTCCCCGCCCGCCGCGACCACCGGCTCGATCGCGGTCGCGACCAGCTTGCGGTGGGCGACGGCGTCGCCGGCGAGGGCGCGCTCGGGCAGCAGGTCGTCGGCGAGCACCGGGCGCGGGGCGTCCGGGCGCGCCGGGGCCGCGCGCAGGCCGGCGAGGGCGTCGCGGGCGCTCGCGTGGGCGCCGGGCAGGTCGTCGGCCCGCGGCCCCACGACCACCGGGCCCGGTCCGAACGCCTCGACGACCGTGCCGATGTCGCCGCCGGTGTCGAGGCCCGGCGGCTCGGACAGCAGCACCACGAGGCGGTTGCCCTGCACCCCGACCAGCACCGACTGCCCGGAGCGGTCGGCCTCCCGCCGCAGCTCCGACAGCAGCTCCTCGTGCGCCTCCGGCGCGGGGCTGCCCACGACGACGCGCAGCGGCTCGGTGGGGTCCCAGCCGAGCGCGGACGCGCGCGAGACCAGGCCGTCGACCCAGCTGCGCACCGTGCTGCCGGACTCGGCGCCGGGCCCGCGGACCACCGCGTCGACGACCAGCGCCTCGACGCGGGCGTCCCACGCGCCCCGGCTCTCCGCCTCGCCCGCGTACACGGTCGCGGCGGCGAACGCGATCTCCCGGCCGAACCGCAGAACGCCTTCGACGAGCGCCCGCCGCTCGGCCTCGTCGGCCGCGAGCGGCGGCAGGTGCTCCTCGAAGACCTCGGTCGCGATGCGGACGAGGTCGACGGTCTGCGACAGCGTCAGCCGGCGCGCGAGATCGCGCGGTGCGATGCGGAACGCCTCGGCGGTGAGCCGGGGCGCCCCGTGGGCGTCCCCGGCCCCGCCCTTGCCCATCCAGGCCACGAAGTTGGCCACGCCGGTCTGCGTGACCAGCTGGATGCCTGCCCGCAGATCCGCCGACAGGCGAGCGAACCACGGTTGACGCTGCGCCATGGCCGCGAGGCACGCGGCGGCCAGGTCGCCCGCGGCCAGTTCGAGCTTGCGCAAGGTGGCCGGGGACACCCCGGACGACGCCCGCGTCCCGTCATCGGTCACGCGGGGCAGCATCGCACGGCGCGCTGCCGTGGGGGTGACCGTGGATCAACGGGCCCGTGGCCCGGAACTCTTCCCGGAGCGTCAAGCGCTCCCGGGACGGAAGGGGTCGACCGGCGCCACCGCGCCGGGACCCGGGATGACGGCTCTCAGCTGAGCGGAGTGACCTTGCTGGCCTGCGGACCCTTCTGACCCTGCTCGATGTCGAACGACACGCGCTGCCCCTCGTCGAGGCTCTTGTACCCGTTGGTCTGGATCGCCGAGTAGTGCACGAAAACGTCCGCGCCACCACCGTCAGGAGCGAGGAAGCCGTAGCCCTTCTCGCTGTTGAACCACTTGACGGTGCCCTCTGCCATTCCTGCTCTCCTCGTACCTGTGCCGGGGCACTGCCCCCGGCCTCGCGCCGCCTGGCGCGAACGCTCCGCGCCCCGGTCGGGACACCGTCTGCGATCACCCGCTGTCGGCGTCGGGGCGGAGCGTATCGTGTTCGGGCCTCCCTGCCGAGAGTCAATGACCAGTGATTTTCCGGCAAATGCGAAGCGGGGAGCCTCGTTCCGTCCCCCGGAAGGGCGGAAAACGCGGCTCCCCGCTGCTCGCGTGCTCTCAGGCCACGCCGCTGTCGCTGGTCTGCGGCCCGGCCGCCTGCGGGTCGTCGATGCGGTACTTCGCGGCGGCCTCGGCCACGGCCGCGCGGTCGAACTCCCCGCGCGAGGCCAGGGTCGCGAGCGCGGCGACCGTGATCGACTCGGCGTCGACGTTGAAGTGCCGCCGCACCGCGGGCCGGGTGTCGGACAGTCCGAACCCGTCGGTGCCGAGGCTGGCGAACGGCGCCGGCACCCACTGGCGCACCAGGTCGGGCAGCGCGCGCATCCAGTCCGAGGTCGCGACGACCGGGGCGTCCCCGGCCAGCGCCTCGCTGATGTAGGGGACGCGCGGCTCGGCGTCGGGGTGCAGGAGGTTGTGCCGCTCGCACTCGACGCCGTCGCGGCGCAGCTCCCCCCACGACGTCACCGACCAGACCTCGGCGCCCACGCCCCACTGCTCGGCGAGCAGGTCGCGGGCCCGCAGCGCCCACGGCACCGCGACGCCCGAGGCGAGCAGTCGAACCTGCGGCCCCTCGCTGCGCGGGCTGGCCGCGTAGCGGTAGATGCCGCGCAGCAGCCCCTCGACGTCGAGGTCCTCCGGCTCGGCCGGCTGGACGTAGGGCTCGTTGTAGACGGTGAGGTAGTAGATGACGTTCTCCGGGTCCTCACCGACCATGCGGCGCAGCCCGTCCTTGACGATGTGCGCCACCTCGTACGAGAACGCCGGGTCGTAGGCCACGACCGCCGGGTTGGTCGCCGCGAGCAGCTGCGAGTGCCCGTCGTTGTGCTGCAGGCCCTCGCCGGTGAGCGTGGTCCGCCCCGCCGTGGCGCCGATGAGGAACCCGCGGGCCATCTGGTCGGCCGCGGCCCAGATCGAGTCGCCGGTCCGCTGGAACCCGAACATCGAGTAGAACACGTAGACCGGGATCATCGGTTCGCCGTGCGTGGCGTACGAGGTGCCCGCCGCGGTGAACGAGCCGACCGACCCCGCCTCGTTGATGCCCTCGTGCAGCAGCTGCCCCTGCTCGGACTCGCGGTAGGCGAGCAGCTGGGAGGCGTCCACGGACGTGTACTGCTGGCCGTGCGGGTTGTAGATCTTCTGGGTCGGGAACATCGAGTCCATCCCGAACGTGCGCGCCTCGTCCGGGATGATCGGCACGAACCGCGGGCCGATCTCGGGGTCCTTCACCAGCTCGCGCAGCAGCCGGACGAACGCCATCGTGGTGGCGACCTCCTGCTTGCCCGAGCCCTTGCGGATCACCTCGTAGACCTTGTCGCCGGGCAGCACCAGCGCCTTCGACCTGGTCCGCCGCTCGGGCACCGGCCCGCCGAGGGCGCGCCTGCGCTCGCGCATGTACTGGATCGCCGGGTCGTCCTCGCCGGGGTGGTAGTACGGCGGGAGGTAGGGGTTCTCCTCCAGCGCGGCGTCGGAGATCGGGATCCGCTGCTCGTCGCGGAACTGCTTGAGGTCGGCCAGCGAGAGCTTCTTCATCTGGTGGGTGGCGTTGCGCCCGGCGAAGCTCGGGCCCACGCCGTAGCCCTTGATGGTCTTGGCGAGGATCACCGTGGGCTGGCCGTGGTGCTCCATCGCCGCCGCGTACGCCGCGTAGACCTTGCGGTAGTCGTGGCCACCGCGTTTGAGGTTCCAGATCTGCTCGTCGGTCATCGGCTCGACGAGCGCCTTCGTGCGCGGGTCGCGGCCGAAGAAGTGCTCGCGGACGTACCCGCCGTCGTTGGCCTTGTAGGTCTGGTAGTCGCCGTCGGGCGTCTGGTTCATCAGGTTGATGAGCGCGCCGTCGCGGTCGGCGTGCAGCAGCGCGTCCCACTCGCGACCCCAGATCACCTTGATGACGTTCCAGCCCGCCCCGCGGAAGAACGCCTCGAGCTCCTGGATGATCTTGCCGTTGCCGCGCACCGGGCCGTCAAGGCGCTGAAGGTTGCAGTTCACCACGAAGGTGAGGTTGTCGAGGCTCTGGTTGGCGGCAAGCTGCAGCATGCCGCGGCTCTCCGGCTCGTCCATCTCGCCGTCGCCGAGGTACGCCCACATGTGCTGCTGGTCGGTTTCTTTGATGCCGCGGTTGTGCATGTAGCGGTTGGTCCAGGCCTGATAGATGGCCGACGCCGGGCCGAGGCCCATCGACACCGTCGGGAACTCCCACAGGTCGGGCATGAGGCGCGGGTGCGGGTAGCTGCTGAGGCCGCGACCGGGGCCAGACTTTTCCTGGCGGAACGAGTCGAGGTCGTCGGCCGTGAGGCGACCCTCGATGAACGCGCGGGCGTAGACGCCGGGAGCAGCGTGCCCCTGGAAGTACACCTGGTCTCCACCGCCGGGGTGGTCCTTGCCGCGGAAGAAGTGGTTGAACCCGACCTCGTACTGCGCCGCTGCGGAGGCGTACGAGCCGATGTGGCCACCGGTGCCGCGTTCGACGTTGGTGCGGTGCACCATCACGGCCGCGTTCCAGCGGATGTAGGCCCGGATGCGGCGCTCGAGGTGCTCGTCCCCGGGGAA
>NZ_DATGOP010000151.1:0-4243 GCF_035305885.1 Pseudonocardia sp.
CAAGATCGGCTATCGGGTCGTGTCGGCGGACGGTCACCCCGTCTCCGGCGAGGTGTCGTTCACGCTCACGACCCCCGGGCCGGGGGCGGGCGCCGAGGCGCCCGCGTCGGCCCCCGCGTCCGAACCGGCGCCCGCCGCCGCGCCGCCGGCCGAGGGTGGCGGTGCCGGCGGCGAGAACGGTGGCACGCCGATCTGGCCCTGGATCCTCGGCGCCGTCGTCCTCGTCGGCGGCGGGGTCGTCGCGGCGCTGCGGCTGGGTCGGTCGTGACCCCGCCGACCGCGGGAGCGCGTCCGCTCGACCGGCTCCGGCCGGTCGGGTGGGCGGGCCTCGTGGTCGCCGCCGCCCTCGCGGCGAGCGTGCTCACCGGGGCGCTGGCGCGCACGTCGCTGCCGGTGCTGCTCGGCTCGTCGGTCACCAGGTCCGGGATGGACGTCGCGGGCGTCGCGTGCGTCGGTCTCACCCTGGTCGCCCTGCTGCTGCCCGGTCCCCGCCACCTGCCCGGCTCGGCCCTGCGCCCCCGCCAGCAGGTGCGGGCTACCGCCGACCGCGCGCTGGTCGCCGTGGCGGGCGCCTGGCTGGTGCTCGTGCTCGTCGGCACCATGTTCCGCGCCGCCGACGCGTTCGGCAGGCCGCTCGGGCAGCTGGACGCCGGGGAGATCGGCAGCTTCGTCACCCGGCTCGCCGGCGGGCGCGGCCTGGTGCTCACCGCGATCTGCGTCGCGGCGCTCATCGCCTGCGCGGTCGTGCGGATGCGCGACCCCACGCGCGTCCAGGCGCGGGTGCCGATGGTGGCCGCGCTGCTCGGCCTGGTCACCCCCGCCGTCACCGGCCACGCGGGCACCCACCCCGACCACCAGCTCGCGATCATGTCGATCGGCGTGCACGTGGTCGGGGCCGCGCTCTGGGTGGGCGGGCTCGCGGTCGTGCTCGTGCTCGTGGCGCGCCACCGCGCGCTGCTCGATCCCGTCCTGCCCCGCTTCTCCCGCCTCGCCGGCTGGTGCCTCGGCGCGGTCGCGGTGACGGGCGTGGTCACGGCACTCATCCGGCTCGGATCGTGGGACGAGCTCGTGACCACGAGCTACGGCGCGCTCGTGATCGCGAAGGCGGTCTGCCTCGTGCTGCTCGGGCTCCTCGGCTGGACCGCCCGGCGCAGGCTCGCCGCCGGGCGCACGCCGGTGCTGCGATGGGCCGGGGTCGAGGTGGCGGTCATGGCCGCCACCCTGGGCATCGCGGCCGCCCTCTCCCAGTCGGCGTGAGCCGCGCTCACGCCTCCGCCCGGTACGCCTCCAGCAGGCGCAGCCACACCTCGCTCATCGTCGGGAACGCGGGCACGGCGTGCCAGAGCCGCTGCAACGGCACCTCGCCGACGATCGCGATCGTCGCGGCGTGGATCATCTCGGCCACGTCCTGACCCACGAACGTCACACCGACGAGAACCCCGCGGGCGGTGTCGACGACCATGCGCGCCGCCCCGTCGTAGCCGTCGGCCTGCAGCGACGACCCCGCGACGGCGATCGGCAGGTCGACCACCCGCACGTCGATGCCCTCGGAACGAGCCTGGGCCTCGGTCCGCCCCACCGCGGCGACCTCGGGGTCGGTGAAGACCACCTGCGGCACCGCTCGGTGGTCGGCCGTGCTGACGTGCTCGCCCCACGGCCCGGTGTCGAGCTCCTCGCCCGACGCGCGGGCGCCGATCGCCGCGCCGACGATCCGGGCCTCGTACTTGCCCTGGTGGGTGAGCAGCTTCCGGCCGGTGACGTCGCCCGCGGCGTAGAGCCACTCGCCCGCCACCCCCTCGACCAGCCCGGTGTCGTCCACGGCGAGCGGCTTCCCCGGCTCGAGGCCCACCGCCTCCACCCCGATCGAGGCCGTGTTCGGCCTGCGCCCGGTGGCCACGAGCAGCTCGTCGACGACGACCGGGCCGTCGCTCGTGCGCAGCTCGACCTGGTCGCCCGCGGCAGCCACCGACTCGAGCGCGTGCTGCAGGCGCACGTCGACGCCCTCCTCGCGCAGCGCCGCGGCCACCCGCTCCCCCGCGAACGGCTCCATCGCGGGCAGCAGCCGCGGGCCGCGCTGCAGGAGCACGACCTGCGAGCCGAGCCGCTGGAACGCCTGCGCCATCTCGCAGCCGACGACGCCGCCGCCGAGCACGCCCAGCCGGGGCGGGATCTCCTTGGCCGACGTGGCGTCGCGGGAGCCCCACGTGCGCACGCCGTCCAGGCCGGGGACTGCGGGGGTGGTCGGCACGCTGCCGGTGCACACCACGACGGCCCGGCGGGCGACGAGCGTCTCCCGGCCCGCGGGGCCGTCGACCTCGACGGTGCGCTCGCCGACGATCCGGCCCGTCCCGCGCAGCACCCGGATGCCGGCACCGGTGGCCCACTCGACCTGGCCCTCGTCGTTCCAGCCGCCGGTGAACGAGTCGCGGCGCGCGAGCACCGCCTGCGGGTCGAACTCGGCCGTCGTCCCGGGCAACCGCCGCAGCGCCGCCACCGCGTGCCCGGTCCGCAGCAGCGCCTTCGACGGGATGCAGGCCCAGTACGAGCACTCCCCGCCGAGCAGCTCCGACTCGACGATCAGCGCCGAGAGGCCGGCGCGGACGGCGTAGTCGGCGACGTTCTCCCCCGTCGGGCCACCGCCCAGCACGATGACGTCAACGTCCGCCATCACGACACCCCCGCCACGGCCTCGAGCACGTCGGTCGTCCCTTCCCGCAGTTCCAGGATCTTGCCCGCGCTGCCGGGGTGGTCCAGCAGCCCGGCCAGCACGGCCGCCGTGTCGTCGCGGGTGACGCTGCCCGGCGGCACCGGCGGCGGGGCGAGCAGCACCTTGCCGACGCCCGGGTCGTCGGTGAGGGAGCCCGGCCGCAGGATCGTCCAATCGAGGTGGTCGGCCGCCCGGATCGCCTCCTCGGACGCCTTCTTGGCGGCGATGTAGGCCGCCCAGACCTCGCCCCGATCCGGTGCGGGCGGATCGTCCACGCCCATCGAGGAGACCAGCAGGTAGCGGCGCACGCCCGCGATCCGCGCCGCGTCGGCCAGCAGCACGGCGGCCGCCCGGTCGACGGTGTCCTTGCGGGCGGCCCCGCTGCCCGGCCCGGCGCCGGCGGCGAACACGACGGCGTCGGCGCCCTCGACCACGGCGGCGAGCTCGTCGGCGCGCGCCGCCTCCAGGTCGAGCACGGCGGCCGTCGCGCCCGCCTGTTCGAGGTCGGGGCCGTGGTCCGGGTTGCGCACCACCCCGGTCACCCGGTCACCGCGCCCCGCGAGGAGGGCCGCCAGCCGCAACCCGATCTTCCCGTGTCCACCTGCGATCACGACGCGCACTTGCGGGACGGTAGTCCTCCTGGGGTGTCCGCGCGCGGGTCGCTGTCCCTACCGGTGCGGGCGCAGCGTCCAGACGACCGTCATGCGGGTGGTCTCCCCGCCCTCGGCGTCGGTGACGGTGACGCGGACGTCGAACTCGGGGCGGCTGCCCGCCTCGAGCTCGGCGAGGACCTCCCCGGCCGGACGGGCCGGCTGCGCGACCGCCGTCAACGTCCCGCGGGCGACACGCCGGTAGGCGATCTCGGACCGGACCGGCAGCGGGGTCGCGCGCTCCAGGGCCGGGGCGAACGCGGCCAGCGTGACGGCGCCCGACGCGGTCTCGCCGAGGCCGAAGATCATCGCGGCGTGCGGGCCGCCGACGTGGTTGCGCAGCGCGGGGTCGTCCGGGAGGCGCACGACCACCCGGTCGGGGGTCACCTCGACGAACTCGATCCCGGCCGTGCCCACCCACGGGACCGTCTGCTGCATCGTCGCGGCGACCCAGCTCGGCTCTGTCGTCACCGCCACAAGGCTACTCGCCGGTAACAACCTCTCCTCATGGCGGGGCGCGATGTCCGTTTTCTCGCTCCGCGGAATCGGCGGCCTTGAGATCGTCCACGCACGGAGCGTGAATCGGGGGGAGGCAACGACGCCACGAGGAGGTGCGCGGGTGAAGGCCGTCCGGGTGCACGACTACCACACCGACCCGAAGATCGACGACATCCCGGAGCCGGAGATCCAGGGCCCGTTGGACGTGATCGTCAAGGTCGGCGGGGCCGGGGTGTGCCGCACCGACCTGCACATCCTGGAAGGGCAATGGGCCGCGGCGATGAACCCGCGGCTGCCGTACGTGATCGGGCACGAGAACGCGGGCTGGGTCCACGCCGTGGGCGAGGGGGTCACCAACGTCGCCGTCGGCGACACGGTGATCCTGCAC
>NZ_DATGOP010000152.1:0-219714 GCF_035305885.1 Pseudonocardia sp.
CTGGGCGATGACGGCGCTGGTGCGCTGGTCGGTGTTCGCGCTCGTCACCGGCCGCACGCCGCGCCTGGACCTGGGCATGCGGGACTACTTCGCCATCGCCGACCGGGATGACCTGTCCTACGGCGAGAAGCTCGCCGCGTACCGCAAGCTCGCCGACGACTACTTCGAGACCGACCGCTACCTCGACTTCTGCGAGAGCCGGATGAGCCACCTCGGGGAGGTGGTGCTGGAGTGGGTCGACGGCCCGGACTTCGACGACCTGCTCGTCGAGACCGTCCGCAGCACCTACCCGCCGCACGAGCACGACCGGTTCGTCGCGCACTTCCGCGGGCTCGTGGGCCTGTGGGTGGCCGACCAGAAGGCGCTCACCCGGCCCGCGTAGCGCGGGGGAGCGCCACCACGGGCGGACGGCGCCCGCGCCGACCCCGAACCTCGTCGACCGGCCGCGTGTGGCGCACGCGATCGCTGCGTGGACGCCGATACCCGCTGCAGCGGCCGGCCCACGTCGTCACCGACCTGCTGGGGCTGGAGCCGGAGGCCCCGTCGACCACGAGGGCTGAACCCCGCGCGCCGCCGTGCCACCGACCGGCTCAGGGCCGCGGGGGATCGCGTGCGCCATCCGGTGTATCTGGCGGGCGGCAACCGCCTCCTCCTCGGGTGGAGAGGCCCGATTCCCGGGGCACGGCGGTACGAGGAGCCCGCTCATGACCACAGCGTCGACACCCGCGGCATCCACCCTGGTGGGCCTCGCCCCCGGACCGCTGGCCGGACGCCGGTTCGGGCTCGCGGACGGGTTCCTCCTCGTCGGCCGGGGCCCCGGGGCGGACGTCGGGCTGGCCGACCGGCACGTGAGCCGCAGGCACGCCGCGCCCACCGTCGCCGGCGGTCAGGTGGTGGTCGAGGACCTGGGTTCGTCCGGGGGCACGTTCGTCAACGGCCGACCGGTGCACGGGTGGCGCGAACTCCACCCGGGCGACGTCGTCGAGTTCGCCGTGGTCCGCATGCGCTACGAGGGCGGCGGTCCGGGCGGTGGTCCAGGCGCAGGACCGGTGGGCGGCGGGGTGCGCTACGACATCGACCGCCAGCTGGGCGAGGCCATCATCAACGTCGGCGGCAACTACTACCACCAGCAGCGCGACGGCCTGCTCCGCGAGATCGCGGCCGCCCGCACCCGGGGGCGGCGGCTGATCGGCGTCGGCGCCGTCCTCTTCCTCGCCGGGGCCGCGGTGTTCGCGGCCGCGGTGATCGGCTTCATGTCGCAGATCGTGGACGGTCTGAACGGCGGCGCCGTGGGGCCATCGACGAACCCCTTCGGCCCGCCCGTGTTCGGCGTCCCGGCCGGCCTGCTCGGATGGGCGCTCGCCGCGATCGGCGTCGTCGTGACCGTGATCGGCATCGTCCAGCACGTGGTGGCGACGGCGCGCCGGCGCCGCGTGCACCGGTCGTTGCCCCTGTGATGGACGGCGCTGTGGTCGAGGGCGCTGTGGTCGAGGGCGCTGTGACCGGCGAACCCACCCGCTTCGAGGAGACCCGATGACGTTCCACATCGGCAGCCGGCACGCCAATCAGATCAACAACGTGGCCGGCGACATGCACCTGTCCGGCGGCCAGCACGGCTACGTCGGCGACCCGGAGGTCGGGCGGCAGATCTCCCGGCACCTGCGGCGTTCGGTCGAGCGGGCGGGCCTGGACGGGCGGAGCGCCGTGGCCGCCCGGGCCGAGGTCGACGAGATCGATGCCGGGCTCGCGGCCGGGCGTCCCGACCGGTCGCGGATCGCCGGCGCGCTCGAGCGGCTGACCCGGCTGCTGTCGGCCACCGGCGCGCTCGCGGCGGCCGGCGCGGCTCTCGTCGAGCCGCTGCAGGCGTTGGCCGGCTGGCTCGGCGAGCTCGGCGCCCCCGTGCTCCAGCTGCTCGTCTGATCCGCGGCGCCGCTCAGCCCGCGTAGAGCCGCAGGTCGGAGGCGAACCGCTCGGTCATCTCGATCACCCGCTGCAGCTCGTGGTGGCGCACGACGACCCAGCCGTCGGAGATCAACATGGCGCGCCAGTCGCGGCGCGGGGCGCCGATCGGGAGCAGGTCGACGAGCACGATGTCGTCGCCGTAGGCGGCGCGCAGCGCGTCGAGGCCCTCGACGCGGGTGATGCGGCCGCTGCCCCGGGCGCGCTTGAAGATCGAGCCCGCGTTGTAGCGGTGGTGCAGCGGGGTGCGCAGGTGGCCGTGCAGCACGGCCTCGGCCCAGGCCACGTAGAGGTCGCCGTCGGTGGCGTAGTTCATGAGGTCGACGACCCGGGCGCCGGGGGGCCGCGCGGCGATCTCGCCGAACACCGCCTCGCCGGAGGCGGTGCGGTACCACTCCATGTGCGTGAAGCCGGTGCGGAACCCGAGCGCGGCGAGCACCCGGACACCCATCTGTCGCCCCGGCTGGAGGTCGGGTACGTCGAGGTCGCGCAGGGCGATCGAGACCGGGCTGATCCACTCGTGGAGCTTCATCTGCAGCGGCCGCGGCCGGTACCACATGACGTTCTCGAACAGGACCCGCCCGTCGGCGCAGACGGTGTCGAACGTGAGCTCCTCGCCGTCGACGAACTCCTCGACGCTGACCTCCGGGACGTGCCGCAGCAGCGGCAGGACCTCGGCGAGCTCGGCGGAGGAGTCGACGCGGTAGGTGTCGGCGGAGCCCGCGCCCGCGATCGGCTTGACGATGATCGGGTAGCCGATCCGCTCGGCGGCTTCCCACACGCCCGCCACGGTCGTGGCGCTCGCGTGGCGCGGGGTGCGGATGCCGGCCGCGTCGAGCACCTGCTTCATCCGCTCCTTGTCGCGGAACGGCAGCGTCTGCGCCGTCCCCATGCCGGGCAGCCCGAACGCCTCCCTGACCCGCGCTGCGAGCAGCATGTACGGCTCCCACAGGCACTCGACCCGATCGAGGTGCACGTGCCGGGCGAGCCCGTGCAGCGCGGTGAGCACCGCGCCCTCGTCGGCGAGGGGGACGTGCTCGTAGTGCGCGAGGGCGTCGCGGGCCGGGGCGGGCAGGTCGGAGGGCGGCTGGTCGCCGACCCCGATCACCCGCGCTCCCGCCGAGGCGAGCGCGTGCGTGAAGTAGGCCATCTCGGCCGGGAAACCGGGGGAGAGCATCACGACGGTGCCGCTCATTGGGCCTCCACCAGCTCGACCCGGATGCCCTCGACGATCTGCCGGAGCGCGTCGCGCACCACGTCGGTCTCCGGGTGGCGGACGATCACGTACCCCTCGCCCTCGTAGCCCGTCGACGCGGGGGTGCCCGGCTCGGGCAGGTGGGCCTCCACGACGAGGTGGCCGATCCGGCGCTGCAGCTCGTCCACCCCGTGCACGGCGCGGACCCGGCCCCGGCCCTGCCCGCGCAGGTAGGCGGTGCCCACCGCGTAGCGGCGCTCCGGCGGGTCGAACCCGCCGAGGATCACGAGCCGGGTCCACAGCCGGTGGAAGTCCACCTCGTGGGCGTAGCCGATCATCGACGAGATCTGCGCCCCCGGCGGCCGGGCGCCCACCTCGGACACCGCCACCGACCCGTCGGGGCGGCGGAACCACTCCATGTGGGTCAGCGCGTCGCGCACCCCGAGCGCGCGCAGCGCGGCCGGGCCGACGTCGGCGATCCCGGCGTAGCGCGGGTCGTCCAGCTCGCGCGGCAGCACCACCGTCCACTGGATCCACGGGTTGCGCAGCACCTCCAGCGGCGGCGGCACGTAGTCGGAGATCGAGGCCCACACGGTGCGCCCGCCGATCGTGACGCTGTCGAAGGTGTGCTCGTCCCCGACGAGGAACTCCTCGAGCAGGCCCGGCGTGTCGTGGTCCAGTGGCGTGGCGGCGAGCCAGCTGCGCAGCGCGGCGTCGTCGTCGAGCCGGTACGTCGCCTGCGCCCCCGCGCCCGCGGGCGGCTTCGCGACCAGCGGGAACCCGATCGCGTCGGCGAACGCGAGCGCCTCGGCGGGGTCGGTGACGAGCTGGTGGCGGGCGCACGGCACGCCCGCGGCGCGCAGCACCTGCTTCATGCGGGACTTGTCGCGCACGTTGTAGGCCGTCTCGACGTCCATGCCGGGGATGCCGAGGGCCTCCCGGGCGTACGCGAGCGGCACCTGCAGCTGTTCGAGCGCCCCGACCAGCCGCTCCACCGGCCCGATCTGGGCGGTGAGCCCTCGCGTGGCGGCGATGATCTGGCCCGGGTCGAGCGGGTCGTCGATCCGCCAGTGGCCCGCGGCGTGCCGGGCGATCTCCGGCGGGACGTGCTCGGCGGGCACGGTGGTGATCACGCCGAGGCGGACGTCGGGCAGTTGCGCCGCGGCGGCGACGAAGCGCACGGTGGCCGGCAGGAGGAAGGGCGCGACGAAGGCAGCGACGGCCATCCTGGGACGTTACCCTCCTCGGGGTGAACGTGGTCTTCGTCGAGCCGGCGTTCCCGCCGACGCAGCGGCACTTCGCGCGCGCGTTGGCCGAGGTGGGGGCCACGGTGATCGGCGTGGGGGAGCGCCACGTCGACGAGCTCGACGAGGAGCTCAAAGGCTTCCTGGCCCACTACCACCAGGTGCCGACGGTGGTGGACGCCGGCGTGCTCACCGATGCGGTCCGGTGGATCCAGGACAAGGTGTGGGTGGACCGGCTCGAGGCGACGATCGAGGCGCACACGCTCGCCGCCGCGCAGGCGCGGGAGAACTGCACGATCCCCGGCACGTCGGTGCGCACGGCGTGGCTGTGCCGCGACAAGCCGTCGATGAAGGAGGCGCTGCGCGCCGCCGGGGTGCCGACGGCCGCCTCCGCCGCCGCCACCGGCGCCGCCGCGGTGCACGAGTTCGTCGACGCCGTCGGCTACCCGATCGTGCTCAAGCCGCGCACCGGCGCGGGCGCGCTCGACACCACCCGCGTGGACGACCGCGCCGGGCTGGAGGTGGCGCTCGCCCGGTTCGGCGGGCAGGGGGTCGAGTCGATCGCGGTCGAGGAGTTCGTGGAGGGCCACGAGGGCTTCTACGACACGGTGTCGGTCGACGGCGCCGCCGAGCTGGAGTTCGTGTCGCACTACTACCCGAACGTCCTGGAGGCGATGCGCACCCGGTGGATCTCCCCGCAGTTCGTCTCGACCAACCGGGTCGACTCCGCGGGCGACTACCAGGAGCTGCGCGAGATGGGCGCCCGGGTGAACGCCGCGCTGGGGATCGGCATGAGCGCCACCCACATGGAGTGGTTCTTCGGGCCGAAGGGTCTGCGGTTCTCCGAGATCGGCTGCCGCCCGCCCGGCGTGGGCGCGTGGGACCTCTACTCGGCGGGCAACGACATCGACGTCTACCGGGAGTGGGCCAACGCGGTGGTCCACGGGCACGTCGCGGCCCGGCCGTCGCGCCGGTTCGCCACCGGGATCGTCGCGTTGCGACCCGACCGCGACGGGCAGATCACCGGGTACTCGGGCGTCGAGGAGGCGCAGCAGCGCATGGGGGAGTGGGTGATCGACGCCCACCTGCCGCCGCCCGGCACGCCCACGCAGCCGATCGAGGCGGGGTACTGGGCCAACGCCTACGTGCGCATGCGCCACCCCGACTACGACGTCCTGCGCGAGATGCTCGACGACGTCGGGCGCACCGTCCACGTGCACGCTGCATGAGGGCGTTCGTGCTCGGGCCGCAGCGGCGGCCCACCCTCGACGCCGTGGTCCGCGGGCTGGACCTCACCGGCCCGATCGCCACGGTCACCGCGGGCTGGCTGGAGCGCGAACCCGACGACGCCGAGCTCGACGCGCTCGTCGGCGGGCGCGGCGCGAACCTGCGCCTGTACGCCCGCTGGCTCGACGTGCAGGCGAACGACCCCGAGTACGCGGCGGCCGAGCAGGAGCACCGGGCCGCGCTGCGCGAGCTGCAGGAGCTGTACCTGGTGCAGCTGGACGGCACGCTGCGCGCCCTGCACGAGGTCGACCGCTACGGCGGCAGCAGGCCCGAGATCCGTGACGCGGTGCGGGCCGACGCGCAGGCCGCCGTCCGGGTCGTCGACGAACGCCACCTCGCGCGGGTGCGGGAGGCGCGGCGCGCGTTCGAGGAGCGCTGGCGGCCCGGCGCGCGGCTCGCGGCCGCCGGGCATCGCGCCGAGGTGGGCCAGATCCTCTCCGCCGCGTCCGCGCTCGTCGTCGCCGGCGGGCACGTCGGCGTGCTGCTGCACGTGCTGCGGCTGTTCGACGTGGCCGCCGCGCGCGTGGTGATCGCGTGGTCGGCGGGGGCGATGGCGCTGACCGAGCGGGTGCTGTTGTTCCACGACCGCGCCCCGCACGGGCCCTCCCACGCCGAGTTCCTCGACGCGGGCCTGGGCTGGCTCACCGGGTGCGTGCTGCTGCCGCACGCGCGCAGGCGCCTGCGCACCGACGACGCACCGCGCCTGGCGGAGCTGGCCGCCCGCGCCGCACCGGCCCGCTGCGTGGTGCTCGACGACGGGGTGCGACTCGACCTCGGCGACGGCGGCGCCCTGCCGCCGGGCGCGCGCACCATCGGCACCGACGGCCGCATCGGCGAGCTCACATGAGCCGGCTCGCGATCAACCGGCTCAAGGAGCGCAAGCCGGACGCCGCCGCCGTCGACCGGTTCCTCGCCCGGCACGACGTCCCGATCGTCGAGGGCGACCGGTGCACGTTCCTGTGGCGGGGCGAGGCCGACGAGGTGTTCCTCGTGCAGCGGATCGTCGGGCTGCCCGAGCGGCTGCCGCTGCGCAGGCTGTGGGGCACCGACCTGTGGTACCTGGTGCTGGAGCTGCCCCCGGGCTCCCGCATCAACTACCAGGTCGAGGTCCGCAGGGGCGACCGCGTCGAACGCGGCAACGACCCGCTCAACCCGAAGGTGTCCTACAGCCCGGTCGGGACCTCGTCGGTGTGCTTCGCGCACGGCTACACCACCCCGGACTGGACCGAGCCCGACCCCGACGCGCGGCCCGGTGAGCTGACCGAGCTGGTGCTGCCCAGCCGGGCGCTGCGCCGCGACTGCCGGGTCACCGTGTACCTGCCCGCGCGGTTGCGCCGCACGGCCGCCTATCCGCTGCTCGTGGTGCACGACGGCGGTGACTTCCTGCAGTACGCCGCCGCGAAGACGGTGCTGGACAACCTGATCCACCGCCTCGACGTGGCCGAGACGGTGGTGGCGTTCGTCGACCCGGGCGACCGCCTGGCCGAGTACGCCGACTCGACGGCGCACGCCCGGTTCCTCACCCGCGAGCTGGTGCCGCGGCTGGAGGCCGACCTGCCCCTCGTCGCCCAGCGGTCCGGGCGGTGCCTGCTCGGCTCCAGCTTCGGCGCCGTCGCCTCGCTCGCCACCGCGTACCGGGCCCCGGACTTCTACGGCTCCCTGGTGCTGATGTCCGGGTCGTTCGTCTTCACCGACATCGGCGCCGCCGACCACGGCGGCGGCCCCGTCTTCGACCCGGTGGTGCGGTTCGTCAACCGCTACCGGCAGCGCCCCCGCCGCCTCGCCGACCGGCTCTTCGTCAGCTGCGGGGTGTACGAGCCGCTGATCACGGCCAACCGGTCGATCGTGCACACGTTCGAGTCGACGGGCATGGCGGTGCGCTTCGTCGAGACGCGCGACGGCCACGACTGGGAGAACTGGCGCGACACGCTGCGCGACGCGCTGGCCTGGGTCTACCCCGGCCCGCAGAAGCTCGTCTACGAGTGACGCTCCCAGGTGTGGACCGGCTCGTTGGTGTGCATGTTGTCGACGTAGCGGCGCAGCATCTCGTGCAGCGCCGCGGCGCGGTCCCCGCCGATCGCGTGCACGGTGTCGACCTGCCACGAGGCGCCGTTCGTGCCCTCGACGCAGCGGGCCTCGACGATGCCGAGCAGCCGGTCGCTCACCTGCGGGGCGACGCCCCACGCGTCGAGGCCCTCGCGCGCGAGCGGCAGGAGCCTGCGCAGCACCAGCTCGGCGGCGGGTACCGGGCCGAGGCCGGGCCAGTAGATCGAGGCGTCCAGGCCGTCGCGGGCGCCGCTGTGGAAGTTCTCCTCGGCCGCGGAGAACGACATCTGCGACCACACCGGTCGCTCGTGCTCGGCGAGGGTGCGCACGAGCCCGTAGTAGAACGCGGCGTTGGCCATCGCGTCGACGACGGTGGGCCCGGCCGGCAGCACCCGGTTCTCCACGCGCAGGTGCGGCCGGCCGTCGACCACGGCGTAGATCGGCCGGTTCCAGCGGTAGATCGTGCCGTTGTGCAGGCTGAGCTCGTCGAGCGTCGGCACCTCCCCCCGCTCGAGCTGCTCGATCGGGTCGGTGTCCTCGCAGATCGGCAGCAGCGCGGGGAAGTAGCGGGTGTTCTCCTCGAACAGGTCGAACACCGAGGTGATCCAGCGCTCCCCGAACCACACCCGGGGGCGGACACCCTGTTCCTTCAGCTCCTCGGGGCGGGTGTCGGTGGCCTGCTCGAACAGCGGGATGCGGGTCTCGCGCCACAGCTCGGTGCCGAACAGGTACGGCGAGTTCGCCGCGAGCGCGAGCTGCACCCCCGCGATCGCCTGCGCGGCGTTCCAGTACTGCGCGAATTGGGCGGGGCTCACCTGCAGGTGCAGCTGGAAGCTCGTGCAGGCGGCCTCGGGGGTGATCGAGTCGGTGTAGGTGCGCAGCTGCTCGACGCCCTGGATCGACAGCGCCATGTCCTCGCCCCGCGCGGCGAAGATCTGGTCGTTGAGCAGCTCGTAGCGCGGGTTGCGGCTCATCGACTCGATGCGGACGTGCCGCGGCATCAGCGTCGGGAGGATCCCGATCATGACCAGCCGGGCGCCGCCGGAGCGGGCGCGCTCGTCGGCGGCGTTGAGGCTGGCCCGCACCGTCTCCTCGAACGAGACGAGCCCGGTCCCGCCGATCTCGCGGGGCGGCACGTTGATCTCGATGTTGAACTGGCCCATCTCGGTCTGGAAGGCCTCGTCGGCGACGAGGCCCAGCACCTCTTCGTTGACGTTCGCCGGCTCGCCGCGCTCGTCGACGAGGTTGAGTTCGAGCTCCATCCCGGTGAGCGGCCGGTCGAAGTCGAACTGCGACTCCCGCAGCATCTGGGCGAGCGCGTCGAGGCACCGGCGCGTCTTGTCCCGGAACCGGTGGCGGTCCTCCCGGCTGAACACCATGTGCTCGACGTCGCGCCCCACCCGATGCTCCTCCGTCGTGGATACGGGGTTCCATCGTCGGCGCTTTCGGGGGCGGCCGTCCACCTCCGTCAACCCGGCGCGCCCGCCGTCGCCCCCTCGCGGCGGCGCCCGACGGGCCGCGGCGCCCGTACGCCGAGCACCAGCCCGGCCACGACCAGCGCCGTCCCCGCCCACACCCCGGCGCCCGGCACCGGGCCGCCCAGCAGCACGCCGACCGCCGCCGCGGCGACCGGAGCGACCCCGGTGAGCAGGCCGGCGAGCGCGGTGCCCAGTCGCCCGACCGCCGAGTACCACAGGATGAACGCGATCGCGGTGAGCACGACCGCGAGGTATGCGATCGCGGCCAGGTGCGGCCCGCGGAGCGTCGCCGCGGCGGCGGGGCCCTCCGCGACGAGCCCGAGCGCGCCGAGCTGGACCGTGGCGATCCAGCAGGTGTGCACCGACACCCCCCACGGGCCGTGCCGGCGCAGCACGGGCACCGCGAGCAGGGTGAACCCGACCTCGCAGGCCAGCACCAGCGCCGCGTACCCGAGCCCGGCGAGGTCGGTGCGGCCGCCGCTCTGCACGAGCGCGGCGCCGGCCGTCACGACGACCGCGGCCAGCACCGCGGCCGGGGCGGGCCGCCCGCCCTCCAGCAGCGGCCCGACCAGCGCGAGCACCACCGGCACGCAGGCCACGGCCACCCCGAGCGCGGCCGGCTCGGCGTGCTCCGAGCCGCGCACGAGCCCGACGTTGAACAGCACGAGCCCGAGCGCGGCGACGCCGCAGAGCCACAGCCACTCACCGCCGCGCGGCGCCCGGATCGGCACCCGGGCGGCGCGGGCCAGGGCGAGCAGCAGCAGGAAGGCCGCCGCGTAGCGGATCGCCTGGACGGTGAACAGGGGGGCGTCGGCCAGCACGCCGGACACGGCGACGCTCCCGCCCACGCTCGCCATGGCCGCGATGCCCATGGCGAGCCCGCCGGCGCGGCTCGCCGTGTGGATCGACGCCGTGTGGATCGACGCCGTGTGGTTCGTCATGGCCCCAGCTTGGGCGCCGAATGGACTCGATGAGAGGTCCATTGACGCCGAGCGCTGCAGGACCAATCCGCGGGGTGCACCGGGACCGCGACTCGCGCGTACTGGGACCGCGACTCGCGCGTACCGGGACCGCGACTCGCGTGCACCGAGAGCGCGACTCGCCGACACCCAGGGCGCGACTCGCCGACACCCAGGGCGCGACTCGCGGGTGGGGGGGTTACGTCGTGCCGAAGGTGAAGACCATCCGGGAGCGGTACTCCTCGCCCGGCCGCAGGACGGTGGACGGGTAGTCCGGGTGGTTCGGCGCGTCCGGGAAGCCCTGCGCCTCCAGGCAGAAGGCGTCGCTCTGGCGGGCCGTGCGGCCGTCCGCGAGCACGAGCGAGCCGTCGAGCATGTTGCCCGAGTAGAACTGCAACCCCGGCTGGTCGGTGCGCAGCTCGAGCACGCGCCCGGTGCGCGGCTCCACGACGCGGGCGGCGGCCCGCAGCTCGCCGGGTGCGCCGTCGACCACGTAGTTGTGGTCGTGGCCGTGCACCGCGACGAGCTGCGGGTGGGCGTCCCGGATCCGGGCGCCGAGCCGCGCCGGGGAGCGGAAGTCCAGCGGGGTGCCGTCCACCGGGACGGGCGGCCCGGTGGGCAGCGAGTTCTCGTCCACCGGCAGGTACTGCCCGGCGAACAGCTGGATCTCGTGGTCCTCGGCGCTGCCGCCGCCCGCGAGGTTCCAGTAGGTGTGGTTGGTCAGGTTGACCACGGTGGGCCGGTCGGTGGTGGCGGTGTGCTCGATGCGCAGCTCGTTGCCGTCGACGGTGTAGGTGACGGCCGCCTCGAGCGTGCCGGGGAAGCCGTTGTCGCCGTCCGGGCTGGTGTGGCGCAGCGTGACCGCCGACCCGTCGGCCCCGTCGGTGCGCCACTGGGCCGACTCGAACCCGCCCGGCCCGCCGTGCAGCGCGTTCTCGCCCTCGTTGGGCGGGATCCGGTACTCGACCCCGTCGAGGGTGAACCGCGCGCCCCCGATCCGGTTGGCGTAGCGGCCCACGCAGGCGCCGAGGTAGGCGGGGTCGCGCCGGTAGGCGTCGAGGTCGGCGAGGCCGAGCGCGACGTCGCCCCACGTCCCGTCCCGGTCCGGGGTGCGGACCGCGACGATCCGCGCCCCGTAGGTGATCACGCCGACCTCGAGCGCGTCGCTGCGCAGCCAGATGACGTCCATCCGCTCGTCCACCGCCCCCGTCTACAGGGCGCCGGCGAGCCGGTAGTAGGCCTGGTTCCAGCGCAGCTCCTGCTGGAACCGGCGCGGGGTCGTGTCGGCGTCGATCACCACGAGCTCGGTGCGGGCGAACTCGGCGAGGTCGGCCAGCTCCTCGGTGGACAGGGCGGTGGACAGCACCGTGTGGTGCGGGCCGCCCGCCATGATCCAGGTCTCGGCCGAGGTGGCGAGGTCCGGGCGGGGCTCCCACACCGCGCGGGCCACCGGCAGGTTGGGCAGCGGCTCGTCGGCGGGCACCACGTCGATCTCGTTGAGCACGAGCCGGAACCGGTCGCCCATGTCGGACATGCCGACGACGATGCCCTCGCCGGGGGCGGCGTCGAACACCATCCGCACCGGGTCCTCGCGGTTGCCGATGCCCAGCGGGTGGATCTCGATGCGCGGGGTGCCCGCCGCGATCGTCGGGCAGACCTCGAGCATGTGCGCGCCGAGCACCTTCGGGGTGCCGGGGCCCAGGTGGTAGGTGTAGTCCTCCATGAACGAGGTGCCACCGGGCAGGCCCTCGGCCGCGACCTTGAGCGTGCGCAGCAGCGTGGCGGTCTTCCAGTCGCCCTCGCCCGCGAAGCCGTAGCCCTCGGCCATCAGCCGCTGCACGGCGAGCCCCGGGAGCTGGCGCAGCGCGCCGAGGTCCTCGAAGTTGGTGGTGAAGGCCTTCGCCCCGGTCTGGTCCAACAGCGCGCGCAGCCCCAGCTCGATGCGGGCGCCGTAGCGCAGCGACTCGTGCCGCTCACCGCCGCGACGCAGCTCCGGCACGACGTCGTAGCGCTCCTCGTACTCGGCGACCAGCCGGTCGACCTCGCTGTCGAGGCTCGCGTGCACCGCGTCCGCGAGGTCGGTGACCGCGTAGCCGTTCACGGTGACGCCCCAGCGCCACTGCGCCTCGGTGCGGTCCCCCTCGGTGACGGCGACGTCGCGCATGGTGTCGCCGAACCGGGCGAGCCGCAGCGAGCGGACCTCCGCCCACCCCCGCGCCGCGCGCGTCCAGGCCGCGATCTTCGCCTGCACGCCCGCGTCGGACACGTGCCCGGCCACGATCTTGCGGACCACGCCGAGGCGGGCCTGGATGTACCCGAACTCCCGGTCGCCGTGGGCGGCCTGGTTCAGGTTCATGAAGTCCATGTCGATCGTCGCCCACGGCAGCGCCTTGTTGGCCTGCGTGTGCAGGTGCAGCAGCGGCTTCTGCAGCGCGTCGAGGCCGTGGATCCACATCCGGGCCGGCGAGAACGTGTGCATCCACGCGATCACGCCGATGCAGAACGGGTCGGAGTTGGCGGCCAGCATCGTGCGGTGGATGCCACCGGAGTCGGTGAGCACCGGCTTCCACACCAGCTCGACCGGCAGCGCCTCGCCGAGGACCTTGGAGATCTCCTGCGACTGCTGCGCGACCTGCTGCAGCGTCTCCTCCCCGTACAGGCCCTGGCTGCCGGTGAGGAACCAGACCTGCGCAGTCATTTGCGACCCCCCTGCTGGCCGTAGACGTTCTGGTAGCGGTCGTAGAGCGCGTCGACGTCGTCCTGCGGGATCGGCACGAGCGGCCCCATCTGCCGGGCGACGAACGTCGTGCGCGCGACGTCCTCGCACATGACCGCGGCCTTGACCGCGGCCTTCGCGTCCGGCCCGATCGAGAACACGCCGTGGTTGCGCATGATCACCGCGCGCGAGCGGTGCCCGGACAGCGTCTCGACGATGCCGCGCCCGATCGCGTCGTCGCCGATGCGGGCGAACGGGCCGAGCGGGATCGGGCCGCCGAACTCGTCGGCCATCGCGGTGAGGACGCAGGGGATCGGCTCGCCGATCGCGGCCCAGGCGCTGGCGTAGGTGGAGTGGGTGTGCACGACGCCGCCCACCTCGGGCATGTGCCGGTACACGTAGGCGTGCGCCTCGGTGTCGCTGGAGGGGGAGTAGTCGCCCTCCACGAGCTTGCCCTCGAGGTCGCAGACGACCATGCGGTCGGGCGTGAGCTCGTCGTAGGACACCCCGCTCGGCTTGATCACCATCAGGTCGTGGCCGGGGACCCGGCCGGACACGTTGCCCGCGGTCCAGACGACGAGGTTGTAGCGGACCAGCTCGGCGTGCAGGGCGGCGACGCGTTCGCGCAGCTCGTCGACGGCGGTCTTGGCGGAGGCGGGAATGGTCGTCATCTGCCGCTCACCGCCGCCCGCCGAATGGCACGCAACCGGTGCAGGACATCGTTCTCTCCTCGTCCGAAGTAGTCGTGCAGGCGCTGGTACTCCGCGTAGAGCGCGTCGTAGGCGCGCGCCCGCTCGGGGTCGGGGGTGTAGGCGTTCCGGTTGACGCCGCCCATGGCCGCGGCGGCCGAGCGCACGTCCGGGTAGGCGCCGGCGGCGACCGCGGCGTGGATGGCGGCGCCGAGGGCGGGGCCCTGCTCGGAGACGATCGTCGACAGCGGCATGTTGCAGACGTCGGCGTAGAGCTGCATGAGGAAGCGGTTCTTCAGCAGCCCGCCGGCCACGACGAGCTCCCGCACCGGCACCCCGGACGCCTCGAAGGCCTCGATGATCGTGCGGGTGCCGAACGCGGTGGCCTCCATCAGCGCCCGGTAGATGTGCTCGGGGCGCGTGGCGAGGGTCTGGCCGACGATCACGCCGGACAGCTCGTGGTCGACGAGCACCGACCGGTTCCCGGAGTGCCAGTCCAGCGCGACGAGCCCGTGCTCGCCGACGGCCTGCTCGGCCGCGAGTTCGGTGAGCAGCGTGTGGATGTCGATGCCGCGCTCGGCCGCGCGCTGGTGGTACTCCGGCGGCACCGAGGTGTCGACGAACCAGGCGAAGATGTCGCCGACGCCGCTCTGGCCCGCCTCGTAGCCCCACAGGCCCTCCACCACGCCCCCGTCGACCACCCCGCACATGCCCGGCACCTCGCCGAGCTGGTCGGAGACCATCACGTGGCAGGTGGAGGTGCCCATGATCGCGACCATCTGGCCCGGTTCGAGGGCCTGTGCCGCGGGCACGGTGGCGTGCGCGTCGAGGTTGCCGACGGCCACGGCGATGCCCTCGGGCAGCCCGGTCCAGGCCGCCGCCTCGGCGGTGAGCCCGCCCGCGCGCTTGCCGAGCGGGGCGATCGGGTGGTCGAGCTTGTCGGCGACGAAGTCGGCGAAGTCCGGGTTCAGCGCGGCGAGGTAGTCCCGGTCGGGGTGCTTGCCGTCCTGGTACATGCCCTTGTAGCCGACGACGCACGCGTTGCGGACGTAGGTGCCGCAGAGCTTCCAGATGATCCAGTCGGCCGCCTCGACCCAGCGCTCGGTGCGCGCGTAGATCTCGGGGTCCTCCTCGAGCAGCTGCAGCGCCTTGGCGAACTCCCATTCGCTGGAGATCCGCCCGCCGTAGCGGGCGAGCCACGGCTCGCCGCGCTCCTGCGCGACCTTCGTGATGCGGTCGGCCTGGGGCTGGGCGGCATGGTGCTTCCACAGCTTCGGGTAGGCGTGCGGGCGGCCGGCGAACTCGGGCAGCTCGCACAGCGGGGTGCCGTCGGTGAGCGTCGGCAGCACGGTCGAGGCGGTGAAGTCGGTGGCGATGCCGATCACGTCGCGCGGGTCCACCCCCGCCGCGGCCACGGCCTTCGGCACCGCGACCTTGAGCACCTCGATCCAGTCGCTCGGGATCTGCAGCGCCCAGTCCGGCGGCAGCGGCTCCCCGGTGGCGGGCAGGGTGCGGTCGACCACCCCGTGGGGGTAGGGGTGCACGGCGCTGGCCAGCTCGGCGCCGTCGGACACCCGCACGACGACCGCCCGCCCGGACAGCGTGCCGAAGTCGATGCCGACGGTGACGGCGCCCTCGGGGTGGTTGCTCGTGGGTGAACTCGGCACGGTGCTCACTCCCGTCGAACGACGTTGTTAGCGCTCACAATCGGGGGCGGGCCGGTCCGTTGTCAAGGCGCCGCGCCAACTCATCTGACATCACGCCGGTGAGCTGCCGCGACGCGGTCGGACGTTCATCCCCCGGCGCGTCGGGTAGGCGAGACCCATGACCCGACCCGAACGATCCGGCCGGTGGCCGTCGTCGATCCGCCGCCCCCGCGAAGGCCCGCGCCGCCGGGGCCGGATCGGCTTCTGGGGGCCGGTGCCGTACTACTCGACCCGCACCCGCCGCGGAACGGAGGTGTCCGTGGGCGGCTGCGGCTGCTGCCTGCCGATCCCGTTGCTGGCCCTCGCCGCGACCGTGGTCGCGCTCCGCGCCGCACGGCGCCGGTGGCGCTGATCCCCGGCGCTGATCACCGTGCTCAGCGGGCCGGGCCGGTGCTGCGGCGCAGCACGAGGTCGGTGGGCACGAGGTCCGAGCCGGCCGGCGGGCCGAAGTTCGCGGCCTCCTCGGGCCGGATGAGGTCGAGCAGCAGGCGCACCGCGCGCCGGCCCGCCTCCGGGAAGTGTTGGCGCACGGTGGTGAGCGGGGGCCGGAAGAACTCCGCCTCGGGCACGTCGTCGAACCCGATGATGCTGACGTCCTCCGGCACGCGGCGGCCCGCCTCGTCGAGGGCGCGCAGGGCGCCGAGCGCCATGTGGTCGTTCGCGGCGAACACGGCCGTGAGGTCCGGGTCGGCGGAGAGGAGGCGTTGCATCGCGGCGTAGCCGGAGCGGGCACTCCAGTCGCCCGCCTCGGGCGTGGTCACCCGGGCGCCGGCCGCGGTGAGCGCGGCGTGCCAGCCCTCGACGCGCCAGCGGGCGTCGAGCCAGTCGGCGGGCCCGGCCAGGTGGTGGACGGTCTTGTGGCCCAGCTCGAGCAGGTGGCGGGTGGCGCGGGCGGCGCCGCCGCGCTGGTCGATGCCGATCGCGGGCACCGGCGCGGTCTCCCCGGTGGTCCCGCCGCCGAGCAGCCCGCCGACGAACACGGTGGGCACCGGCCGCAGCTTCGCGGTGAGCACGTCGACCGCGTCGAGCTGGGCGGCGAGCGCCACGACCCCCTCGACGGACTGGTCCTGCAGGCGGACCAGCGCCCGTTCGACGGCCTCGTAGCTGATCCGCTCGACCACCGCGATGCTCACGCCCATGCCGACGGAGCTCGCCGCCTGCTCGATGCTGTAGAGCGTGCTCACCGGCCCGTACAGCACGGTGTCGAAGGTGATCACGCCGAGGGCGCCCGAGCGGCGGGTGGCGAGCGCCCGCGCCACGGCGTTGCGCCGGTAGCCGAGCTGTTCCATCGCGGCCAGCACCCGGGCCCGGGTCTGCTCGCTCACGTGGGGCGAGCCGTTGACGACGCGCGAGACGGTTTGGTGGGACACCCCGGCCAACCGCGCGACGTCGGTCATCACGGGTGCTTGAGCGGGTTCCACCATGGCGCACATGCTCGCATGCGTCGCGGGGTGCGCGACCCCGCGCGAGGTGACACCCTTCGCGCATGGCCGAGGAGCAATGGTTCTACTGCCTCAAGCACCGCACGGTGGAGCCGTGGCAGGGCTGCCGCGCGGCCGACCGGCTCGGGCCGTACCCGGACCAGGAGACGGCCGCGCGGGCGTTGGAGATCGCGCGCGAGCGCACCGAGGCCGCCGACCGGGCCGACCGGGAGTGGGAGGAGAAGGGCTCCGATCGCGACCCGAACCGGTGAGCCGAACCCCGTGGATCAGGCCCCGTGGATCAAGCCCCGTGTTTCACGCCAGGTAAGGGATCGTCTGGGGCCCCTCGGGCAGCACGCACACCCGGGCGTGCGGGCCCGCGGCGGCGAGCGCCTCCTGCACGGTCTCGCCGATGTCGGCGGTCTGCTCGAGGTGGGCGGCGGCCAGCGCCTCGTCCGACAGGTACGAGGTGTGCATCACGACCCGCGCGGCGGTCTGCACCTTGGCCTGTACCTGCACCTGCCACTGGTCGGGCACGGTCTGCGGCCGGGCCTCGATCGCCTCGAGCAGGGCGCGCGGCGACGGCGCCGACTGCAGGACCTCCCGGTAGGAGCCGTGGTCGGGGAACCCGTCGCGGCACTCGGCCGCGCACACGATCGTGCCGCCCTCGCGCACCACCGTGGCGCCTGCCGACATGCCCTTCACCGACTGGTAGAGGTTCTGGTCGAGCGGGAAGCCCGCGTTGGTCGTGACGACCACGTCGAACCGGCCGGGGACCGGCCGCATCGCCAGCCGCTTCGCAGCCTCCCGCGCGGTGGCGTGCATCGCGAACAGCTCGCCGCCGAACGCCTCGACGATCTGCTGCTCGCGGTTCAGCACGACGTCCAGCGCGAAGTCGACCCGGCCGACGGCGCCGACCACGGCGCGGATGTCGTCGTGGACCGGGTTGCCCTCGCACACCGCCCACGTGGCGCGCGGGTGCCCGATCCGGCGTGCGTCGTGCAGGGTGAGCACGGTGTCCAGCCCGGCGAGGCCGGGGGCGACCAGCTTGGGGCCGCCGGAGAACCCGGCGAAGAAGTGCGGCTCGACGAACCCGGTGGTGATCCGCAGGTCGGCCTCCACCCAGTGCCGGTTGAGCCACACCGGCACGCCGTCGCGGTCGGGCCCGCCGCCGTGGGTGCCGAGGTGCACGAGCGAGGCCGGGTCGCGCGCGTCGTGGTTGACCACCCGCACCGCGTTCGCGACGTCCTCGCCGAGCATCGCCCGGATCTCCGCCTCGGTGTTGCCGCGGTGGGTGCCGGTGGCGACGATGACCACCACGTCGTCGAGGTCGACGACGCCGTCGAGCTCCTCGAGCACCGCCGGGATCATCAGGTGCCGGGGCTGGGCCCGGGTGCCGTCGCACATCGAGATCGCCACCCGCTGGCCCGGCCGGGCGAGCTCGCGCAGCGGGGGACCGGCCACCGGCCGCCGCAGCGCCGTGCGCAGCACCTCGCGCTGGTCGGGGGCGCCGGGCACGTAGAGCGGCTCCACGACCGTGGTGCGTTCGGCCGGCAGGTCCACCGGCAGGCCCGTGTCGCCGTAGGCGAGCAGCACGGTCGTCGTCCCCGTCATCGGACGGCTCCTTCCTGAAGCGCCCGCAGCAGCGGGATCGCCTCGATCTTCTCCCTCGTGAGCTCCGACCAGCGGATGCCGCAGTCCGGCCGCGGCCCGCGCCGCTCCCGGCAGTCGATCACCCGCTCCGGGGTGACCACGATGTCGACCGGGGCGTCGTGCGGCCCGGTCGGGATCGCGCCCGCCGGGCGGACCTGCAGCTCGTGCACCGTGGTGACCACCAGCGTCTGCGGCCCCACCAGCCCGGCCGCGGTGGCGAGGGCGAACTCCAGGTCGGCGAAGCCGCCGCCCTTGCCCAGCCGGGCGCCGTCCTCGCCGACGGCGACGCAGCCGCTCACCACGATGTCGACCGGCGTCAGGTCGGCCACCGCGACGCGGCGCGCCGAGCGGGTGGCCCCCGCGATCGACGCTGCGCGCCGCGGCGGGTCGGCGAGGTGGTCCGGGTCGAGCAGGAAGAACGGCTCGGGTTCGGCCAGGCGCGGCACCGCCATGTAAACGGTCTTGCCGTCCTCGAGGGCCCGCCGGCGAACCGGAAGCTGGGCCGAGTCCGGGTTGGCCTTGATCGTGGTGGCCGCCTGCCAGAACGGGGTCTCCGCGAGCCGGCGGGCGGCGGCCTCGGCGCCGGTGAAGTTCGTGATGCGGTTGCGGGCGCCGGGGAAGCGGGCCACCTTCGCCGCCGAGAGCGCCGCCCACGCCTCCTCGCGCAGCGCCGCCTTGGCCGCGAGCAGCTCGGGGTCGCCGCCCGCGTCGTGGTCGTGGCGGCGCGGGGTGCGGGGGCTCACCGGCCCGCGACCCGCCTGCGGTCGCCCTGGGCGCGCAGCCGGGCGAGCACCGGCAGGCCCAGCCGGGGCAGCGCACCCGCGACCCGCATCCCGGCCGCGCGGTGGGCGGGCAGCGAGCGGACGACCCGGCGCCCGTCGAGCAACCCGATGGCGGCGTCGGCGACGGCGGTGGGTGTGAGCAGGGTCTTCTGGGAGAACAGGATCGCGGTGTCGGGGCTTTCCTGCTCGTCGCGCACGAGCGCGGTGTCGGCGGCGTCCGGGCAGAGCGCGTGGGCCCGCACCGGGATCCGGGCGAGGTCCAGCTCGCCCTGCAGGCTGGTGGTGAAGCTGAGCACGGCCGCCTTCGTGGCCGCGTAGACCGCGAGCCCGGGCACCGGCCCGTGCGAGGACATCGAGGCGATGTTGAGCAGGTGCCCGCCGCGTTCGCGCATCGCCTCGACGGCCGCGCGGGAGCCGTGCACGACGCCGAGCAGGTTGACCTCGACCTGCAGCGTGACGTCCCGCTCCGGCTGCTCCCACACCCGTCCGGCGCGCAGCACGCCCGCGTTGTTGACCCAGACCCCGACCCGGCCGAGCTCGGCGGCCGCGGCCGCGACCTTCGCGTGGTCGCCGGGCAGCCGGGCGTCGGCCTGCACCGCGGTGGCGCCCAGCTCGCCCGCCGTGGCCGCGAGGGCGTCGGCGTCCAGATCGGTGATCAGCACCCGGTGGCCGCGGGCGACGAGGCGGCGGGCGATCTCGCGGCCGAAGCCCCGCGCGGCGCCGGTGACGACGGCGACGGTGTCGTGTGGGGTGGTCACGGCGACACCCTGCCATCCCGCGGGCGGCCGCGCCGCGGCACGCCCCGGTGAATGGTCCGACCACGCGTGGCGGCATCCCGTTAGGGTGGAGGCCCCCCGGCCCCCAGAGGAGTGAACGCCTGTGTCCGACCCGGCCCGCGAGATCAGAACCGACGTGCCCGGCGCGGCCCGCATCTGGAACTACTGGCTCGGCGGCAAGGACAACTACGAGGCCGACCGGCTGGCCGCCGAGGCCGCCCTGCAGTACTACGACATGGCCACCTTCGCCCGCCAGTCGCGCCAGTTCCTCAACCGCGTGGTGCGCTTCCTCGCCGGCGAGGCGGGCATCCGGCAGTTCCTCGACATCGGCACCGGGCTGCCGACGATGCAGAACACCCACGAGATCGCCCAGTCGATCGCGCCGGAATCGCGCATCGTCTACGTCGACAACGACCCGATCGTGCTGGCCCACGCGCGGGTGCTGCTGCGCAACACCACGCCGGAGGGCGTCACCGACTACGTCGAGGCCGACTACCACGAGCCGGACGTGATCCTCGAGCGGGCGCGGACGATCCTGGACTTCGACCGGCCGATCGCCGTGATGTTCATGGGCGTGCTCGGCCACGCGCGCAGCTTCGAGGTCTCGCACTCCATCGTGAAGCGCGTCATGGACGCGGTGCCCTCCGGCAGCTACCTCGCCCTGTGGGACGGCAACGACACCAACCCCGCGCTCAACGCGCTCGCCGAGAACTACGCGAAGTCCGGCGGCGTGCCCTACATCCAGCAGCCGATCGAGCACATCCGCGGCTACTTCCGCGATCTGGAGCTGGTCGAGCCCGGGCTCGTCTCGGTCACCGAGTGGCGGCCCGCCCCGACCGAGGTGGGCGCGGCCACGCCGCTGCCCGAGACCACGGGCGGCGTGGCGCGCAAGCCGTAGCGCGGGGTCAGGCGAGCCGCGACGCCGCGACCGCGAGCCAGCGGTCGACGTCGTCCGGGCCGTGGTGGCGGATGGCCCAGTCGACCATCCGCAGCCCCATGTGCGCCCAGTACGCGCGCAGGGTGGCGGGGTCGAACACGTCGTCGATGCGGTTGTCGAGCCAGCGCGCCGCGGCCGAGCGGGCCGAGCGGTCCCGGGCGTCGACGCCGGGCACGGCGAGGTCGAAGCGCAGGGTGACCAGGGCGAACCGGTGGTCACCGCGGGCGGCGCCGTCCCAGTCGACCACCCCGGTGACGGCGCCGGTGCGGTCGACCAGCACGTTGCCCGGGTGCAGGTCGAGGTGCACCAGGTCGTCGCCTGCCATCCGGTGCGGTGAGGCCGCGCCGATGCGGCGCACGACGTCGAGCAGGCGCCGGGTGCGCTCGTCGTACTGCGCGAGCGGCTGGTGCAGGCAGAAGCCCGGCCCGCTGCGCAGCAGGTGCAGCTCGGCGGCCGGGACGTCGCTGCGCCCGCGCAGCAGGCCCGCCCCGCGCCCCGCGATGGCGACCATGTGCTCGACCAGCGCGAGGTCGACCCGCTCGGGCGGCTCGCCCGCGAGCCGCTGCTGCACCACCGCGATGCGGTCGGGCAGCCGCGCGACCAGCTCGTGGCGCGGGGCCGGGATGCCCGCGCCGCGGGCGAGGTCGAGCAGTTCGCCGGTGCGCCCGATCCGGGCGAACGCCACGTCGGTCGCTCGGTCCGAGTCGGTGGGACCCCACTGCGTCAGCACCCCTTCGTGGCCGTCGGGCCAGCGCACGAGCGCCGCCCCGACCTGGCCGCCGGGCAGCGGCCCGACCAGCTCGAGCTCGGCGCCGGTCGTCGTGCGCAACTGCTCCAGCAGCTCTGCGGCGTCGAGGCGCGGGACGGGTGCGGTGGCGTCGGGTGCGGTTGCGTCGGGTGCGGTGGCGTCGGGGGTGGCGGTGTCGGAGGCGTCGGCCACAACCGGCCACCCTATGCGCCCGAGCGGCCACGTGGGGTGGTTTTCGCGCAGTTCTCCCGGCCGTCAGAACGCCGTCAGAACTCGGTGCCGTGGCGCGGCGTGCGCTCCGCGCGGAACGCGGTGTCGACGCGGGGCACCGCCGCGGGGTCGTCGCTGCCCAGCAGCCCCGCCCTGGCGAGGGACCCGGCGTGCGCGCCGCCGAACAGCAGCGAGCCGAGCGCGGCCACCTCGATCCCGACGACCGGCGCGCCCGCCTGCGCGGGGACGCACTCGGCGCCGTCCGGCCCGCCGCGCAGCCGGTAGCGCCCGCCGCTTGCGAGGAACGGATCGCGCACGTCGAACACGACGTCGATCTCGGTGGCGTAGCGGCGGGCGGACAGCGCGGCCGGCACGTCGAGCACCCGGGCCCACATGCCGTCGTACAGGCCGACGGTGCGCAGCTGGCGGGGGTCGGCGAGCAGGTGCTGCAGCGGCTCGGCGATCGAGAGCGGCTTGGCGGAGATCGTCTCGACGAGGTCGAGGGCGAGCACGGTGCGCCACAGCGCGATGTAGGCCTCGTCGGAGGCGGTGGCCAGGTCGGTGATGCGGCACGTCTTCGTGGCGCGGTCGATGCGGTACGACAGGTAGCCGTCGGCGTGGACGAGGTGGTAGAGCGGCGTGGCACCGCCGCGCTGCCACTCGCGGTCGGCGAGCAGGACGTGCCACCACCGCGGAGACCGCGACAGGGCGGCCGGGGTCTGCGCCGCCCACCTGCGGTGGAGCTGCGGGGCGATGCGGCGCACCTCCTCGGTGCTCACCTGGCGCACCCCGCCGGGGTCGGGCACGCCCGGGCGGAACGCGGCGCGGCGCCGGTCGATCGCGACCTCGCGGTGCTCGGTGGCGATCCCGTAGCCGAAGCGGCCGTAGATGCCGCCCTCGCTCGCCGTGAGCAGGGAGAGCGGGACGCCGTCCGCGGCGAACCCGCGGTGCTGCTCGGCGAGGAGGGTGCGGAGGATGCCGCGCCTGCGGTGGGTGACCGCGACCGACACCCACGAGACGCCCTCGGCCGCGAGCACGGCCCCGCCGGGCAGCGTCACGTCGAACGGGTACGAACCGGTGATCCCGACGATCTCGCCCGCGTCCTCGGCGAGCAGGTAGCGGTCCGGGTCGAACAACAGCCGGATGTGGTCCAGGTGTTCGTCGGTGTAGTGCTCGCCGAACGCCCGCCCGTCGGCGACGGCGATGGCAGGCAGGTCGTCGGCGGTGGCCCGGCGCAGGGTGATCGTCGGGGGCAGGGTGGAGGGCGCTTCGCGGTGCAGCACGAAGGCGGAGTCTGCTCCGGCGGCCCGAGCGCCGTCGACCGGTTTGCGCGATCAGCCGGCCCAGGCCGCGCGGAACGCCGCGATCGCCGGCTCCATCTCGGCGGCGGGCACCTCGGACGTGCGGCGGGCGCCGAGCGGGACGCTCGTGGTGATCAGGTCACCCGGGAACAGGTCGATCCGGCTCACCGACGGCGTGGCGAGCCCGCGCAGCGCCGCGCCGGGCGCGAACGGGTCGAGGGCGGAGGCGAGCGGCCCGCCGGTCCAGACCGGTACCCCGGCGAGCGTGCCGGAGCTCGTGACGTGGGTGTGCCCGGCGAGCACCAGCCGCACGTCCGTGCCCGCGATCGCGGCGCCGAGCTCGTCGCGGCGCAGCAGCGGGATGGAGGCGGCGAGCGGCGCGGCGCTCGGCAGCGGCGGGTGGTGCAGGGCGAGCACGGTGCCGGCCGGGGCGGGCTCGGCGAGCTCGCCGCGCGGGCGGTCGAGCTGCTCGGGCGCGAGCTGGCCGTGGCCGTGCCCGGGGACGGTGCTGTCGAGCACGGCGATCCGCACGTCGCCCACCCGGACGGTGTGGTCGAGCGGCTCGGGCGACGGCGGCTCGCCGAGCAGGTGCTCGCGCAGGGCGGCGCGGTCGTCGTGGTTGCCGGCCACGTACACGGCCGGGGCGGACAGGCGGGCGGCGGCCGGTTCGACGATCCCGCGCAGGCGGCGGTACTGGGCGGGCGTGCCGTGCTCGGTGAGGTCGCCGGTGAACACGAGCGCGGCGGGCCGGATCCCGGAGTCCTCGATCGCGGCGAGCGCCTCCGCGAGCACGGCGGCGGTGTCGACACCGCCGGGGAACGCCTCGCCCTCGGCGACGACGTGCAGGTCGGTGAGCTGGACGAGCGTGGCGGTCGGGGAGGGGTGCGTCACATCGCCATCCTGCCCGACGAGGTAGTTAGCAACGCTATCTATACTCGGTCGCCGTGACCTCCGAGATCAGTCCGTTCCGCCAGCCGAAGGCCGTGTGGGCCGTCGCCTTCGCCTGCGTGGTGTCGTTCATGGGGATCGGGCTCGTCGACCCGATCCTCCCCGCGCTCGCGACGCAGCTGGATGCGAGCCACACACAGGTGGAGCTGCTGTTCACCAGCTACCTCATCGTCACGGCGGTCGCGATGCTGGTCACGGGCGCCGTGTCGAGCCGGATCGGCGCCAAGCGCACGCTGATCGCGGGCCTGGTGCTCATCGTGGTGTTCGCGGGCGCCGCCGGGGCCTCCGACTCGATCGCCGGGATCGTCGGGTTCCGCGCCGGTTGGGGTCTGGGCAACGCCCTGTTCATCGCGACCTCGCTCGCGGTGATCGTCGCCTCGGCGAGCGGCGGGTTCGCCGGGGCGATCGTGCTCTACGAGACCGCGCTCGGCATCGGCATCGCCACCGGCCCCCTGCTGGGCGGGCTCCTGGGCAACGTCAGCTGGCGCCTGCCGTTCCTCGGCGTCTCGGTCCTCATGCTGATCGCGCTCGTGGCCACCGTGGTGTTCCTGCCGCCGACACCCCGGCCCGCGCGGCGCTCGTCGCTGCGCGAGCCGCTGGCCGCGCTGCGCCACCGCAGCCTGCGCAGCACGAGTCTGGTCGGCCTGCTCTACAACTGGGGCTTCTTCACCCTCCTCGGCTACGCCCCGTTCCTGATGGACCTCGACGCGCTGGCGCTGGGCGGGGTGTTCTTCGCGTGGGGCGTGCTGGTGGCGATCTTCGCGGTGTTCGGCGCGCCCTGGTTGGAAGGGCACTTCGGGACCGCCCGCACCCTCACCGCGTCCCTCGTGTGCGTGGCCGTGGTCCTCGCCCTGATCGGGACGTTCCCCGGGCAGCGGTGGGTCGTGATCGCCGCGGTGATCGCCTCCGGCGCGTTCCTCGGGCTGAACAACACGCTGGTCACGACCGCGGTCATGAGCATCTCGCCGGTGCCGCGGCCGGTCGCGTCGGCGACCTACGGGTTCGTGCGCTTCATCGGCGGCGGGGTCGCCCCGTTCGTGGCCGGGCTGCTCGCCGAGCACCTGTCGGTGCACGTGCCGTTCCTGCTCGGCGCGGTGGTCGTGCTGGCCGGGATGCTGCTGCTGCAGACGGTCCGCGCCGAGCTCGACACCTCCCCGGAGGACCGGGAGGCGGCGCAGGAGGCGACGACCGAGATCCCCGCCGTGGCGGAGGAGGCGATCACCGCCCGGGACGCCGCGATCCACGACCGGTGACCACCGGTGCGGCGGTGCGCGGGTCCTCCGGCCACGCGTGCTTGGGGTACCGGCCCCGCAGCTCCGCCCTGACCTGCGGGTAGCCGGTCTCCCAGAACGTCGCGAGGTCCGCGGTGACGGCGGCGGGGCGCCCCGCGGGCGACAGCAGGTGCAACACCACCGGGAGCCGCCCGCCGGCCACCGCGGGCGCCCCGGTCCAGCCGAACACCTCCTGCACCTTCACGGCGAGGACGGGCCGTTCCCCGGAGTAGTCGATCGCGATCCGCGAGCCGGACGGCACGGTGATCCGCTCCGGCGCGAGCTCGTCGAGGGCGGCGGCCTCGCGCCAGCCGAGCAGGCCGCGCAGGACCGCTGCCGCGTCGACGCGGCCGAGGTCGGAGCGGTTGCGGGCGCCCGCGAGGTGCGGGCCCCACCGCTCGGGGTCGGCGAGCAGGGCCTCGTCGGACACGTCCGGCCACGGCGGGCCGAGCACGCGGTGCAGCGTGGCGAGCCGGTCGCGCAGCCGGCGCGCGCCGTCCGACCAGCGCAGCAGCCCGAGGCCCTCGGTGCGCAGCCCGTCGAGGAGGGCGTCGCGCAGCGCGCCCGGTGAGGGCTCGGCGATGCGGTGCTCGTCGAGGACGATCGCGCCCAGGCGCCGGACGTGGCGGGCCACCACCCCGGCCGGGTCGCCGCGCACCCACGTCACCTCGTCGGCCTCCGCGACGAGGGCGGGTGCGGCGCGCAGCGCGAGCTCGCGGTCGGCCGCGGCGGCGAGGCGGACCCGGCCGTGGTCGGCGCCGGGCGTGCGGTCGGCGACGGCGACGGCGAGCCACTCCTGGTCGGCGAGCGCCGTGCCCGGGGGCAGCTCCACGGCCGTGCCGCCGGCCATGAGGTAGCGCCGCGAGCCGGGGGAGCGCCGCCGCGCGAGCCGTTCCGGGTGGGCGAGCGCGGTGACGAGCGCCGGGTCGTCCCCCCGACCGGCGCCGGTGCCCTCCCCGTCGACCTGGCGTTCCAGCCTGCGCACCTCGGCCCGCCACCGCCCGGCGCCGGGTGCGGACCCGGAGCGCAGCCTCCGCAGCTCGGCCTCGAGCTCCACCCCGCCGGCGAGGGTGTCGTCGTCGAGCAGCGCCACCACCTCCGCGGCCGCCCGAGCCCCGACCTCGGCGGCGCCGTCGAGCAGCGCCCCGGCCAGCCGCGGGTGCAGGCCGAGCTCGGCCATGCGGCGGCCCCGCCCGGTGACCGCGTCGCCGTCGAGCGCGCCGAGCGCGCGCAGCACCTCCCGGCCGGCCCGCAGCGGCCCCTCGGGCGGCGGGTCCCACCAGCGCAGGCCCGACCCGTCCGGGGTGCCCCAGCAGGCGAGGTCGAGCGCGAGCCGGGTGAGGTCGGCGGTGCGGATCTCCGGATCCGGCTCGGGGGCGAGCAGCTCGCCCTCCGGCCAGCAGCGCAGCACCCGGCCCGGGGCCTCGCGGCCGGCCCGCCCGGCGCGCTGCTGCGCCACCGCGGCCGACACCCGGACGGTGACCAGCCCGGCGAGCCCGCGGCGGTGGTCGGTGCGCGGTACCCGCGCGAGGCCCGAGTCCACGACCGCGCGCACCCCCGGCACGGTGAGGCTGGACTCGGCGACGGCGCTCGCGAGCACGACCCGGCGGCGCGGCCCCGGCCGCAGCGCGCGGTCCTGCTCGGCGGGCGGGAGCCGTCCGTGCAGCGGCAGCACGTCCGCATCGACGCCGGCGAGGGCCGCGGCGGTGCGGCGGATCTCGGCGGCGCCGGGGAGGAACGCGAGCACGTCGCCGTCGTCCTCGTCGAGCGCGGTGCGCACGGCGCGCGCCACGCACGCCTCGATCCGCTCGCCGCGCAGCGGCGGGAGGTGGCGGACGGACACGGGGTGGGTGCGGGCCTCGACCTCGAGCACCGGGGCCGGGTCTGCGGAGGCGGCGAGCAGCTGCGCGAGGCGCTGGGTGCGGACGGTCGCCGAGGTCGCGAGCAGCCGCAGGTCGGGGCGCAGGCCGTCGCGGGCGTCGAGCAGCAGCGCGAGCAGCAGGTCGGCGTCGAGGTGCCGCTCGTGGCACTCGTCGAGCACCACGGCGGCGGTGCCGGGCAGCTCCGGGTCGGCGACGAGCCGGCGTAGCAGCAGGCCCGAGGTGACGACCTCGATCCGGGTGGCCGTCGAGGTGCGGGCGTCCCCGCGCACCGCATAACCGACGGTGCGGCCGACCTCCTCGCCGGCGAGCGCCGCCATCCGCGCGGCCGCGGCCCTGGCCGCGAGCCGGCGCGGCTCGGCCACGACCACCTTGCCCGGCAGCTCGGCCGCCAGCGCGGGCGGCACGAGCGTGGTCTTGCCGGTCCCGGGCGGCGCGACGAGCACCGCGGAGCCGGCCCGGACGAGGGTGTCGGCGATGCGGGGGAGGGCGGCGCGGACCGGCAGCTCGGTGGGCTCGGCGGACTCGGGGGACATCGGCCCCCAGTCTGCCGGTCAGGCGAGCGCGGGCTGCGTGGCGTCGGGTTGGGCGGCGTCGGGTTGGGTGGCGTCGGGTTGGGTGGCGTCGGGTTGGGGTGCGTCGGGCAGGGGGTGGCGCAGCGACGACCGGTGCTCGGCCCAGTGGCGCAGCAGCCGCTCGCCGAACCGGTCGGCGAGCAGGCCGCTCGCCCGGATCCCGAACACGACGTCGGCGGCGAGCGCCGGTTCGGCCGCGAGCAGCGGGGCGATGACGCCGCGGCGGACGAGCTGCTCGTGCACCGCGTCCGCCTCGACGTGCTCGGCGTAGAACTCGACCGCCGCCTCCGGCAGGTCGAGCCGGCGCATGGCCTTGACCAGGCGGTCCGAGCCGGGGGAGGAGGTGAGCTCGACCGTGGCGAACTGGCCGACCAGCGCCCCGCGCAGGGCGCGGCGCAGCCCGCACAGCGACATGAAGTTGACCTCGGCGAGGGCTTCGGCGGGCGCGGCGTCCAGGTAGGCGCCGTAGGAGTCGTCGAGGTCGAGGGCGCGCATCATGTCGGCGAACAGCCGCGCGTGCATCCGGTCGGGGTTGCCCGCGCCGTACTCGTCGTGCTCGACGGTGACGAGCGCGGCCTTGGCCGGCCCGTCGAGCCGGGCGATCACCCAGGCCTGCGGGTCGGCCTCCTTGAGGTGGTACAGCGAGCGCTGCGCCACGTACTCGCGGACCTGCCAACGCTCGCCGTCCTTGGCCAGGTGCCACGACGGCCCGGTGCCCTCGACCGGCTCGACGAGCAGCGCGCCGATCTCGGCGTCCACGTCGTCGGAGGGGTCGGCCTCGGCCCGCAGCGCGTCGAGGAATGCGTTCTCGGCGGCGACGCGCAGCGCCACCAGGGCCGGGTCCCACTCGCGGTCGTCGGGGACGCCCCCGAAGCCGCGGTAGTGCATCTCGTACAGGCAGTACAGGGCGAGCTGCAGGTCGTCGCCGTGGGGATCGGCGCCGTCCACGGGCGGGAGGAGGGTGGGGCCCCGGCGCAGCGCGTCGATCACGGCCGCCGACAGCGGACCGCGCGGCTGCGGCAGGGGTGGCGCCTCGACCGGGCGGACGGGGCTAGTGCCGAGCACCGTTGTTCTTCTCCTCGTTCGAGCTGCGGACCTTGCGCCGGTGGCTGGTGTCGCAGAAGGGCTTGCGGCGGCTGCGCTTGCAGGTGCACAGCGCGGTCACCGGGCGGTCGGAGCGCACGTGGCTGCCGTCCGGGAGCACGATGTCCACCGGGCCGGACACCAGCACCGGGCCCTCGTCGGTGACCAGGACCTGGCGCGCGGGGTCGGGCGCCCGGTCAGGCATGGCGGGCCCCCACGACCACGAGCTCCTCCTCGCGCTGCCCCGGCTCGATGAGGCCGCGGGACTCCAGGTACGCGGCCCTGGCCCGCATGACCGGCCCGAACGGCACGGTGGCCTTGGCGAGCACCTGCGGCACCAGGCCGGCGCGGTCGAGGGCGTCGAGCGTGAGCGCCGCGTCGCACACGCCGGAGTGCACGATCAGCACCTCACCGCCGGGCGCGAGGACCTGCGGCACCTCGGCGCAGATCCGGTCGAGGAAGGCCCGCCCGTCCGGACCGGCGTCCCAGCAGCGCGCCTTGCGGTGGCGCGGCAGCCGGGACGTCAGCGCCGGCACGTACGGGGGGTTGGCCACCACCAGCCCGAAGCGGCGGCCGGCGACGGGGCGGAACAGGTCGCCCCGGTGCACCGCGACCGCGGCCCGGTGCAGCCGGGAGTTGACCCAGGTCGCGGCGACCGAGCGCAGCGAGACGTCGACGGCGCTGACGGTGCGCGCGCCGGCCCGGGCCGCGGCGATGGCGAGCGCCCCGCTGCCCGTACCGATGTCGAGGACGTCGCGGTCGCGGGCGAACGCCCCCTGACACATCACGTCGGTGAGCAGATGGGTGTCACCCTCGGCCCGGTACACCCCTGGGGGGCAGAGCAGCATCACAAGGATCTGATGCCCCGGCACGGGCGGGCCAAACATCACCGCTCAGACGGTCCGCCCGCCGGCGAGCGCCGAGCAGCGCGCCTGCGCCGCCTCGACGACGCCGGAGCGGTTCTTGTGGGACTCCTCGAACGCGATCATGGTGCGCAGGTCGTCGGGGTCGTCGAGCTCGCGGAGGGCGGCGATCGCCCGCTGCGCCGTCATCTCCTCGAAGTGCTTGATCGGCAGCTCCGAGGCGGCGAGGCCGCCCAGGTCCGCGCGGGTGTCGTGCACCGCGCCCGCCACGGTGTCGGCGCCCTCGCGGCGCGCCACCCGCTCGGCCTGCTGCAGCGTGGCGTCGCGGCCCGCGGTCGCGACCTCGCGGGCGCCGCTGCCGAACCGGGCGGCCGCACCGGCGACGCCCTCGACGGCCTCGACGGCTCCCTCGCCGGTGCGGTAGACGGTGTGGACGGCCCGGTTGACCTGCTCCACGGCGAACCGGGTGGGCAGCCAGACCGCGTGCGCCACGCCGCCCGCGAACCGCTGCAGCGGGGTCGGGACGAGGGAGGCGGGGCCACCGAGCGCCTCCTCGGCGAGGACGCGGGTCAGCCAGTCGACGGTGGCGGTGTGGGCGGTGACGAGGTCGTCGGCGAGCCGCTCCACCTCGTCGAGGCCCGCCCGCTGGGCGAGCACGCGCAGGTAGCGGGCGCGGTCGAGCAGCTGGTGTTCGAGGGCGAGGTCACCCAGCAGCGCCTCGTCGATCGGCTGCACCTGCTCGACGGTGGTCTTGAACAGCGCGATGATCCGGCCGATCGCGGGCGTCACGACGTCGGGCACGGCGCCCAGGTCGCGCAGCGCGCGCTCGATGCGCTCGGCGCGCCGCACCGCGTTGGCGCCGTTTCGCTCCAGCTCGAGGCGCACGGCATCGGTGCTGGCCTGGCCGGTGCGGATCCGGGCGATCTGCGCCTCGGTGCGGGTGAGCTGTTCGAGGGCGCGCAGCTGGGCCGCGACGGCGGTGGTGGCCTCGGCCTCGGGGGCGGTCGGGAGGGCGGTGGTGGGGTTCGCCATGCCCCTCGGGTGCCCGGGGACCGGGATCGACACGCCTGGCGCCCGGGTGATGCGGGGCACGGCCGATCCGGTGACCTACTCGTCGCCCGACCCGGCCCCCAACCGGGCGTCCAGCTCCTCCAGCCGGGCCCTCGCCCTGGCCGCGCGGGACGCCGCCACCCCGACGGCGCGCGCGGAGGCCTTGGCCGCCGTCTCCGCGTCGCGGGCGGCCGTGGCGGCCTCGCGTTCCCGCTCCCGGGCCGCCTCGAGCTCGGCGGTGAGCTCGGCCACCCGCCGACGGGCCTCCTCGCGGGCGGCGACCGCCTCGTCCCGCGCGGCCTCGTCGGCGTCCTGCTTCGCCCGTGCCTCGGCCTCCTCGTCCTCCGCGGCGGCGAGCTCGTCGGCCCGCCGGTCGCGCTCGGCCTGCAGCCGTTCCAGGCGCGCCCGCCGCTCGGCGTCGTCGTCCCGGTCGGGCTCGTCGGGTCGCTCCGGTTCGGGGGACGGTGGGGGCGCCGACGAGCGGGGCGCCGACGGCACGGCCACCGCGTCCGGGTCGACCTCGGGGCCGAAACCGGTGTAGCTGAGCGTGCGGGTGAGCCGGCCGGAACGGACCTGCTCGGCGATCTCCGGGCGGGCGAGCGCGGCGTCGAGGATGCCGTGCAGCTCGCGCAGCACGCTCTCGGCCGCCGGGTCGCCCGCCTCCTGGGCGAGCCGCCCCGCCTCGCGCGCCATCGCCGCCACCAGCTGGTGGCGCTTGCTCGACAGCTGGCGCAGCGCCGGGCCGTCGAGGGTGCGCTGGGCGTCGGCGAGCCCCGGGGCGAGCGCGAGCAGCCCCTCGAGCTGTTCGGAGCGGTGCCGGGCCAGCAGGTTGGCCAGCCACGCGGCCTTGGTGGGCTTGCGCAGCCTGCCGATGGCCTTGGCCAGCCGGCGGTCGCCCCGCTCACGCGCCTCGGCGACGGCCGCGTCGCGCGCCGCGATGAACTCGTCCGGTGGCACGCCGTAGAGCTCGTCGGCGACCGTGCCCAACGCGTCGTCGACGTCGGTGGCGGGGGCGGAGTGGTCGGGCACACACCGAGCCTAGTGCGGTTTCGGGCACGAAGATCCGCACGATTGCACGTGCAACGGTTACCGTGGAGTAGCACGGACATGGCGGAGACCCCCCGGCCGCCCCGTGCCCCCCCGGCGGCCGCCTCCCCGCCCCTCGAGAGGCGGCCGCCGGCCCACCCTTCCCGGTGTGCGGGGGTGCGCACCGGCGGCACGGCGGGCAGGCTGCCGGGGATGGACCCGACCCCCGCGCTGCCACCGCCCGTGCCGCCGATGCTGGCCACGCCGGGCGATCCCCCCGCGGGCCCGGCCTGGTCGTTCGAGTTCAAGTGGGACGGCGTGCGGGCCGTCACCGGCGTGGCGGGCGAGCGGATCAGGGCGCACAGCAGGCGCGGCAACGACGTCACCGCGGCCTACCCCGAGCTCGCCGACCTCGTCGCGCTGCTCGACGGCCGCCCGGCGCTGCTCGACGGGGAGATCGTCGCGCTCGACGAGTCGGGCCGCCCCGACTTCGGCACCCTGCAGCACCGGATGCACGTGCGCTCCCCGGACCCGCAGCTGCTGGAGCGCATCCCGGTCTCCTACATCGTGTTCGACCTGCTCCACCTCGACGGCGTCCCGCTGCTGGAGGAGACCTACGACCGCAGGCGCGAGCTGCTGGAGGGGCTCGGGCTCGCCGGGTCCCGGGTGCAGGTGCCCCCGCCCGCGGTCGGCGTGAGCGGCGCGCAACTGCTCCAGGTCGCCCGCGCCCACGGCCTCGAGGGCGTGGTCGGCAAGCGGCGTGCCTCCCGCTACGAGCCCGGGCGCCGCTCGACCGCGTGGATCAAGACCGCCCTGCTGCACACCCAGGAGGTGGTGATCGGCGGCTGGACGTCCGGGGAGGGACGGCGCGCGAACAGCATCGGAGCGCTGCTGCTCGGCGCCTACGACGCGGACGGCTCGCTGCGCTACCTCGGCCACGTCGGCACCGGGTTCACCGAGGCCGCACTGCGCTCGCTGCTGCCCGAGCTGCACGCCCGCGAGCAGGCCGAGAGCCCGTTCGACGAGGAGGTGCCGCGCGACGAGGCCCGCAAGGCCCGCTGGGTGCGCCCCGAGCTGGTGGGCGAGGTCGTCTACCGGGTGCTCACCAAGGACGGCCGGCTGCGGCACGCGGCGTGGCGCGGCCTGCGCACCGACAAGGACCCGGCCGAGGCGACCATCGGGGGCGGCGCCCACGCGAGCGGGTGATCCACATTCGGGTTACTCGCCCTCACCGCGGGCAGCGGCGTGGTTACCGTTCGACAACGTCCGCTCCCGCACCACTCACGCGGATCCCGCGCGAGTCCGGCCGAGGGGAAGCCCGTGTCACCGTTCAGCCACCCGCTCCTCACCACTGCGCTCGCCGCTGCGTTGTCGTTCCCCGCGGTGTCGTTCCCCGCGGTGTCGATCCCGGTCCCCCCGATCCCCGAGCTGCCGGTGCCGGTGCCGCCGCCCGTCGCCGAGGTGCGGGTGCCCGGCCTGCCGGAGGCGATCGACCAGCCGTCGGTGCCGGAGGGGCCCGGGCGGGCGGAGGTCCCGGCCGACCTGCTCGACCTGAGCAACTGGAAGCTCACGCTCCCGACCGGTGAGCAGGGCAAGCCGAAAGAGGTGCTCTCGGCCCAGCTCGCGCGCTTCAGCGACGAGTTCTTCTCGGTGACCCCGGCCCGCGACGCGGTCGTGTTCACCGCCGAGGTCGGCGGCGTCACGACGAAGAACAGCAAGTACCCGCGCTCGGAGCTGCGGGAGATGCGCGGTGACGAGAAGGCGGCGTGGTCGAACCCCGGTGGCACGCACACGCTGGAGACCCGGCAGGCGATCCTCGCGGTGCCGAAGGTCAAGCCCGAAGTGGTGGCGGCGCAGATCCACGACGGCGACGACGACGTGCTGCAGATCCGGCTCGAGGGCGAGCGGCTCACCGTGCAGAGCGACGACGGCGAGACCGAGACCGTCCTCGACCCGGCCTACCGGCTCGGCACCCCCTACGACCTGAAGATCGTCGCCGCGGACGGGCGGATCGAGGTCTTCCACGACGGGCAGCGGAAGGCCGAGCTGCGAAAGAGCGGCACGGGCTGGTACTTCAAGGTCGGCGCCTACGTGCAGTCCAGTCCCGAGAAGGGCGACGCCGAGGGCACGCCGGGCGCGGTCGCGGTCTACTCGCTGAAGGTGACCCACACCGACTGACGGCCCGGTCGGTCCCGCCCGTCGGAGCGCTCCGGCCGGTCGTCGTCGGCGGGCGGCTCGGCGGCGGCCCACTCCTCGCGGTTCGACCCGCCCGGGCCGAGCTCGCCGGAGAGCTGGTCGGTGAGCGCCTCGTCCTCGCGCGGGCTGTGCGTGGAGCTACCGCGTTGCACCGGTGTCCTCCTTCCGGTGGGTGCTCCTGCGCCGCGTGCTGCGCAGGAGCAACAGCAACAGCGCCGCGATGACCCCGCCGACCACGAGCGGCCGGGTGCGCACGGCCTCCTCGACGACCGGCGCCGTCGCCGTGGCCTTCTGCGTGACGACCTCGCGGGTGTGGGCGAGCAGGTCGTGCACCCGCTCGCTGGTCTCGGCCCGCTTCTCGCGCAGCCGCTGAGGCACGTCGACGCGGTGGACGAGCTCCTCGACGGTGTCGCCGATCTCGGCCCGCAGCCGTTCCACGTCCCGTTCGACGATCTCGCCCCGCGCCGGGGTGCGGTCGCCGTCCGGCGCGCTCATCGGTGCACCGCGTTCCGGACCGCGGAGACGTCCTCCTGGACGCCCCGCACCGCCTGTTCGGGCACCGGGGGAGTGGCCGCGCGCAGCCGGGACCGGCCGACGAGGGCGAGCACGCCCGCGACGAGCAGCAGGACCACGCCGACGATCAGGGCGGCGAACCACACCGGGACCACGGTCGCGAGCCCGGCCACGGCGGCCGCGACCAGCGCGCCGACCCCGAACAGGGCCACCACACCACCCGCGCCGGCCAGCCCCGCCCCGGCGCCCGCGCGCTTGCCCTTCGCGGCGAGCTCGGTGCGCGCGAGGTCCAGCTCGCGGCGCACCAGCTCCGACAGCTGCGTCGACAGCCTGCGGACCAGCTCGCCGGTGGGGACGTCGGCGAGGTCACGGTGTCCGTTGGCGGACGGCGCCGACCGCTGGGCCGGCACGTCGGTCGGGTTCGTGGTCATGCCGCAGGCCTACCCCTCGACCGGGCCCCACTAACTAAACCGCGACGGCCTCCAGCTCGGCCACCGCATCGGACACGGCCATGACGCACGCCTGGCGCGCCGCCTGGGCGCCCGCGCCGTCCCGCAGCCGCTGCGCCTCCGCCCCCGGCGCGTCCAGCGCGGCGGCGAGCTCGTCCGGCCGTTCGCCGATCACCTCGACCGCGTCGGCCAGCCGTTCCAGAAGCGCCGCGAGCTCGGGGTCGCCGGGGTGGTCGGCGTGCTCGGCGAGGTTGCCGAGCAGCACGCTGACCTGGAGCACCCGTTCGCTCATCCGGCTCAGCCGGTCGACGACGTCGCGGCCGGCGAGCGGGGAGTCGGCGCGGCGGATGTGGCGCCTGCGCGGGTTCCAGCGGACGCTCTCGCGCCCGTACCAGACCGCGTCGTCGGCCCGACGGACGGCGTGGCGCAGGCCGCGGGCGTTGTCGGCCCACCAGCGGGCGTCGGCCACCGACCAGCCGTCGTGCACGGTCGCGGCCATGTCGCGCAGGTCCGCCGCCACCTCGCCGACCAGCGCCGCGACCGCGGAGTGCGCGTCGCGCAGGTGCACCGGCGGCAGCACGAGCGTGTTCACCAGCGCCCCCACGAACGCGCCGCAGAGGCTGAGCGCCACCCACCCGGCGAGGTCCCACGCGGAGGCCGCCGTGCCGTTGACCACCACGATGAGCGCGGTGATCGCGGTCCACCACCCGTCGGGCCCGAACTGCCGCCACCGGCCCACGAGCAGCCCGAGCAGGACGACCAGGCCGACGGCGACGGAGGTGGCCGGGGCGAGCAGGCCCACGACGTAGGCCAGCACCACGCCGGTCGTCACGGTGGCCGCCTGGCGCGCCGCGCCCTTCCACGATCCCCGCACGGTGCTGGTCACGGTGAGCACCGCGGCGTACGGGGCGAGGAAGGCGAGGCTGCCCGCCCACGGCGCGGTCACCAGCAGCGCGCCGACGCAGGCCAGCCCGGCCTTGACCGACTGCACCACGACCTCGCGCTCGCGGCTCGGCCTGCGCAGCACGCGCAGGCGCTCCCACACCCGCTGCCGGTAGCTCGCCACGTCCTGGTGGTGCCCCGGGGCCGGCGGGGACATGCACCGGAGTGCAGCACGCCACCCCGGGTGCGCCCGCCGGTCCACGGGGAACGACGAGCGGGCCACCGGCCGACGAGAAGCGGCCGGCGACGTTTGCTTCTCCGGGATGCGGTGGAACGTGGTGGGCATGGAGGTTTCGCCGCCCGCCCCCGGCCGCATCGAGTTCGTCCACCGCAGCTGGCCGGCGGACCCGCAGCAGCTCGCGGTGATCCGGCGGGAGCTCTCCGCCTGGCTCGCCCCGCTGCAGCTGACCGAGATGGAGGTCGCCGACGTCGTGCTCGCCGTCGACGAGGCGGCCGCCAACGCCGTGCGCCACGCCTACGGCCCCGACGAGGCCGGGGTCGTCGACCTCACGCTGTGGACCGAGGGCCCGACGGAGGGCTCTGCGGAGGGCTCGGCGGCGACGCTGTGCATCGAGGTGGTCGACCACGGCAGCTGGCGCCCGCCGTCGGAGGGCCCGACCGACGGCGGGCGCGGCATCCCGCTGATGTCGCACATGTCCGAGTCGGTGCTCATCCACTTCGACGAGCGGGGCAGCCGCGTGCTGCTGCGGCACCGGATCCCCGAGCCCGGGGCCGAGCGCGAGCACGAGGAGGCCTGACGCCGCCGAGCGGGTACCCCGGTGGTATGGAGAACCGCCGAGAAGAAGGCCGCCCGCATCGCACGCGGGCCGACTACGAGCGCGGCCTGCCCGACTACCACGACCCGACGGCCGGTGTCGGCGGAGCCGCCCCGACCTACAGCGCGCTGACGCTGCGCGCCGTGCTCGCGGTGTTCGGGCTCGTGTTCGCCGGTGGCGCGGCCTGGATCGGGTTCGCGAACGGGCTGCCGCTGCTCGGGTGGGCGATGGTCGTGGTCGCGTTGATCGCCCTCGTCGACCTGGCGTGGGTGCTGCACCGCAAGCGGCGCGGTGAACCGGGCTAGGGGTACTGCCGGGTCCCGGCGGCCGACCGCACGGCGGCGGCCTCGGCGCGCAGCCGGTCCCACAGCTGGTCGACGTGCTCGGCGCCGGTGGTGACCGACCCGATCGCCACCCGGATGACGTAGCGCCCGCCCGCCACGGTGTGGGTGAGGAACGCCTCCCCGGAGGCGTTGACCCGGTCCAGCACCGCGCGGGAGGCCGCGTCGTCGGCCTCGGGTCCGTCCCCGGTGACCACCCGCAGGCACACCAGCGCGAGCGTCGGCTCGCCCACCAGCTCGAACCCCGGGTCGGCGCGCACCTGGTCGGCGAGCTTCGCGGCCAGCGCGACGTGCTCGCGGATGTGGGCGCGCAGCCCGGACAGCCCCGCGCCGTGCACGACCGCCCACAGCTTGAGCGCCCGGAACCGGCGCCCGAGCGGCACCTGCCAGTCCCGGTAGTCGACGACCGCCCCCGATTCCGAGGCGGCGTTGCGCAGGTACTCGGGGGTGATCGACAACGCCTTCGGGAGGGCGGTGCCGTCGCGCACCCACAGCAGGCCGGCGTCGAACGCGGTGAGCAGCCACTTGTGCGCGTTCGTCGCGAAGGAGTCGGCGAGCTCGACGCCGTCGAGGAGGTGGCGGAACTCCGGGCACAGCGCGGCCACGCCCGCCCAGGCCGCGTCGACGTGCACCCACACGCCGTGCTCGCGCGCGGCCTCCGCCACCGCGCGCACCGGGTCGATCGCGCCGGTGCCCGTGGTGCCGACGGTCGGGCAGACGAGCACCGGCCGCAGCCCGGCCGCGACGTCGGCTCGCAGCGCGGCGGCGAAGGCACCCGGGTCCATCGCGAGCGTGCCGGGGGCGGTGTCGACGACCCGCAGCGCGTGCGCCCCGAGCCCCGCGACCCGCACGGCCTTGGCCAGCGACGAGTGGGTCTCGCTCGTCACGTAGACCCGTTCGGTTCCGCTGACCCCGGACTCGCGCCACCGCGGGTCGGCCCGGTTCAGCGCGGCGAGCAGCACGACGAGCGCCGCCGACGACGCCGAGTCCTGGATGCAGCCGCCCCCGCCGCCCGCGAACGTGAACGCGGGGTCGAGCCCCAACGCGCCGGCGAACGCGTCGAGCATCACCTGCTCGACCTCGGTGGCCGCGGGCGAGGTGGACCACAGCATCCCCTGCGCGCCCAGCGCGCCGGACAGCATGTCGCCGAGCAGCGAGTGCAGGGAGGCGTTGGCGGGGAAATAGCCGAAGAACCGCGGGTGCTGCCACAGGGTGCTCGCCGGCACGACGACGCGGTCGACGGTGTCGAGCAGGTCCTCCAGCGGGGCGGGGTCCTCGGGCAGCGCCGCCGGCATCCGGGCGCGCACCCAGCCCGGCTCGACGCCGGGCTGCACCGGTCGCGCCTCGAGCCCGGCGCGGTGGTCGGCGATCCAGTCGACGACGGCGTGGCCGAGCCGGCGGAACTCCTCCGGGTCGAGATCTGCGGTCACGCCGCCACGCTAACGACTCGAGTGGCAGGACTCACGTCCCGTCCTGGCAGCGGAACCGGCCGTGACGGCGCATGGTCGAACGGTGACTGGTGACCCCGGCGCGATGACGGGCCGACGCGGTGAGCGGAGCCGCCTGAGGTTGCTGCAGCTGACCGGCCTGACCAGCAGCTGCGACCGGTTCGCCCTCGCCCCGCTGATCGTGGTCATCGGCATCGACATGCGGGCGCCGCTCGTGGCCGTTCTGGCCGTCGCCAGCGCCTACTACCTCGCCTACGGGCTGATGCAACCGGTGTGGGGCCTGGTGAGCGACCGCATCGGGCGGGTGCGCGTCATGCGCATCGCGCTGCTCGGGGCGGCGCTCGCCGGGGTCGTGTCGGCCCTCGCGCCGAACCTGCTGGTCCTCGGCGTGTCCCGGACGGTCTCGGCGGCCTGCGTGGCCGCGCTGATCCCGGCCACGCTCGTGTACGTCGGCGACATGTGGCCGGCGCAGGTGCGCCAGCGCCCGCTCGCCGAGGTGCTCACCGCCTCCTCCCTCGGCACCGCGCTCGCGACCGCGGGCGCGGGCGCGGCCGCCCAGCTCGTCGGCTGGCGCGCCGTGCCGGCCGTGACCGGGGTCGCGGCCGCCGCGCTGTGGGTGGCGCTGCGCAGGCTGCCCGAGCCGGAGCGCGAACCCGCCTCCCAGAGCCCGATCGGGTCCCTGCTCGCCGTGGTGCGGGACCGGTGGGCGCTCGTCGTGCTCGTCCTGGTGCTCGTCGAAGGCGCGATCGTGCTGGGCGTGCTCACCTACCTGCCGGCCGCGGTGCAGGCGCTCGGGTCGTCGGAGGGCGTGGCCGGGCTGGTCGCCGCCTCGTTCGGGGTGGGCGCGGTCGTCCTGTCCCGCGTGGTGCGGTCGCTCGTCGGGCGCCTGTCGGCGGTGGGCCTCGCCACGGTGGGCGCGGCCATGCTCGTCGCGGGCTGGGCGCTGCCCGCGCTCACCGTCTCCCTGGTCACCGTGACCGTCGGCGGCCTGCTCGTCGGCGGGTCGTGGGCGTTCCTGCACACGACGCTGCAGAGCTGGGCCACCGAGGTCGTGCCGGGGGAGCGAGCGGCGATGATCGCGCTCTTCGCGGCGCTGCTGTTCCTGGGCGGCTCGGTCGGCACCGCGGTGCTTGCCCCGCTCGCCGACGTCGCCGCGTTCGACGCGGTGTTCCGGGTGGCCGTCGCGGTGTCCGTGCCGCTGGCGGTCGCCGCCGTGCTCGCCCGCCGCCGCTACGGCGAGCGGGGCACGATCGGTCCCGCCCCCGCCGCGGACTGACGGTGGTATGACAGGGCCCGTCGATCAACCGGGAAACGGGAGGCGGGAACGGTGGACATCACGGACGGCGTGGCGTTGGTGACGGGCGGGGCGTCCGGCCTCGGGCTCGCGACCGCGACGGCGCTGCGGGATGCGGGCGCGCGGGTGGTGATCCTCGACCTGCCGTCGTCGGCGGGCGCCGAGCGCGCCGCCGAGCTGGGCGACGGCGTGCGGTTCGCGCCCGCCGACGTGCGCAGCGAGGCCGAGGTGGCGGCGGCGTTGGACGTCGCGGAGGAGCTCGGGCCGCTGCGGGTGGCGGTCAACTGCGCCGGGATCGGGCCCGCCCACCGGACGGTCGGGCGCAGCGGCCCGTTCCCGCTCGCCGATTTCACGCGCGTGATCGAGATCAACCTGATCGGCACGTTCAACGTGGTCCGTCTGGCGGCCGAGCGGATGATGCGCCTCGACCCGGTCGGCGGCCCGGACGGCGAGGAGCGCGGCGTCATCATCAATACCGCATCGGTGGCCGCGTTCGACGGCCAGATCGGCCAGGCCGCCTATTCCGCCTCGAAGGGCGGAGTCGTGGGGATGACCCTTCCGATCGCGCGCGATCTGGCGAGCGCGCGGATCCGCGTGATGACGATCGCGCCCGGCTTGTTCAACACGCCGTTGCTCGCCGGACTGCCGGACGAGGCGCGGGCCTCGCTCGGGGCACAGGTGCCGCACCCCGCCCGACTCGGGGATCCGGCCGAGTACGCCGCGCTCGCGGCGCACATCGTTGCCAATCCGATGCTCAACGGAGAGGTCATCCGGCTCGACGGCGCAATCCGGATGGCCCCGCGCTGAGATCAGTGCGCCTTGTGGTAGGCCTCGAGGACGTTGGAGGGGATCCGGCCCCGCTCCGAGATCTTCATGCCCTGCTTCTGGGCCCATTCCCGAATCGCCTGGTTGAGCTCGCGGTCGGTGGTGGGCCGGGACGCGGTCGAGCCACCCGAACGGCGGCGTCCACTCGTGCGACGAGCTGCGGAAATGAAGGGCGCCAGCGCCTCGCGCAACTTGGCACTATTGGCCGCGGACAGGTCGATCTCGTAGGACTTACCCTCGAAGGCGAACTCGATCTGCTCGTCGGCGACGCTGCCGTCCAGGTCGTCGACCAGGGTGACGGTCGTCTGCTTGGCCACTGGTGCTGCCTTTCCGAACTGCTCCGGGTACGCCAGGACGCCCGCAGGGTGGTCATCCGGCGATGGAGAACGGTGGGAACTGATTTCGCGCACGATGATAAAGGAGCCCGGTGCGCATTGTCGATCCGGGGCCGATCCGTGGGCCGCAGCAGCGGGAATGGGAGCGGGCGGACCGGAATGCGACCGCTCAGCGGCGCCGCCGGGGCGGGCTTCACGCGGATCTCACCGTCCCTCCGGAAGCCGCTCCGGATCCGGATCCCCACCCGTGCAGAACCGTCGCCGTGCGGGCGGTCCCGCCCGGCGAACGAGGGGTGAAAACGCAGTTCGAGATGCGTGGCCCGGCGCGGCGGTATGCGCTCACCGAACCGGCGTTCTCGGGCAGTTCCGGCGGGGCGCGGTTCAGCGGGACGAACCGGCCGACCCCGCGGGCGGTGCGGCGGTGGGCGGAATCGGCGCCGCCTCGTCCGCGGCGGGCTCGGCGGCCGCGGCCTCGTCGGCCGGGCAGACCCATTCGCAGCGGGTGTGGTCCCAGTAGCAGCGCTGGTCGTGCCGGTGCCAGGGCTCGGCGGGGAAGCTCGTGCACATGATCGGTCCCTTCGACGGCCCCCTCCGGGTCGGCAGGGCTCGATCCGACGGCCGCGGGTGTTACCGCGAGCGCCGGCGGCGGGAGATAGTGACGCCATGGATGGGGCAACCGAGCTCTCCTTCGAGCCGCTGACGCCGGTGTCGTACCTGGACCGGGCCGCCGCCGCGCACGGCGACCGGGTCGCCGTCGTCGACGGGGACCTCCGCTTCACCTATGCGGAGCTGCACGAGCGGTGCCGCCGGCTCGCCGGGGCACTGGCGCCCCTCGCGGCGGGCCGCCCGGTGGCGGTGCTGGCGCCGAACACGCACGTGCTGCTGGAGGCGCATTTCGGGGTGCCGTGGGCAGGCGTGCCGCTGGTGGCGATCAACACCCGGCTGGCGGCGGGCGAGGTCGCCTACATCCTCGAGCACGCGCAAGCCGCGGTGCTGGTGCACGACCCGGCCTTCGACGAGCTCGTGAACGAGGCGGTGGCGGGGCTCGCCGCGCCGCCGCGGCGCGTGCGGGCGGGGGAGGACTACGAGGCGCTCCTGGCCGGGGCGACGCCCAGCGCGGTGCGGCCGACCGATGAGCGGGCGTTGTTGTCGATCAACTACACGTCGGGGACGACGGGGCGGCCGAAGGGGGTGATGTACCACCACCGGGGTGCGTACCTGCAGGCGTTGGCGATGGTGGCGCACACGGGGTTGTCGCCGTCGGCGGTGCACCTGTGGACGCTGCCGATGTTCCACTGCAACGGGTGGTGCTTCCCGTGGGCGGTGACCGCGGCCGCGGCCACGCACGTGTGCCTGCCGAAGGTGGATCCCGGCGAGGTGTGGCGGCTCATCCGTGAGGAGGGCGTGACCCACCTGGAGGGCGCGCCCACCGTGCTGTCGATGATCGCCTACGCCGGTGCGGCCGAACCGCTGCCGCGCACGGTCCGGGTGTCCACCGGTGGCGCGCCGCCGACCCCGGCGATCCTGCGGCGGATGGGCGAGCTGGGCTTCGACGTGACGCACCTGTACGGGCTGACCGAGACGTTCGGCCCGGCGATGATCTGCGACTGGCGCCCGGAGTGGAACGACCTCGACCCGGCTGAACAGGCGCGGCTGAAGGCCCGCCAGGGCGTGGGGAACATGATCGCCTGCACCGCTCGCGTGATCGCCGACGACGGGTCCGACGTGCCCGCCGACGGCACGACGATCGGCGAGATCGCGCTGCGCGGCAACAACGTGATGCTGGGCTACTTCAAGGACCCGGAGGCGACCCGGGCGGCCGCGCCGGACGGCTGGTTCCGCACCGGCGACCTGGGGGTGCTGCACCCGGACGGGTACGTGGAGCTGCGCGACCGCAGCAAGGACGTGATCATCTCCGGCGGCGAGAACATCGCCAGTGTCGAGGTGGAGCAGGTGCTCGCCGACCACCCCGCCGTGCTCGAGGCCGCCGTGGTGGCCGCACCCGACGAGAAGTGGGGGGAGGTGCCGGTCGCGTTCGTCACCCTCCACGAGGGGGCGAACGCCACCGCCGAGGAGCTGCAGGAGCACGTGCGCGCCCGGCTGGCCCGGTTCAAGGCGCCGAAGCAGGTGGTGTTCGGCCCCCTGCCCAAGACGTCGACGGGGAAGATCCAGAAGTACGTGCTGCGCCAGCGGACGGCCGCATCGCGGAGATAGTGCCCAACAGGGTTACCCGCGGACACGCTGTGTGAAGAGACACCCCGCAAAAGGGTGGGGAGCGGCGTCCGGCAGAGTGACAGGGTGCCTGTCAGCTCCCCGCCCACCGGCGCAATGGCGTTCCGCCTCGTCGCGATCGCCGAGGCGTGCTCGTGCGTCGGCCAGCGCACCGCAGTCGTGTCCGCCCGCGTCGGCGGCGGCCGGCGACGGCCGGTCGCACCGCCCCCGACCCGTGCCCCGGTCGCCGAGCCGGAGGTCGCCTAGTGCGTGGGCGACAGGGACGCGCCGTCCCCACCCGTGGCAGGCCGCCGCCCGGTGGTCCGGGGCGGGGGCGACCGCCGAAGCCGATGGCCCCCGTCGGTCCCGGGCGCGGTTGGGTCCGCCCGGCGAACTAGGACGCGTCAGGACCGTGGCCGCGGGCCGACCGCGGCCGTGAGGGCCTGGTCGAGGTCGGCGACCAGGTCGCGCGGGTCCTCCAGGCCCACCGAGAACCGGAGGTGCCCGTAGCGGCGGAACTCCTCCGGGTAGAAGCGGGCGCGCTCGTCGTCGCCGGACACGTGCACGATGAGCGACTCGTCGTGGCCGAGCGACACCGCCGATGTGATCACCCGCAGCGCCGCGACGAACCGGTTCTGGGTGTCGGGGTCGCCCTCGACGGCGAAGGCGAGCATGCCGCCGAATCCGCCGTCGAGGGTGCGGGCGGCCAGCTCGTGCTGCGGGTGCGACCGGAGCCCGGGATAGGCCACGTAGGCCACGCGCGGGTCCTGGTCGAGGAACTCGGCCACGGCCTGCGCGTTCGCGCAGTGGGTGCGCATCCGCATCGGCAGCGTCACCGACCCGCGCATGATCAGCCAGGCGTTGAACGGGCTGATCGCGCCGCCGACGTTCACCATCGCCTGCTCGCGCACGGCCTCGACCAGCGCCGTGCCGGCCTCGCCCGCGCCGATGACCGCGCCGCCCATCGCGTCGCCGTGGCCGTTGATGTACTTCGTGAGCGAGTGCACGACCACGTCGGCGCCGAGCGTGAGCGGGCGCTGCAGCACCGGCGTGGCGAAGGTGGCGTCCACCGACAGCAGCGCGCCCGCGGCGTGGGCGAGCTCGGCGACCGCCGCCACGTCGGTGATGCGGGTGGTCGGGTTGGCCGGGGTCTCGACGTGCACGAGCCGGGTCTGCGGCCGGATCGCGGCGGCCACGGCCTCCGGGTCGGAGGTGTCGACGAGCGTGGCGGTGATCCCGTACTTGTCCGGCAGCAGCTCGGTGAGCAGCCGGTAGGTGCCGACGTAGGTGGTGTCGGACGAGACGACGTGGTCGCCGGAGCGCAGCGCCGCGAAGAACACCGCGTGGATGGCCGCCATCCCGCTGGCGAGCGCGACCGCGGTGGTGCCGCCGTCGAGCGCGGCGAGCTTGGCCTCCAGCCACTTCTGGTTGGCCCCGCCGTTGCGGGTGTAGAGCGGCGTTCCCGTGCCCGACCAGGACAGCTCCGACGGGTCCTCGGGCAGGGCGTAGGAGTTGGCCATCACGAGCGGCCTGCGGATCGCCCCGGTCCCGGCGTCGACGGCGTTGCCCGCGTGCACGGCGAGGGTGGCGAGGTGGGGGGAGTTCGACACGAACCCTTCCTAGAGCGCCGACCCGAGCGCCCGGTAGGCGGGGCGCAGCAACTCCCTCACCTCGTGGCCGCGGACCTCGATGGGGAACCGCGGCACCTGGTCGAGCAGGGCGTCGGGCGGGGTGCGGGGCCCGGCGAGGGCGCCCGGCAGCTCGCCCGCCACCCAGAACCGGTCCATGACCTCCGCGAGGTCCGTGCCGTGGGCCGGTGCGGGGACCGCGGCGCGGCGGGTGCGCAGCTCCTCCAGCAGCGCCTCGCGGTGCCGCCCGCGGATGGCGAGGATCTGGAACGGGTCGGCGTCGAAGCGCTCGGCGAGCACGTAGCAGACGGCGGCGAGGTGCTTGCAGGGCACGGCGTAGTCGGGGCAGCTGCAGTCCATCGCCAGGTCGCGGGCGTCGGACGGGAACAGCGAGAGCCCGACGTCGGCGAAGACCCGCTCGATGTCGCGGGGCATCTCGCCGTTGAGCAGGGCGGCGGCGTAGGAGGCGTCCTCGGCGAGCGCCTGGGCGACCGCGCCCCACTCCGCCTTGCCGAACGCGGGCACCCCGATGCGCACCTGGTAGGGCTGGGGCCGGGTGCCCTGCACGCGGGCGGTGGCGCCGCCCACGTCGACGTCGAGGGAGACGATCTGCCCCGCCCGGGCGTAGGTGCGCCCCCGCGAGAGCCGCCCGCCGACGCCGAGCGACTCGAGCACCGACAGGAAGCGCTGCGACCACCAGGTGCGGGCCACCGGGCCGCGGGTGTTGTTGATCTGGATGCCGCCCTCGACCTTGCGCGGCCGGGCGGGTTCGGCGTCGCGCCACCAGAACGGATCGGGGTCAGGCATCGGCCCCCTCCTGCTCGGTGTCCTCCTGGAGGGCCTCCGCGCCGAGCGTGAACAGCTCGCGCAGCGTGTCGGTGGACAGCTCCGTGAGCCAGCCCTCGCCGTCGCCGACGACCATCGATGACAGCGCCTTCTTCTTGGTGATCAGTTCGTCGATGCGCTCCTCGACGGTGCCGGGGCAGACGAACTTGCGGACCTGCACGTTGCGGCGCTGGCCGATGCGGAAGGCCCGGTCGGTGGCCTGGTTCTCCACGGCGGGGTTCCACCAGCGGTCGAGGTGGATCACGTGGTTGGCCGCGGTGAGCGTGAGCCCGGTGCCGCCCGCCTTGAGCGACAGCAGCATGATCGGCGGGCCGTCGCCGGACTGGAAGCGGGTGACCATCTCGTCGCGCCGCTTCTTCGGGGTGCCGCCGTGCAGGAACGCGACGTCGGTGTCGAAGCGCGCCGACAGGTGCGGGACGAGCATGTGGCCGAACTCGGTGAACTGGGTGAAGCAGAGCACCCGGTCGCCCTCGGCCAGGATCTCGGCGAGGATCTCCTCCAGGCGGATGATCTTGCCGGAGCGGTGCCCGATGGGCGAGCCGTCGTGCAGCAGGTGCGCGGGGTGGTTGCAGACCTGCTTGAGCTTGGCCATCGCGGCGAGCACGTTGCCCCGGCGCTCGATGCCCTCGGAGTCTGCGATCTTCTCCATCATGTCGTCGACGACCGTGCGGTAGAGCGACGCCTGCTCGCGGGTGAGCCGGTAGTGCTGGGTGATCTCGATCTTCTCCGGGAGGTCGTCGATGATCGCCGGGTCGGTCTTGACCCGCCGCAGCAGGTACGGCCGGGTGACCCGGCGCAACAGGGCCGCGGCGTCGGCGTTGCCGTGGCGCTCGACGGGGATGGCGTAGCGGGCGCGGAAGCTCTCGACGGACCCCAGCAGGCCGGGGTTGAGCACGTCCATGATCGACCACAGCTCGGAGAGCCGGTTCTCCACCGGGGTGCCGGTGAGCGCGACGCGGTGTTCGGCGGTGAACCGGCGGACCGCCCGCGCGTGACCGGACCGGCTGTTCTTCACCGCCTGCGCCTCGTCGAGCACGAGCCGCCGCCACTCCACCTGGGCGAGGTCATCGCCGTCGCGGGCGGCCGTGGCGTAGGTGGTGACGACGAGGTCGGCGGCGTCCACCGCGGCGAGCAGCTCCTCGCCGTGGGCGCGGCCCGCCCCGTGGTGGGCGAGCACGCGGAGGTCGGGGGCGAACCGGGCGGCCTCCCGCTGCCAGGTGCCGACGAGCGACATCGGGCAGATCAGCAGCGTGGGGCGGCGCTCGTCGGGCGGAACCCGTGCGCGCTCGTGGGCCTCCAGCGCGAGCAGCTGCACCGTCTTGCCCAGGCCCATGTCGTCGGCGAGGCAGGCGCCGAGCCCGAGCGCGGACAGGAACGCGAGCCACGACACGCCGCGCTGCTGGTAGGGGCGCAGCTGGGCGCGGAAGCCCTCCGGTGGCTCGATCGGCGTGATCGACCGCTCCGCGGTGCCCGCGAGCAGCTCGCCGATCCACCCGTCGGCGCGGATGTCGGTGACGGGCAGCGGCGGCGCCTCCGGGCCCTGGTCGTCGGGGTGGCGCTGGGCGAGCGCGAGCAGCTCGGCGGCGGTGGGCGCGCCCGTGTCGCGGCGGGCGTTGGCCCGGCGCAGGAATTCGAGCCCTTTGCGCAGGCGCTCGACGTCGACGCTCACCCACCGGCCGCGCAGCCGCACGAGCGGCGCCTTGGTGGCGACGAGGTCGCTGATCTCCTCCTCCGACAGCTCCTCGTCGCCCACCGAGATCGACCAGCGGAACTCCGCCAGCTGCTCGCGGCCCAGCCCGCTGCGGGTGAGCACCCGGTCGGCCGGCGTGCTGCGGGCCGACAGGGTGAGCCCCACCCGGCGGGCGCCGTCCCACCCGCGGGGCAGCTGCACCCCGAACCCGGCCTCGACGAGCATCGCGGCGCGGGTGGTGAGGAACTCGTGGGCGTCGTCGACGGTGAGGTCGAGCCGGCCGGGCCGGGCCTGCCGCAGCGCCCTGGCCAGCGCCGGGTAGACGAGCGCCGCCCGCCCCAGCTCGGCGAGCAGCAGCTCCTGCGGCGAGTCGAGCAGCCGCTCGGCGGCGCCCGCCCACACCTGTTCGGCGGGCACGAGCAGGCTCGGGTCGGACGTGGACTGCAGCAGGAACTCCAGCACCCACCGCGTGCCGTCGCCGGTCTGGTCGAGCAGGTCGGGCTCGGGGTCGGACGGGTCGTGCAGCGTGCTGACCTCCGACAGCCGGAAGCAGGCCCTGCCCTCGCCGGTGGTGTCCGCGCCGAACTCGTCCCAGGAGGCGACGGCCTCCTCCAGCGCCGACAGTTCGGAAGCGGGGACGGCGGTGTCGAGGCGCCCGTCGGCGGTCTGCAGGGCGGCGAGCCAGGCCTCCGCGGCGGGCGGCGCCGCGGGACCGGCAGCGGGCCGGGGCGCGAGGAGCTCGACCGGCTGCGGCGCGCGGGCGAGCCGGTCGCGCACCGCGGCGTCGGTGAGCGCCTCGAGCGCGTCGGCCATCAGCTCGTGCGGGTCGGGCCCCGCGTCGGGAGCGATCGCCTCCGCCCGCCCGACCGGCGGCAGCGCGGCGACGAGCGCGTCGAACGCGACGGCGTCGAGCCCCTGCACCACGGGCCGCCACCGGGCGTGGGCGTGGCCGCCGTGGCGCCGCAGCGTGGGCAGCACCCGGCCGCGGGCGGCGAGGTCGGCGGCGAGCGCGGCCACCGCGCGCAGGTGGGCGACCGTCGCACCGTAGCGCGCCTCGTCGGCCGGGTCCTCCAGCTCGGCGGCGTCGACGACCAGCGCGGGCACCGTCCACGCGCGCAGCACCGGCCCGCCGCGCGGCGGCGCGGACCGGCCCCGGCTGCGCACCAGCTCCGGCGAGGCGAGCGGCCCGCCGGGGCGGGAGGGGAGCAGCAGCGTGGCGGTGGCGGGCTTGCCCGGGTGCAGCGCCGCCAGCGCGGACACCGGCGCCGCGAACGGGTGGGGCCGGGCGGCGCGCGAGGACCGGCTCGAGGTGCTCGCGGGACGTTCGCCGTCCTCGGCCCACAGCAGCACCCCGCGGCCGGGGGACCAGAGGGCGTGGACGGCGAGCACGGGATCAGGCTACGGAGGGTCCCCGACAACCGGGGGTGGTGGGCGCGGCGTGGCCGCAGGTGGGTTGTGTCGTACGCGGCGCCGCCGGCGGGCGGTGCCTCGGGGGGCGACTCCCACATGTGCTTCACACACCGCCGGCGGTCCGTGACGTGCCCTCGGGATGCGCGAACCCACGACAGGGTTGGGGCCGGGCCGCGGCATCGAGGGCGCGGCGGAGCGCGGACAAGGCAAAGGCCCGCCGGCGGGGCCGGCGGGCCGCGGGTGCGGACCGGGCGAGCGGTCGTCAGGCGGCGATCGCCTTCGGGGCGCTCGCGTTGATCTCGATGCGGCGCGGCTTGGCCTGCTCCATCACCGGGATCCGCAGCGTCAGCACGCCCGCGTCGTAGCTCGCCTCGATCCGCTCGGTGTCCAGGCCCTCCCCGAGGAAGAGCTGGCGCGTGATCGAGCCGTAGGGCCGCTCGGAGACCAGCGTCTCGACGCCGTCCGGCAGCTTCTGGGTCCGCTCGGCCTTCAGCGTGAGCACGTCACGCTCGACGCTCAGGTCGATCGAACCCGGGTCGATGCCGGGCAGGTCGAAGTGGACGACGAACTGGTCACCGTCGCGGTAGGCCTCCATCGGCGCCATCGCGCTGCGCGAGTTCGCGCCGAAGTGGTCGAAGACCTGCTGGGTGAACCTCTCCAGCTCGTAGAACGGGTCGGTGCGCATCAGCATCCGCTCATCGCCTCCTTCCTGCACGTCCGGTCCGGCATCCCCGACCGCCGGATCCGTCATCTACAACGGCGACTGCAGACTTTCTGTTCCCAGGGAGGCAGGAAACCGGCAGCAGCGGGTGTGATTCAGGCCGGGCGCGAGGCGGCGAGGAAGCGGCGGACCGCCTCGCGGGCGCCGTCGACGATCTCCGGGCCGTGGGTGAAGCCGACCCGGTCGTAGTCGAGCTCGCCCAGCACGTGCGCGGTGCGCTTGGTCATCCGGAAGTCGCTGCAGACGAACCGGGGCGGGTAGCGCAGGCCGAACGCGTTGAAGATCGCGTCGCCGGTGATCAGCGTGCGGGTGGGCTCGTGCAGCAGCGAGATGTGCCCGGGCGTGTGGCCGGGGGTGGCCACGACGCGCAGCCCGCCCGCGACGTCGAGCACCTGGCCGTCGGTGAGCCGCTCGCCGACCGCCACCGGCGGGAACCGCCCGTTCTGCAGCCGCGCGATGATCCGGCCCGCCAGGGTGGTGCGGTCGCCGGGCGGGGCCTGCCCCGACTCGACGAACCCGGCGTCCTCGCCGTGCACGGCCACCGGGGCGCCGGTGCGGGCCGCCATGTCCATCGCCCCGCCCGCGTGGTCGGGGTGGGCGTGGGTGAGCACGATGCGCTGCACGTCGGCGGGGTGCTTGCCGAGCGCGGCCAGCCCGGCGACGATCCGCGCGGGCGCCCGCTGGACGCCGGTGTCGACGAGCGTGACCGACCCGTCGTCGTCGAGCAGCGCGAACGAGTTGACCGCCCACGAGCCTACGGTCGGGATGCGGAAGACACCCGGCGCGACGGCGACCGCTGGGGGAGGGGCCATGCGACCCGAGCGTAGCCGCCCGGCGGGCCCGCGCCAGACTGCGCGGGATGCCCGCTCTGCCCCCGTCCGCGCAGCGGTCCCGGCTCGCCACCGCCCCCGTGGCCCGGCTCGCGACGCTGCGCCCCGACGGCTCCCCGCGCCTGGTGCCGATCACGTTCGCGCTGCTGGACGACGTGATCTGCTCCGCGGTGGACGAGGTCAAGCCGAAGACGACCACCCGGCTCGCCCGCCTCGCCGACGTCGAGCGCGATCCGCGGGTCGGGATCGTCGTGGACCACTACGCCGACGACTGGTCGACGCTGTGGTGGGTCCGGGTGGACGGCACGGCCGCGGTGCACACCGGTGGGCCGTTGCGCGAGCGGGCCGTGCGGGCGCTCGTCGCCAAGTACCCGCAGTACGCGGCGGCCCCGCCGGCGGGCCCGGTCCTCGTCGTCACGCCGACCCGCTGGACGGGCTGGTCCGCCGGCCCCGTCGACCAGTGATGAAACCTTTCACGACCCGCCGCCGCGATCACCGGTGATCGCACGGGGGCTTGACGCACGTCACATGCACCCTTAGGGTCGCCGCAACGTCTGAAACGTTTAAATTCCCGTCCGACAAAGAGGTCCAGATGAGGAAGCACAGCTCCCCGCGTCTTCTCGCGCGGACGATCGCGCTCGCGGCAGGTGCCGCGATGGCCCTCGCCGGCTGCAGCGCCGGCAGCCTCGGTTCCAGCAGTGGCGACGGGGTCCTCCTGACCTTCCTCGTCTCCAGCAACCAGAGCACCGTGAGCGCCGCCGAGGCGTTGGCCGAGGCGTTCATGCAGCAGAACCCGGACATCACCGTGGAGGTCGAGACCCGTCCCGGCGGGTCGGAGGGCGACAACATCGTCAAGACCCGGCTCGCCACCGGCGACATGAGCGAGGTGTTCCTCTACAACTCCGGCTCGCTGTTCCAGGCCATCGGCCCCGAGCAGAACCTCACGCCGGTCACCGACCAGCCGTGGGTCGGCGCGCTCGAGGAGAACTTCAAGCGGGTCGTGTCGGTCGGCGACCAGGTCTACGGCGCTCCCTTCGGCCCGCAGCTCACCGGCGCGGTCCTCTACAACAAGCGCATCTACGCCGACCTCGGCCTCGAGGTCCCGCGCACGTGGGACGAGTTCATGGCCAACAACACCGCGATCAAGGCGGCGGGCATCGACCCGGTCATCCAGACCTACGGCGACACCTACACCTCGCAGCTGTTCGTGCTCGGCGACTTCCACAACGTCGCCGCCGCCGAACCCGACTTCGCCGAGCGCTACACCGCCGGCGAGGCCAAGTTCGCGACCTCCCCGGCCGCGCTGAAGGGCTGGCAGCACCTGCAGGAGCTGCACGACCTCGGCTACTACAACGAGGACTTCCCCACCGCCAAGATGGAGGAGGGGATGCGCAAGCTCGGCGACGGCGAGGGCGCGCACTACCCGATGCTGTCCAACGGCATCTCGGCGCTGGCCGTCGCCTCGCCCGAGGGCGCCACCGACATCGGCATCTTCCCGATCCCGGGCGACGACCCCGCGCGGAACGGGCTCACGGTCTGGTCGCCCGACGGCGTGTACATCCCGAAGACCACCGAGGGCGCCGAGCTCGAGGCGGCCAAGCGGCTCCTGGCGTTCATCGCGAGCCCCGCCGGCTGCGCCGCACAGGCGGCGGGCTCCATGCCCACCGGCCCGTACGCGGTGGACGGGTGCACGCTGCCCGCCGACGTCCTGCCCGCCACCAAGGACTTCCAGACCTACTACGACGCCGGGGCCTACAGCCCGGCGCTCGAGTTCCTGTCCCCGATCAAGGGCCCGGCGCTCGAGCAGATCACCGTCGAGGTCGGCTCCGGCATCCGCTCCGCCGTCGACGGCGCCGCCCTCTACGACGAGGACGTCCGCAAGCAGGCGCTGCAGCTCGGGCTGCCCGGGTGGGACTAGTGACCCTCACGACCACGACGAGCGCCGCCGCCCCGCCGGGGGCGGCGGCCGCCCCGCCGGCCGGTCGTCGGCCGCGCAGCCCATACCCCACCTGGTTCTACCTGCCGGCCGCGATCCTCTACACGATCTTCTTCCTGGTCCCGACGTTCGCCTCGTTCTACTTCAGCCTCACCCGCTGGAGCCTGTTCGAGTTCGAGTTCATCGGGCTGGAGAACTTCGTCCAGTTCTTCCGGGAACCGGCCCTGGTCACCGGGTTGACCAACACGATCATCTACGGGGTCGTGACCTCGGGCCTCAAGGTCGTGCTCGGGCTGCTGTTCGGCGTGCTGCTGACCTCGCAGATCATCGCCCGCGGGTTCCTGCGTTCCGTGGTGTTCTTCCCGGTGCTGGTCAGCACGATCGGCGTCGGGATCACCTTCCAGGTGCTGATGGACCCGTTCGGGGGGCCGATCAACGAGGCGCTCGCCGCCATCGGGATCCCGGGGCCGGGGTGGCTCACCGACCCGTCGCTCGCGCTGCTGTCGGTCGCGCTGGTCGACGTGTGGAAGGGGGTCGGGCTCGCCACCGTCATCTACATGGCCGGGATCGTGTCGATCCCGCAGGAGTACTTCGAGGCCGCGCGCGTCGACGGCGCCGGGCCGCTGCACCAGTTCCGGCACGTGCTGCTCCCGCTGGCCCGGCCCGCCACCGTCACCGTGATCATCCTGTCGCTGATCGGCGGCCTGCGGTCGTTCGACCTGATCTGGGCGATGACCCGCGGCGGGCCCGGCTTCACCTCCGACGTCATCGCGTCGGTGATCTACAAGCAGTACCAGGCCGGCTTCTACGGCCTGTCCACCGCCGGGAACGTCCTGCTGTTCGTCCTGGTCACCGCGATCGTCCTGCCGCTCTCGCGGTTCCTCAACCGCAAGGAGGTGGAGCTGTGAGGACCGCGACCCGCTACTGGCTCGGCACGGCGGCGATCGTCGTGTTCGCCGTCGTGTTCATCGTCCCGTTCCTCTTCATCGTCCTCACGGCGATGAAGGACCAACAGGAGGCGGGCCAGCTGGAGTTCACCTGGCCGTCGCAGATCGCGCTGCTGGACAACCTGCGGGAGGCCCTCCAGGCGCGGGACTACATCCTGATCATCGCCTTCATCAACAGCACTATCCTCACGGTCACGAGCGTCGCGCTGATGGTGGTCCTCGCGGCGATGGTCGGGTTCGTGCTGCAGCGCCGCGCCACCCGCTGGTCGGGCTTCATCAACTTCCTCGTGCTGTCCGGGTTGATCATCCCGCCCGCGGTGGTGCCCACCATCTGGGTGCTGCAGGGGCTGGGGCTGTTCCGGACCATGCCGGGGCTGATCCTCGTCGAGGTCGCCTACGGGCTGTCGTTCTCGATCCTGCTGTTCCGGGCGTTCATCGCCACGGTGCCCCGTGAGCTGGACGAGGCGGCGATCATCGACGGCGCCGGCCCGCTGCGGCTGTTCTTCCGCGTCGTGTTCCCGCTGCTGCGCCCGGTGGCGGTCACGGTGATCGTCGTGCAGTCGGTGGTGGTGTTCAACGACTTCACCCACCCGCTGTACTTCCTGCCCGGCGAGCACAACGCCACCGTGCAGCTCACGCTCTACAACTTCCAGAGCCAGTACGAGACCCAGTACAACCTGCTGTTCACCAACATCCTGCTCATCACCATCCCGCCGCTGGTGATGTTCCTGTTCTTCAACCGCCAGATCGTCGCCGGGATGACCGCCGGCGCCATCAAGGGCTGAAAAGACCCCCGAGGGAGAACCCGTGCCGTCCGTCGTGCGGATCACCGCCGAGTACGCCACCGACCGGACCACCGTCGCCACGCCGCGCCCCCGGCTGACGTGGGTGACCGAGTCGGACACCCCCGGCTGGCTCCAGGCCGGCGCCGAGGTCGAGCTGGACGGTGACCGCACCGCCCGGCTGCCCGGCCGCGACTCGGTGCTCGTGGACTGGCCGTTCGAGCCGCTGGAGGCCGGCAGCCGCCACACCGTGCGGGTGCGCGTCACCGGCGAGGACGGCCTCACCTCCGACTGGAGCGAACCGCACGAGATCGTCGCCGGGTTCCTGCCCGAGGGCGGCTGGCGCGCGCAGCTGGTCGGCCTCGCCGACCCCGCGTTCGAGGGGCAGCCCGCGCTCGTCCGCGGTGGGTTCACCGTGGACGGCCCGGTGCGCCGCGCCACCCTCTACGCCACCGCGCACGGCGTCTACCAGGTCGAGATCAACGGCCGTGAGGTCGACGACGAGGTGCTCAAGCCCGGCTGGACCCCGTACGAGCAGCGGCTGCTGCACGAGACCACCGACGTCACCGCGCTGCTGGCCGACGGCGAGAACGCCGTTGGCGTGTGGCTCACCGGCGGCTGGTACTGCGAGCGGTTCGGCTTCCGGGAGGCGGAGCTGCACTACGGGCCGCAGCCCGCGGTCGCCGTCCAGCTGGTGATCGAGTACGCCGACGGGCGCACCGCCACCGTGGCGAGCGGTCCGGGCTGGCGCGCCACCGGGGACGGGCCCGTCGTCGCGGGCGGGATCTACGCCGGGGAGCGCTACGACGCGCGGCGCGCGCTGCCCGGGTGGTCCGAGCCCGGCTTCGACGACTCCGGCTGGGCGCCGGTGCGGGTGGACGAGACCGACGTCGTGCCCGAGCCCCGCACCGCCCCCGGCGCGCGGCGGATCGAGGAGGTGCCGGTCCGCGAGGTGATCACCACCCCGAGCGGCGCGACCGTCTGCGACTTCGGGCAGAACGTCGTCGGCTGGCTGCGGATCACGGTGAGCGGCGAGCGCGGCCAGGAGATCGTGCTGCGCCACGCCGAGGTCCTCGAGCACGGGGAGTTGTGCACCCGCCCGCTGCGCCGGGCCGAGGCCACCGACCGCATCGTCCTCGCCGGCGGCGGCCCCGAGACCTGGGAGCCGCGCTCGACGTTCCACGGGTTCCGCTACGTGCAGGTCGACGGCTGGCCGGGTGAGCTGGACCCGTCCGCCGTCGTCGCGGTCGTGGTCCACTCCGACATGCGGCGCACCGGCTGGTTCGACTGCTCCTCGGAGCTGGTCAACCGGCTGCACGAGAACGTGGTGTGGGGGATGCGGGGCAACTTCCTGCACGTGCCCACCGACTGCCCGCAGCGCGACGAGCGGCTCGGCTGGACCGGCGACATCCAGGTCTTCTCGCCCACCGCCTGCTACCTGTTCGACAGCGACGGCTTCCTCGCCTCCTGGCTCACCGACCTCGCGCTCGAACAGCGCGTCCAAGACGGCGTGGTGCCGTTCATCGTCCCGAACGTCCTCGAGCGCGCCGCGACCCCGGCCGCGGCGTGGGGCGACGCCGCCACCGTGGTCCCGCACGTGCTGCACGAGCGCTTCGGCGACCTCGGCGTGCTCGCCGCGCAGTACGACAGCATGCGCGACTGGGTGGAGGTGCTGCTGCGCCGCGCCGGCCCGAGGCTGCTGTGGGAGGGCGGGTTCCAGTTCGGCGACTGGCTCGACCCCGCCGCCCCGCCGGAGCGGCCCGGCGACGCCACCACCGACCGGGACCTCGTCGCGAGCGCGCACCTGTTCCGCTCCACCGACCTGCTCGCCCGCGCCGCCGCGCTGCTCGGCCGCGACGACGACGCCGCCCACTACCGGAAGGTGGCCGAGGAGGTGCGGGCGGCGTTCCTGCGCGAGTACGTCACCCCGGCGGGCCGGATGATGTCCGACACCCAGACCGCGTACGCGATGGCGCTGGTCTACGGGATCGTCACCGAGCCGGAGGACCGGCGGGTGATGGGACAGCGGCTCGCCGAGCTGGTCCGCGTCGCCGGGTACCGGGTGGCCACCGGGTTCGTCGGCACCCCGATCGTGCAGGACGCGCTCACCGACACCGGGCACCTCGACGCCGCCGCCCGGCTGCTGCTGCAGACCGAGTGCCCGTCCTGGCTCTACCCGGTGACGATGGGCGCCACCACGGTCTGGGAGCGCTGGGACAGCATGCTGCCCGACGGCACGGTCAACCCGGGCCAGATGACCTCGTTCAACCACTACGCGTTCGGCGCGATCGCCGACTGGCTGCACCGGGTCGTCGCCGGCCTCGCCCCGGCCGCCCCCGGCTACCGCGAGCTCGCGATCGCCCCGCACCCGCTGCCCGGCCTCGACCGGGCGCGCACCGCGCACGAGACGCCCTACGGGCGCGCGGAGGTGGGCTGGGAGCGGCGCGGCGACACGATCGTCGTCGACGCGGTGGTGCCGGCCAACACGACCGCGACGGTGCACCTGCCCGGCGCCGAGGAGTCGCTGTCGGTCGGCTCCGGCACCCACCGGTGGGAGGTGGCCGCGCCGTCGACCGACGGCGCGCCGGGGCCGGTCTCGCTCGACACGCCCCTGTCGGAGGTCGTCGACGACGTGGAGGCCTACACCGCGGTCATCGGCGCGATCCGCGCCCGCGATGCGGCGAAGGTGCGGTCGTTCCTCGACGAGACCCGGTGGCTGCCGGGCATGTCGCTCGGCCACGGCCTGGACCGGATGACCGCGGAGATCCGCGAGGACGTGCGCGCGGCGCTGGAGGAGATCAGCCGGCGGCGGGCCGGGTAGCGCCCGCCCGCGCGCCCGCCGCGACGCCGCCCGCCACCGCGAGCACGCCGATGGCGGCGAGCACGACCAGCAGCGGCGCGGTCCAGCCGCCGGTGGCGGCGTGGACGGCCCCCAGCACGGGCGGGGCGGTGGCGGCCACCGTGTAGCCGCCGCCCTGCACGAGCGCGGAGAACTGCCTGCTCTCGGCCGCGTCCCTGGCGACCCGCACGACCAGCGAGAAGATCACGACCAGGCCGCCCCCCTGGGCGAACCCGCCGACGATGCACCACGCCGTCCAGGCCGCGGGCGCGAGCAGCAGCCCGAGCGGGATGGCCGTCCAGGCGGCGCAGACGACGAAGACGGTGGCGCGGGCGCTGGTGCAGCGCAGGAGCACCGGCACCCCGAACGCGCCGCCGAGCGCGGCGATCTGGAACACCGACGCCGCCGCGCCCGCGGTGACCGCCGGCATCCCGAGCTCGTCGGCGAACAGCTCCGGCAGCCACGCGGTCACGCCGTAGTAGGAGAAGGCCTGCCCGGCGAACGCGATCGTGAGGACCCACGCCACCGGCCGCCGCCACCAGGCCACCCGGGTGCCCGCTTCCGCGGCCGGGGCGGGCTCGGGCCGGGGGCCGGGGCGGCGCCGGGTGGCCCACCACCAGACCACGGCGGACACGACGACCAGCGCGCCCCAGCTCGCGAGCGCGACGCGCCACCCGGTGGCGCCCGCGATCGGCGCCGTCAGCGACAGCGTGAGCATCGACCCGACGTTCAGCGCCGCCGTGTAGGCGCCGAGAACCGCACCCGAGTGCCGGGCGAGATCGCGCCCGATCACCACCGGGACGGCGACGTTGCCCGCGGTGATCGCGAACCCGAGCAGCAGCGTGCCGGCGATCGCCGCGGGCAGCCCGTCGAGCGAGCGCACGACGATGCCGGCGAGCAGCACGCCGAGCGAGATGAGCACGCCCCGGAAGAGCCCCGCCCGCGCCAGCAGCGCCGAGGCCAGCGGCGTGGCGAGCCCGAAGCACAGCACCGGGAGGCTGGTCAGCAGGCCGGCCGTGGCCGCGTCGATGCCCAGGTCGGCGCGGATCGGGTCGACCACGGCCGAGACGGCCACGAGCGGCCCGCGCAGGTTCAGCGCGAGCAGCAGGATCGCGGTGACGAGCAGCGCCGCCGACGCCGTCCGGGGGCCGGTGGTGGGCTGGGGCGTCGGGCGGGCAGCGGTCACGTGGGTCCATGCTCCCGCCCCGCGACCGCCGCGTCACGCGGAGGTGAGTGGACAGACAGCCGGACCACGCGATCGGGTGGCGCTCCGCGTCGGGGACGGCGGCGCCAGGAAGGTTTCGATCACGTATAGGTGCGCCGCTCCGGGTGGCGCTACCGGACGTGGTCGTGCGTATTCTCGGCGTCACTCGATCTTGTGGTGTCCCGCTCACGGACCGTCCACGGTGCCCAGGGGGTGGCAGTTGCCCGGCGATCCTGCGTCAGCGCTGATCGAGCTCGCCACCGACCTCGCCAACCGGGACCGCCCCGGAAGGGACCCCGACGACCTGCCCATCGTGGTGCTCTGGGGGGCGCGTGGTTCGGCGTCGTCGGAGCTGCTCACGCACCTGCACCGGGCCGCCGACTGGCGGGCGCCGCGCGCCCACCTCGACGGCGAGCTCCTGCCCGACCTGCGCCCGCACGAGGTGGCCAACCGCCTGGCGTTCCAGCTGGGGCAGCACGTCGCGCTGTTCGGCCGGGCCCGCTTCCCGCGCTTCTTCCTCGGCGTGCTGGCCGTGCGCAACCCGCTCGACCCCGAGTCGGCGCCCGACGCCACGGCGGCCCGGCGGGAGCTGCTGCGGCGGTACCTGCGCAACCGGCGGGAGGGACGGGAGTGGCTGCGCCGCTCCGCCAGCGCCATCGCGTCCCTGGCCGGGCTCACCGCCGAGCGCGCCGACGCGGTCGGGATGCTCGTCGACGGCGTGATGGAGGCCGGGCGGACCCTCGCCCTGCTGCGCGGCGCGGGCCTGCGGTGGTACGAGCAAGGGCTCGGCCACCCCGTGTCCGACGGCGCGGACGCGCTGGTCGAGCTGTCGGTCCGGGAGTTCCAGGGCGCGCACGAGTTCGTCGACGAGGTGCTCTGCCGCGCGTTCGTCGCCGACCTGCGCAGCGAGTTCGCCGGCGGCGCCGGCCCGGTGTACGAGCGCCACCGCAGCGCGCTGGTCCTCTTCGACAACGTGGCGACCGGACCGGCGGCCCGCTTCATCCGCATGCTCGCCGACCAGCGGGACGGCTCGGGGCCGCTGCTGGTCGTCGCCGCGTCGCACCGGCGCTTCCCGGACGAGGCCGCGAAGCACCCGGCGCTGTGGCAGCCGGACGACCTGACCGGCGCGTCGTGGGAACGGTGGTCGCGGCAGCGCCCGGCGCGCGAGGGCAGCCGCTTCTACCCGGTCTGGGTCGACCCGGTCGACGACGTGGAGGCCACCGCCGGCCCGCGGGAGCCCCAGGTGCGGGCGTATGCCGACCGGCACGGGCTGCTGCCCGCCGAGTACCCGGTGGTCGCGTTCGCCCGCCGGCTGACCGCGGCCCACCCGGCCGGCATGGACCTGGTCCTGCGTGCCGTCGAAAGCGCCCGCGAGGCGGCGGACGGCACGGTGGACCTGCGCCGCCTGTTCTCCTGGCCCGACGCCACCGGCACGCCGCTCGACGAGGCGGTGCTCGACCTCGTGCTCGGGCCCTGGACCGAGGACCTGCGCCGCCCGCTGGCGCTCATGGGGGTCGCCGTCGACCTGTCCGACGCGGGCATCGCCCCGATCCTCGCCGCCGAGAACCAGCGCATCGGCCGGTTGATCACCGAGTTCCGGGAGCGCGATCTGTGGGTCACCCACCGGGTCGCCGACGGCCGGGCCGATCCGCCCCGGCTGCACCCGTTCGCGCGGCGCGCCATCGCCCACCGGCTCGCGCGGCGGGGCGGCGTCGCCGGGCTGGACTGGACGAGCGCGCACACGCTGCTGCGCGACGCGGCCGCCGAACGCGGCAACGAGGTGACGCGGCTCTACCACGAGCTCGCCCTCGGCCGGATCGACGCGGTCGCCGCCGCGCTGTCGGAGGTGTTCGACCCGGAGGACCCGCGGGAGTTCTACGACGTGCTCCTGCGGGTCACCGCCGCGCCGTTGGCGCGGCCCGACCGGGCGGTAGACGCGACGTCCCACCACACCGAGCTGGCCTCCTCCGTCCCGGAGCGGGACGGGGCGGTGAGCTCGGCGCTGGTGGCGGCGCTGCAGCTGCACAGCGACCCGCTCGGTGACCCGGCGCACGACATGTGCGGGGTGGTCACCGCCGAGCTGGGCGACCTGTCGCGCAGCGCCCGCACCGGGCGGGCGTACCTGCTGGAGAAGAGCGGGGACTTCGCGGCCTGCTGGGACCGGTGGCACCGACGGTGAGGGGGAGAGGATGACCGGGGTTCACCCACAGCGCCGGACGCGCCCGCTGCACGGGCTGTTCGGGTGGTGGCGGGCGCTGCGGCCCCTGCTGCGGGGCGTCCTGGCGCTCGTCCTGGTGGTGGCGCTGGTCGCGCTCGGGGTGTGGGGCTACCGGGAGTGGCGCTACTGCGCCGCGGACATCGCCCGTGCCGACGGCAGCTGCGTCGGCATCACCGACGGCTCGCACGGTCCCGTGTTCGGTCCCGGGACCGCCGAGGCGTTGGCCCTCATCGGCGAGGAGAACGCCCGCATCGCCGCCGACCCGCAGGGCAGGGACGTCGTCACGGTCGCCTACCTGGTGCCCATCCCGCCGCCCGGCGTGGAGGACGACTACGCCGTCCGGCTGGGCGCCGACGTCATGGGGGCGGCCGTGGCCCAACGCCAGGCGAACCGCACGACCACGCTCGGCGACCGCCCGCTGATCCGCCTGCTGATCGCCAACGTCGGCGACTCGTCGGACCCGGCCCCCGAGCCGGTCCGCAGGCTGATCGCGATGGCGACCGACGACTTCACCGAGGAGAGGCTGATGGCCGTCGCGGTCAGCGGGAAGTCCCTCGACCCGCTGATCGGTGTGATCGACCAGCTGGTCGAGGCGAAGGTGCCGGTGCTGGTCTCGCACCTGACCGCCGAGCAGGTCACCTCCGCCCCGACCGCGGCGGACACCTCGCTGGCCCGGGTCGCGCCCACCACGTCCGACGAGGCCGCCGCGTTGGCCGCGTTCCTCAAACCGTCCACCTCCAGCGCGCTGATCGTGCAGAACAGCGACCGGGAGGACCGCTACGCCGCGAGCCTCGGCGACGGGTTCCGCGCCAGCTACCCCGACGAGGGGCACCGGATCGTGGCACCCGACGAGACCTACATCGGCGGCGCCAGTGCGGCCAACACCATGGACGACATCCTGGTCCACGTCTGCCAGAGCCGCCCGGACGTCGTGGTGTTCGCCGGCCGCGCCGCGGAGCTGGCGCCGTTCGTCGCCGCGCTGCCGCGGCGGACCTGCCTCGACCACCCGGTCCGGGTGGTCACCGGCGACGACGGAGCCAGCCTCGCCGAGGCGGTGGCCCGCGACGAGCCCGGGCTGCGCGAGGGGCTGCGGGCCAACGCGTCGGTGGTCTACACCGCGCTCGCGCACCCCGCGGCCTGGCAGGCCGCCCCCGACGCCTTCGCGCCCGGCACCGCCCAGTACCTGACCGACGGCTGCGAGGAGTGCTTCCCGGTCCTGTTCCCCGGCCAGAGCCTCGACGACGGCTACGCGATCATGGCCTACGACGCGGTGTTGACCGCGGTCACCGCGATCCGGCAGCCCGACGGCTCGGTCGCCACGCCGGAGGCGGTGGTCCAGGAGTTCAAGCGGCTGCACGGGCCGCAGGCGGTGGCGGGGGCGAGCGGCTGGATCTCGCTCGAGGCGGCGGGCAGCACCGTCGCCAAGGCCGTGCCGATCATGGAGATCCTGCCCGACGGCTCCACCCGGTTCCTGCAGCTCGGCTCGCCGACGGGCGCGCCGTGCCGCCCGGGGACGGCGCCCTGCTGATCCGGGTCAGGCGAGCAACGGGCTCAGCCGGTCGGCGTGCTCGCGCAGCAGTGCGACGAGCTCGTCGTTCGGCTCCGCGACCCGCTGCGGCGGCCCGGCGAGCGCGAGCCCGGCGACGAGTTCGCCGGTGCCCGGCGCGCGGACGGGCACGGCGAGGCAGCCCCGGTCCGGGCGCAGCTCGCCGCACTGGCGGGCGATCCCGGTGGCGGCGAACGTCGACAGCTGCCGGTCGAGCGCGCTCGCGTCGACGACCGTGTGCTCGGTGAACCGGCGCAGGTCGCGGGCCACCGCGCGCCAGTCCGGCTGGGCCGCGAGCAGCAGTTTCCCCAGCGCCGAGGCGTGCGGGTAGCGGGCGATGAGCGTGGGCTCGGCGGGCGGGTGGTCGGGGTCGGTGTCGACCAGCGTGACCTGCCCGGCGGTGAACGACGCGAGGTGCACGCCCCAGCGGACGAGCCCGCGCAGGTGGTCGACGACCGCCCGTGCCGCCGTGGGCGGGGTGGTGACGACCGGCAGCGACAGGCGCGCGGCGCGCCTGCCGAGGGCGAAGCCGCGCAGGTCGGGCAGCCGGACCAGGTACTCCTCGGCCACGAGCAGGTTGAGCAGCCGGTAGGTGGTGGCCTGCGGGAGCTTGAGCGCGGCCGAGATCTCCTTCGCGGTGACCCCGGGGCCCGCGGCGACCACCTCCTCCAGCACGGCCAGCGCGCTGCGCACCGCGCGGGGCTGGCGGCCGGACAGCGGGAGCGGGTCGAGGCCGCTCACGAGGCCCGCCCGACCGGTCCGCTCACCACGTGCACATCGGCCGCCGACGGCTCGTCGTAGACGCCGATGCCGGCGAGCTCGTCCGGCCGCGCGATGCGCAGCGCCGCGTACCAGGCGAGCGCGGCGAGCACCAGCGCGGCCAGGACCACCGGGACCGGCCCGCCCGCCGCCGAGACCACGAACGCGCCGCAGACCACCGCGAGCACCGGCACCGCCACCGCCGCCACCACGACCGGACCGGGCGTGAGCTCGCCGATGCGGCGCAGGAACAGCGGCGCGGCCAGCGCCACGAGCAGGTAGGCGACCAGGTAGCCGGCGGTCGCGACGCTGAGCAGCCCGCGCAGGACGGTGAGCCCGGGCAGCCCCGCCGCGAACAGCGCGGCCGGCACGGCGGCGCCGACGGGGACGGCCACGGCGATCGCGACGTGCGGGGTGCGGTAGCGGGGGTGGGTCGCGCCGATGCGCCGCGGCACGATCCGGTCGCGCGCCATCGAGAACAGCACGCGGACCAGCGCGTTCGCCGTGGCCAGGGTGCAGGCGACGAACGAGGTGGTGATGCCGAGGTCGAGCAGGACGGCGAGCCACGGCGTGCCGTGCGCCGCCGCGAGCGTGACGACCGGCTCGGGCTGGCCGCCCAGCGCGCCCGCGAACCCGACCACCTGCGTGTGCGCGGCGAGCAGCGACAGCAGCCCGACGAGCCCGGCCGTGCCCAGCACCGCCCGCGGCACGGACGCGAACGGCCTGCGCGCCTCGACCCCGAGCGTGGTGGCCGCCTCGAAGCCGATGAACGCCCCCAGCGCGGGCAGCACCCCGGCCGCGACCCCGACGAGGCTCCAGCTCGGCGTCTCGGCAGGCGCCGGGGGCGGGGTCGACGGCCCGGCCAACAGCACCCCGAAGATCACGAGCATCACCGTGATCGAGACGGCCTCGATCGCGAGCACGATGCGCGCCGACACCCGCACGCCGCGCAGCACGAGGCCACCGGTGAGCGCGGCGAGCACGAGCACCGCGGCGGTCCCCACCGCGGGCGGCGCGGCGAGCCCCACCCGGGTGAGGAACGCGCCCGTGTAGAGCGCCGCCCCGGCGAGCGCCGCCATGAGCAGCACCGCGTAGCCGGCCACGAGCGCCGCCCCGCACGCGAACGCGGCGCCCGGCCCGAGGCCCTTCGCGGTGAGGCTGTACAGCGACCCCGCCGCCGCCATCCGCCGGGTGAACGTCGCGATGCAGGCGCCGACCGCGAGCGCGACCGCGGTGGCGAGCGCGAACGACCAGACCGTCGCCGTGCCCGCCGTGGTCGCGACGATCGCGGGCACCGTGGCCATCCCGGCGGCAGGCGCCGCCGTGGACACCGACTGCGCGAGCACCTCGACCGGGCGGAGGTTGCGCCGGTCGAGACCGTGCACCGGGGAGCGGTGCCGCAGCCGCGCCAGAGCCCCGTTCCGCATGTCCACCTCCGACGGTCGGGACGCTAACCCGTCGATCGCGGCCGCGACAGGCGGGAACGGGTCGAATGAGAATCGCCGGGCGCTGATTCTCGCCGGGTGAGAGCCGTCACAGCGGCCTTTCGCGGCTGCGGAGACGCACCTTTGACCGCGGCGGCACGCGGCGGTGACGGTGCCTGACCAGGCTCTCGCCGACGACGCAGGGAGGATCCGCATGACGACCGTCGAGGACCGGCGCGACGCGACGACCGCAACCCCCGCCCACCCGCTCGCCATGACCCGCACCGCGGAGGTCGACCGGGTCCGGGAGGCGCTCGCCGCCGCGGGCCTGCTCACCGAGACCGTGCGCTTCGCGTTCTTCGCGCCCGAGGAGCCGCCGAAGGAGCAGGTGCTCGCCCACCGCGAGGGCGACCCCGTCGACCGGCGCTTCCGGGTGGTGCTGCTCGATCTCGCGACCGGCCGGTCGTGGGACACCGTCGTGTCGGCGACCAGCGGGCAGGTGGTCTCCTCCCGGGAGATCGACCCGCCGCGGGAGGGCCAGCCGCCGATCATCGACGCCGAGTTCGAGCTGATCGAGGACATCCTGAACGCCGACGAGGGCTGGGTCGCGGCGCTGCGCAAGCGCGGCATCGACCCGGCGACGGTGCGGGCCGTGCCGCTGTCGGCCGGCGTGTACGACTACCCGGACGAGGTCGGGCGGCGCATCGTGCGCTCGTTCGGCTTCCGCCAGGACCACGAGCGCGACCACCCGTGGGCGCACCCGATCGACGGGCTCGTCGCCTACGTCGACCTCACCGACCGGCGCGTCACCCGGATCGTCGACGTCGCCGCGCCGCCCGTCCCGGCCACCTCCGGCAACTTCGACGACCCCGAGGTGCAGGGCCCGCCGCTGGAGTCGCTGAAGCCGATCGAGATCACCCAGCCGGAGGGCCGCAGCTTCACCGTCGACGACGGCCGGGTGCGCTGGGGCAAGTGGGACCTGCGCATCGGGTTCAACGAGCGCGAGGGGCTCACGCTGCACCAGATCAGCTTCGACGGCCGCCCGGTCTGCTACCGGGCCTCGGTCGCGGAGATGGTGGTGCCCTACGCCGACCCGGCGCCCACCCGGTTCTGGCAGAACTACTTCGACTGCGGCGAGTACATGTTCGCCCGCTACGCCGACTCGCTGCAGCTGGGCTGCGACTGCCTCGGCGACATCCACTACGTCGACGCCGTGATCGCCGACGACCTCGGCCGGCCCAAGACGATCACCAACGCGATCTGCATGCACGAGGAGGACTACGGGGTGCTGTGGAAGCACTCCGACCTGTTCACGCAGTCGCGGGAGGTGCGCCGCCAGCGCCGGCTGGTGATCTCGTTCTTCACCCCGATCGGCAACTACGACTACGGCTTCTACTGGTACCTCTACCTCGACGGCACGATCCAGCTCGAGGTCAAGGCCACCGGCGTCGTGTTCACCGCCGCCTACCCGGAGGGCGGCAACGACTACGCCACCGAGGTCGCGCCCGGGCTCGGCGCGCCCTACCACCAGCACCTGTTCTCCGCCCGGCTGGACATGACCGTCGACGGCGTGCGCAACGCCGTGGAGGAGGTCGAGGCCGGACCGGTGCCGATGGGGGAGGGCAACCCGTACGGCAACGCCTTCCGGCAGCGGCGCACCCGGCTGACCCGCGAGTCGCAGGCGCAGCGCCGCGCGGACGGGTCGGTGGTGCGCAGCTGGCACATCATCAACCCGGAGAAGCGCAACGCGCTGGGCCGGCCCGTCGGCTACGCGCTCCTGCCGGAGGGCAAGGCCACCCTGCTCGCCGACCCGGCCTCCTCGATCCACGCCCGGGCGACGTTCGCCACCAACCACCTGTGGGTCACCCGCTACGACCCGGCGCAGCGCTACCCGGCGGGCGACTTCGTCAACCAGAACCCCGGCGGCGCGGGCCTGCCGGCGTGGGTGCAGGCCGACCGCGACATCGACGGCGAGGACGTCGTCGTGTGGCACACGTTCGGCACCACGCACTTCCCGAGGCCCGAGGACTGGCCGGTCATGCCGGTCGACTACACCGGCTTCACGCTCAAGCCGGTCGGGTTCTTCGACCGCAACCCGGCCCTCGACGTCCCGCCGACCCGGTCCGCGCACTGCCACGCCGGGCAGGAGGGCGCGGGCGATGGCCACTGAGATCAACGCTGAGATCAACACCGGGATCAACGCTGAGATCGGTACCGGGACGACCTCGGCCGTCACGCCCACCGCCGGCGGTGGCGGGTTCCACCGCACCCTCGGCCTGCGCGACGTCGTCGCGCAGAGCCTGTCGGTGATCGCGCCTGCGATGTCCGGGGCGTTCCTGACCTACCTGGCCTCGACGAAGGCGGGCGGGGCCACTCCGCTGGCGTACGTGCTCGGGACGCTCGCGATGCTCGCCGTCGGCGGGACCGTCGCGATGTTCGCGCGGTCGCTGTCCTCGGCCGGGTCGATGTACACCTACATCACCCGCGGCGGGGGCAGGGTGCTCGGGTTCCTCGGCGGGTGGTGCTACGCCGCCGCGTTCCTCGTGCTCGGCGGCGCGGTGCTGTGGGGCTTCGGGTTCTTCACCGCGAGCCTCGTCGCGATGCTCACCGGCGCCGACCCGGACTGGTACTGGTTCTCGCTCGGCGGGCTCGCCGTCATCGCGCTGATGAGCCTGTTCGACATCCGGACCTCCACCCGCACGCAGCTGGCGATCCTCGCGGTCACGATGCTCGCGCTGCTCGCGGTGGCCGTGGTGGTCATCGGGATCGGCTCGCCCGCGGTCAGCGTGATCGACGGGGCCACCCCGGTCGACGGTGCGGGCCGCAGCCTCGACCTGGCCGCGTTCTGGCCGTCCGCGGCGGGGGTGTCGTGGACGGGCGTGCTGTTCGGGCTGTCGTTCGCGATGTTGTCGTTCACCGGGGCCGAGGCGAGCGCGGTGCTGTCGGAGGAGACCCGCGACCCGCGGAGGACCGTCCCGCGCGCGATCATCGGCTCGATCGTCGCCGCCGGGCTGTTCTACCTGGTGATCACCTACGCGACGGCGATCGGGTTCGGCGTGCGGCAGGCGGCCACCGACTGGCCGACGTCGGTGGCGGGGCTCGCCGCCGTGGCCCCGAACGAGGTGGTCGGCGCGGTCGTGCTGGGCTGCGCGGCGCTCGCGAGCCTGTTCTGCGCGCTCGGGGTGCACATCGCGGTCTCGCGGGTGCTCTTCGCGATGGGCCGCGAGCGGGTGCTGCCCCGCTGGCTGGGTGTGCTGCACCCGCGGTGGGGCACGCCGTGGCGGGCGATCGCGCTCGACCTCGCGGTCTGGGTGCTGCTCGCCGCGCTCAGCATCGCGTTCACCAGCCGGGAGGGGCAGGTCGCGCTCGCCGGCGGGGTGGACAGCGGGCTGACCGGCGGGATCTTCCTGTTCACGTTCCTCGCCGGCGTCGGCACCCCGCTCGTCATGGGCGTGTACCTGATGCTCGGCGTCGCCGGCGTGGCGCAGGGCAGGCGGACCGGCCGCGCCGGGTTCGCGGTGACGGGCGTGCTCGCCGCGCTCGTCGGGGCGCTGGCGGTGGTCGGCGGGCTGTACTACTCGTTCGTGCCCGCCGCCCCCGGCGTACCGATCCCGCCGCAGACCGCGATGGTGCCGTGGGTCTGTCTCGCCGTCGCCGCGGCGGGGCTGGCCGTGGCCGCGTGGACCCGGCGGTACCGGCGTGACGTCTGGGCCGACATGGGCCGGATCTTCGACGAGGTCTGACCCGGGTGATCACCGGAGGTGGTCGGTCGGCCACCTCCGGTGATCACCGCGACGGGTGCGGGGCCGATCACCGCGCGCACGGACGGTGATCGGCCAACCCGTTGCCAAACCGTCGCTCGAGGCCATCCCCCCGGACGTGTGATCGCGCTACCCTCCCGGTTCGATGCGGTTCCGGGGGGCAGGGGCGTGATCGCGCGATGACGGCTGGGAGCGGCGCGGCGCCCTCCGGGGGGCTGGAGGCGGAGCTGGCGCGGCGCAGCGCCGCCGAGCCGCGGATCGCGACGTCGCTGGTCGAGCTGGAGCGCCACCCGGGGCACGCGCTGCTGTCGGCGGGCCGGCTCACCGGCCGCACCGCGCGGGAGTGGGCGGCCGCGAGCGCGGTCCTCGCGGGCCTGTGGCAGGACTTCGACACCTACCGGCGCACGCTCGCCGCCGCCCGCACCGCTCTCGACGGCGGCGACGAGGCCGAGCTGCGCCGCCTGCTGCGGGAGGCGTCCATCGAGGTCGGGCGTGCGGTCGTCGACCGCACGCTCACCGGCGTGGTCGAACGCGTCGACACGATCACCCTCGCCGAGCTGGCCGCCCGGATGGAGGCGGCGTTCGACCGCGTGCACGACCTGCTCGTCGAGGCCGACGACCGGCACGGGCGGTTCCTCGCCGCGATCGGGCCGGTCGCCGAGCGGCTGCGGGCGGCCCGCCGGCTCGCCGCCGAGCCGGCCGACCCGCGGGTGGCCGAGCTGACCGCCGAGGTCGAGGCGCTCACCGCGCGCGGCACCGGCGATCCGCTGTCGCTGGCCGACGCGCCCGCCGACGCCGCGATCGCCGCGCTCGCGGGCCGGGTCGACGCCCTCACCGCCGGCCTGGAGCGCACCGCCGCCGCCCGGGACTCCCGGGACGAGCGCCTGGCCCGGGTGGGGGAGGCGCTCGCGGAGCTGGAGCGGGCCCGCGCCGAGGCCGAGCGGGTGCGACTGCGCGCCGAGGACCTCGTGGTCACCGCCCCGCTCCCGCCCGCGCCCGACCGGGCCGCTGCGCTGCGGGGCGTGCTGGCCGCCCTCACCGACGGCCGCCTGCCCACCCGCCGGACCTGGACCGCCCGGGCCCGCGCGCTCGCCGACCTGGAGGCCCAGGTCGACGCCGCGGCCGCCGAGGTGCGCACCGCCCACCAGCTCGCCGACGGCCTGATCGAGCGGCGCACCGAGCTGCGCGGCCGCTTCGAGGCCTACCGGGCCAAGGCGAACCCGCTCGGAGTGTCCGAACGCCCCGACCTGCTCGCCCTCGACGGGGACGTGCGCCGCCTGCTGTGGACCGACCTCGCGGCCGCCACCCGCGCCCTCGCCTCCTACCAGCGGCTCCTCGCCGCGGGCGACGACACCGCGGGGAGGACCGCGTGACCGCACCCCGGGCGTGCGGCCGCCCGGGCTGCGACGGGACCATCGACGGCGGGTGGTGCGACACCTGCGGCCTCGCCCCGGCGGCGCCGGACGCCACCCCGCAGCCTCGGGCCACGGGCGCCGACGGCCGGCCCTGCGGCCGCCCGGGCTGCGACGGCACGATCGACGGCGGGTGGTGCGACACCTGCGGGCTCGCGCCCGCCGCCGACGCCGCGAGCGGACCCGCCACCGCGGCGGCGACGCCACCCGGCGGTTCGTCCACCAGCACCGGGGGCAGCCGGCCGACGCGGCGCGGCTCGGGGCGCACCAGCACGGGCACGTCCCGCAGGCGGCTCGGCGCGGGGCTGGTCGAGGTGCCGGAGGTGCCGCGGGTCGACCCGGCGAGCGCCATCCTCAGCGACCCGCAGGTGCCGGAGGACAAGCGGTTCTGCAGCACCTGCCACAAGCCCGTCGGCCGGTCCGAGAACGGCAGGCCGGGCCGCACCGAGGGCTTCTGCCCGCACGACGGCACCCGGTTCTCGTTCACGCCGAAGCTGAAGCCCGGCACGGTCGTCGCGGGCCAGTACGTGGTGCGCGGCTGCCTCGCCCACGGCGGCCTCGGCTGGATCTACCTCGCCACCGACCTCAACGTCGACAACCGCTGGGTGGTGCTCAAGGGCCTGCTCGACTCCGGCGATGCGCACGCGGTGGCCGCCGCGGTCGCCGAGCGGCGCTTCCTCGCCCAGGTCGACCACCCGAACATCGTCACGATCTACAACTTCGTGCAGCACCCCGACGAGGAGGGCACCCCCGTCGGCTACATCGTCATGGAGTACGTCGGCGGCTCCTCGCTCAAGCAGCTGATGGAGCAGCGCCGGCGCCCCGACCGCACGCTCGACCCGATGCCGGTGCCGCGGGCGATCGCCTACGTGCTCGAGATGCTGCCCGCCCTGGGATACCTGCACGAGCGCGGGCTGGCCTACTGCGACCTCAAGCCGGAGAACGTGATCCAGTACGACCGGCGGCTCAAGCTGATCGACCTGGGCGCCGTGATCCGGTTCGACGACCTCACCAGCGACGTCTTCGGCACGATCGGCTACCAGGCGCCGGAGATCGGGGCCGAGGACGTCGAGGACAACGGCCCGTCCGTCGCCTCCGACATCCACACCGTCGGGCGGACCCTCGCCGTGCTCGCGCTCGGGATCCCGCCCGCGCGCCGCGGCGTGCCGACCCCGCTGCCCGACCCGGCGGAGCACCCGGTGCTCGCGCGCCACGAGTCGTTCCTCCGGCTCCTGCTGCGGGCCACCGACCCCGACCCGCTGCGCCGGTTCGAGTCGGCCGACGAGATGGCCGAGCAGCTCGGCGGCGTGCTGCGCGAGGTGATCGCCACCGACCGCGCCGAGGGCGTCGACGACGGGACCGGCACGGACCGGCGCCCGATCCCGCCGCCGGTGTCGGCGGTGTTCGGGCCGCCGCGCGGCACGTTCGCGGCCCGGCTCTCGGCCGGGGACGGCTCCACCCCGCCCGGCCGGCCCGAGCCGCAGCGGGTGGCCGCGGTGCTGCCGGTGCCGCTCGTCGACCGCGACGACCCCGCCGCAGGCGTGCTCGCCGCCGCGGCGCCCGGCAGCCCCGCCGAGGTCCAGCGGGTGCTCGCCGCGACGCCGAGCCCCAGCCGGGCGCTGCACGTCGCCCTGGTGCGCGCCCACCTCGACGCCGCGGACCCGGCCGCGGCCGCGGAGGTCCTCGACCGGCTCGCCGCCGAGGACCCCGACGACTGGCGGCTCGACTGGTTCCGCGGCGTCACCGCCCTCGTCGAGGGGCGCGCCGACGCGGCGTGCGCGGCGTTCGACACCGTGTACGCCACGCTCCCCGGCGAGGCGGCGCCGAAGCTGGCGCTCGCCGCCGCCTCGGAGTGCGCGGCCCAGGACGAGGCCGCGGGCCGCTACTACGCGTTCGTGGTCCGGCCCGACCCGCGGGTGGCCGACGCCGCGTTCGGGCTGGCGCGGGCGCGGGTGCGGGCCGGGGACCACGTGGGCGCCATCGCGGCGCTCGACGCGGTGCCGGACACCTCCGGCGAGCACGTCGCCGCGCAGCTCGGCGCGGTCGAGGTGATCCTGTCGGACCGGTCCGGCGCCGAGCCGGGGGAGGACGAGCTGCGGGCGGCCGCGGCGCGGGTGGAGCGGCTTCGCCTCGACGCGGCCACCGCCCAGCGCGTGCGCACCCGCCTGTTCGAGGAGGCGGTACGGATCGTGGGGAACGGTGCGGTGGGCGCCCCGCTGCTCGGGTGCGCGTGGGACGAGCGGGAGCTGCGGCTGGCGCTCGAGGCGAGCCTGCGCGCGAGCGCCCGGCTCGCGTCCGACCCGGGGCAGCGGATCCTCCTGGTGGACCGGGCGAACGCCGTGCGCCCGCGGACGTGGGTGTAGCCGATGACCGACACCGCTCCCGACACCGCGTCCGGCACCGGGCCCGCCGCGGCCTGCCCCCGCTGCCGGGAACCCGTCGACGAGCACCGCTTCTGCGAAAGCTGCGGCCACGACCTGTGGCTGCGCCGCGGCGGGGCCGCCCGGCCCCCGACCGGCCCGTGCCCCGGGTGCGGCGCCAACGGCGCGAGACCCGCGAGCGGGATCGGGGTGGACGCGGCCGGCGAGGACTACTGCGGCACCTGCGGGCTGCGGCTGCCGGACGGCACCGAGCACGTCGAGGCCGACCTCGGCCGGATCGCCGGGGTGAGCGACCGCGGGCTCGTCCACGTCCGCAACGAGGACGCGATGGCCGTCGGGCTGCTCGCCGCGCCCGGCCGCCCGCCGGTGATCGCGGCCATCGTCTGCGACGGCGTGTCCACGGTGGACGCCCCCGAGCTCGCCTCCCGCGCGGGCGCCGACGCCGCGCTGGAGCGGCTCCTGGGGCCGGGCGGCCCCGACATGGCCGGGGCGGTGGCCGCGGCGGCGGCCGCGGTCGCCGAGCTGGCCGAGGCGCACCACCGCAACCCGCCGTCGTGCACGCTCGTGGCCGCCGTCGTCGAGCCCGGCGGGGAACCGGGCGGCGAATCGGGTGGCGGACCGCTCATCACCGTCGGCTGGGTCGGCGACAGCCGGGCCTACTGGCTCGCCGCACCGGACGCGGCCGAGCCGTCGCGGCTGCTCACCGTGGACCACTCCTGGGCGGTGGAGATGATCTCCACCGGCGCGCTCGACGCGGAGACCGCGCTCGCCGACCGGCGGGCGCACGCGATCACCCGGTGGCTCGGGGCGGGCGGCGAGCCGGAGCCCGACGTCGTGACGCTGCGCCCGGCGGGCCCCGGCCTGCTGCTGCTCTGCTCGGACGGGCTGTGGAACTACGTCCCGCGACCCACCGATCTCGCCGAGGTGGCGCTGCCCGCGCTCGCGCGCGGCGGCCCGGCCGAGGTCGCCCGCCTGCTCACCACGATCGCACTGGACGCGGGCGGGCGCGACAACGTCACGGTCGTCGCCGTGCCCGTCGGGCCGCCGGAGGAGAGGAGGACCGGATGAGCGGCTCGCCCGCGCCGGGGACGTTCACCGTCGAGGTCGACCAGAACAGCTACCTGCCCGCCGGTGGGACGCGGGTGGACGCGATCGTCACGGTCACCGCCACCGACGGCGCCGCCGGCGTCGAGGTCCAGGCTCACGCGTCCCCCCATGGTCAGGACCTGGCGGACCCAGCCTAGGAGCGAACGCGACGGGCGGAGGTCGAGATCTGATCAGGATCCGGGCGCGCGAGGGCCCGGCGGAGCGGCTTCTAGGATTGGCACGATCGCGGAGAGGGAGGACTGGATGACGCCGCGCGACCAGCACGGGGGGCTCCCCACCGCGGGTGTGGGGCAGAAGACCGGGTTCCGCCCCGAACTCCAGGGCCTGCGGGCCCTCGCCGTCCTCCTGGTCGTCGTCTACCACGTCTGGATCGGCCGCGTCTCCGGCGGCGTCGACGTCTTCTTCTTCGTCTCCGGCTACCTGCTCACCGGCCAGCTGCTGCGGGCCGCCGAACGCGGCGAGCTCGACGTGCGGGCACGGTGGATGCGCAGCCTCGCCCGCCTCGTGCCGGCCGCGGCGGTGGTGCTCGTCGCCACCGCGGGGGCGGCCGCGCTCGTCCTGCCGGAGGGCCGGTGGGGCCAGACCGTGCGCGAGATCGCGGCCGCGGCGCTGTTCCTGGAGAACTGGCAGCTCGCGGCCGACTCGGTCGACTACGCCGCCCGCAACAACGTCGTCAGCGTCGCCCAGCACTTCTGGTCGCTGTCGGTGCAGGTCCAGGTGTTCCTGCTGTGGCCGCTGCTGTTCGCCGTCGTCGCCATCGCCTGCCGCGGCGCGGCGGACAAGCTGCACCGCACCGCCACGCTGGTGCTCGCCGGCGTGTTCGCGACATCGCTGGTCTACTCGATCGAGCTGACCATCACCAACCAGCCGCTCGCGTACTTCCACACGCTGACCCGGCTGTGGGAGTTCGCCCTCGGCGGGCTGCTCGCGCTGCACGGGCACCGCATCGCGCTCACCCGGCGCGGGCGCGTCGCGGCGGGCTGGGCCGGCGTGGTCGCGCTGGTGGCCTGTGGCGCGGTCATCCCCGTCGCGCACGCCTTCCCCGGGATCGCGGCCCTGTGGCCGACCGGCGCCGCAGCACTCGTGCTGCTCGCCGGCCAGACCGGGGCGGCGCTGGGCGCCGACCGCCTGCTCGTCGCCGCGCCCGCCCGCTACCTCGGCGACATCAGCTACGCGCTGTACCTGTGGCACTGGCCGCTGCTCGTGCTGTACCAGCAGGGCTCGGGGCGGCAGGACGTCGGGCTCGCCGCGGGCGCGCTCATCATCGCCGCGGCCACGGGGCTCGCCGCGCTCACCTACGAGTGTCTCGAAAAGCCCCTCAACCGCCGCCGGGGCGGGCTGCGCCGCCAGGTCCGGATCACCGCCGCGGGCACCGCCGCCGTCCTCGCCGTCGCGCTCGTCTGGCAGCTCGCCGCCGTGTCACGGGCGGACACCGAGGCCGTGCTCGGCGACGACGCCCACCCCGGCGCCCGCGCGCTGCTGTCGGACGAGGAGGTCCCGCCGGCGCCGTACCTGCCGTCGGCGGTCGCGGTCACCGAGGACTGGGTGCGCATCGAGCGGTGGGACTGCACGCAGATGTCGGGCTTCCCCATGGACATGTGCGCGCAGCCGCTGCCCGTCGCCGAGGACACCCAGGAGCCGCTGCCGCCCGACCGCCGGATCGTCGTGGTGGGCGACTCGCACGCCCAGCAGCTCACCGGCGCGCTGCTGCCGATCGCGGAGCGCAACAACTGGCAGATCATCACGATCGTGCGTGGCGCCTGCCCGTTCTCCACCGCGTCCGAGGTGGTGCCGGACGACCAGGACTGCCTCGCCTGGAACGCCGCTGCCGCCGAGGAGATCATCGCGATGCGGCCGGACGCCGTCGTCACGCTCGCCTCGCGCGACGTCCGCGCCGGGCAGACCGAGCAGACGCCCGCCGGCTTCGTCGAACAGTGGCGCCGGCTCGACGCCGAGGGCATCCCGGTGATCGCCCTGCGCGACAACCCCCGCTTCGACCACTCGATCCCCGACTGCGTGCAGACCCGCCCCGACGACATCGACGGATGCGGCGGGGACCGCGCGGAGTTCTACGCACCCACCCCGCCGTGGGCGGGCCTGCCCGACGTGCCGGACAACGTCACGTTCGTCGACACGGCCGATGCGGTGTGCGACGCTCACCGCTGCCCACCGGTGATCGGCAACGTGCTCGTGTACATGGACGACAACCACCTCACGGCGACCTACAGCACGTCCATGTCGGACCTGCTGGCCAGCCGGATCGAGGAGGGCCTGGGCTGGTGAGGAGGTAGCGGTGACGGCGACGAGCCGGCGGCGGGTGCCCGGGTGGTCGCTCGGGCTGCTCGCCGCGCTGGCGCTGGCGTTCCCGCCCGTCGCGATCGTGGACACCGCACCCGCGGCCGGGCAGGCCGCGGACTGCTCCGCCGAGCGCGTCGTCTGCATGACGGGGGACACGACGTCGCGGATCGAGGTGACGACGCCGGGGACGGTCGTCGACGGCCGCGGGTTCTCCTCCGTCGGGATCACTGTGAACGCCGACGACGTCGTGGTGCGGAACTTCGCCTTCCGCGACTGCGCCGGCAACTGCATCTGGATGAAGGGCGAGCGCAACGTCGCCCAGGACAACACGGTCTCGCAGGTGTACTACGCCGGCGACGACATCGACGGGCTGCGCTTCTTCGGCGACGACACCAAGATCCTGCGCAACCGGTTCGTCGACATCCTGAAAGGCCCGAAGCACGACTCCCACCTGGACTGCATCCAGACGTGGGCCTCGCCGCAGACCGGTGGGGGCAGCGCCCACGTGGTGATCGCGGGCAACGAGTGCCGCGACCCGAACTTCCGCCAGTGCGTGATGGTCGAGGGCCCCGGCTCCACCGACGGCGGTGGCGGCGGCCCCGGCGCCACCCGGGACTGGATCATCGAGGACAACCACTTCGAGTGTTTTGCGAACCAGACCATCGCGTTGCGCGACGCCCACGGCTTCGTCATCCGCAACAACACGTTCGCCGGGCGCGGCAACAAGGCGATCCAGCTGGCCGACGGCACGTCCGGCATCACGATCCGCGACAACGTCCTCGGGCCGGGGTACCGGAGCCTCACCGGCGACTGAGGCTCACACGTCGCCTCACACGTCGATGGTGGCCGCGCACCACCAGCCGTCGTCCCTCGGCTCGCAGCGCAGGTCGTTCAGCGTGACCGCCTTGGGCGCGGCGCCGATCACCTCGACCTCACCCACCGGCGCGACCCGCAGCCGCAGCTCCACGCCGGTGGGGCCGGGGGTGAGCTCGGCGCCGCACGGCACCACCGAGTGGGCGTCCAGCAGGTAGATCACCTCGTCGAGCACGGCCGCCAGCAGGTCGGCGTCGGCGGTCGCGTCCAGGCGGGTGGTGATCGTCTCCATGGGGGCGGCGCCCGCGGTGTCGGCGAACGTCGCGACGAGCCCGGCCACCGCCTCGGCCAGGCAGTCCTCCCGGGTCGGCCCCCACGCCTCGACGCGGACGTCGGCGGTGTGCTCGACGGCGCGGTGTCCGCGGGCCGTCATCCCTTCACCACACCCAGCGGGACCAGGCGGGCGACGGCCCGGCACAGGCCGGCGCCCTGCGCCGCCGCGACGACCGCGTCGACGTCCTTGTACGCCTCGGGCGCCTCCTCGGCGAGCCCGCGCGCGGAGGCACCGCGCACGGCGATGCCGTGTCCTTCCAGCCGCTTGCGCAGCGCACCACCGGTGACCGCGCGCGCCGCTTGTTTCCGGCTCTGCACCCGGCCGGCGCCGTGGCAGGTGGAGGAGAAGGCTCCCCCGCCGGTGACCCCGCGCAGCACGTAGGACGCGGTGCCCATCGAACCCGGGATGAGCACCGGCTGGCCCGCGTCGCGCAGGGCGGGCGGCAGGTCGGGGTGGCCCGGCGGCAGGGCCCGGGTGGCGCCCTTGCGGTGCACGCACAGCCGGCGGCGCTCGCCGCCGACCTCGTGCTCCTCGAGCTTGGCGAGGTTGTGCGACACGTCGTACACCATGCTGAGCCGCTGCCCGGTGACGCGTTCGAACACGTCGGAGGCGGCCTCGGCGAGCAGCTGGCGGTTCGCGCGCCCGTAGTTGGCGGCCGCGGCCATCGCCCCCAGGTAGGCGCGCCCCTCGGGGGACTCGACCGGGACGCACGCCAGCTGGCGGTCGGGCACCGAGATCCCGTACTCGCGCATCGCCCGGTCCATGATCCGCACGTGGTCGGTGCAGATCTGGTGGCCGAGCCCGCGCGAGCCCGTGTGGATCATCACGCACACCTGCCCCGGCGCCAGCCCGAAGGCGGCCGCGGCGGGCTCGTCGAGCACCTCGTCGACCGCCTGCACCTCCAGGAAGTGGTTGCCCGAGCCCAGGCTGCCGACCTGTTCCAGGCCCCGCTCCACCGCGCGGGCGCTCACCTGGCCGGGATCGGCGTCGGCGACGGCGCCGCCGTCCTCGCAGCGCTCGAGGTCGCGTTCCTCGCCGTGGCCGCGCTCCACCGCATACCGGGAACCGCCGAGCAGCACCCGCTCGAGCTCGGCGCGGCCGGACAGCCGCCACACCGCGCCCGACCCCGCGCCCCGGGGGATCGAGCGGTCCAGGCCGTCCATCACCCGCTCGATCGGCAGCTCCGACCGGTCCATGTCGGCGGTGAGCAGCCGGACGCCGCACGAGATGTCGAACCCGACCCCGCCCGGCGACACCACCCCACCGCGCTCCACGTCGGTCGCTGCGACGCCACCGATCGGGAACCCGTAGCCCCAGTGCACGTCCGGCATCGCGTAGGACGCCTCGACGATGCCCGGCAGCGTCGCGACGTTCACCACCTGCTGCAGCGACCCGTCCTCCGCCGGGTCGGGGAGGAGGTCGCGGGAGGTGAAGATGACGCCGTCCACGCGCATGTCGCCGCGCGCCGGTACGCGCAGGCGGAAGGGGGCCTCCTCGACGACCTCCACGTCCACTGCCGCTGGTGTCCGCATCAGGTCCTCCCTGCTGACATCGTAGGCAGGTACCCGCTCGGGCACATGGCCAACGCGGCGGTGGTCGTGGGGGTTCCGGGTGCCTCGTGGGACCGCTGCGGGGCCCAGCCACGTCCTCGCTGCGGAACCGCTGCGTGAACCCGCCGACCTCCTGGCGGCGCCGGTTGTACGGGCAGGTTTCCCCGGGCAGGTCGCGGGGCCTGCCCGGATACGCCCGCGGCGCCGCCAGGAGGCGGTTCCATTTTTCGGGTTCCGCGGAACCCGACTCGAGAATGGGCCTGCAACCACGCCACTCGGTTGTGACCCCAACCAGCCCCCCGAGGTGGCCAGGCGCGCCGACCGGCAGCCGAATCCGGGATCGAGTCCCGCGGAACCCGCCGGGAGAAGGACACGAAGCGGCCTCCGCCACCGGTCCGGGTGGATCTTCTCGCACGGTCGGGCTACTGGCGCGGCGGGCGGCCTTCTCCGCTGGTCACGATGCCGCCGTGGGGGACGGGCGTCGTGGCGGGAGACGGGTCGGCGAGTGGTTCCTGCTCGCCGCGGCGCTCGCACTGGTGTGCGGGCTGCTGGCGGGCCGGGAGCTGCCCGAGCCGGAAGCGGACGCCGCGGCGCTCGACGCAGCACCCGCGCCGGCGGCCGATCCGGTGGACGTGCAGACCGAGCGGGCGGCCGCCCGGCTCGCGGCCTGGATGCGCCCGCTCGCGCCGGGGGAGCGGCCGCCGCAGTTCGTGCTGTTCTCCTTCGACGGCGTCGGGTCGCACCGGCACTGGGAGCGGGTGCTCGCGCTGGCGGGGGCGTCGGAGGCGCGCGTCACCGGGTTCCTGTCCGGGGTCTACCTGCTGCCGGACTCAGAACGGCGGCGCTACCGGCCGCCGGGGAGGGCGGCCGGGCGATCGGCGATCGGGTTCGGCGGGTCGCGGTCCGAGGTCGACACGCTGATCGCGGACCTCATGGAGGCCCGCCGGCGCGGGCACGAGATCGGCACCCACTACAACGGCCACTTCTGCTCGGGTGACGAGCCGAGCGTGGGGCGCTGGTCGACCGAGATGTGGAACGCCGAGCTCGACCAGTTCTTCGCGTTCGTCGAGGCCGCGCGCGAGCGGGGGCTCGACCTCGGGCCCGGGGCGGTGAAGGGCGGCCGGACGCCGTGTCTCGAGGGCCGGTGGTCGCAGGCCTACGCCGCGATGCGGGCCCACGGGTTCACCTACGACACCAGCCGCCCGACCGACGGGATCGTCTGGCCCACCAATGAGAACGGCATCTGGGAGTTCTGGATGCCCTCGGTGCGGGTGCCCGACCTCGGCCGGCAGGCGCTGCTCATGGACTACAACCTGTGGATCGCCGTCAACGGCGGCCGCGACCAGCCGGAGCGGGCGGCGGAGATCAGCGACACGGTGCTCGGCGCCTACCGGGCCGCCTACACGGCCGCCCGGGACGGCAACCGCGCTCCGCTGGTGATCGGCAACCACTTCAACCGGTGGTCCGGGGGCGGGTTCTTCGACGCCGTCGAGCGGTTCATGGCCGAGGTGTGCCTGCAGCCCGAGACGGTCTGCGCCACCCACTCCGACGTCGTGGCGTGGATGGAGCTGCAGGACCGCGAGGTGCTGGACGCCTGGCGGGCCGCGCCCCGCGCCCGCGTGTCCCGCACGCCGTAGGCCGCGCGGCCGCCCGCCTAGGGTGATCGGCATGCGGATCGGACTGGGCGCCCCCGTATCCGGGGCGTGGGCCACCCCCGAGAACCTCGCGCGGGTGGCCGAGGAGGCCGAGCGCCACGGGTACGCGTCGCTGTGGACGCTGCAGCGGCTCCTGGTCGGCGCCGACCAGGACCTGCCGCCCGTTTACCACAGCGTGCTCGACCCGATCACCGCCCTCGCGTTCGCCGCGGCGCGGACCTCCCGGATCCGGCTGGGGGTCGGCGTGATCAACATGCCGTTCGTGCCGCCCGCCTACCTCGCCAAGCAGGCGGCGACGCTCGACGTGCTGTCGCACGGACGGCTCGACCTCGGCCTCGGCGTCGGCTGGTCCCCGCCGGAGTTCACCGCGACCGGCGCGTCGACCGCCCGTCGCGGCCCGCGCGCCGTCGAGTACGTGCAGGTCCTGCGCACGCTGTGGGCCGACGAGGTGAGCCGCTTCGACGGCGGGTGCTACGTGATCCCGCCGAGCCGCGCGCTGCCCAAGCCGGTGCAGCGGCCCGGCCCGCCGGTGCTGCTGGGCGGCGGCGTGCCCGCCGCGCTGCGGCGCGCCGGTCGCATCGCCGACGGCTGGATCTCCAGCAGCGGCGCCGACCTCACCCGGATCGCCGACGACATCGCGCTGGTCCGCCGGGGTGCCGAGCAGGCCGGGAAGGACCCGGCGGCGGTGCGGGTGGTCGTCCGAGGCGTGGTGCGGGTGGACGGGCGCACCGACCGGCTGCTGTCCGGCCCGTACGACAAGATCCGCGAGGACGCGGCCTGGCTCGCCGAGCGCGGCGTCACCGAGCTGTTCTACGACCTGAACTTCGACCGCGCGGTCGGCAACCCCGCCGCCGACCCGGACGCCGCCGTCGAGCGCGCGATGACGATCATCCACGCCCTGCGCCCAGGAACCGCGTGATCGCGGCCTCGACCTCCTCCCGGCGTTCCAGGTGCGGGGCGTGGCCGCAATCGAGGACCTGCAGCGTCACCGGCCCGGCAGCGCGGTCGCGCACCTCCTCCACGTGCACGACGGTGCCGTAGGGGTCGGCCGTGCCCTGCACACCCAGCACCGGGCAGGTGATGCCGGCGAGCTCGTCGCGGATGTCCCAGTCGCGGAACGCGTCGTCGAGCCAGCCGTCGTTCCAGTTCCAGAACGTGACGTCCGGGTCGCGGTGGTGGCGGGCCATCCGGGCGCGCAGGTCGCCGTCGACGAAGTCGCGCCGGGCCTGCTCGATGCCGCGCAGCCCGACCTCCTCGACGAACACGTGCGGCGCGAGGACCACCACCGCCTCGACGCCTTCCGCGGTGCGCGGGTCGGCCGCGTGCAGCAGGGCGATCGAGCCGCCGTCGCTGTGCCCGACGAGCACGACGCGCTCCAGCCCGAGCGCCGCCCGCACGGCCGGGACGACCTCGGCCGCCTCGTCGTGCATGTAGCGGGGGGTCCGCTTGCCGGGCGGGAGGTCGGAGCCGCCGTGCCCGAGCCGGGAGAACGCGACGGCCCGCCGCCCGGTGGCGGCGGCGAGGCGGTGGTGGAACCCCCGCCACAGCCGCACCGAGCCCAGGCCTTCGTGCAGGAACAGCAGCGGGGTGAGGGCGGGGTCGCCGGGCACGTCGTCGTACTCGACGCGCCCGCCCGGCACGTCGACGAGCGGAAGGTCCACGCCCGGCAGCGTGCCTGCCGCTACGCGGGTGCGTCCAGCCGGGCGGCGAGGCGCTTCGGCGCCACCTGGCGGTAGGCGTCGGTGACGAGCTCCTCGATCTCGGTCCAGTCCACGTCCGGCACGTCGAGGTACACGCCCACCCAGCCGCGGACGCCCACGTAGGGCGGGCGGAAGAACCTCCGCGGGTCCGCGGCGACGAGCTCCTCCTGCACCCCCGGCGGGGCGGCGCACCAGAACGCGAGCCGGTCGTCGTGGTGGTGGTCGGCGAACATCACGAAGCTCTTGCGCACGAACCAGGTCGGCTCGCCGTGGCTTCGCCGCTCGGTCACCTCGGGCAGCGCCGTGCAGATCGCGCGGAGCCGCTCGAGCGGTGTGGCCCGCGCGCTCACGCGGGCACCGCCCGCAGCACCGAGTAGCCCGACCCGGCCGCCCGCGTGACGCTCTCCAGCCGCAATCCCGCCGCGGTGAGCAGGCCCGCGAACTCGGTCTCCGTGCGCTCCCGCCCGCCGGTGCACACGAGCATGTTGAGGTCGCTCATGAGGAGCATGCGCTGGTCGGCGAGCACCTGCGGATCGTCGCGCAGGACGGGCTCCACGAGGAACAGCACCCCGCCGTCCGGCACCGCCGCGCGCACCCGGGACAGGATCACGGCGCTGCGCTCGTCGTCCCAGTCGTGGATCACGCTCTTCACGACGTGGGCGTCCGCGGTCGGGACCTCGGCGAAGAAGTCGCCGGTGACGACCGTGCACCGCTCGGCCACCACGGGGTCGCCGACGCCTGCCGGCGAGTCGAACAGGATCCCCTGCAGGTGCGGGTGCGCGTCGAGGAACGCGGCGAGCAGCGTGCCGTCGCCGCCGCCGACGTCGGCGAGGGTCGTGACGCCGGTCAGGTCGCACGCGGCCACGATGCCGGGCGCGGCCGCCCGGGTGCCCTCCGCCATCGCCTCGGTGAAGATCGCGTTCAGGTGCGGGTCGGCGGCCATGTGGGCGAACGAGGTGAGGCCGGTGAGCCTCTCGAACGCCACGCCCCCGGTCCGGACGCTCCACTCCAGCTCGCCCCACGACCGCCAGACCACGTCGCCGCAGAACAGCTGCGCCAGGTTGGCCATCGAACCGGGGACCCCGGTGCGCAGCAGCTGCCCGGCGGGGGTGAGCGCGTACCCCCCGGAACCGCTCACGCCGACCAGGTCCAGCCCCACCGCCGCCCGCAGCAGCCTGCGCAGCGCCCCGGGGTCGGCGCCGGTGCGGGTGGCCAGCGCGTCGAGGTCGAGTTCGCCGTCGCCCAGCGCGTCCGGCACGCCGAGCCGCGCGAGGGTCTGCACGACCTGCGCCGGGAAGAACCCGAAGACCAGCGCCGCCAACCGCTCCCGCTCGGAGACCACTGCGGCGGTCACGGCTTCACCTGCGGCCGGTAGCTCCCGACGGAGAAGATGTTGCCCTCGGGGTCGCGCACCGCGTACTCGCGCGAGCCGTAGGGCTGGTCCACGAGTTCCTGCACCACCTCGGCACCGGCGGCGACGGCGCGATCGTGGTGGGCGTTCACCTCCTCGGCGGAGTCGAGGGCGAGGTACACGACCGCGCGGCCGGTGTCGAACGGGTCGTTCCCTGCGCGCCGCGTCCCGATCATGAGAACGTCGTCGCCGAAGCTCAGCTCGGCGTGCGCGACGGTGCCGTCGTCGGCGAGGTGGACGTTCTGCTCGACGAACCCGAGCGTGCCCGTGAGGTACGCGATCGCCGCCCGGGCGTCGTCGTAGCGGAGGGTCACGTGGATGCTCATGCCACCCGACCGTAGGAACCACGGGGCGCCGTGGCTTGGACGAATGGGAACCGCGGGCTCAGCCCCACTCGACCAGGTACTCGGTGGGCGTGCACCCGGCCAGCGCGCGGAACTCCCGCACCAGGTGCGCGTGGTCGGCGTACCCGCACGCGGCGGCGACGTCGGCGATCGAGCGCACCGGGACCGACGCCGTGTCGGAGGGGCCTGGGCCGTGGACACCGGCCGGGGCCAGCAGCCGGGCGGCGCGCTGGAACCGCAGCACCCGGGCGGCCGTCTTCGGGCCCAGCCCCACCTGGCGGCGGAAGCGGGTGAGCAGGTGGCGGCGGCTCCAGCCGGTGGCGGCGGCGAGCTCGTGCACCTCGACCCGGCCCCCGTCGGCCACGAGCCGCCGCCACGCCCACGCGACCTCCGGGTCGGGGCGGGCGGTGGACGCGTCGAGGCGGCGCAGCAGCGCGTCGTCGATCAGGGCGAAGCGCTCCCGCCAGCCCGGCGCCTCGGCGAGCCGGCCGGGCAGCCCGGCGAGCTCGGGCACGTCGAGCTCGGTGAGCTGCGGCGTCGCGTTCGTGAGGTCCGACAGCGGCCTGCCGAGCAGGGCGTAGGCGCCGAGCGGGCCGAGGTCGACCTGCACCCCGTGCTGGAGGCCGACGAACTCGGTGCGGACCGGGGCGTCGTGCATGCCGGCGAGGAACGACGCGGGCGCGAGGGGGCCGGCCGGGCCGTGCAGCCGCAGCCGCGGGCCGAAGCTGATGATCAGCGTGCACGAGGCGGCGGCCGCCTGCCGGCGCAGCACGGGGGTGCGGCTGTGCTCGCGGTAACCCAGGTAGCGCAGCACGTACCCGGCGAGCGCGGGGTGCGGCCGCCCCGGGGTGTACTCCCCGTCCACGGCGCCAGCGTGGCAGGCGCGGCGCGGGCGCGCCACGCCCGCGTGCCGGTCAGGAGTGGTGCGCCGCCCGGTGCGCGGCCAGCACGTCGCGGCCGAAGTCGGCCTCGGGATCCCGCCACACCGCGTGGGCGTGGTTGGCGCCCCGCTGGGTGTTGTCCCACTCGATGAGCAGCCGCGGGCCCTGCAGCCGGTAGTAGTGCGGTTCGCCCGGCTCCGTGGAACCGGCCCACGCGAGGTGCACGGCGTCGAGCGCGGCCGGGTCGTCGTAGCGGGGGAGCGGGGAGATCCCCGGCGGCACGCGGTCGAGGTAGGTGCCGAGCAGCGCGTGCAGCAGCTCGCGTTGCGCGGCGTCCAGCTCGGCGCCCGGGACGCCCTTCGGCTCCGGGGTGATCGCCAGCGCCTCCTGCTCGCCGCCCTGCATGCCGGTGACCGGGGTGGCCCCGCGCGGATCGACGTGCGGGCCGCCCGGCCGCCACAGCGCGCTGCGGTCCAGCCCGCTCACGACCTGCGGGCTGTTGCCCGCCACGATGTCGTCGGGGGCCCGTCCGAGCAGCAGGGCGCGCGCGGCGAGGTCCGGGTGCAGCGAGCGCACGAGCTCGCGCGCCAGGTCCTCGGCCACCCCCAGCGGCCGCAGCGCCGCGCCGCCCAGCAGCGGGGAGCGGGCCGGGTCGGCGCCGAGGAAGCAGGGCGTGGTGGCCACGACCCGCCCGTCCACGACGAGGTTGTGCAGCGACACGTGGTGGCCGCCGAACCGCCACCCCCACGGGGCCGAGCCCCCGGGCTCGCCGAAGACCCGCAGGAAGTAGCGGCCCGGGTCGCGGCCCCGCTCCCAGCCGAAGTCGACGGTGAAGCCCTCCGTGCGGTCGAGCACGTTCTCCAGACCGAGCACGGTGGCGACCGTGTTGTACCCGGCCTCGGACAGGCCGGTGGCGAGCAGCCGCATCACGAGCCGGTGCTGCGCGGGTCGCTGCTGGTGGAAGGTGAGGCCGCCGTGGTCGGTGGGCGTGTAGAACCACCGGGTGCGCTCGCCCTCGGCCTCCTCGCTCGTGCCGGGTGGGGGGCCGACCGCCACCTTCCGCTGCTCCGGGTCGAGGGACTCCAGCCACGCCGAGGCCGCCTCGGCCATCCGATCCGCCACGTCGCGACCGACGTCGGTCACCGCCTGCGCCATGGCATGACCTTAACCGCCTACACCGCCGGCATGGGTGGCCCGCCGAGCCCACCCCGGGCGCGGCCGAGCCGGATGTCGCACCGGACCTTCTCCGGGTCGAGGCCGGTGAGGTCGACGATCAGCGACCGCGCCGCGTCCTCGGCGTCAGGCATCGCCGGGGCGGTGGTGGCTGCCTCGATCTCCGGCACGTAGAGCACCAGGTGCCGCTCCGAGAGCCAGGCCACCACCTCGAACGTCCGCTCGCCTGTGTGCGCGGCCACACCGTCCACGGTAGTCGGCGAACGCGCTGCCGTCGTCAGCCACAAGGAGTGATCGAGCAGTCCTCGTCCTCCTCGTCGGGCTCGTCGGCCCCCTCGTCGCTGAAGAAGCCGGGCCGCTCGGGCTCCTCCGGGACGAGCTCCTGCTCCTCCGGCGGTGGCGCGGGCACCGGCCCGGGCGGCGCTCCTGGCTCCGGCGCCGACGGCGGCTGCTCCGGCGGGACGGATGGGGGAGCCGACGGCGGCGGGGTCTCGTTGGCCCCGAGCGGGGACGGCGGCTTCCCGATGGGCCGCAGCGGCGGGAAGTCCTCGACCGGGGTGCCCGCCAGCGCCTTCGACATGGCCTCCTGCCACACGTCCCCCGGCAGGCTGCTGCCGCGGATCGGCCGGCCGCGCGCGGTGCGGATGGGGGAGTTCATGTCGGTGCCCAGCCACACCGCGGTGGACAGCGACGGGGTGAACCCGGCCATCCACGCGTCGTTGTTCTCCCCCTCGAACCGCGACTCGACGGTGCCCGTCTTGGCCGCGACGGGGCGCCCGCCCGGCAGGGCGAGGTCGTCGTGCTCGGCGACGTCGAGCATGGACTCGACCACGTTGCGCGCCACCCGCTCCGGGAAGCGGCGCTCGCCCTCGGTGGAGGCCTGGTAGAGCACGGTGCCGTCGGCCGTGACCACCGACGCCACGAGGTGCGGCTGGCGCCACACGCCGCCCGCCGCGAGCGTCGCGTACGCCGAGGCCAGCTCGAACGTCGACACCTCCTTGTTGCCCAGCGCGATGCCCTCGGTCGGGTTGTCGAGCGGGGAGGTGATGCCCGCGGCGCGGGCCGCGGCGGCGACGGCCTCCGGGCCGATCTTCTTGGTGAGCGTGTGGAACACGACGTTGTTCGACACGGTCATGGCCTGCTTGAGGTCGCACTCGTCGCAGTCGGCGCCCTCCGCGTTGCGCAGGCCGGGTACCTCGCGCCCGTCGAAGACCTCGCCGAGGCCCACCGGCGGGTCGCGCAGCAGCGCGGCGAGCACGACGAACGGCTTGAACGTCGAGCCGGCGAGCTTGCGCACCTGCGCGTAGTCCAGGCCGAGCCCGTTGTCGCCGCCGTAGTAGGCGAGGACCGCTCCGGTCCGCGGGTCGATCTGCACCACGGCGCTGCGCAGGTTCACCGGCTGCTTGTCGAGGGCGTCGTGCGCGGCGTCGACCACCTGCTGCTGGCGGCGGGGGTCGATCGTCGTCGTGATCCGCAGGCCCTGCTGGGCGACGTCCTGCTCGGTGAAGCCGAGGTCCTCCAGCTCGGCGGTCACGGCGCTGACGATGTGACCGCGGCTGTCGGTCGGGACGCCGCGGGCGAGCGCCCGGCGCGCCTGCGTCTGCGGGAAATGCGCGCCCGCCCGCTCGGCCGGGTCCATCCAGCCCTGGGAGACCATCCCGTCGAGCACGAAGTTCCACCGCGCGACGGCCCGCTCCGGGTTGACCGCCGGGTCCCAGCGGGACGGCGACTGGATCAACCCCGCCAGCAGCGCGCCCTCGGTCGGGGTGAGCTGGTCGACGTTCTTGCCGAAGTAGGCCTGGGCGGCGGACTGGATGCCGTAGGCGCCGCGGCCGAAGTAGATCGTGTTCAGGTAGTCGGCGAGGATCTCGTCCTTCGTGCGCTGCTGGGAGAGCTTGACCGCGAGGACGACCTCCTTGTACTTGCGCCACAGCGTCTGCTCGTCGCCGACGAGCGCCTTCTTCACGAACTGCTGCGTGATCGTCGAGCCACCGCCCACGCCGCCGCGCAGCTGGTTCCAGGCCGCGCGCGCGATGCCGGTGAGGTCGAAGCCCGGGTTGGAGTAGAACGAGCGGTCCTCCGCGGCGAGCACCGCATACCGCACGTGCACCGGCACCTGCTCGAGCGACACCTTGATCCGGTTGCCCTCCTCGGGCACCAGCCGGGTGAGCGGGGTGCCGTCGGCGTACGAGACGACCGTGACCTGGTTGTTCACCGCCGCGTCCGGGGTGGGGACCGGGAAGGCCAGGTAGCCGATCGTGAAGGCGAGCACGGGCCCCAGCAGGACCACCGCCGCCGTCCCGACGAACGCCCGCAGCAGCATGCGCCTCCGGCGCGCCCGCGGGGAGAGGCGGGCGGCGCGCGCGGGGGCTTCGGCGAGCGGCAGGACGTCGGTGGCCTCCGGTGCGCGGTGGCGCGCGGTGTCCATCCCCGGCGTGCCGTGGCCCTGCGCGCGGGCCCGCTGCGCCCGGCTGCGCTGCGGCTTCGGCGGCTGCCACCAGCCGACCGGGTGGGTGCCCCGCCGCGACCGCTGCGTCGGCAGCCCCAGGCCCCGCACCCCGGGCCCGGCGGAGCGGGAGGAGCGCCTCGGACGGGCTCCGTGCACGCGTCGCACCTCCCCTTACCTGCCCTGACCAGCACTCCCCGCCCGACGGCGGGGAGGACGTGAGGTCCAACGGGCGCCGCCGCGACGGCGGTGTGGCGCAGGCCCCGACATCACCCGATGGGCTTGCGCAGAGTGATCGTCGACGCACCCGGTGGGCCACGATCGTCACGCTCGGTGATCATCCGTCCGTCGGACGGCCGCGTGCCCGGTCGGCGCAGCGGCGACGGCCGAGCGGGTGGACATCGGTTGCTCCGCCACGCCGCGCGATGCTGCGCGGATGCTCCCCACTCCTCGTGACCGCAGCGCGCCCGAGGCGGTGCCCCCCGAACCACCCCCCGGCCCACCGCCGCTGGAAGCCCGGCTTGCCGCGCTCGTGCGGGCCGCGGGGGCGCAGGCGGCGCACGCCGTCGACGGGGCGAGCGGGCAGGTGCTGGCCCGCGTCGGCCCGGCCGACGGCGACGACCCCGCCGCGCTCGCCCAGCTCGCGCGCGCTGCGCAGGCCCTCGCGCGGGGGCGCGGCGAGCGGATCGAGGACGTCGCGGTGGCCCTGGGCAGCGCGTCCCTGCACGTGCTGCGCGAGTGCGACGGCGTGGTGCTGCACGCCCGCCTGGACCCCGCCCGGGGCGACATCGCCGCCGTGCGGCGCGGGCTCGCCGGCCTCGGGCGCGCGGTCGCGGGCGGCACGGGCCGGGAGGCGGCGCCCGCCGCGCGCCCCGCGGCCCGGCGGGACGAGCTCCGACGCCACCGGGCCGCCGAGGACGCCTGGCCGTACTCGCTGCCGCGGACGCGGCGGGACCCGGCGGAGGCCGAGCCGGGGCGCGACGAGGCGCGCGGGGTGGAGCGGTCCGCCGCGGCGTCGACGGAGCCGGGGATGCGGCCGGCCACGCCCCCTCCCCGCCCGGCCCCGCGCACGGCGCGGGGCGGCGGGCGCGAGACCGGTCCGGAGCCGCCGCGGGCCCGGCCGGACGCCCCCGCGTCGCCGGCGCACCGACGCTCGACGCCGGAGAACCCGGGACCGCCCGCACCCGCCGCGGCCCGTTCGACGCCACCCCTTTCGACGCCACCCCTTTCGGCGCCACCCCGCTCCCTGCGCGAGCGCGACGCGCGCGAGCCCGGCCGGGGCGCGCCCGGGCCGGCGATGCCCGGCGTCGAGCCGCCCGGCTCGCCGCCGGGCCCCGAGCCGCCGCGGCAGGACCCGCCGCGCCGGCTCCCCGCACCCCGCCCGGCCCCGCCCCCGCGCCAGGCCCGTTCGCAACCCTCCGAGCCCCAGCAGCCGGCCACCGAGCACATCCCGCGACAGCGCCCCTCGGAGCGCCTCTCGGCCCGCCCCCCGGACCGCCCCTCGCCCCGGCCGCGCCCGGAGAACCGGGCGGAGCGCCCGCCGGAGCCACCGTCCGTCCCGCTGCCCCGGCACGCGCTGCGCGCCGACGGGGACGGCCGCGACCCCGCGATCGTCGCCGTCGACTCCGGCCGGGCGGATCCGGCGACGGGCGCCCTCGCGCTGCTCGCGCTGCCCGCGCTACCCCGGCGCAGGCGCGCCGCCCCCGCCCACGCCGCCCCCGCCCCCGGGGCGGTCGTCACGCCCGCGGTGCTGAACCTGCCGTGGTCGGACGACCTCTCCACCATGCGGCGGACCCTCGCCGGACTGCGCCGGCTGGCCTGACCGGCGCCGGTGCGGAAACCGGCTCGCAGGCCGTGGGGGGCGCCCGACTAGCATCGACGGGCCTCGGGCGGTCGGCGCCCGAGCTCGACAGATCCCCAGGAGGTTTCCCGTGTCCGCGCCCGCTTCTCGTCCTGCGTCCGCCCCGGTCCGGGTGCCGGCCGGGACGACCGCCGGCACCGCGGTACGGGAGGCGGGCCTGCCCACCACCGGGCCGTCCGCGGTCGTCGTCGTGCGCGACGCAGACGGGCAGCTGCGCGACCTGGCCTGGGCGCCGGAGTCCGACGTCGAGGTGGAGCCGGTCCCGGCCGACACCGACGAGGGCCGCAGCGTCATCCGCCACTCCGCGGCGCACGTGCTCGCGCAGGCCGTGCAGCAGCTGCACCCGGAGGCGAAGCTGGGTATCGGCCCGCCGATCGCCGACGGCTTCTACTACGACTTCGACGTCGACCGGCCGTTCACCCCGGACGACCTGCGCAAGCTCGAGTCGGCGATGAAGAAGATCATCAAGTCCGGCCAGCGGTTCTCCCGCCGCCGCTTCGACTCGCGCGACGAGGCCCGCAAGGAGCTCGCCCACGAGCCCTACAAGCTGGAGCTGATCGACCTCAAGGGCGCCCCCGGCGAGGACGTCGTGGAGGTCGACGCCTCCGGCGAGCTCACCATCTACGACAACGTGCACGCCCACACCGGCGAGACCGTCTGGTCGGACCTGTGCCGGGGCCCGCACGTGCCCACCACCCGCTACATCCCGGCGTTCAAGCTGATGCGCTCCGCCGCCGCGTACTGGCGCGGCGACGAGAAGAACCCGCAGCTGCAGCGCATCTACGGCACCGCGTGGGAGAGCCAGGAGGCCCTCGACGCCTACCTGCAGCGGCTGGAGGAGGCCGAGCGCCGCGACCACCGCCGCCTCGGCGCCGAGCTGGACCTGTTCTCGTTCCCCGACGAGATCGGCTCCGGCCTCGCGGTGTTCCACCCGAAGGGCGGGGTGATCCGCAAGGAGCTGGAGGACTACTCGCGGCGCCGCCACGAGGAGGCGGGCTACGAGTTCGTCAACACCCCGCACATCACCAAGGCGCAGCTGTTCGAGACCTCGGGGCACCTGTCCTGGTACCGCGAGGGCATGTACCCGCCCATGCACCTCGACGAGGAGCGCGCCGCCGACGGCACCGTGCGCAAGCCCGGGCAGGACTACTACCTGAAGCCGATGAACTGCCCGATGCACAACCTGATCTACCGCTCGCGCGGGCGGTCGTACCGGGAGCTGCCGCTGCGGCTGTTCGAGTTCGGCAGCGTCTACCGCTACGAGAAGTCGGGCGTGGTGCACGGGCTCACCCGGGCGCGCGGCTTCACCCAGGACGACGCGCACATCTACTGCACCCAGGAGCAGATGCAGGGCGAGATCCGCTCGCTGCTGCAGTTCGTGCTCGACCTGCTGCGCGACTACGGCCTCGACGACTTCTACCTCGAGCTGTCCACCCGCGACCCGGAGAAGTCGATCGGGTCCGACGAGGACTGGGAGCGCGCCACGAACGCGCTGCGTGAGGCCGCCGAGGCCAGCGGGCTCGACCTGGTGCTCGACCCGGGCGGCGCCGCCTTCTACGCCCCCAAGATCAGCGTGCAGGCCAAGGACGCGATCGGGCGCAGCTGGCAGATGTCGACCATCCAGGTCGACCTGATGGAGCCGGGGCTGTTCGACCTGGAGTACACCGCGGCCGACGGCTCCCGCCGGCAGCCGGTGATGATCCACCGGGCGCTGTTCGGGTCCATCGAGCGGTTCTTCGGCGTCCTCACCGAGCACTACGCCGGCGCGTTCCCGGCGTGGCTGTCCCCGGTGCAGGTCGTGGCGATCCCGGTCACCGACGAGCAGGTGCCCTACGTCGAGGACGTCGCACGGCAGCTCAAGGCGCACGGGGTCCGCGTCGAGGTGGACGCGGGCGACGACCGGATGCAGAAGAAGATCCGCACCCACACCCTCCAGAAGGTGCCGTTCCTGCTGCTCGTGGGCGGGCGCGACCAGGAGGCGGGCGCGGTGAGCTTCCGGTTCCGCGACGGCAGCCAGCTCAACGGGGTCCCGGTCGCCGAGGCGGTGACCACGGTCGTCGACTGGATCCGCAGCCGCAACAACGCCTCGCCGAACGCGGACGCCCTCGCCGCCACGTCCTGAGGCGTCCTTAGGATCGGCGCATGAGCGAGTCGGGCGAGCCGACCTACGAACCGCGTGACGGCGTCGGCACGCCCGACGGGTTCCGCAGGCTCTGGACCCCGCACCGGTTGGCCTACATCAAGGACGCCGGTACGGAGGGCTGCCCGTTCTGCCGCATCCCGAAGCTGCCCGACGAGGAAGGGCTCGTCGTGGCCCGCGGCACGACGGTGTACGCGGTGCTCAACCTGCACCCGTACAACCCGGGGCACCTGATGGTGCTGCCGTACCGGCACGTCGCGGAGCTGGAGGACCTCGAGCCGGCGGAGTCGCACGAGCTCATGTCGTTCACCCAGGCGGCGGTGCGGGCGATGAAGCGGGTGGCGGCGCCGCACGCGTTCAACGTCGGGATCAACCTGGGCGCGGCGGCGGGCGGCTCGCTCGCCGAGCACCTCCACCAGCACGTGGTGCCGCGCTGGGGCGGCGACGCCAACTTCATCGCCGTGATCGGGCAGACGAAGGTGATCCCGCAGCTGCTGTCGGAGACGCGGGCGCTGCTCGCCGAGGCGTGGCCGGCGCCCGACCCGGCTGAGCATCGCCCACCGTGTGAACGGCAGTAGGCTTGGCAGGGTAGAGGCGGGTCGCCGCCCCGGCGATCAAGCAGGAGTCCATGCTCAACGTCTTCGCCCGCGTGCAGGTCAACCGCGCGACCGAGCCCGTCGGCCGGTGGCTGGTCGCGCGGAAGGTCACGCCTGACGTCGTCACGGTGGTCGGCACCGTCGGGTCGGTCGCCGCGGCGCTGTGGTTCCTGCCACAGGGCCAGCTGTTCGCGGGCGCGGCCGTGGTCGCGCTGTTCGTGCTGCTCGACCTCGTCGACGGGGCGATGGCGCGGGCCCGCGGCTACAGCACGCCGTTCGGGGCCGTGCTCGACTCCACCTGCGACCGCATCGCCGACGGCGCCCTCTTCGCCGCCCTCACCTGGTGGTGCCTGGGCGTCGGCGGGGAGCGGGGGCTCGGCGTCGCGGCGCTGCTGTGCCTGGTGTCGGGCCAGATCGTCTCCTACATCAAGGCACGGGCCGAGGGGGCGGGCCTCTCGGCCGACGGCGGCCTCGTCGAGCGCGCGGAGCGGCTGATCGTCGCCCTGGTCGGCTCCGCGCTGCACGGGCTCGGCGTGCCCTACGCGTTGCACGTGGCGCTGTGGCTGCTCGCGGCCGCGTCGGTGTGGACGGTCGGCCAGCGGCTCGCGGCGGTGCACCGCAGCGCCCGGGACGCGCAGGCCGGCCCCGTTCCACCCGACCCGGCCCAGAACCCGTGAGCGCCGCCCGCCTGAGCCCGCAGCCGGCCCGGGAGCGGCTGGCCGACCTCCAGTACGCGCTGGCGTGGCGGCTCGCCCGGGCCCTGCCGGCCGGGGTGACCGGACGCGCGTTCCGGCTCGCGGCCGACCTCGCCGCCCTGACCGGGGCCGGCCCGGCCCAGCGGCTGCGGCGCAACCTCGCCCGGGTCGTCCCCGACGCCTCGCCCGCGGAGCTGGACGCGCTCGTGCGGGACGGCCTGCGCAGCTACGCCCGCTACTGGTGCGAGATGTTCCGGCTGCGGCCCGGCGACGCCGCGGCGGTACACGCCCTGATGGACCGGGGGATGAGCGGCACCGGCCCGTTCTACGCCGCGCTGGCCGAAGGCCGCGGCGTGGTGTTCGCCGTGCCGCACAGCGGCAACTGGGACGCCGCGGGCGTGTGGGTCGTCGAGACGCTGCGCCGGCTCGGGCGCGAGCCGGTGTTCACCACCGTGGCTCAGCGGCTGCGCCCCGAGTCGCTCTACCGCCGGTTCCTCGCCTACCGCGAGGCGCTCGGGTTCGAGGTGGTCCCGGCCGAGGCGGGCACCGCCGCCCACCGGGCGCTCACGCGGCGGCTGCGCGCGGGCGGCGTGGTGTGCCTCGTCGCCGACCGGGACCTCACCGGCTCCGGCATCGAGGTCTCGTTCTTCGGCGAACCCGCGCGGTTCCCGACCGGGCCCGCGCGGCTCGCGGCGCTCACCGGGGCGGTGCTCATGCCCGCCTACCCCCACTTCAGCCCGGACGGGTGGGTGGTGCCGATCGCGGACCCGATCCCGGTGGACCGCACCCCGCACGCGGTGGCGAAGGCCACCCAGGCGATCGCCGACGCGTTCGCCGACCTCATCGCGCAGGCACCACAGGACTGGCACGCGTTGCAGCCGCTGTGGACGGCCGATCGGGAGCCCCGGTGAACGCGCAGGGCCCGCTGCGGGTGGGCATCGTCTGCCCGTACTCCCTCGACGTCCCGGGGGGCGTGCAGGCACACGTCGTTGGCCTCGCGGCCGCCCTGGAGCGGCTCGGGCACAGCGTGAGCGTGCTCGCGCCCGCCGCGGAGGGCACGGCGGTGCCGGGGTTCGTCACCCCCGCCGGGCGCTCGGTCGGCGTGCCCTACAACGGCTCGGTGGCGCGGGTCGCGTTCGGGCCGCTCACCTACGCGCGGGCCCGTCGCTGGCTCACCGAGCACACGTTCGACGTGCTGCACCTGCACGAGCCGACGACGATCAGCGTGTCGGTGCTGGCGCTGCTCGCCGCCGAGGGCCCGATCGTGGTCACCTTCCACACCGCCACGGAGCGGTCGCGGGCGCTCGCGGCGTTCGGCGGGGTGCTGCGGCCGCTGATGGAGAAGGTCACCGCGCGGATCGCGGTGTCGCCGGTCGCCCGGCGGGTCCAGGTCGAGCACCTGGGCGGCGACGCCGTCGAGATCCCCAACGGTATCGACGTGGGTGCGTTCGCGCGCGCGGCGCCGCTGCCCGGGTACCCGCTGCAGGGCACGGTCGGATTCCTCGGCCGCTTCGACGAGCCCCGCAAGGGCATGTCGGTGCTGCTGGACGCGGTGCGGCGGCTCGCGCCCACCCGGCCCGACCTGCGGGTGCTGGTCGCGGGCAGCGGAGACGCGGAGTGGCTGCGCCACCGCGCGGGCCCGGTGGCCGACCGGCTCGACATCCTCGGCCCGGTCGACGAGCCCACCAAGGCGGCCGCGCTCCGCTCGGTGGAGGTGTTCTGCGCCCCGCACACCGGCGGCGAGAGCTTCGGGATCGTGCTCGCCGAGGCCATGGCCGCCGGGGCGCCGGTGCTCGCGAGCGACCTCGACGCGTTCCGCGCGGTCCTGGGCGAGCCCGAGCCCGCCGGGGTGCTGTTCCCGGCGGGGGACGCGGCCGCGCTGGCCGAGCGGCTCGCGGCGCTGCTCGACGACCCGGCGCGGCGGGCCGCGCTCTCGCGGGCCGGCCGGGCGCGGGCGGCCGCCTTCGACTGGCCCGCGGTGGCCGCGGCGGTGCTGCGCGTGTACCGCGCCGCCATCGCCGCCGACCCGCGGCGGATCCCGATCGGAGGGGCGCGATGACGCTGCTCGCATGGCTGCTCGTCGTCCTCGCGGTGCTCCTCGTCGCCGCGGTCGTCGTCCTGGTCACCACCCGGGCGCGGCGGCTGGACCGGCTGCACGTGCGCATCGACGCCGCCCGCACCGGCCTGGAGGCGGCGTGCGAGCGGCGGGCGAACGCGGCGCTCGCGGTCGCGGACGTGCTCGCGGGCCTGGCCGGCGAGCGGGAGCGCGCCGCGGGGGTGCGCGCCGCGGCGCTCGGGGTGCGCGCCGAGCGGGTCGGCGACGGCGACCGGGAGGTCGCGGAGAACGCGCTCACCCGCGAGCTCGCGGCCGTCCCGCGGGGGCCGCTGCCGCCGGACGTGCGGGCCGAGCTGGAGGAGGCCGAACAGCTGCTCGTCATCGCCCGCCGGGTCTACAACGATGCGGTGCGCGACACCCGCGACCTGCGTTCCCGGCGGTTGGTGCGCTGGCTGCACCTGGCGGGGACCGCGCCGATGCCCACCTACTTCGAGATCGCCGACCCCGGCCCGGGTGTGACGACGGCCGCCCGATGAACGGGCGGGCGGGCCCACCCGGCTGACGTACCATCGGGTGGATCGCAAGCCGTCGAAGCGAGAGGTAGACCCGCCGTGTCGTCCCCCGAGAAGGCCACCACCGAACCCGCGCAGAACGAGTCGGTGCTGGGCACCGCGCGCGTCAAGCGCGGGATGGCGGAGATGCTCAAGGGCGGCGTGATCATGGATGTGGTCACCCCGGAGCAGGCGAAGATCGCCGAGGACGCCGGGGCGGTCGCCGTCATGGCGCTCGAACGGGTGCCCGCCGACATCCGCGCCCAGGGCGGCGTGGCGCGCATGAGCGACCCCGACATGATCGAGGGCATCATCAACGCCGTCTCGATCCCGGTGATGGCCAAGACCCGCATCGGGCACTTCGTCGAGGCGCAGGTGCTGCAGTCGCTCGGCGTGGACTACATCGACGAGTCCGAGGTGCTCACCCCGGCCGACGAGGCCCACCACATCGACAAGTGGGCGTTCACCGTGCCGTTCGTGTGCGGCGCCACCAACCTCGGTGAGGCGCTGCGCCGCATCGCCGAGGGCGCGGCCATGATCCGGTCGAAGGGCGAGGCGGGCACCGGCAACGTCGTCGAGGCCACCCGGCACATGCGGGCGATCCGCTCGGAGATCCGCAGGCTGACGACGCTGGACGAGGCCGAGCTGTACGTGGCCGCCAAGGAGCTGCGCGCACCGTACGAGCTGGTGGCCGAGGTCGCCAAGGCGGGCAAGCTCCCGGTGGTGCTGTTCACCGCGGGCGGCATCGCCACCCCGGCCGACGCGGCGATGATGATGCAGCTCGGCGCCGAGGGCGTGTTCGTCGGCTCGGGCATCTTCAAGTCCGGCGACCCGGTCAAGCGGGCCGAGGCCATCGTCAAGGCCACCACGTTCTACGACGACCCCGACGTCGTCGCGAAGGTCTCCCGCGGGCTCGGCGAGGCGATGGTCGGCATCAACGTGGCGGAGCTCCCCGAGGAGCAGCGGTTGGCCACCCGCGGCTGGTGAGCGGCGGCTGAGGGTCACGCCGACAGGTCCACCTCGGTTCCGACCCCCTCGGTCCGGGCCCGGGCCGGACCAGCAGGAGCTCCGCGGTGGCGAGGTCCTGCAGCCCGGGGCCGACGGAGTCGAAGAGGGTGATCTCCGCCTCGGACGTCCGCCTGGGGCCGTGCGCGGGCCGAGCAGCAGCGCCGTCACCACCACCACGGCGACGCAGCCGTAGCCGAGCGCGGTCTGCCCGAACTGCGCCGGGCCGAGCACGGGCACGTCGTGCAGCAGCGGGACCTCGACCCGGTCGAACGCCGGCACGACGGCGCCGCGGTCGGTGAGCACGTGCCGGGCGCCGAAGGCCGTCGCGGCCGGGGACGCCGAGTGCGCCGCCCGGCTGATGTTCGAGCACGTCAACTCCGGGCGGGAGCAGAGCATCGAGCTCACGAAGGGGTGGGCGGCGGTCGACCCGGTCGAGGCCACCCGCAGCAGACGCCGCCGAACCGGGGACGAGCGTGTTCACCGGGCCCTTCGCTCGATCGGGTCGAGTTCACCCCCCGGTGAGGTGACCGGGGCGGCCCCGGTAGTGGTCGCCGCTTAACGTCCGCCCTGTCCGAGTTGTGACTCGAGGGGCGGGAGTGACGGATGAGGCGGTCCCTGACCATCGCGGCCATCGTCGGGGCGGTCGTGCTCGGCAGCGCCTCCACCGCCGCGGCACAGCCGCCGCAGGACCCGCCGCCACCGCCCGCGACGCCCGGCACGTCGCGGGGCCACGAGACCAGCGCCGCGTTCCTGCACAACTGGGGGGAGCCGGTCCGCGTCGAGGAGTTCGACGGGCGGCTCGGCCCGGGCTGGAACGTCTACGACGGGCCCGGGCACGCCGGGAAGGGCAGGCGCACCCCGTCGGCCATCAGCTTCGCGGACGGGATCATGACGATCACCGGGAGCCCCGAGGGGGACACCGCGGGCATGGGCTGGGAGCCGGGCCAGATGTACGGCCGGTGGGAGGGCCGGGTGAAGGCGCCGGCGAGCGACGAGTCCTACAACGCGCTGCTGTTGCTGTGGCCGGACGCGGAGGACTTCCCGGTGGGCGGCGAGATCGACTTCATGGAGATGCTCGACCACACCCGTCAGAAGACGAACATCTTCCTGCACTACGGCAAGGACAACGACCAGATCTCCGGCGAGGTGGAGATCGACGCCACCCAGTGGCACAACTGGGCGGTGGAGTGGGCTCCCACCCACATCGCCGCGTTCGTGGACGGCAAGGAGTGGTGGCGCACCGAGCGCACCGAGATCTTCCCGCCGCGCCCGATGCACCTGTGCGTGCAGCTCGACTGGTTCCCCGAGGACGCCGTCGGCGAGGTGCAGGAGTCGTACATGCTGGTCGACTGGGTCAAGCAGTACCGGTACCCGGGCACCGAGGAGGCAGAGGGCGCCCCGCTCACCGAGGGCAGCCCGGACGGGCCGAGGTCGTCCCAGCGGGCGCAGTCGGGCGCAGCGCGCTAGATCGCGGGGGCTTGCGGGCGCCGGTGGGGCTACCGGCAGAGTGAACCCCCGTGGAGGCGAGTGACGGCCCGTCGGTCGGGTCGCTCCTACGGCGGTGGCGCGCCCGGGCGCTGCTCACCCAGGAACAGCTGGCGGAGCGGGCCGGGCTGAGCGTGCGGACCATCCGGCGGCTCGAGTCCGGCGGTCCGGCGGGACGCGCCCAGCGCAGTTCCCTGCAGCTGCTCGCTGACGCGCTGCACCTCGACGAGGCCGACCGGGCCGCGCTCGCGGCGGCCGCGGACGGCGCCCCGACCGCGGCCGAGGTCCCCGAGCCGGCCGCCGGCGCGGTCCCGCGGCAGCTCCCGGCGGGCGTGCCGGGGTTCGTCGGCCGGGACGCCGACATCGCGCTCCTCGACAAGATCATGGCCGTCGACGGCGCCGGGGGCGACGCCGCGCCGGTCGTCATCTCGGCGGTCGACGGGACGGCGGGGATCGGCAAGACGGCGCTCGCCGTGCACTGGGCGCACCGGGTGAAGCAGCACTTCCCGGACGGTCAGATCTACCTGAACCTGCGTGGGTACGGCCCCGGCGAGCCGGTCGAGCCGTCCGACGCCCTCGCCGCGATGCTGCGCGCCTCGGGGGTCGACCCGGATCGGATCCCCGCGGGCGTCGACGAGCAGTCCGCGTTGCTGCGCAGCACGATGGCCGGCCGACGGGTGCTGGTCGTGCTCGACAACGCTCGCGACAGCGCGCAGGTGCGGCCGCTGCTGCCGGGCAGCGGGGCGTACGTCCTCGTGACGAGCAGGCGGAAGCTGCGCGCGCTGTCGGTGCACCACGGGGCCCGCACCCTCACCGTCGACCTGCTGCCGGAGCAGGACGCGCTGGAGCTGCTCGCCGAGGCGGTGGGCCGGGAACGCGTCGCCGCCGAACCCGAGGCGGCGACGCGGATCGTGCGGCGGTGCGCGTGCTTGCCGCTCGCGCTCCGCCTGGCCGCCGAGCGGGTGGGTGCGGCCCCGGGCGCACCGCTGCGGGAGCTCGCGGCGGAGCTGGACGACCACCGCGGCCGGCTCGCCGCCCTCTCCGTCGACGACAGCCCGGACACCGACCTGCAGTCGGTCTTCTCCTGGTCCTGCGACGCGCTCGACCCCGAGGCCGCCCGCATGTTCGACGTGCTCAGCCTGCACCCCGGCGGCCGGGTCGGCGTGCGGGCCGCGGCCGCGCTCGCCGGCGTCGCCCCGGCGCGGGCGGTGGCGCCCCTGCGGCGGCTGGTGGACGCGAACCTGCTCGAGGAGCGGTTCCCCGGGCGCTTCGAGCTGCACGACCTGCTGCGCGAGCACGGCCGCGCCCGCGCCGAGCGCGACCCCGAGCTGTGCACGCGGGCCCGGGGCCGCCTGCTGCAGTGGTACGTCCACTCCGCGGTCGCGGCCCGGGCCCACGTCGTGACGACCCCGCACGACATGCCGATCCCTCCCGAGCCACCGGGCGGCATCGAGCCCGAGCGGTTCACCGACCACCGCGCCGCCGTCGCGTGGCTCGACGCCGAACAGGACGCGATGGTCCAGGTCGCCCGGTGGGGCGACGACGCCGACCAGCGGCGGGCCGCGGCCGCGCTCGGCCAGCTGACCTGGCACCACTTCTACATGCGGGGTCTGTGGCACCAGATGCGGGTGATGGGGGAGGTCGGCGTCGAGCACGCGGTCGCCGTCGGCGACGCCCTCCTCGAGGCCAAGATCCGCAACGGGCTCGGCCAGCCGTACGGCCACCTCCCCGGCTGCGCCGACGAGGCGATGCGGACCTGCGAACGCGCCCTCGCCATCTTCGAGCGGCTGGGCGTGCGGCACGGGCAGGCGGCGTGCCTGCTCAACCTCGGTGCGGGCTACAGCACGTCGGGTCGCCACGGCGAGGCACGGGCGGCGCTGGGGCGGGCGAGGGACCTCTACCTGCAGGACGGCAACGAGCTCTACGCCGCGTTCGCGGAGAACAACCTCGCCATCGCGCTCGTCGAGCTCGGCGAGCTCGACGAGGCGCTCCGGACCGCGCAGCACGCCCTCGAGGTCATCCGGGGCGGGGCGGAGCCGTTCCGGCTCGTGCCGGTGTTGAACCGGCTCGGCGAGGTGCACGCGGCGCGGGGCGAGGACGCGCTCGCCGTCCAGGCCTACCGGGAGGCGGTGGCGGCGGCCGACGAACTGGACGTCAGGTACGAGGTGATCCCGACGCGGGTCGCGCTGGGGCGGCAGTTGTCCGCGGCCGGGGCCCACGAGGAGGCGATGCGGGTGTGGCGGGAGGCGCACCGGCTCTGCCTCGAGCGCGGCGACCCGACGACCGAGGAGGTCGAGCGGCTGCTCGGCATCCGGTAGATCTCAGACGTACTCCATCACCAGCACCGCTGCTGCCCCCGGGGTGAGCGCGGCGTAGGTGTGCGGGCGGTCGCCGGGGAAGCGCGCGTAGTCGCCCACGCCGAGCTCCACCTCGCCGCCGACCGGCCCGGCCCGCCACCGCCCCGCCGTGACGACCATGTGCTCGACGGTGCCGGGGATGTGGCTGTCGGCCTCCCGGTCGGGTCCCGGCTCGGCCGTGATGACGTGCAGGTCGCGCCGCACGCCGGGGGGACAGGCGGCGAGCAGGGTGCTGGCGAACGGGGCGCGTTCCGACGCGATCGCCGTGCCCTCGCCCGCGCGCAGCACGTGCACCGGCGCCGTGGGCGGGTCGACCAGCCTGCTGAACGGGACCTCGAGCGCGACGGCGAGCGCCCACAACGTCTCCACGCTGGGGTTGCCGGTGCCCGCCTCCAGCTGGGACAGCGTCGACTTGGCGATGCCTGCGCGGCGGGCGAGCTCGGTGAGCGAGATGCCGAGCCGCTCGCGCTCCCTGCGCAGCGAGGCCGCGATGACCGAGAGCGGGCCCGTTCGATCCATCGGACTCCTTGTTCGACTTGACGAACACGCGTGCGTCGTTCACTGTATCGGACATGCGTTCGCTGACCCGAACACTCCGGTCGGACGACGTCCGGGACGCGCTCGCGCTGGCCGCGGCGGTCGGGGTCGTCGGCGCCTCCTTCGGCGCGCTGGCCGGCACCGCGGGGGTGTCGTTCACCCTGATGGTCGCGCTCTCGGTGGTGGTGTTCGCCGGCGCGTCGCAGTTCCTGGTCGTGGCCGTGGTGGCCGCGGGCGGCAACGTGTTCGCCGCCGTGGCCGCCGGGCTGCTGATGAACGCCCGGCACGTCCCGTTCGGCCTGGCGATCGGCGGCACCATCGCCGACCGCTGGCCGGCCCGGCTGCTGGGCGCGCACCTGCTCGTCGACGAGACCGTGGCGTTCTCCCGGGCCCGGGGGAGCGGCCCGCGCGCCCGCGCCGCCTACTGGACCTGCGGGATCCTGCTGTTCGTCTTCTGGAACACCGGCGCGATCGTCGGGCGGTTCGCCGGATCCGCCATCCCGGACCCGGCCGCGTTCGGCGTCGACGCCGCGTTCCCGGCCGCGCTGCTCGCCCTGCTGCTGCCCGCGCTGCGGAAGGCGGACGCCCGGCGGGTCGGGGCGGCCGCGGCCGTCGTGGCCCTCGCCGCCACCCCGTTCCTGCCGGCGGGCGTGCCCGTGCTCGTCGGTCTCCTCGGGCTGCTGGCGGCGCGCACCGTGCGACAGGAGGCGTCATGAGCTGGTCGGCCGTGCTCGTCCTCGGCGTCGGTACCTACCTGATGCGGCTCGTCGGGATCGTCCTGCGGGACCGGCTGGCGATGCCGCAGCGCGTCGAGCGCTACCTCGACCTCGGCGCCACGGCGCTGCTGGTGGCGCTCGTCGCCACCGCCACGCTCACCGAGGGCGGCGGCTTCGCCGGCTGGGCGCGGCCGGCCGGGGTGCTGGTCGGCGCCGTGGCCGCGTGGCGACGGGTGCCGTTCGTGCTGGTGGTCGTGCTCGCCGCCGCGACCACGGCGGGCCTGCGCCTGCTCGGGGTCCCGTGAGCGCGCGCGGATCGCCCACGACCGGGCACGTCCTCCGGCGCCGTTGGGCCCTGAGCGGCCCTACACCTCGCCGGCGGTGCGGTCAGCGGACTCCGGGAGCGGAAGAAGGAGCAGACCAGGCAGCGCATCGCCGCGGTGGCGCTGCGGCTGTTCGCGGAGCGGGGCTACGAGGCGGTGACCGTCAGCGATGTCGCCGAGGCCGCCGAGGTGGCCAAGGCCACGCTCTTCACGTACTTCCCCACCAAGGACGCGCTCGTCCTGGACGGCGTGGCCGACGACGACCTGGCGGGGATCGTCGCCCGCCGGCCCCCCGGCCGGTCGCCGCTGGACGCGCTGCGGGCCCACTACCGCGCGGCGGCGGCGACCGAGGCCGCCGCCGACTTCGACGCCCTGGTGACGCGGGTGCGGGTGATCCTGGACAGCCCCACGCTGGCCGGCGCTGTCATGAGCCGGCTCGACCGGCAACGCCACGCGCTCGCGCTGGAGTTGACCGAAGCGTACGGCGAGCCCGCCGCCGCGATCGTCGCGGCGCAGATCGTCGCGGCGTGCAACGCCGTGCGGGAGCTGTACCTGCAGCGTCTGCGCGCCGGCGCCTCGTCCCGGGAGGCGGGCCGGCGCCTGGCCGAGGACGTGGAACTGGCTTTCGACCTGCTGCAGCACGGCTGCCGCCCACAGGAAGGACGGTGAGATGCGGGCTCGAGGCATCAACTACGACACCGGCACGTTCCCGGGTGGGCAGCTCACCCGCACGACCTTCGCGCCCGCGACGGTGCGGGACGAGATGGCCGTGATCGCGGGCGAGCTGCACTGCGACGCGGTACGCATCTGCGGGCGCGAGCCGGAACGGCTGGGGGCGGCGGCCGGCGCCGCCGTCGACGCGGGGCTGGAGGTCTGGTTCTCGCCGTTCCCGGTGGACCTCACACCGGAACAGATGCTGCCGCTGTTCGCCGACTGCGCGCGGCGCGCCGAGGCCGTGCGGCGGCGCGGCGCCGAGGTGGTGTTCGTCGCCGGGTGCGAGCTGAGCACGTTCGGGACCGGCTTCCTCCCCGGCGACACGTACCTGGCCCGGCTGCAGGCGATGACCACTGCCGACATGGCGTGGTGGACCTCGCTGGGGCCGGTGCCGGAACGACTCAACGACTTCCTCGCCCAGGCGGCGGCGACCGTCCGCGCCGAGTTCGGCGGGAAGGTCACCTACGCGTCCGGCCCGTGGGAGGCCGTCGACTGGGACCCGTTCGACGTCGTCGGCGTCGACGCCTACCGGACCGGTGCCGACGGCGACGGCTTCCGCACCCACCTGCGGGAGTTCTTCCGGCACGGCAAGCCGGTGGCGGTCACCGAATACGGCACCTGTGCCTACCGCGGCGCCGCCGACCGCGGCGCCATGGCCTGGCAGCCGCCACCGGACGCCGTGCCGGACGAGGACGAGCAGGTCCGCTACCTCACCGAGCTGCTCGACCTCTTCGAGGAGGAAGGCGTCGACACCGCGCTGTGGTTCTCCTTCGCCAACTACGACAAGCCCGCCGCGCGGGACATCGCCTCCTACGGCGTGGTGCGCGTGCTCGACGAGACGCGCTGGGAGCCGAAGAAGGTGTTCCACGCGATGGCGGCGCGGTACGACCGTCGCTGATCCGTCGGCCGTCCGGCTGTCCAGCCGCCCGGGCCGGTGGATCAGCCGTCGCGCTTCAGCAGCGGTGATCCGACGGCGGTCAGTGGCCCGGTGCCACGTCGTAGCGGGCGAACCGCCGCGTGAACGTCGCCGAGCCCGCGGTGAGCGCCCGCAGGTCCACCGCGTAGCGCAGCAGCTCGACGCTCGGGACCTCCGCCTGCACCAGCGTGCGGCCGGGGCCGGCGACGTCGGTGCCCATCACCCGCCCGCGCCGCCCGGACAGGTCGCCGAGCACCGAGCCCAGGTGCTCGTCGGGCACCCGGATCTCCACCTCGTCGTACGGCTCGAGCGTCACCACGCCGCACGCCTGCGCCGCCTCGCGCAGCGCGAGGGCACCCGCGGTCTGGAACGCCGCGTCGGACGAGTCGACGCTGTGCGCCTTGCCGTCCACGAGCGTGGCGCGGAAGTCGACCACCGGGTAGCCGTCCTCGGTGACCCCGCGCTCGGCCTGCGCCCGGATCCCCTTCTCGACGCTGGGGATGAACTGGTTGGGGATGGCCCCGCCGAAGATCTTGTCGATGAACTCGATGCCCGATCCCCGGGGGAGCGGCTCGAACTCGACGTGGCACACGGCGTACTGGCCGTGGCCACCGGACTGCTTGACGTGGCGGCCGGTGACCCGCGCCTTCTTCGCCAGGGTGGTGCGCATCGGCACGCGGACCGGCTCGGTGTCGACCTCCGCGCCGCCCGCCCGCAGCCGGGACAGCACGACGTCGGCGTGCGCCTCGCCCATGCACCAGAGCACCGTCTGGTGGGTCTCCTGGTTGCGTTCCAGGCGCAGGGTCGGGTCGGCGGCCACGATCTTGGCGAGGGTCTTGACCATCGCGTCCTCGTCGCCGCGCGTGCGGGCCACCACCGCGACCGGCAGCAGCGGCTCGGGCAGGTCCCAGCACGACAGCAGCAACGGGTGGTCGGCCGAGGAGACCGTGTCGCCCGTCTCGGCGGTGCCGAGCTTCGTGAGCGCGCAGATGTCGCCCGCGATGCACGCGTCGACCTCGCGGAGCGTCGCGCCGAGCGGGGTGTAGACGTGCGCGAGCCGCTCGTCGGCGTCGTGCCCGTCCGGCTCACCCGTGCGCTGGGTGGGGATGCCGCTCGGGTGGCCGCTCACGTGCACCGTCGACTCGGGTCGCAGGGTGCCGGAGAACACCCGCACCAGCGACACCCGGCCGACGTAGGGGTCGGCGGAGGTCCGCACGACCTCGGCGGCGAGCGGGCCCTCCGGGTCTGCGGTGAGCGGCGGGTGCTCGGCACCGTCGATGCCGGTGACCTGGGGCAGCGGGTGCTCCAGCGGCGACGGGAACCCGCCGACCATCACCTCGAGCAGCGCGTCGAGCCCGATGCCGGACGCCGCGCAGACCGGGATGACCGGGTGGAACGTGCCGCGGGCGACCGCGGTCTCCAGGTCGTCGATGAGCGTCTGGAGCTCGATGTCCTCGCCGCCGAGGTAGCGGTCCATGAGGGTCTCGTCCTCGGACTGCTCGATGATGCCCTCGATCAGCGAGGCTCGCGCCTCCTCGGCGCCGGGCGGGGCCTGCCCGGCCGGGGTCTGGGAGAGCAGGCCGTACAGGCCGGTGAGGGTGTCGCCGTCGCGCAGCGGGAGGTAGAGCGGGGCGACGCCGTTGCCGAACGCCTCCTGGCAGGCGGCGATGGTGGCCTCGATGTCGGCGCGCGGGTTGTCGCACCGGGCGATGACCACCGCGCGCGGCATGCCCACGGCGGCGCACTCCTCCCACTGGGCGACGATCGTGGGGTCGATCGGGCCCTCGCGGCCGGCGCTCGCCGGCACGACGAACAGGGCCGCGTCGGCGGCGCGCAGCCCCGCGCGCAGCTCACCGACGAAGTCGCCGTAGCCGGGGGTGTCGATCAGGTTGATCTTGGTGCCCTGGTGGAACAGGGGAGCGACGGACAGGGCGACCGATCGCTGCTGGCGGACGGCGGCCGGGTCGTGGTCGCAGATCGTGGTGCCGTCGAGCACCGTGCCCGCTCTGGGGATCTCGCCGGTGTGCGCGAGCAGCGCCTCCACCAGCGTCGTCTTCCCGGACCCTGACGGTCCGACGAGAACCGCGTTGCGCAGCCGGGACGGATCGCTGACGGTGGGGGCCGTCCCACGGCTCCCCGCGCGCTGCCCGGCGTCTGCTCTGACCGCCATCGAGGACCACCTCCGCGACGCTGCGTGTGACGTGTTGGCCATCACACACCCGTCCCACAGCGGCCACAACCCCTGCCGGCGTGCTTCGACCGGCAGGGGTTGTGGCGGCGGTGCGGCTTCGGCTCACGCGCGCGGGCGGGTGGCCGCCGCGAGCACCTGCGCCACGGCGAGGAAGGCGAGCGCGACGCCGACGCCCACCCCGATCACCGCGACGCCCCCGGCGCGGCTCAGCGTCGGCAGCGCCACCAGCAGCACGAAACCGCCGAGGGCGCGCAGGCACGCGATCATGAGCAGCGCGCCGCGGGGCGGCTCGGCGACCAGCCAGGCCAGCGCGACCCACATGAGCACGGCCGGCGTCGCCAGGAACAGCAGCCCGATCACCACGAGGAGGACGGCCATCAGGCGGTCGATGGCCTCGGCGCGCTCGGAGGACAGCCAGACGACGCCGCCGCCGACCACGAGGAGGGCGAACAGGCTCACGGCGCAGGTGGCGATCCCGCAGAGGACGAGCGCGGCCATCGGCCTGCGGGCGGGTGCCCCGGGGGGCGCCTCGACGGGCCGGGTCATCGCGATCGCCCCGTCAGGCCCGCTGCGCGGGGAACAGCAGCTCGGTCTGCTGGCGGCTGACCCGCCGGACGATCACGGCGAGCAGCGCGATCATCGGCAGGACCACCAGCACCAGCACCGTGTTGCCCAGCGCGATGCCCAGGAAACCCTGCAGCGCCTCGCGGCCTCCCTCGACGAGCGAGCCGTCCGGGTCGTAGGTGAGCGTGTACTCCGGGCGCACGTACCTGGTGACCAGACCGGCGACCGCGTTCCCGATCAACAGCCCCCACCACACCCGGACGAGGCGGAGGGTCGCGTCGGCGGGGCGGTGCGGGCTGCTACCGGCGACGATGTCCTCGAGGATCGGCCGCGACCACCAGTAGTTCGCGAACGGGACGAACAGGCCGCCGACGGAGAAGGCGGGGGAGAACCGGAACCGGTACCCGGGCGAGAGGATCCCGGCGTTGGTGCGGGCGCGGTGGACCCAGACGAGCAGGACGACGGCGGCCGCCACCGCGAACGGGGCGGCGACCAGCAGGAGGGACAGGGGCCCGGCGAACGGCGAGTACTCCGCCCAGAACTCCTCCCCGGTGATCCGGCCGCTGACGTGGTCGGACAACAGCCGGTAGTCGGACCAGTCCACGTAGAGGCTGCTCGCGTACGCCAGGCCGCTGAGGCCGAGCAGCACGGCGGTGGCGGTGCCGAGCCCGTCGACCCGTCGCGGCCGGGTCGTCGCGGCGGACGGCACCGTGGACGCGGCGGGCACCGTGGTCGGGGCGGGGTCGGGGGCGGTGGTCATGCCTACCTCCTCGGGCGCGGGGCTCGTGACACCGCGGACGACCTGGGTCGACGTCGATCCGTTGGGAGCTGTGGCGCACGTCACGCCATGGTGGCGTCGATAAGGTGCGGGGGTGCCAGTTCCCGGTCCCGGATACGCGATCACCGCGCGGGTCGAGGTGCCCGCCTCGGCCAGCGCGGCGGGCGACCTCACGATGGCGGTGGGCCGCGCCGGCGGCGTCGTCACCGCGTTCGACGTGGTCGAGTCCCACACCGCCACGCTCGTCGTCGACATCAGCTGCAACGCGCTGAACGAGGAGCACGTCGGCGAGATCACGGCGGCGCTCGAGGCGCTGCCCGGCGTGCGGGTGCGCAAGGTCTCCGACCGCACGTTCCTCGTGCACCTCGGCGGGAAGCTCGAGGTGCAGTCGAAGGTGACGCTGCGCAACCGCGACGACCTCTCCCGCGCCTACACCCCGGGCGTGGCGCGGGTCTGCCAGGCGATCGCGGCGAACCCGGCCGACGCGCGCCGGCTCACGATCAAGCGCAACACGGTCGCCGTCGTCACCGACGGGTCGGCCGTGCTCGGGCTGGGCAACCTCGGCGCCGCGGCCGCGATGCCGGTGATGGAGGGCAAGGCGGCGCTGTTCAAACGGTTCGCGGGCGTGGACGCGTGGCCGGTCTGCCTCGACACCCAGGACACCGAGGAGATCATCCGGACCGTCCAGATCCTCGCCCCCGCCTACGGCGGCATCAACCTCGAGGACATCGCCGCGCCGCGCTGCTTCGAGATCGAGGCCCGGCTGCGGGAGCTGCTCGACATCCCCGTGTTCCACGACGACCAGCACGGCACCGCGGTCGTCGTGCTGGGCGCGCTGCGCAACGCGCTGCGCGTCGTCGGCAAGGACCTCGCCGACTGCAAGGTCGTCGTGTGCGGGGTCGGCGCGGCGGGCTCGGCGATCATCCGGCTGCTGAAGTCGAACGGTACGGCGCCCGGTGACGTCGTCGCCGTCGACATCGCGGGCATCGTCCACCGCGACCGCCCCGGCCTCGACGCCAACCTGCGGTGGATCGCCGACAACACCAACGCCGAGCGGATCACCGGCACGCTCGCCGACGCGCTCGTCGGCGCGGACGTGTTCATCGGCGTCTCGGCGCCCAACCTCTTCGGCGCCGACGAGCTCAAGACGATGAACCGCGACGCGATCGTGTTCGCGCTGGCCAACCCCGAGCCCGAGGTCGACCCCGCCATCGCCACCGCGCACGCCGCCGTCGTCGCCACCGGCCGGTCGGACTACCCGAACCAGATCAACAACGTGCTCGCGTTCCCCGGCGTGTTCCGCGGGCTGCTCGACGCCCAGGCCCGCGACATCACCGACGCCATGATGGTGGCGGCGGCGCACGCGATCGCGGACGTCGTGGCCGAGCCGAACCCGTCGTTCATCGTGCCGAGCGTGTTCGACGCGGCCGTCGCGCCCGCGGTCGCCGAGGCCGTGCGCGAGGCGACGCAGCAGCAGGACGTCGCCCCCGTCTGAGGCGCGAGTCGCGGTGTGAGCCCTGGCGAGTCGCGGGCTGGGTGTCGGCGAGTCGCGCGCTGAGCCCCGGCGAGTCGCGCTCGTAGCTCGGCGAGTCGCGCTCTGGGTGAGTCGCGGTGTGGGTGCGCGCTCGTCGCGCAGCCGGCGAGCGGGCGAGTCACGCTGCCGGGTACCGGCGATACCTGACCGCGTGCACGAGCCGCCGACCGACCGGCGCACGACCCGACGGGGCGAGCTCGTCCGAACCCCGCCCCGTCTGCAGCCGGGCCGCGACTCGCCCGCGGTGGGCCCGCGACTCGCCCGCGGTGGGCCCACGACTCGCCCGCGGTGAGGCAGCGAGTCGTGCGCGCTGAGGCCGCGACTCGTGCGCGCTGAGCCCGCGACTCGCCGGGGCTGGGGGCGCGACTCGCGCGCGCCGAGGCCGCGACTCGCGGGGGCCACGTAGGCTGGAGGCGTGGTTCCGGTGATCGGGGTGCTCGCGCTGCAGGGTGACGTCCGCGAGCACGTGGCAGCGCTCACAGCCTGCGGCGACGTGGGGGCGGTGCCGGTGCGGCGCCCCTCCGAGCTCGACGCGGTGGACGCCCTCGTGATCCCGGGCGGCGAGTCCACCACGATGAGCCGGCTGCTGCAGACCTTCGACCTGCTCGACCCGCTCCGCAAGCGCATCGTCGACGGCATGCCCGCCTACGGCTCGTGCGCCGGGATGATCCTCCTGGCGAGCGAGGTCCTCGACGGGCGGCCCGACCAGCAGCAGCTCGGCGGTCTCGACGTCGTGGTGCGCCGCAACGCGTTCGGCCGCCAGGTCGACTCGTTCGAGACCGACCTCGACTTCGCCGGCCTCTCCGGCGGGCCGGTCCGCGCGGTGTTCATCCGGGCGCCGTGGGTGGAGTCGGTCGGCCCGGCCGTCGAGGTGCTCGCCACGGTGCCGGCGCGCACCCTCTCCGGCGCCGACGCCGGCGCCGCGGCCGGCCGCGTGGTCGCGGTGCGGCAGGGCTCGGTGCTGGCCACCGCGTTCCACCCCGAGCTCACCGGCGACCTGCGCGTCCACGGCCTCTTCTGCGAGATGGTCAAGGCCGCGGCCGGCTGACGGTCACAGCCGCGCGAGCGCGGCGTCGAGCTCGTCCAGGCAGGCCATGGCCGCCGACACCGAGTAGCCGTCCCACCAGGCCACCGGATCGAGCTCGACCACCCGCCCCGCGCGCACGGCGGGCAACTGCTGCCACAGCTCGCCCGAGGTGTACCGCTGCGCGGTGGCCGCGGCGTCGACGGCCGACCCGCCCCCGCCCACGAAGTAGAGCAGCACGTCCGCGTCGGCGGTGACGCCCACGGTCTCGTCGGTGAGCGACACGTAGGTGGCGCTCGGGCCGGGCGTGTCGGTCGACGGCGGGCGGCGGATGCCGGCGTGCGCGAGGATCGAGGCGCCGAAGATCTCCCCGCGCACGATCCGCAGCTCCGACGACGTGAAGCGCAGCAGCGCGACCGTCGCGCCCGCGATCAGGTCCGCGTGCCGCGCCGCGACGTCGGCGACCCGCGCCGCGTACCGGGCGAGCCCCTCCTCGACGCGGGGGAGCGCGCCGAGCACGTCGCCGATGGCGCGCACCGACTCGCGCCAGTCCTGCCCGGCGCCCGCGTTGCGGTAGGCCACGGTGGGGGCGATCCGGCTGAGCTCGGGGTAGGCCGGTTCCACCCGCGGGACGTTGCCGATGATGAGGTCGGGCCGCAGCGCCGCGACGCGTTCGAGGTCGAGCTGGTTGAACCCGAGCGGCTCGAACCCCGGGGGCGGCGCGGGCACGTACGGCGGGACGGAGACGGCGCCGTCGAGCGTCTCGGACGCCACGAGCGGCGCGCCCAGCTCGAGGCCGACCTGGAGCGCACCGTTGGAGTCCAGCGACACGACCCGCTGCGGGGCGACCGGCACCTCCGCGGTGCCGAGGGCGTGGACGACCGTGCGGGTGCGACCGGGCTCGAGCGCGGGCTCGGGTGCGCCACCGCAGGCGGTGAGCAGCGCGGCCAGCCCGGCGGAGGTGATCAGCGTGCGCCGGGTGAGCTCGCTGCGGAGCGCGTCGAGGCCCGGCTCGTCGGGGGCGAGGAGGAGCGGCACGGCATGATGTTAGGTGAGGCTGGCCTGAGTCGGTGGGGTCGGGATCGCGATGCCCGCCGCCGGTACCATCGACGAGTTCTGTGCACGGCGAAGGGACTTAGACGGTGAGCGGCCACTCCAAATGGGCGACCACGAAGCACAAGAAGGCCGTCATCGACGCTCGGCGCGGCAAGATGTTCGCCAAGCTGATCAAGAACATCGAGGTTGCCGCACGCACCGGTGGCGGTGACCCCGACGGCAACCCGACGCTCTACGACGCCATCCAGAAGGCGAAGAAGAGCTCGGTGCCCAACGACAACATCGAGCGCGCCATCAAGCGCGGGTCGGGTGTCGACGCGGGTGGCGCCGACTACCAGACGATCACCTACGAGGGCTACGGCCCCAACGGCGTCGCCATCCTCGTCGAGTGCCTCACCGACAACCGCAACCGCGCCGCCACCGAGGTGCGCCTCGCGATGACCCGCAACGGCGGGACGATGGCCGACCCGGGCTCGGTGGCCTACCTGTTCAACCGCAAGGGCGTGGTGATCGTCCCGAAGAACGGGCTCACCGAGGACGACGTGCTCACGGCCGTTCTCGACGCGGGCGCGGAGGAGGTCAACGACCTCGGGGAGAGCTTCGAGGTCGTCTGCGAGGCCGGCGACCTCGTCGCGGTGCGCACGGCGCTGCAGGAGGCCGGCATCGACTACGACTCGGCCGAGCCCACGTTCCTGCCGTCGATGTCGGTGCCGCTCGACGCCGAGGCGGCCAAGAAGGTCTTCCGGCTCATCGAGGCGCTCGAGGACTCCGACGAGGTCCAGAACGTCTACGCGAACTTCGACGTCTCCGACGAGGTCATGGCCGAGGTCGGCTGACCCGGGCCGCCCGACTCGCCGGACTCCACCCGCTCCGAGCGCACCTCACCCCGCCGGCGGTGTGTGAAGCACATCCCGGGTGTGTGGATTCGCCTCGGCGGCCGGCGGGCCCGCAGCTGCGTCACGGACGGCGCTCCCCGCCCGAGGGGGGCGCCGTCCGGCTTTTCGCGCAGGCCCCGGCGGGGCCGGGCACGGTGGGAAACACTGTCGGGGGGTGGTCCTACACTCGCCTCCCGTGAGCGCCGCCACCACCACGTCCAGCAAGCCCGGTGCGGAGCAGGCCGCACCACCGTCGACGGGGAGGCGGTTGCTGCTGCTCGACGGCCACTCGTTGGCCTACCGCGCGTTCTTCGCGCTGCCGGCGGAGAACTTCCGCACCGGCACCGGCCAGACCACGAACGCGGTCTACGGCTTCACGTCGATGCTGATCAACATGCTCCGCGACGAGCAGCCCACCCACGTCGCGGTGTGCTTCGACGTGTCGCGCAAGACGTTCCGCGCGGAGCGCTACGCCGAGTACAAGGCCAACCGCACCACCACGCCCGACGACTTCCGCGGCCAGATCGAGCTCATCAAGGAGGTCCTGCACGCGCTGAACATCCCCACGTTCGGCGTGGAGGGCTACGAGGCCGACGACCTGATCGCCACCCTCGCCACCCGGGCCGAGGCCGAGGGCTTCGAGGTGCTGATCAGCACCGGCGACCGCGACACGTTCCAGCTGGTCACCGACAACATCACGGTGCTGTACCCGAAGCGGGGCGTCTCGGAGATCACCCGGGTCGACCCGGCGGAGGTGATGAAGCGCTACGGGCTCACCCCGGCCCAGTACCCCGACTTCGCGGCCCTGCGCGGCGACCCGAGCGACAACCTGCCGAGCATCCCCGGCGTCGGGGAGAAGACGGCGGCCAAGTGGGTCCGCGAGTACGGTTCGCTCGCCGAGCTCACCGACCGCGTCGACGAGGTCAAGGGCAAGGCGGGCGACGCGCTGCGCGCGCACCTCGCGGGCGTGCTGCTCAACCGGCAGCTCACCGAGCTGATCCGCGACGTGCCCCTCGACGTCACCCCGGCCGACCTCGCGGTGCGGCCGTGGGACCGCGACGCGGTGCACCGGCTGTTCGACGAGCTCGAGTTCCGGGTGCTGCGCGAGCGGCTGTTCGCCACGCTGCAGAGCGCCGAACCCGAGGCCGACGGCGGCATCGAGGTGCAGGGCGGGGCGATCGAGCCGGGCGGGGCGCGGGCCTGGCTCGACGCGCACGCGCGCGACGGCCGCCGGGTCGGCGTCGCGTTCGCCGGGGTCAAGGGCGGCCCCACCACGGCCGACCTGGCCGGGATCGCGCTGGCCGCGGGGGAGCCCACGGTCGAGGCGCGGGCGGCGGGGGCCGCGGCGGGTGTGCCGCAGGCGGGCTACTTCGACGTCACCCGGCTCACCCCGGACGACGAGGAGGCGCTGGGCGAGTGGCTGGCCGACCCGAGCATCCCGAAGGCGGCCCACGACGCCAAGCTCGCGCTGCACGCGCTGCGCGGGCGGGGCTGGCGGCTCGCCGGGCTCACCAGCGACACCGCGCTCGCCGCCTACCTCGCCCGGCCCGGCCAGCGCAGCTTCGACCTGGCCGACCTCGCCGTGCGCTACCTGCGGCGCGAGCTGCGCTTCGACGGCGAGGAGGACAACGGCCAGCTGTCGCTCCTGGGCGGCGAGGAGGAGGCCGACAGGGCCTACGCCCAGACCCAGATGGTCGCCGCGTCCGCCGTCGCCGACCTCGCCGACGCGCTCGACGCCGAGCTCGCCCAGCGCGGCGGCACGGAGCTGCTCGCCGAGATCGAGCTGCCGCTGGAGTACGTGCTCGCCGACCTGGAGGCCGCGGGCATCGCCGTCGACCAGGAGGCCCTCTCCGCGCTGGAGGCGGAGTTCGCCGCGCAGGTCCGGCAGGCCGCGCAGAACGCCTACGCCGTGATCGGCAAGGAGATCAACCTCGGCTCGCCCAAGCAGCTGCAGGTCGTCCTGTTCGACGAGCTGGGCATGCCGAAGACCAAGCGCACCAAGACCGGCTACACCACCGACGCCGACGCGCTGCAGACGCTCTACGAGCAGACCGGCCACGAGTTCCTGGCGCACCTGCTCGTGCACCGCGACGCCACGCGGCTGAAGGTCACCGTCGAGGGCCTGCTCAAGTCGATCGCCGACGACGGGCGCATCCACACCACCTACAGCCAGACGATCGCGGCCACCGGCCGGCTGTCGTCCACCGAGCCGAACCTGCAGAACGTCCCGATCCGCACCCCGGCGGGCCGCCGCATCCGGCAGACGTTCGTCGTCGGCCCGGAGCACGCGGAGCTGATGACCGCCGACTACAGCCAGATCGAGATGCGGATCATGGCGCACCTGTCGGAGGACGAGGCGCTCATCGAGGCGTTCCGGTCGCGGCACGACTTCCACGCCGAGACCGCCGCGCGCGTGTTCGGCTGCGCGCCCGAGGAGGTCACGCCGGAGCAGCGCGCCAAGATCAAGGCGATGAACTACGGGCTGGCCTACGGCCTGTCCGCGTTCGGCCTGGCGAGCCAGCTGCGGATCTCCACCGATGAGGCCCGCGGCCTGATGGAGGAGTACTTCAAGACCTTCGGCGGCGTGCGCGACTACCTGCGCAGCATCGTCGACGTCGCCCGCAAGGACGGCTACACGGCGACGATCATGGGGCGCCGCCGCTACCTGCCCGACCTCACCAGCGACAACCGCCAGCGCCGCGAGATGGCCGAGCGCATGGCGCTCAACGCCCCCATCCAGGGCAGCGCCGCCGACATCATCAAGGTGGCGATGCTGGGCGTCCACCGCGCCCTCGCCGACGAGGGGCTGCGCAGCCGCATGCTGCTGCAGGTCCACGACGAGCTGGTGCTCGAGGTCGCCGAAGGCGAGCGGGAGAAGGTCGAGGAGCTCGTCCGCCGGGAGATGGGCGCCGCGGCCAAGCTCTCGGTGCCGCTGGAGGTCTCCGTCGGCTACGGGCGCAGCTGGGACGACGCCGCCCACTGACGGTCGCCGGCGGCGGGTTCGAGGATCCGCAGCCGGGCGGGGCCGAGGCGCAGCACGCCGTCGTCGAGCGGCTCGCACCGCACGCCGCCGCGGCCGCGCAGGGCGCGGAACGCGCCCGGGGCGAGCACGACGTCCATCCATCGGCACGGGTTCGCGGGCCGGTGCGCCCGGAAGCGGACCGGCCCGTCGCCGGAGTCGAGGCTGAACAGCGCACCGGGGTGGTCGCGGCCCGCGGCGAGCTCGTCGACCGGGAAGCCGCGCAGCACCACGTTGCGGCGGGTGAGCAGCGGGTCCGGCGTGGAGGGCAGGCCCAGCTCGCGGGCGATCGCGTCGATCGACTCGGCCGCGAACAGCGTCACCGCGGACCGTCGGTGCGCCGGCCGGGCGAAGTAGCGGTCCCCGACGAGGCCGAGCCCGGCGCGCACCGCGACCGACTCGAGGCGGCGGCCGTCCGGGTCGGGGCGTGGGCCGTCGTCGGGGCGGCCCGCGTAGGAGTGGATCGGGGAGACGAGGAGACCGGCGATGTCGACCGCGATCTCCTCCACCCGGTCGACGTTACCGGGGTCCCGGGTCGACGACGCCTCACGTGTCCGTTCCGGCGCCCGTCAACGCCTGGACGCCGACGACGTCCAGCAGCCGCAGCCGCTCGGCGGTCTCGCTGCCCTCCGCCGCGCTGAAGACCATGATCCGCAGGTCGGTGCCGAGCGCCGCGAGGATGTCGCAGTCGAGGGTGAGCTCGCCGACGCTCGCGTGCCGGACCGTCTTGGTCATGGGCTCGTGCACACCGACGACGCCGGAGTCCCACAGCGCCGCGAAGTCACCGCTGCGGGTGCGGAGCTCATCGATCAGCGCGGCCAGGCCGGCGTCCTGGGGATAGCGGGCCGACGCCGCCCGCAGGTCGGACACGAAGGCCGCGCGATGACCCGCGTGCCGGCTCACGGCCTGGGGGTACCCGGCGGGCGGCGCGACGAAGGACCACCACACCGCGTTCCTGCCGAAGCCGCGTGACGGTGGCGGGTCGCCGAACAGCGCCGCCCACAACGGGTTCCACGTGATCAGGTTCCAGGCGGCGTCGTACACGGACAGCGGGGTGCCGGTCAGCCGGTCCAGCAGGCGCTGGACGCCCGCCGGCACGTGGTCGGACACCTGCCCGGCGCTCGGCACCGCCTGCCCGGCGAGCACGAAGAGGTGCTCGCGCTCCGCCGTCGACAGCCGCAACGCCCGGGCCAACGCGGACAGCACCTGCGGGGACGGGTTCGTCGACCTGCCCTGTTCGAGCCGCACGACGTAGTCGACGGACAACCCGGCGAGCCGGGCGAGCTCCTCCCGGCGCAGGCCCGGCGCGCGCCTGCCCCCGTTGTCCGGCACGCCGACCTCGGCCGGTTTCGTGCGATCCCGCCAGGCGTGCAACGCCCTGCCGAGATCCCTGGTTCCGGTCATCCCCCGAGTGTGGCCGAACGGCCGCGTTCCGTCGTGGTACTGCGAGTCCACCGGCTGCGGCGGGCACTGGTCGACGCCCGCGGACCCGCGAACGCTGGCTGGACCGGACGGCGGGGACCGACCCCGCCGCACTGCGCCGAAGGAGCACGTTCGTGAGGTACCGCAACCTGGGGCGGACCGGGATCGAGGTCAGCCCCTACGGCCTCGGCACGCTGATGTTCGCGAGCCAGATGGGCAACGACCCGGACGAGTCGGTCCGGATCATCCACAAGGCGATCGACGCCGGGATCAACCTCATCGACACCGCCGACCGCTACGCCGACTCGGAGGAGATCGTCGGACGAGCGCTCAAGGGCCGCCGCGACGAGGTGGTCCTGGCCACCAAGGTCGGCCTGCCCATGGGCGAGGGGCCCAACCGGAAGGGCGGCTCCCGCCGCTGGATCACCACCGCCGTCGAGAACTCGCTGCGCCGGCTCGGCACCGACCACATCGACGTCTACCAGCTCCAACGGCCCGACCCGCACACCGACCTGGAGGAGACCCTCTCCGTCCTGACCGACCTCGTCAGGGCGGGCAAGGTGCGCGCCATCGGCTCGTCGACCACGCCGGCCTCGATGATCGTCCAGGCCCAGTGGGTCGCCGAACGCGCCGGGCTGCAGCGGATGCGCACCGAGCAGCCGCCGTACTCGATCCTGAACCGCGGCATCGAACGGGAGGTCCTGCCGCTCGCGCAGGAGTACGGCATGGGCGTCATGGTGTGGGGCCCGTTCGGCCAGGGCCTGCTGACCGGCCGGGTGCGCAAGGGCGGTGGCAACGACCTCCGGCGCGCCCGGTTCTCCCGTCACCTGTCCGACGAGCGTCGCATCGACGTCGTCGAGCAGCTCGTCCCGCTCGCGGAGGAGGCCGGCCTGCCCATGACCCACCTGGCGATGGCCTTCACCATCGCCCACCCGGGTGTGAGCGCCGCGCTCCTCGGCCCGCGCACCATGGAGCACCTCGACGACCTGCTGGCCGGGGCCGACGTCGAGCTGTCCGACGACCTGCTCGACCGGATCGACGAGATCGTCCCGCCGGGCACCGACGTCACCGCGCTCGACCAGGAGTACAGGCCTCCGGCCTTGCTCGAGACGGCACTGCGGCGTCGTCCCGCCGGGCTCCGGTCCGCGGCCTGAGCAGCCCGGTCCGGGCCGTCGCCGTGGCTACCGGCCACCGGGCACGAGGACGCCCCTGCCGTGCATGCGGCCCTCCTCCAGGTCGGCCATCGCGTCGGCGAAGGCCTCGAGCGGGTAGGTGCGGGTGTGCACCGGCACCCCGCCGGTCGCCGCGAGGGCCATGAGCTCCCGCAGGTCGTCGTGCGTGCCGACCGCGTTGCCGACGACGCTGATCTCCGGGAGCACGAGCGCGAACGTGGGCACCCGCAGCTCGCCGCCGTAGCCGACGACGAAGTAGGTGCCGCGGGCCCGCACCATGGCGAAGGCCGCAGCCGGGGCGTCGCCCTCGCCGACGAAGTCGATGACGACCTCGGCTCCCTGCCCGCCGGTGAGGCCGCGGACGCGCTCGACCTGCTGCTCGTCGGCGGGGACGACGTGGTGTGCGCCGATGCCGCTGGCGAGTTTGAGGGCCTCGGGGTCGCGGTCGACCGCGACGACCTCCGCCGCGGTGAGCGCCCGCAGGCACTGCACCCCGATGTGGCCGAGCCCGCCGATCCCGACGACGATCACGCGGGTCCCGGGACCGAGCAGCGGCACCGCCTTGCGGACCACGTGCATGACCGTGAGGCCCGCGTCGGCGTGCGGCGCGACGTCGACCGGCCGCAGCTCCCCGGGGAGCGGCAGCACGGCGCGGTCGGTGGTGAGCAGCAGCTCGGCGAACCCGCCGTCGCGGGTGAGGCCGGTGAAGGCGAGCCCGCGCTCGCAGCGCATGTCGTCGCCGATGCGGCAGGCCGGGCAGACGCCGCAGGACTGCTGCGGGTGGCAGATCACGGGGTCGCCGACTGCGACGTTCTCGACGGCCGACCCGACCTCGTGCACCCAGCCGCTGTTCTCGTGCCCGAGGGTGACCGGGAGCTCGCTGGGCACGACGGGGGCGAACCACCCGTCGCGGATGTGCAGGTCGGTGCGGCACAGCCCGGCGCCCCCGACCCGGACGACGACGTCGTGCGGGCCGCTGATCCGGGGTTCGGGCACCTCGTCGAGCCGAGGCGGGTGGTGGTGGTCGTGCAGCCGGACGGCCTTCATGACGCCTCCCCGGGGATCGAACCGTGTGGAGCGGCCCAGGGTCGCGAGGAGGCGCGGGGCTGTCGCCGGCCGTTCGGTCCAGGACCCGTCCGGCCGTCCGGGCGCCCGTCCGAGCTAGAACGCGTGGACCGGGCGGGCGCGCTCCCGCCGGGCCAGCGTGCCGACCAGCGCGGACTGCCCGTGCCGGCGCACCGCGAGCCGCACGAGGAGGTCCCGGACGGGCGCGAACGCCGCGTCGGGGAACTGCGGCGTGGGCACGCCGATGCTCACCGCGAGGTCGTCGGAGTGGACGACGACCTCGAGGAGCCGGGTCAGGAGGAAGTCGTCGCGGCGCAGCGCCCAACCCTGCCAGGGGATGGGCACCACCTCCCGGGCGGCCCCGGTGTCCATCAGCTCGCGCACCCGCTCCAGGGCCGCCCCGGCGCGCTCGTGCAGCGCGGCGGGCCCGAGCTCGGCCTCGGCGTCGTCGGTGCTGCGGTCGTTGGCCGGGTCGTCGGGCGAGGTCGCCTTCACCCAGGCGGCCCGCGCGTAGTGGTCGTCGGCGCTCTCGAGCGTGGGCAGCTCCGCAGCGGCGGGCAGCAGGTCGGCGGCGCGGGCGAGCTGGCGTCCCAGGTGGCACGCGAGCGCGCCGATCGACATCTTCTCCAGGGCGCTCGGCTGCGACCACCGGTCGGTGACCTCGGGTCGTCGGATGAGGTCCAGGGCGATGGACCCGGCGGTCAGGAAGGCGTGGTCGTGGCCGTCGACGGGTGCGTGCACCCGGCCAGCATGGCAAACCCGATCAACCGGCGGCGCGGGCCAGCTCGCGGGCGCGCAGCGCGAGCCACAGCTCCTGCCGGTCGTGGGCGGAGGCGAGCCGCCGGCCGGTGAGCGCCTCGACGGTCGCGATCCGGTTCCGCACGGTGTGCCGGTGGACCTGCAGCGCGGCGGCCGCGGCCTCCCAGTGCCCGTTGTGCTCGAGGAAGGCGGTGAGGGTGCGCGCCAGCTCGCCCGCCCGCTCGTCGGCGTCGAGGGGGCCGAGCACGGCGTCGGCGAACCCCTGCAGCCGCTCCGCGGGAACCGCCGCGAGCAGCTGGCGGCTGCTCGCGATGTCGGCGGCGTGCACGTGGCGGCCCGAGAGGCGGCTCTCCGGCAGCGCCGAGCGCGCCTGCCGCAGCGACACGGCGAGCGCCCCGGGGCGCACGGCGATGCCGATCCCGGCGGGCCGGGTGGGGGCGAGGGTGCCGAGCACGCCGGCGAGGTCCACACCGACCGGCACGGCCAGCTCGACCGCCTGCTCCCCGGCGATCTCGACCACCCGGGTCAGCGCGTCCGGCAGGGCGCCCGCGATGTCGGCGGCGAGCTCGGCGGCGTGCGGCGCGGCGATCACGGCGGCCTGCAGGTCGCCGCCGGGCAGGCCGGCCGCGTCCAGCCAGCGCGCGGCGACGATGTCGTCGACGGTGCCGCGGGCGAGGCGGGCGAGCAGCTGGGCCCGGTCGCGCTGCCTGGTCGCGCCCAGGCCGTGAACGCGTTCGAGCTCGAGCGACAGCAGCGAGACGAGGTCGCCCGTGACGAGGTTGGAGCCGACCCGGTCCGCGGGGCCCGCGACGAGCAGCCACGCGCGCAGCCGCCGCGACCCGAGCGGGTGCACCTCCCGCCTGCGTTCGGCGGTGGCGTCGACGGCGGCGCCGAGCAGGCCCTGCGCGCGGACCCGCGCGAGCATCGGGGCGAACTCGGCGACGAGGGCCTCGTGCCCGGGCCGGGAGGTGGCGACGGGTCGTTCGAGCAGGTCCACGACGACGGCGGGGCGGCCGGTGGCCCGCTCGTACGCGCCGAGGATGCCGGCGAGCCCTCCGGGCTGGACGGCGGCCGCGGTGAGCGCGCGCTGCGTGTGCAGCGCCCACTCCAGCTGCTTGCGCTCTTCCCGGGCCCGCCACGCGAACACGGCCTTGGTGACGGCGATGAACGGCACCCCGTCGGGCACGGCCAGAAGCGGCATGCCCGCGGCCTCGGCGGCGCGGACCAGGCAGTCGGGCGCCGCCTGGTAGCGCAGGTCGGCACCGAGCCCCAGCCCGAGCGCGCGCACGCCCGCGGCCTGCAGCCCCTCGACGTACCTGGCGCAGCCCTCGTCGGTCTCGTCGAGCAGCAACCCGATCGTGAGCAGCAGCTCGCCGCCCTGCAGCCACGGCCCCGGCTCCCGCAGCTCCGACACGGCCGCGGCCTCGATCTCGCGGCCCAGCGCGGCGTGGCCGGCGACGACCGCGAGCCGCAACGCCGGGTCGGCGGCGAGGTCGGCGACGGTGAGCACGCGTGCTCCCTTGGACGTTTCGTCGATTCGATCGGACCAACGTTAGACACGACGGCGATGGGTGGGAAGCCTGCGGGCCGCCACCCTGGGCCGATGCCGCTGGGACCAGTCGACGCGACCACCACCCCCCGCTTCGCCGGACCCGACACGTTCGCGCGCCTGCCGCGCCTGGACCAGGTCACCGACGTGGACGTGGCCGTGCTGGGGATGCCCTTCGACTCCGGGGTGTCCTACCGGCCGGGCGCCCGCTTCGGGCCGGCCCACGTGCGCGCGTCGTCCAAGCTGCTGCGCCCGCACCACCCGGCGCTGCAGGTCGACCCGTTCGCGGCCCAGCAGGTCGTGGACGCCGGCGACGTGTCGATCAACCCGTTCGACATCGAGGAGGCGATCCGCGCCGTCGAGCGGGCCTCCGACGAGCTGCGCGGGAGCGGGGCCCGGCTGCTGTCGATCGGCGGCGACCACACGATCGCGCTCCCGCTGCTGCGCTCGGTGCACCGCACGCACGGCCCGGTCGCCGTGCTGCACTTCGATGCCCACCTCGACACCTGGGACACCTACTTCGGCGCCCCGTACACGCACGGCACCCCGTTCCGGCGGGCGAGCGAGGAAGGCCTGCTCGACCCGGAACGCTGCCTGCACGTCGGGATCCGCGGGCCCGTCTACGGCTCGGGCGACCTCGCCGACGACGCCCGCCTCGGTTTTCAGGTGATCGGCTCCGACGACTACCAGCTCGACGGCCTCGCCGCCGTGGTCGAGCGGATGCGGGCCCGCCTGGGCGACGGCCCGGTCTACGTCTCGGTCGACATCGACGTGCTCGACCCCGCCCACGCCCCCGGCACCGGGACGCCCGAGGCGGGCGGGCTCACCAGCCGCGAGCTGCTGCACACCCTGCGCGGGCTGGTCGGGGTCGACATCGTGGGCGCCGACATCGTGGAGGTCGCCCCGGCCTACGACCACGCGGAGATCACCGGCATCGCGGCGGCGCACGTGGCGTACGAGCTGCTCTCCGTGCTGGCGAAGGGGTGATCGGGGCGCGATGAGCACCCGCAACGGGGGCGCCGCCGTCGTCGAGACCCTCGCCGCGCACGGCGTCGACACCGTCTTCGGCGTCCCGGGCACCCACAACCTCGAGCTGTACCGGCACCTCGGTGCCGCCGGCATCCGAGCCGTGACGCCGCGCCACGAGCAGGGTGCCGGCTACGCCGCCGAGGGCTACGCCCGGGTGAGCGGACGACCCGGGGTCGTGCTGACCACCAGCGGGCCCGGGCTCACCAACGCGATGACCGCCGCCGCCACCGCGTACGCGGAGTCGCAGCCGCTGCTCGTCGTCTCGCCCGGGGTGCCGACCGGCGCCGAGGGGGCCGACCTCGGTCTGCTGCACGAGGTGAAGGACGCGACGGGGGCGATGGACCGGCTCGTCGCCTGGAGCCGCCGCGTCGCGAGCCCCGAGGAGGCCGCCGACGCCGTCGCCGAGGCGTTCGCCGGGTTCCGCGGCCGGCGCCCCCGCCCGGTGCACGTCGAGATCCCGCTCGACGTGCTGGAGCGGCCGTGGGGCGGCAGCCCGTGGGTCGGGGCGGTCACCGCGCCGCCCGCGCCCGACCCCGCCGACGTGCGACGGGCGGCCACCCTGCTCGCCGCGGCGCGCCGGCCGCTGGTGATCGCGGGCGGCGGCGCCGTCGATGCGGCCGACGAGGTGCGGGCGCTGGCCGAGGCGCTGGGCGCGCCGGTCGCGACCACGGTGAACGGCAAGGGCGTGCTCGACGAGTCGCACCCGCTCGCGGTCGGTGCCGCCGTGCGGCTGCGCGCGCTGCAGGAGGCGGCCGGCGAGAGCGACGCGCTTCTCGTGGTGGGCAGCGAGCTCGGCGACGCCGACCTGTGGGAGGGGCGGATCTCGGCGCCGACCGTCATCCGATGCGACATCGACCCCGGCCAGTTGCACAAGAACTGCACCGCGGACGCCACGCTGCTCGGCGACGCGGCCACCGCCCTCCGCGCGCTCCGCGCGGCCATGCCACCCCTTCCGACGGACGCGCCGCTCGGCGGAGGGGACAGGGCGCGGCAGCTGCGGGAGGCGTGCCGGCGGGAGGCGCGAGCGCAGGCCGGCCGCTATGCGGAGATCACCGCCGCGGTCCGGGCCGCGCTGCCCGCCGACGGCGTGCTCGCCGGGGACAGCTCGCAGGTGACCTACCTCGGCTCGGTGCACTTCTTCGACCTGCCGGCCCCGCGGCGGTTCTGCTACACGCCCGGCTTCGCCACGCTCGGCTACGGCCTGCCCGCGGCGATCGGGGCGGCGCTCGCCCGCCCCGGCCACCCGGTCGCGGCGCTGCTCGGGGACGGGGCGCTGCTGTTCTCGGTGCAGGAGCTCGCCACCGCCGTCGACCTGCGGCTGCCGCTGCCGGTCGTCGTGGTCGACAACGGCGGCTACCGCGAGATCCGCGACCAGCAGGCCGCCCGCGGCATCCCGCCGGTCGGGGTCGACCTGCCCGCCCCCGACCTCGCCGCGCTCGCCGCCGCGTTCGGCGCCCGCGGCGTCGCCACCGGCGACCCGGGGGCGCTCACCGCGCTCGTGGCCGGCGCCCTGTCGGCCGATCGCCCGACCCTCATCCACCTGAAGAACCGGGAGTAGCCGTGGACGTCGCCATCGTCGCCGCCTACCTGGCCGCCATGATCGCGTTCGGCTTCTGGGGCAAGCGCCGCGCCACCACGGAGTCGGAGTTCCTCGTGGCGGGCCGCCGCCTCGGCCCGCTCCTCTACGCGGGCACGATGTCCGCCCTCGTGCTGGGCGGGGCGTCGACCATCGGCGGCATCGGGCTCGGCTACGAGTACGGGATCTCGGGCATGTGGCTCGTGGTCGCCATCGGCGCGGGCGTGCTGCTGCTGTCGCTGCTGTTCGCCGGGCGGATCCAGCGGCTGAAGGTCTACACCGTGAGCCAGATGCTCGAGCTGCGCTACGGGCCGGGGTCGAGCGTGCTGTCAGGCGTGGTCATGTTCGGCTACACGCTGATGCTCACGGTGACCTCGACGATCGCCTACGCCACGATCTTCGCCGCGCTGCTCGGCCTGCCGCGGGTGCCGTCGATCCTGCTCGGCGGGCTCGTGGTCGTGGTCTACTCCGCCCTCGGCGGCATGTGGTCGATCACCCTCACCGACTTCGTGCAGTTCCTCATCCAGACCGTCGGGATCTTCCTGGTCCTGCTGCCGATCGTGCTCGTGCGGGCCGGCGGGTTCGCCGCGCTCCCGCCGGAGGCGCTCTCGCCGGTCACGATCGGCACCGACACGATCGTCACCTACTTCGTCATCTACACGTTCGGCCTGCTGATCGGCCAGGACATCTGGCAGCGGGTGTTCACCGCGCGCAGCCCGGGCGTCGCGCGGTGGGCGGGCGCGGCCTCCGGCGTGTACTGCCTGCTCTACGGCGTCGCGGGCGCCGTGGTCGGGATGGGGGCCGGCGTGCTGGTCCCGGGCCTCGCCGAGCGCGACGACGCGTTCACCGCGGTGGTCGACGTCGCCATGCCGCCGGTGCTGTCGGGCCTGGTGCTCGCCGCGGCGCTGGCCGCGGTCATGTCCACCGCCAGCGGCGCGCTGATCGCGACCGCCACCGTGTTCGGCCAGGACATCGTGCAGCGGCTGCGCGGGCGGGCGCCCGCAGGCGGGGAGGAGGACCACGTCCGCGGCAACCGCGTGCTCATCGCGGTGTTCGGCGCGGTCGTGATCGTGGTCTCCTGCCTGCTCCAGGACGTCGTCGCCGCGCTGACCATCGCCTACGACATCCTCGTCGGCGGGCTCCTGGTGCCGATCCTCGGCGGCCTCGTCTGGCGGCGGGCCACGATCGTCGGCGCGATCGCCGCGATGGCCGTCGGCACGGTCGCCACCCTGACCACGATGGCGGTCGTCGGCGACATCTACGCGAACGAGCCGATCTACGTCGGGCTCGTGACCGGCCTCGTGGCGTTCGTGGTGGGCAGCCTCGCCTCCCGGGCGACGGCGCCCGCGGTGCTCGCGGAGTGGGACCGGCGCTCGGCGGGGGAGCAGGCCGCGGCGGACGCCAGCGCCTGAGCGCGGGCCGGCGTGATCCCGGCGTGATGCCGTGCGGTCTCGCGCCGCGTCGGCGCGCCCCTTCCGGCCGCGGCGGCCCGCGCCGGTAGCCTGCCCCCTCGAACGGCTGTTCGCGAGAAGACGGGCTGGGGGAGATCGGGTGCGGGTGCTCGGCGTCGACCCGGGGCTGACCCGGTGCGGTCTCGGGGTCGTCGACGGCGCCGGCGGGCGCCGCGTGCGGTGCGTGGCGGTGGACGTCGTGCGCACCCCGGCCGACTCCCCGCTCCCGGAGCGGTTGCTCGCGGTCGGGGCCGAGGTCGAGCGGTGGATCGAGCGGCACCGTCCGGACGTGGTGGCGGTCGAGCGGGTGTTCAGCCAGCACAACGTCCGCACCGTCATGGGCACCGCGCAGGTCAGCGGCGTCGTCGCGCTGCTCGCGGGCAAGGCGGGCCTCCCGGTCGCGTTCCACACCCCCAGCGAGGTCAAGGCCGCCGTCACCGGCGAGGGGCGCGCGGGCAAGCAGCAGGTGACGGCCATGGTCACGCGGCTTCTGAAGCTGGAGGAGGCCCCGCGCCCCGCCGACGCGGCCGACGCGCTCGCCCTCGCGATCTGCCACTGCTGGCGGGCCCCGATGCTCGACCGGATGGCGCAGGCGCAGACGCGGTCGGCGGAGCTCGCCCGCGCCCACCGGGCGCGGCTCGCGGCCGCGCGACGTGCGGGGGAGGCTTCATGATCAGTTCGGTGCGGGGAGAGGTCCTGGAGATCGGCCTCGACCACGCGGTCGTCGAGGTCGGCGGGGTCGGCCTCGCCGTGCACGCCACGCCGGCCACGTTGTCGAAGCTGCGGCGCGGCGAGCAGGGCCGGATGGCCACCGCGCTGGTGGTGCGGGAGGACTCGCTCACCCTGTTCGGGTTCGCCGACGAGGACGAGCGGGAGCTGTTCGGCCTGCTGCAGACCGTGAGCGGCATCGGGCCGCGCATCGCGCTCGCCACCCTCGCCGTGCTCAGCCCGGACGCGCTGCGCCGGGCGCTCGTCGACGGCGACGTGGCCACCCTGACCCGGGTGCCCGGGATCGGCCGCAAGGGCGCCGAGCGGCTGGTGCTCGAGCTGCGGGACAAGGTGGTCGTCCCGGCCGCCTCCCCGGCCACGGCGACCGCCCCGGTGAACGGGGCGAACCCGCGCCGCGACCAGGTGGTGGAGGCGCTGGTGGGCCTCGGCTTCGCGGCCAAGCCCGCCGAGCAGGCGGTGGACGCCGTGCTGGCCGCTGACGGGGAGGCCGACGCGAGCGCGCTGCTGCGGGCCGCGCTGACCAGGTTGGGTGGCAAGGGTCGATGACCGAGCTGTCGCTCACGCCGGGGCCGGAGCCGGAGGACCTCGAGGCCGAGGCCTCGCTGCGGCCGCGCACGCTGGACGAGTTCATCGGCCAGCCGCGCGTGCGCGAGCAGCTGCAGCTGGTGCTGGAGGGGGCGCGGCGGCGGGGCCAGCCGCCGGACCACATCCTGCTGTCCGGGCCACCCGGGCTGGGCAAGACCAGCCTCGCGATGATCATCGCCGCCGAGCTCGGTGCGGCGATCCGGCTGACGTCCGGTCCCGCCCTGGAGCGCGCGGGCGACCTGGCCGCGATGCTGTCCAACCTCGAACCGGGCGATGTGCTGTTCATCGACGAGATCCACCGCACCGCCCGGCCCGCCGAGGAGATGCTCTACCTCGCGATGGAGGACTTCCGCGTCGACGTGGTCGTCGGCAAGGGCCCGGGTGCCACCTCCATCCCGCTCGACGTCGCCCCGTTCACGCTGGTGGGCGCCACCACCCGGGCCGGTGCCCTCACCGGTCCGCTGCGCGACCGCTTCGGCTTCACCGCGCACATGGAGTTCTACGAGCCGCAGGAGCTGGAGCTCGTGCTCCGCCGCGCGGCCACGATCCTGGGCGTCGACCTGCGCCCGGACGGCGCCGAGGAGATCGCGCGCCGGTCCCGGGGCACGCCCCGCATCGCCAACCGGCTGCTGCGCCGCGTGCGCGACTTCGCCGAGGTGCGCGCCGACGGGGCCATCACCCGCGCCGTGGCGCGCGAGGCGCTGGCCGTCTACGACGTCGACGAGCTCGGCCTCGACCGGCTCGACCGCGCGGTGCTGGGGGCCCTGGTGCGGTCGTTCAACGGCGGGCCGGTGGGCGTGTCGACGCTGGCCGTGGCGGTGGGCGAGGAACCGGGTACCGTCGAAGAGGTCTGTGAGCCCTACCTCGTGCGCGCCGGGATGCTGGCGCGCACGCCACGGGGCCGGGTGGCCACCGCAGCCGCCTGGTCACATCTGGGCATCGCTGCGCCACCGGACGTCACTCCGGGAGGACCTCCCGCGTTGTTCTGAACCGGGGGCTGGCAGACTCTGGTGGCTCCTCGACGTGCGGAGATTCGGAGACCTGGACCATGGAACTGCTGTTCCCCCTGTTGATCCTCCTGCTGTTCATCCCGATCTTCCTGCAAGGGAGGCGGCAGAAGCGCCAGATGCAGGAGATGCAGGCGATGCAGGCCGCGCTCGAGGTCGGTGACGTCGTCATGACCACCTCGGGCCTGCGCGGCACCGTCGTCGACGCCTCCTACGAGGACACGATCGACCTCGAGATCGCCGACGGCGTCGTCACCACCTGGGTGCGCGGCGCGATCCGCGAGAAGGTCAACCCGGCCGTCGAGGAGACCCCGGCCGAGGAGACGCAGGACGGGGCGAGCACCGACGGCGAGGCCGCTGCGACGGAGCAGCCCGCGGCGGAGAAGGACGAGTCGACCAACGGCAGCGCCCGGAGCTGACGGCGCCCGCGCGGCGGCCGGTGCACCGGCGGCCGCGCTCGTAGAGGAAGAGATCGCGAGCAGTGGCATCCACCCCGGGGCAGATCCGTCCCTGGCGTCACCTGGCGGCGTTCGTCGCCGTCGTCGGCGCGTTGTACGGGCTGGTGTTCTTCACCGGTGACGGCAACCCCCTGCCCAAGCTGGGCATCGACCTGCAGGGCGGCACCCGCGTCACCCTGCAGCCGCGCACCGAGACCGGCGCCGAGCCGCCCTACGACCAGCTCGTCCAGGCCCAGTCGATCATCGAGGCCCGGGTCAACGGCCTGGGCGTGTCCGGCGCCGAGGTGGTCATCGACGGCAGCAACCTGACCATCACCGTGCCGGGCCAGGAGGGCGATCAGGCCCGATCGCTCGGGCAGACCGCCCAGCTGCGGTTCCGCGAGGTGATCGGCGGGCCGTACGCGGCGCAGCAGCCGGGCCAGGACCCCGAGCAGCCGGGCCAGCCCGGCGAGCCCCAGCCGGGCGCGCCGGAGCCCGCCCCGCCGCCGCCGGGTGACCAGCAGGCCCCGCCGCCGCCCGCCGACCAGCAGGCGCCCGAGGGCCAGCCCCAGGGGATGAGCGGCCCCGGCGACGTCGTCGAGCGCGCGGTCGCCCCGGTCGCGCACACCAACCCGCTGCAGGACCCGGCGCCCCCGCCCGCCCCGCCACCGCCCGCGCCGAGCGGGCCGGAGGACCCCCGGCTCGCGGCCGAGGTCGAGTCGGCGCGCGAGATGCGGCAGAGCACCGACCCCACCGTCCAGGAGACGGCGTTGCTCACGCTCGACTGCAACGCCCGCGACCCGCTGCGCGGCTACGACGACCCGGCCCGGCCGCTCGTCGCGTGCAGCCAGGACGGCACCGAGAAGTACATCCTGGGGCCGGCCTTCCTGGAAGGCAGCCAGATCGACACCGCCCAGGCGCAGCAGAACACCACCGGCGTCGGCTGGGTGGTCAGCCTGACCTTCGAGGCGGAGGGCGCCCAGACCTGGGGCGAGTACACGACCAACAACGTCGGCAAGCTGGTGGCGTTCACCCTCGACGGCGAGGTCGTGTCGGCGCCGCGGATCAACCAGCCGATCTTCGGGCCCACCCAGATCGAGGGGCAGTTCAACCAGGCTGAGGCCGAGCAGCTCGCCGGCGTGCTCCGCTACGGCTCGCTGCCGCTGTCGTTCGAGGCGTCCGAGGCGCAGACGGTGTCGGCCACGCTCGGGCTGGCCTCCCTCGAGGCGGGCCTGTTCGCGGGCGCCATCGGGTTGGCGCTGGTGTTCCTCTACGGCTTGGTCTACTACCGGGCGCTCGGGATCCTGCTGATCCTGTCGCTGGTCCTGTCGGCGTCCATCGTCTACCCGGTGCTGGTGCTGCTCGGGCGGTGGATCGGGTTCACCCTCGACCTCGCGGGCGTCGCCGGCTTCGTCCTCGCCATCGGCATCACCGCCGACTCGTTCATCATCTTCTTCGAACGGTTGAAGGACGAGATGCGCGAGGGGCGGACGTTCCGCTCGGCGGTGCCGCGCGGGTGGGTGCGCGCGCGGCGCACGATCCTGACCGCGGACGCGGTGAGCTTCCTCTGCTCGGCGGTGCTGTACATCCTGGCGGTCGGGCAGGTGCGCGGGTTCGCGTTCACCCTCGGCCTGTCCACCGTCCTGGACCTGATCGTGGTGTTCCTGGTGACCCACCCGCTCGTGGCGTTGCTGTCCACGTCGCGCGTGTTCGGCAACCCGGCCCTGTCCGGGCTGGGCGAGGCGGCCCGCACGGGCGCAGAACGCAGGCGGGCGTTGGCCACGGCGGCCGGCCGATCGAAGGGAGCCTGACGTGGCCAGCGTGATCAACAGGCTCTACACGGGCACCGGCGCGTTCGACATCGTCGGGCGCAAGCGCGCCTTGTACATCGCGTTCTCGGTGCTGGTCCTGATCTGCATCGGCTCGATCCTGTTCCGGGGGTTCAACCTCGGCATCGACTTCACCGGCGGCACGCAGATCCAGTTCCCGGCCACCACCGCGGCCGCGCCGGCCGACGTGGAGGCGGTGCGCGGGGTCTACGAGCGGGTGATCGGCCAGGAGCCGGAGTCGGTGCAGTCGGTGGGCACCGGGGAGGCGTCGTCGATCCTCATCCGCTCGACGACCCTCGACACCGGTCAGCTGGTGACGCTCAGGCAGGCGCTGTTCGACGAATTCCAACCGCTCGGGGAGTCCGGAGCCCCCGACATCGGCGTGATCAGCGACAGCGCGGTCAGCGGCAGCTGGGGCGGGCAGATCACCCGCCAGGCGCTCATCGCGCTGGCGGTGTTCCTCGTGCTGGTCACGATCTTCCTGGCGTTCTACTTCGAACGCGCGATGGCCATCGCGGCCCTGGTCGCGCTGCTGCACGACGTGGTCGTCACGGCGGGCATCTACTCGATCGTCGGGTTCGAGGTCACGCCGTCGACGGTGATCGGCCTGCTGACCATCCTCGGGTTCTCGCTCTACGACACGGTCGTCGTGTTCGACAAGGTCAAGGAGAACACCCGGGGGCTGCTCGGGCTGACCCGCCGCACCTACGCCGAGGCGGCCAACCTGGCGGTGAACCAGACGCTGATCCGCTCGTTCAACACCTCGCTGTTCGCGGTGCTCCCGGTCGTGGCGCTGATGGTGATCGGCGTCGGCCTGCTCGGCGTCGGCACGCTCGCCGACCTGGCGCTGGTGCAGATGGTCGGCATCATCGCCGGCGTGCTGTCGTCGGTGTTCCTGGCCACGCCGATCCTCGTCGACCTGAAGATGCGCGACGAGCGGTTCCAGCAGCAGGCCGCGCGGGTGGCGGCGCGGCGCCAGAAGGCGGCGGCCGCCGCTGCGGGCGCGACCCAGGGCGCGGACGACCCGGACCTCTCCGACGACGCCGTGCTCGAAGGGGAGCTGCGCAAGGAGCGCGCGATGGCCGCGGCGGCGAGCGTGCCGGCGCGCCACACCCGCGGTGGGCAGCACCGCGGCGGCGCCCGCCCGACCGGCAAGGCCGCCCGACCGACGGGGAAACGGCGCCGGTGAGCGGGCCCGCCGTCGTGAGCGGCGAACCCGAGCTGGAACGGGTCGCCGGGCTGGTGCGCGACGTGCCCGACTACCCCTCGCCGGGCGTGCTGTTCCGCGACATCACGCCGGTGCTGGCCGACGCGGAGGCGTTCACCACCGTCACCACCGAGATGGCGGCGCTGGTGGGGGAGGCCGACCTCGTCGCCGGGGTCGAGGCCCGCGGGTTCCTCATCGGCGCCGCGGTCGCGGTGGTGGCGGGCTGCGGCGTGGTGCCGGTGCGCAAGGCGGGCAAGCTGCCCCGGGTCGTGGCCTCCCGCAGCTACGAGCTGGAGTACGGCACCGCCACGCTCGAGCTGCCCGCCGACACCGTGCACCCGGGCACGCGGGTGTTCCTCGTCGACGACGTGCTCGCGACCGGCGGTACCGCCGCCGCGGCGGCCGGCCTCTTGCGCGAGGTGGGGGCCACCGTGGTCGGATTCGGGGCGTTGCTGGAGCTCACCGGGCTGAACGGCCGGGCACGGATGGGTGACGTACCGGTGCACGCCCTGCTGACGGCCTGATCCGACGACGCCTAGACTGGCGTAGGTGGGAGGCGCGACGGGATGACGGAGCTGCAGAACCCCGCGCTCCCGGCCGCGGAGTCGGCCACACCCGTCCCGGACCCCAACGCCAACGGGGCCCGGCCGTCGGCGACGCGGCGGGTGCGCGCCCGCATCGCACGACGGATGACGCCCCAGCGCGTCGCCGTCGTCGCTCCCGTGCTCGAGCCGCTGGCCAGCGTGCACCGCAGCATGCACCCGAAGGCCGACCTCGGCCTGTTGCAACGCGCCTACGACGTCGCCGCGGAGAAGCACGCGGGCCAGAAGCGCAAGTCCGGCGACCCGTACATCACCCACCCGCTCGCCGTGGCCACCATCCTCGCCGAGCTGGGCATGGACACCACCACGCTGGTCGCGGCGCTGCTGCACGACACGGTCGAGGACACCGACTACTCGCTCGACCGGCTGCGCAAGGACTTCGGCGACGAGGTCGCGCACCTCGTCGACGGCGTCACCAAGCTGGACAAGGTCGAGCTGGGCACCGCCGCCGAGGCCGAGACGATCCGCAAGATGATCGTCGCGATGGCCCGCGACCCGCGGGTGCTGGTGATCAAGCTGTCGGACCGGCTGCACAACATGCGCACGATGCGCTTCCTGCCGCCGGAGAAGCAGGCGAAGAAGGCCCGCGAGACCCTCGAGGTGCTCGCGCCGCTGGCCCACCGGCTCGGCATGTCCACGATCAAGTGGGAGCTGGAGGACCTGTCCTTCGCGATCCTGCACCCGAAGAAGTACTCCGAGATCGTGCGGCTGGTCGCCACGCGCGCGCCCTCCCGCGACACGTACCTCAAGCAGGTCATCGACGAGGTCACCCAGCAGCTGGACGCGGCCCGGATCCAGGCGACCGTCGAGGGCAGGCCCAAGCACTACTACTCGATCTACCGCAAGATGATCGTCAAGGGCCGCGACTTCGACGACATCCACGACCTCGTCGGGGTGCGCGTGCTCGTCGACGAGGTGCGCGACTGCTACGCGGCCATGGGCATGGTCCACGCGCTGTGGCAGCCGATGCCCGGCCGGTTCAAGGACTACATCGCCCAGCCCCGCTTCGGGGTGTACCAGTCGCTGCACACCACGGTGATCGGGCCGGACGGCAAGCCGCTCGAGGTGCAGATCCGCACCCGGGAGATGCACGAGACCGCCGAGTACGGCATCGCGGCGCACTGGCGGTACAAGGAGACCCGCGGCACCCACCAGGGCCAGGCCCTCGAGGTGGAGCAGATGGCCTGGATGCGCCAGCTGCTCGACTGGCAGCGCGAGGCCGCGGACCCGGGCGACTTCCTCGAGTCGCTGCGCAACGACCTCGGATCCCAGCAGATCTTCGTGTTCACGCCCAAGGGCGACGTGGTCACGCTGCCCGCGGGCTCCACCCCGGTCGACTTCGCCTACGCCGTGCACACCGAGGTCGGCCACCGCTGCATCGGGGCCCGGGTGAACGGCAAGCTCGTCGCGCTGGAGCGCAAGCTCGAGTCCGGCGACGTCGTCGAGATCTTCACCTCGAAGGCAGAGGGCGCCGGGCCGAGCCGCGACTGGCTGTCGTTCGTCGCGTCGCCGCGGGCGAAGTCGAAGGTCCGGCAGTGGTTCGCGAAGGAGCGCCGCGAGGAGGCCATCGAGGCGGGCAAGGAGGCGATCGCCCGCGAGGCGCGCCGCACCTCGTTCCCGCTGCAGCGGCTCGTGTCGGCCGATGCGATGGCCGCGCTCGCGCGGGAGATGCACTTCACCGACGTCTCCGGGCTCTACGCCGCGGTCGGCGAGGGTCACGCCAGCGCCCGGCACGTGGTGCAGCGGCTGGTGGCGCTGCTCGGGGGCGAGGAGCAGGCCGAGGAGGACCTCGCCGAACGCGCCAGCCCGTCGATCGAGCGGCTGCGCCGCCCGGGCGGCGACGCCGGGGTCGTGGTCCTCGGGCCCGACGGCGAGATGGGCGACATGTACATCAAGCTCGCCCGGTGCTGCACGCCGGTCCCGGGCGACGACATCCTCGGGTTCGTCACCCGCGGCGGCGGCATCAGCGTGCACCGCACCGACTGCACCAACGCCAAGGACCTGCAGACCCGCAAGGAGCGGCTCGTCGAGGTCGCCTGGTCGGTGAAGCCGGGCTCGGTGTTCCTCGTCGCGATCCAGGTGGAGGCGCTCGACCGGCACCGCCTGCTGTCGGACGTCACCAAGGTGCTCGCCGACGAGCGGGTCAACATCCTGTCGGCATCGGTGCAGACCTCGCGCGACCGGGTCGCGGTCTCCCGGTTCACCTTCGAGATGGGCGACCCGAAGCACCTCGGGCACGTGCTGCGCGCCGTCCGCAACGTCGAGGGCGTCTACGACGTCTACCGGGTGACCAGCGCGAGCTGAGTGGCGCGCGCCCGCGCCGGGTACTTCCTGCCGAGCAGGGAGGAGAAGCCCATGAGCACGGTGCCCGAGGCGGAACGCACCCAACCGCTGCCGGCCCTGGAGCAGACCCGCGCGCAGCTCACCCCCGAGCAGGCGCGCCGGCTCGGCGGCATCCGCTGGGGCGCGGCCTTCTTCGGCTGGGTGACGGCCACGGCGATGGCGGCCCTCCTCGGCGCCGCGCTGACCGCGGCGGCCACCGCCATGGGGTGGGTGTCGCTCGCGCCAGGGGCGCTCGACCGGCTCGGGCCCGCCGGCGGTCTCGCCCTGCTGGTCGTCGTGTTCGCCGGGTACTGCTGCGGCGGTTACGTCACCGGCCGGATGGCCCGGTTCGCCGGCGCCCGGCAGGGGGTGGCCGTGTGGCTGTGGACGCTGGCGCTGGCCGCGGTCGGTGCCGCGGTCGCCGCGGCGACCGGCGCCATCGCCGTCCCGCGGCCCGACGAGCTGTGGAACGCCCTGGTCGGCGGCGAGCTGATGGACGGTGGCGTGCTGTCGGCCGGTGCGGCGGCGCTCACCGTCGGGCTGCTCGTGGTGACCCTGCTCGGCGCGGTCCTCGGGGGCCTCGCGGGCATGCGTTACCACCGCAGGATCGACCGGGAGCTCGTGGCACCCCCCGTCGACTGATCCGGGGTTCTACCGCACGCCCCACAGGCCGCACCGGTGGGCCGCGGCGAACTGGCCCGCCGAGGTGGTCGTCGTCGCAGCGCCCGGACCGGAGATCGTGAGCAGCGCGCCCCCGCCGGTCCACCGCGGCCACGTGGTGGCACCGCCGCCGTTCGGGTCGCCGGTCGCGGCGAACCGCGCCCAGCGCTCCACCAGCTCGGCGGCGAGCGCCCGCTGGTCGGCCGAGAGCTGCGGCCCCGCGGGCAGGTCGAACAGGAACGGCATCTCCGCCCCGTGCGGGGAGCCGCCCGCGAGGCCGGGCGGCAGCGCGTACGGCGTGGGCGCGGCCGGGTCGGCGAACTCGTAGGCGTAGAGCGGGCCGCGGCCGGCGAGCGCGCGGTAGTTGACCAGGCCGGGGCAGGCGTACACGCGATCGGTGATCACGTCCGCCCAGGCCCGCTCCGGTGTGCGACCCGGCGTCCGGTAGGCCGCCTCGGCCTCGGCGGCGCGGGCACCGGCTGCGGCCGCGAGCAGCGCGCGGAACCCCGAGTCGGTGATCGGGGTGCCCGCGCGGTCGAAGAACGCGGCGGTGAACAGCGTGCCCTCGTCGCGCGTGGTGCCCGCGAGCACGGGCAGGCCCGGGCGGACGTCGCGGCCCAGCACCAGGTCGGACGGCCGCCGCGGCAGCATCGGGGTGCCGGTCGCCGGGCTCCAGTAGTAGCCGGCCCCGTCGACGAGCTGTTCGGTGGGCAGCGCGCGCAGGCACTCGAGCACGACGGTCGTGTCCCCGTCCGGCGGCGCCGGACACCCGAGCTCACCGGCCACGGTCACGCCGGCGGCCTCGACGAGGGGCAGCGGCTTCCACGTGTCGCCCGCGGGCCCCGCCCCCGGGCGGATGGTGTCGACGAGGCTGCCCGGGCCGCACTCGCCGCTCTGCATGATCACCCGGTGGAACAGCCCCACCGACTGGGGCGAGGTGAGGTGGGCGCACACGCTGTCCGCGCCCGCGGACTGGCCGGCGAGCGTGACGTCGTCCGGGTCGCCGCCGAACGCGGCGATGTTGCGCTGCACCCACCTGAGCGCGGCGCGCTGGTCGAGCAGCCCGAACGAGCCCGAACCCTCCAGGCCGGGCAGGCCGAAGAACCCGAAGATGCCGAGGCGGTAGTTCACGGTGACCACGACGAGGGGGCCCGCCTCGGCCAGGCGCCGCGGGTCGACGTCGGTGCCCGCGCCCGTGTTGAACCCGCCGCCGTGGATCCACACCAGCACCGGCAACCCCGCGTCGGCCGTGGTGCCCGCCGGGACCGTGACGTCGAGCGTGAGGCAGTCCTCGGTGCCGTCCGCGCCACCCCCTGCGGGGGCCTGCGGTGTGCCCGGGGCGGACGCCGGCTGGGCGCACCGCGGCCCGGGCTCCGTTGCCGGGCGGGTGCCGTGCCAGCCTGGCGGCCGCGCGGGAGGGGCGAACCGCCGATCGCCGACGGGGGCGGCCGCGTACGGGATCCCGCGGTAACGCAGCACCGACCCGTCGGCGCGGCCGAGCAGCTCGCCCTGCTCCACCGCGACGACCTCGCCGAGCGGGGTCGGCGGGGCGGGCGGTGGCGCCGTGCACGCCGCACCGGCCAGGGCGAGCGCCACCCCGACGGCGCTGTGCAGGAGGCCCCGGGCGGTCACCCGGCGGTCCGGTGCCGCCGGGTCGGTCGCACGGGGTCGGCCGGCACGCGTCAGCCCAGCTGGGCCCGCTCGATGGTGACCTGCTCGACCGGGCGGCCGTCGGTCGACCCGTTGCTCTGGTCCTGGCCGCGGCGCGCGATCTGGTCGATCACCTCGAGCCCCTCCGGGCTGATCGTGCCGAACGCGGTGTACTCGGGCGGCAGCTGGGCGTCGCCGTAGACGAGGAAGAACTGGCTCCCACCGCTGTTGGGCGCCGCGGTCTTCGCCATCGCGACGGTGCCGCGGCCGTAGGTCAGCTCGGGGAACACCTCGTCCGGGATCGTGTAGCCGGGGCCGCCGGTGCCGAGGCCCGACGGGTCGCCGCACTGCAGCACCTGCAGGCCCGCGCCCGTGGTGAGCCGGTGGCACGGGGTGGCGTCGTAGAACGACTGCCGGGCGAGGCTTTCGAAGTTGTGCACCGTGCACGGGGCGAGCGCCCGGTCGAGCGTGAGCGGGATGGCGCCCGCGTTGGTCTGCAGGGTGACGTTCACGGTGCCCTGGGCGCTGACCTCGCCGCCGGACGGCGGCTCGACGGGCTTCGCCGCCGGCTCGTCCGAGGCGGGGTACTCGCAGCTGACCGTGGCGGGCAACGGGGTGGGCCGCGCCGGGGCGGGGGCGATCTCGGTCGGGATCGACTCCGGGACGCCCGCGGCGGCCGCGGACGTCGGGGCCGCGTCGGTCGACGGTGCGGCGGTGTCGTCGCCCCCGGGCAGGCCCACGGTGGAGAGCAGGACCACGGCCAGGACCACCACGACCACGACCGAGACGGACGTGATGATCGCGACACGCTGGCGGCGGCGCGCCCGTTCGGCCCGTCGCCGCTGCTGGTTCTCCAGCTTGCGCTTGGCCGCTTCACGCCGCATCTGGTTGGTCGCCACCGGATCTCCCTTGCTTGCGCCGAACGGCGGCAGGATAGCGATCGACCCTGAGACGATCCGGTGAGGTCACGTGCCTCTACGCTGGAGTTGTGCTCGTCGCAGGATTTCCCGCCGGATCGTTCCAGACCAACTGCTACGTGGTGGCGGCGGGTCAGGGCGAGGCGTGCATCGTGGTCGACCCCGGCCAGGACGCCGTCGAGCCCTTGGACGCGCTGCTCGCCGAGCACCGGCTCACCCCGGTCGCGGTCCTGCTGACGCACGGCCATTTCGACCACACGTTCAGCGTCGCGCCGGTCTGCGACGGCAACGACGTGCCCGCCTGGATCCACCCGGACGACCGGGAGATGCTCTCCGACCCGCTGAAGGGGCTCTCGCCGGATGCGGTCGCGTTCTTCGGCGGGCGGCTCGAGGTGCGCGAGCCGCGGGAGGTCCGCGAGCTCGCCGACGGCGCCGCCCTCGAGCTCGCCGGCCTCACGCTGCGCGTCGACCACACCCCGGGCCACACGCCCGGCTCCGTCGTGTTCAGCACCCCCACCGAGGAGGGCGTCGAGGTCGTGCTCGCCGGCGACACGCTCTTCGCCGGGTCGATCGGGCGCACCGACCTGCCCGGTGGCGACCACCAGCAGCTGCTCGCGAGCCTGCGGGACAAGCTGCTGACCAGGCCCGACGACACCGTCGTGCTGCCCGGCCACGGCCCCACCACCACCGTGGGGCGCGAGCGGGCGTCCAACCCGTTCCTGCAGGGGCTCGGCGCACCGGTGCGGGGGCGGGGCCTGTGACCACCGTGGAGGAGAAGAAGATCACCCCGTTCGCCGCGCCCAAGGGCGTCCCGGAGTACTACCCGCCGGAGTCGGCGGGGTTCGCCCACGTCCGCGCCACGCTCGAGGCCGCCGCCGACCGCGCCGGCTACGGGCTGCTGGAGCTGCCGGTGTTCGAGGACACCGCGCTGTACGCGCGCGGGGTCGGCGAGTCCACCGACGTGGTCACCAAGGAGATGTACACCTTCTCCGACCGCGGCGAGCGGTCGGTGACGCTGCGGCCGGAGGGCACGGCGGGCGTCGTCCGGGCAGTCATCGAGCACGGGCTCGACCGGCACGGGCTGCCGGTCAAGCTGCGCTACTCGGGCCCGTTCTTCCGCTACGAGCGCCCGCAGGCGGGCCGCTACCGCCAGCTGCAGCAGGTCGGCGTCGAGGCGATCGGCGTCGACGACCCGGCCCTCGACGCCGAGGTGATCGCCGTCGCCGACGAGGCGTTCCGGGCGCTGGGGCTGACCGGCTACCGGCTGGAGATCACCTCGCTCGGCGACGCCGAGTGCCGCCCCGCGTACGGGCAGATGCTGCGGGAGTTCCTCGCCGGCCTCCCGCTCGACGAGCCCACTCGGGCCCGCGCCCAGCTCAACCCGCTGCGGGTGCTCGACGACAAGCGGCCCGAGGTGCGCGCGATGCTCGCCGACGCCCCGCTCCTGGTCGACCACCTGTCGGCGGCGGCCGCCGACCACTACGCCGCGGTCAAGCAGCACCTCGACGACCTCGGCGTGTCCTACGTGGAGAACCCGCGCATGGTGCGCGGCCTGGACTACTACACGAAGACCACGTTCGAGTTCGTCCACGACGGGCTCGGGGCGCAGTCCGGGATCGGCGGCGGCGGCCGCTACGACGGGCTGATGGCCACGCTGGGCGGCAAGCCGCTCTCGGGCATCGGGTTCGGCCTCGGCGTCGACCGCACGCTGCTGGCCTGCAAGGTCGAGGGCGTCGCGCCCTGGTCGGAGGCCCGCTGCGAGGTGTTCGGCGTGCCGCTGGGCGACGCGGCCAAGCGACGGCTGGTCCAGATCGCGGCGCAGCTGCGGCGGGCGGGCGTGCGGGTCGACCTCGCCTACGGCGGGCGCGGGCTCAAGGGCGCGATGAAGGCCGCGGACCGGTCCGGGGCCCGCCTCGCCCTCGTCCTCGGCGAGCGCGACCTCGAGGCCGGCACGATCGCGGTCAAGGACCTGGCGAGCGGCGAGCAGCGGTCGGTGGCCCTGGACGCCGTGGTCGACACGGTGGTCGGCGCGGTCGGCTGAAGACGTGCCCCTGGCTTCAGGAATGTGGCTTTCCTGAAGCCCAGCGTCATGAATGTGGCTTTCCTGAAAGCGCCGGGGGGCGCATCGCCCGGATCGCCGAGGGTGGCCGCGGCGGCTTACGCTCGCCGCGTGGCCGAATCGGACCGGGAGCGCTGGGACGCCCGGCACGCCGCGGCGGTGGCCGTGGGCGCGGTGGGGCCCGCCCCGCCCGACGCGCTGCGCGGGCGCACCGAGCTGCTCCCGCCCGGCGGGCGCGCCCTCGACGTGGCCTGCGGCCGCGGCACCGTGGCGGTGTGGCTGGCCGCCCGCGGGTTCGCCGTCGACGCCGTCGACGTCTCCCCGGTCGCGTTGGACGCCGGGCGCGAGCTCGCGGTGCGGGAGGGCGTCGCGGTGCGGTGGCTGCGCCACGACCTCGACGACGGGCTGCCCGAGGGCGGGCCCTACGACGTCGTCGTGTGCCAGCGCTTCCGCGACCCCGCCCGCTACCCGGAGCTGGCCGCTCGGCTCGCTCCCGGCGGCCTGCTGGTGGTCACCGTGCTGTCCGAGGTCGGCGAGGGACCCGGCCCGTTCCGCGCGCCCGCGGGGGAGCTGCTCGCGGCGTTCGCCGGCCTCGAGGTGCTCCACCACGTCGAGCGGGACGGGGAGGCGCACCTCGTGGCGCGGCTCAACGCGGCGGCGTCAGACCGTCGGTGCCCGTCCGACCGTCGGCGCCCGCCAGGCCGTCGGTGAAGTCGGCGTCCTTCGTCTCGCCCAGCGGGAGCAGCGCGCCGAGGCACACGAGGGCGATCACCAGCACGTACGCCGAGACCGCGGCGCTCGACCCGGTGCGGGCGAGCAGGTCGGTGGCGATGATCGGGCTGAGCCCGCCGCCGACGATCCCGCTCGCGCTGTAGGCGAACGAGGAGCCCGAGTAGCGGTAGCGCACCCGGAACAGCTCCGGCAGGAACGCCCCCATCGGCCCGTAGAGCATCGCGAAGCAGATCAACCCGCCGACCATGCCCAGCGTGATCAGCAGCGGGTTGCCGGTGTCGATCAGCCAGAACAGCGGGAACGCCCACACCGCCGCGAGCACCGCCGACGCGATGCAGACCCGCTTGCGGCCCACCCGGTCGGACTGCACGGCGAACCACAGCGTGAGCGCGCCCATGACGGCCACGGCCACCATCGCGGCCAGCAGCATCGTGGTGCGGTCGACGTGCAGCGTGGTCGTGCCGTAGGACAGCGCGAACGTGGTGACCGTGTAGAAGAGCGTGTGGGCGAGGACGAACGACAGCGTCGCGAGCACCAGGACCTTCGGCTGGCGGCGCAGCAGGTCCGCGAACGGCACCCGGGAGCGCTCCTGCCGGTCCATCGCGGCCTGGAACACCGGGGTCTCGGCGATCCGCATCCGGATGTAGTAGCCCACCACGAGCAGCACGACCGAGGCGAGGAACGGGATCCGCCAGCCGACCGCGCGGAAGGTCTCGTCCGACATCGTCGCGTCCAGCAGCAGGAACATCGCGTTGCCGAGGACGAAGCCGACCGCGGGGCCGAGCTGCGGGAACGCCGAGTAGAGCCCCCGCTTGCCCGGCGGGGCGTACTCGGTGGCGAGCAGCACCGCGCCGCCCCACTCGCCGCCGAGCCCGACGCCCTGCAGGAACCGGGCCGTCACCAGCAGGATCGGCGCGAGCACCCCGATCGTCTCGAACGACGGGATCAACCCGACCGCGACCGTCGCGCCGCCCATGAGCACCAGCGACACGATCAGCATCCGCTTGCGCCCGATCCGGTCGCCGAAGTGGCCGAACAGGATCGCGCCGAGCGGCCGGGCGACGAAGCCGACCGCGAACGTCGCGAACGACGCGAGCGTGCCGGCGAGCGGCGAGAACGACGGGAAGAACACCCCGCCGAACACGAGCGCCGCCGCCGTGCCGTAGATGTAGAAGTCGTAGAACTCGATCGCGGTGCCGACGAAGCTGGCGACCGCGATGCGTCGCCCGGTCGGCCGTTCGGTCGTGCTCATTCGCCCAGTGTGCGCACGGTCGGGTCCCAGTCCTCCGGCAGGGCGGGCGCCACGTCGACCGTGGTCGCCACGTCCACCGGCGTCCCGCGCTCGGCCGCCTCGATCGTGGAGATCATGACGTCGAGCACGTGCTCGCCCAGCTCCCCGGACGCGCGTTCGGGCCTGCCCGCGCGCACCGCACGGGCCAGCTCGAGCACGCCGGTGCCGCGGGTGGCCGGTGCGGGCGCCGACGGGGTGGTCGTCTGCTCGCCGTCCATGCGGTGGACCACGATGTCGCCTGCGAACGTGTTGGGGTCGGGCACGGCGATGGTGCCGTCGGTGCCTGCCACCTCGATCACGCGGCGCTTCACCGCCGAGTCGAAGCTGAACACGCTCTGCGCGCTCGCCCCGCCGGCGAACCGGTAGATGGCCGCCACGTGGGTGGGCACCGTGACGTCGAATCGCTGCCCGGCGCGCGGCCCCGACCCGACGGTGCGCACCTCGCGCGCCTTCGAGGTGACCGCGGAGACCTGCGTGATCGGGCCGAGCAGCTGGACCAGCGCGGTGAGGTAGTAGGGGCCGAGGTCGAACAGCGGGCCCGCGCCGTCCTGGAACAGGAAGTCGGGGTTGGGGTGCCACGACTCGGGGCCGGGGCTCTGCAGCAGCGTGAGCGCCGTGAGCGGCCTGCCGATCGCCCCGCCCTCGACGAGCCGGCGCGCGGTCTGGATGCCGGGGCCGAGGAACGTGTCCGGCGCCGTCGCCACCCGCAGCCCGCTCGCCCGCGCGGCGTCGAGGAGCTTGCGCGTGCCCTCGCGGTCCAGGCCGATCGGCTTCTCGTTCCACACGTGCTTGCCCGCCGCGATCGCCTGCAGCGCCACGTCGACGTGGGCCTGCGGCACGGTGAGGTTGACGACGAGCTCGATCGCGTCGTCGTCGAACACCTCGGCCACCCCGCCGCCGCGGGGCACGCCGAACGCGTCGGCCTGCGCGCGGGCCCGCTCGGCGTCGAGGTCGCCGACCGCGCGGACGTCCAGGTCGGGGAAGCGGGTGAGGTTGCGCAGGTACTCGGTGCTGATGACGCCTGCGCCGATGACGCCGACCCGCACCGGCCCCCCGCTCACGCCGGCTCCGCTCACGCCAACCCCTCCGTGCGCAGCCAGGCGAGGCTGTCGGCGACCGCTTGGAACCGGTCGCCGCGGGTGTCGTCGAGCTCGACGACCCGCAGCGCGTGCGGGGCGGCGGCGAGGATGTCCCGCACCGGGAGCCCGCCGCGGCCGACCGCCACCTGGTCGAGCGGGTCCGGGGTGGCGGGCCCGTCCTTGATGTGCACGGCCGTGACCCGGTCGCCGAGCCGCTTGAGCAGCTCCACCGGGTCCTGCCCGCCGACCGCCGCCCAGTAGGTGTCGACCTCGAGCACGACCGCGTCGTCGAGGCGTTCGGCGAGCAGCTCGAGCGCCGTGGTGCCGTCGTGGACGATCTCCAGCTCCTGGGCGTGGTTGTGGTAGCCGAGGCGCACGCCGTGCGCGGCGGCGACCTCGGCGGCGGCGTTGAGGTCGTCGGCGACGGCCGCCACCCCGTCCGGGGTCTCGAAGCGCACCCGGTCGATGCGCGGGTCGAACACGGTGCCCACGCCGAGGGCGGCGGCCGTGGCGAAGATCTCCTGCTCCGCGCCGGTGCCCACGACGTGCTGGTGCGCGGTGGGCGCGGTGAGCCCGTTGGCGGTGAGCGCGGGGCCGAGCTGCGCCGCGTGGTCGGTGAGCTTGAACGGCTCGACCTGGGTGAAGCCGAGCCCGGCGAGCCGCGCGAGGGTGCCGGGCAGGTCCTCGGCCAGCTGCTCGCGCAGGGTGTAGAGCTGAACGGAGAGGAGGGTCACCCGACGAGGATCACGGTTGGCAGGCGGCTGGGGCAAGCGCTGTCCCAGCGGGCGGACGATCCCGGAGGGTGCACCGCGCCGTCCATCGGGCGCCCCGACCCGTCCGACGGACGGCCCGTTGGCCGGATGGGTTCCGACGAACGCGCCGTCCGTCGGGATCTACGGTGCCTCGTCCGCGGCCGGCACGGTCTCCCGTGCGGCCACGGCGGCCGCCAGCGCCGTCGTGATCGGCACCGAGGCCACGAGCCCGATGCTGCCCACCAGGGTCCGCACGATCTCGGTGGCTACGTCCTGGGAGGTGACGACCTCGCCGAAGCCGCGCCCGGACACCGAGAACAGCAACAGCAGCGGCAGCGCCGCGCCGGCGTAGGCGAGCACGAGGGTGTTCACGGCGGACGCGACGTGGTCGCGCCCGATCCGCATGGCCGAGGTGAACAGGCCGCGTGCACCCAGGGCGGGGTTGGCGTATCGAAGCTCCCACACGGCGCTGGTCTGGGTGACGGTGACGTCGTCGAGCACACCGAGCGCGCCGATGACGACGCCGGCGAGCAGGAGGCCGCGGGCGTCGACGCCGGTGCCGAGCGTGGCGATCAGGTTGCTCGTCTGGTCGTCGAGGCCGGTGAGCCGGGCCGCGGCGGAGAACCCCGCGCCGAGCGCCCCGATGAGCGCGAGCGAGAGCAGGGTGCCGAGCACGGCCGTCGAGGTGCGCGCCGACGGGCCGTGCGTGAGGTACAGCACCGCGAACATGATCAGGCAGGAGCCCACCACCGCGACGGCGAGCGGGTCGCGGCCGGCGAGGATCGCCGGGACCACGAAGAACAGCAGCACCACGAAGCTGAGCCCCAGCGCGGCGAGCGCGGCGAGGCCGCGCCAGCGGCCCAGGGCGAGCACCGCGACGGCGAACAGCCCGGCCAGCCACCACAGCGGGGTGTCGCGTTGGAAGTCGATCACCTGGTAGGAGCCCGCGTCCTCCGGGTCCGCGCCGGACCAGCCCAGCACGACCCGGTCGCCGACCGCGAACTGCGGGGTGCCGGGCTCCACCGGCACGACCTGGATGAGGTCGCGGCCGGGGCGGGGCCCGTCGGCCATGTGCACGACGAGCGCGACGCACCCGCCGTTGCCGGAGCCCGGGGTGCAGTCGGTGGGACGGGTCGCGGTCACCTGGGCCCGGACCTGCTCCTGGGCCGACTGGTACGTCGTGGCGGGCGGCCCGCCGGTGGGCCAGAGCAGCGCGAGCCCGACGAGCGTGGCGAGGGCGCACGGCACGAGCAGGGCCGCGATGAGGATCCGGACCCTGCGGCCGGCCGGGCGGGCGGGGCCGTGCCCGTGCCCGTGACCCGCGGCGGCGGGTCCGGGCTCCGCCTTCGCGGCGGGCAGCCACCGGGTCGCCCAGGCGGGCAGCGCGGGGACGGGGACGCCGAGGACGCGGCGGGGCCCCGCGGCGTCGGAGGCGGCCTCGGTGGCCCTGCCGTCGGTGGCCCTGCCGTCGGTGGCCCTGCCGTCGGCGGTGCGGCCGTCGGCGGGTTCCGCGGCGGCGCGGGCCCGGTCGTGGACCCCCAGCAGCTCGGGGGTCAGCGCCGGGGTCTCCGCGGTGGTCTCGACGAACAGCTCCGCGGGCGCCGCCGGCGGGTCGCCGGGGCGGCGGGCCGGCATCGCGGCGCGGCCCCCGTCGAGGCGCGGGCGCCGCGAGCGGGCCGGGCCACGCCCGGCGGTGGGCGCGTCGGGGGAGCGGCGGCCGGGCTCGGCCGCAGGGCCGTCCGGGGCACCGCCGTACCGGTCGGCCTCGCCGACGGGCGCATCGGCCTGCGGGTCGCCGCCGGGCCGCTGCGGTCCGGCAGCGCGACCGCGGGCGCTCGGCGGCGCGGGGCCGGCCGCGGGACCGGGTTCGGCTGCGGCGTACCGGCTGGGCGGGCCCGTGCCCCTGGCGTCGCTGTGGGCGTCGGCAGGTGGCGGGTGCGCGGCGCGTCGAGGGCGGGCCGCCCCGCCGTCGGCGGCGGGGCCCGCGTCGGGCGGGCCGTACCAGCCGGCGTGGTCGACGTCGTGCTCGCCCGCGGGGTCGACGCGCGGCTGCCGGGCCCGGGTCGGGCCGCTGCGCGCCGCGGGCGGCTCGGCGCCGGTGTCGGGGTGTTCGCCGAACCAGTCGGCTTCGCCGAGGGGAGCCTCGGGCCGGGTGCCGACGCCGGGTGCTGCGCGGGCGGGGCCGCTCGGCGCTGCGGGTGGCTCGGCGCCGGTGTCGGCGGGTGCGCCGAACAGGTCGTCCGCGCCGACGGGGGCGTCGGCCCGGGGCTCGGCCGAGGGCCGCTGCCGTCCGGGGGCGCGACCGCGGGTGGGTGCGGCTTCGCCGGCGCCCCGGGCGTCGGGGGTTGAGGGCGGCGCGGGTCGGCCGTACCAGGCGGCCTCCTCGGGATCGGCCTCGGCCCGGTGGTCGACGCGGCGCTGCTGCGTGCGCGCAGGGCCGACTCCCTGCTGGTCCCCGCCGTACGGCGAACCGTCCGGGTCGAGGGCCTCCTGCGGGTCGTCGGCCTGCCGGCGCTCGGCGGCGCGCCGCCGGGACCTGCGCCCGGGCTGCGCCGTCGCGCCCTCGCCCTCGTCTGCGTCGCGGTCGGCGCCGCCGCCGGGTGAGGGCTCCGCGGGGGGCGGCCAGTCGGCGAGGTCCCAGCCGCCCGCGACCTGCTCGGGGTCGGGCCGTTCCACGGCCGGCCAGCCGCCGCTCGGGTCGCCGCCCTCCCAGGCGCCCCCGCCGTACCAGTCGGCGAACGCGTCGTGGGCGGGGGCCTCCGGGGCGTGGTGCGCGGATGCGCCTCGGCGGCGGGAGCGCCGCGGCGCGTCGGGCCGGCGGACGGGGAAGCCGGCGTCGGGCGGCTGCGGGGCGGCGCCGGGCCGGTCCGTGCGGTGACGGCCGGCCGCGCGTCTGCCCCGGACCGCCCGGATGGTCTCCTCCGGTTCGTCAGCAGGCACGATCCCCATCCTGACAACGGGGGCGCGGTGGTTGGCGCCTCGTCCGTTCGCCGGTGGCTGCTGCGCGGTCACCGGCCCGCCGTCCGGGGCTCAGCGGTCGGGCGTCCGGCCTGTCAGCGGGTGTTGCGGCCGCTCGGCGCGCCCGGTGCGTCCGTTCGGCCGATGCGCTCCAACACCTCCTCGGCGACGTCGGCGGGCGGACGGTCGGTGTCGACGCCGAAGCCGGGCTCGCCGGGCTCGAGCGGCTCGAGGGTGGCGAGCTGGCTGTCGAGCAGGGACGGGGGCATGTAGTGGCCGCGGCGGTTGTCGACGCGCTGCTGCAGCAGCGCGCGCGGGGCGAGCAGGTGCACGAACCGCACGGAGGGGTGCCCGTCGCGCAGCAGGTCGCGGTAGCTGCGCTTGAGCGCGGAGCAGGTCACCACGGCGTCGCGGCCCGCGGCCTCCTGCTCGCCGATCCAGGTGGCGATGCGGCGCAGCCAGGGCCAGCGGTCCTCGTCGTCGAGCGGGGTCCCGCCGGCCATCTTGGCGCGGTTGGCCTCCGGGTGCAGGTCGTCGCCCTCGACGAAGGCCCAGCCGGTGCGCTCGACGATCGCGCCGGCCACCGAGCTCTTGCCGACACCGGAGACCCCCATCACCACCAACGTGCGTGTCATGGGGGAGAGCTTCGCGCATCGCCGGGGCGCCCGCTTGCACCCGTCATCGAACGGGTGTTCGATGACGGTATGGCTTCCGGGTTCCGCTGGAGCGGGCAGCAGGTGCTCGACGACGGCGTCGGCGCGGCGCCCGCGCTGCCCGGGATGCGGGGTCTGCTGCGGTCGGTGCGCACCCCGGAGTTCGCGGGCACGGTGTTCCACGAGGTGGAGGCGAAGTCGGCGCTGAACCGGGTTCCGGGCTCGTCGCCGATGCCGTTCACCTGGACGATCAACCCCTACCGCGGGTGCAGCCACGCCTGCACCTACTGCTTCGCGCGCAACTCGCACACCTACCTCGACTTCGACGCGGGCGCCGACTTCGACCGCCAGATCGTCGTGAAGGTCAACATCGTGCGGGTCCTGGAGCGCGAGCTGCGCTCGCCGCGGTGGGGGCGCGAGCCGGTGGCGATGGGCACCAACACCGACCCCTACCAGCGGGCGGAGGGCCGCTACCGGCTGATGCCCGGCATCGTGGCCGCGCTGGCCCGCTCGGGCACCCCGTTCTCGGTGCTCACCAAGGGCACGGTGCTCGCGCGCGACCTGCCGCAGCTCGCGGCGGCCGCGGCCGACGTGCCGGTGTCGCTCGGGGTGTCGCTCGCCCTGCTCGACCGGCCGCTGCAGGCCCGCCTCGAGCCGGGCACGCCGTCGCCCGCCGCGCGGCTGGAGCTGGTGCGCCGCATCGTCGACGCGGGGTTCGACTGCGGGGTGATGGTGGCGCCGGTGCTGCCGATGCTCACCGACTCGGCCGAGGCGCTCGACGACCTGCTGGCGGAGATCAGCGCGGCGGGCGCGAGCGGCGCCACCGTGCTCGCCCTCCACCTGCGGCCGGGCACGCGCGAGTGGTTCATGGCGTGGCTGGGCCGCGAGCACCCGGGCCTGGTCGGGCCGTACCAGCGGCTGTACCGCCGCGGCTCCTACGCCGACCCGGAGTACCGCCGGGCGCTGGCCGAACGCGTCCGCCCGCTGCTCGCCCGCCACGGCCTCGACCGGGGTGTGGGCATGCCCCGCACGCCGGCGCGGGAGGCCGCTCCCGCCCCACCCGCCGAGCAGCTGACGCTCCTGTGAGCCGTGCGGCGGGGCGTGGGCGGGGTGCGCGGAATCCGGGTGGCCCCGGCCGGATAACCTCGCCTCGTGATGCGCAGCCACCCCGCCGGCACTCTGCGTGCCGAGCACACCGGACAGACCGTGACGCTCGCCGGGTGGGTGGCGCGCCGCCGGGATCACGGTGGCGTGATCTTCATCGACCTGCGGGACGCCTCCGGCTCGGCGCAGGTGGTGTTCCGCGAGGGCGAGATGGCCGAGCGGGCGCACCGGCTGCGCGCGGAGTTCTGCGTGCAGGTCGTCGGCGAGGTGGTGCGCCGCCCCGCGGGCAACGAGAACCCCGACCTGGCCACCGGCGAGATCGAGATCACCGCCACGTCGCTGACGGTGCTCTCGGAGTCGGCGCCGCTGCCGTTCCCGCTCGACGAGCACAGCGACGCGAACGAGGAGATCCGCCTCAAGCACCGTTACCTCGACCTGCGCCGCAGCGGCCCCGCGCGTGCCCTGCGGCTGCGCAGCGAGGCCAACCGGATCGCGCGCACCGTGCTGGCCGAGCGCGGCTTCGTCGAGGTCGAGACCCCGACGCTCACCCGCTCCACGCCGGAGGGCGCGCGCGACTTCCTCGTGCCCGCCCGGCTGCGGCCCGGCTCGTGGTACGCGCTGCCGCAGAGCCCGCAGCTGTTCAAGCAGCTGCTGATGGTGGCGGGCGTCGAGCGCTACTACCAGATCGCGCGCTGCTACCGCGACGAGGACTTCCGCGCCGACCGGCAGCCGGAGTTCACCCAGCTCGACATCGAGATGAGCTTCGTCGAGCAGGACGACGTGATCGAGCTGGGCGAGGAGATCGTCGCCGCGCTGTGGTCGGAGCTCGCGGGCTACGAGATCCCGCGCCCGATCCCGCGGCTCACCTACGCCGAGGCGGTGTCCCGCTACGGCTCCGACAAGCCGGACCTGCGGTTCGGGGTGGAGCTGACCGACCTCACCGAGTACTTCGCGAACACCTCGTTCCGGGTGTTCCAGGCGTCCTACGTCGGCGCGGTCGTGATGCCGGGCGGCGCGAGCCAGCCGCGCAAGCAGCTCGACGCGTGGCAGGAGTGGGCCAAGCAGCGCGGGGCGCGCGGCCTGGCGTACGTGCTCGTCGACGACGACGGCGCGGTGAGCGACCGCGGCCCGGTCGTGAAGAACCTGTCCGAGGCCGAGCGGGAGGGCCTGCCCAAGGCCGTCGGCGCCGCCCCCGGCGACGCGATCTTCTTCGCCGCCGGCCACCCGTCCGACGCCCGCGAGCTGCTCGGGGCCGCCCGCGGCGAGATCGCGCGCCGCTGCGGCCTGGTCGACGAGAGCGCCTGGTCGTTCGTGTGGGTCGTCGACGCCCCGCTGTTCGAGCGGGTGCGCGACGAGAAGGGCAACGAGATCGGGTGGACCGCGGTCCACCACCCGTTCACCTCGCCCAACCCGGAGTGGATCGACCGCTTCGAGGAGGCGCCGGACCAGGCGCTGGCCTACGCCTACGACATCGTCTGCAACGGCAACGAGATCGGCGGCGGCTCCATCCGTATCCACCGCTCGGACGTGCAGCAGCGCGTGTTCGCGCTGCTCGGCATGGACGAGGCCGAGCAGCGGGAGAAGTTCGGCTTCCTGCTCGACGCGTTCGCCTACGGCCCGCCGCCGCACGGCGGCATCGCGTTCGGCTGGGACCGCACCTGCATGCTGCTGGCCGGGGCCGAGTCGATCCGCGACGTGATCGCGTTCCCGAAGACCGGCGGCGGCTTCGACCCGCTCACGTCGGCGCCGGCGCCGATCACGCCCGAGCAGCGCAAGGAGGCCGGCGTCGACGTGGTGCCACCGCCCGCCGCGGCGTCCCCGGCCGGCGACGAACCGCCGACGCGGTCGTGAGGGCCGCGGGGTCGGCGCGCCGCTTGCCGGACGACCGGCCCGCCCCGCGCCGACCCGCCCGCGCAGCGGGCCTCCGGTGCGGGGCATGAGGGCGTCCGCGCAGGCGGCGAACGGTGGCAGGCAGGACGGTGACGCACCCGTTCCCGGGGCCGTCCGGAGGTGTTCGGAACGGGGCCGGCGAAGGCTTTCCGCGGGGTAGGGTCGACACGATGGTTCGCGACCTGGGCAGCTTCCCCAGGCCGGTGCTCGCTGCGCTGGCTGCTGCCGAGCGGCTGCTCACCCGCCGGTCGGGGGCGGGTGTGGTGCTCGCCGACCCCGAGGACCTCGGGGGGAGCGAGCGGTCGGTGGTGGCGCGCGCCCGGCTCGCGCGCAACCCGTTCTCGTTGCCGCGCACGATCGTCGTCAAGCACTACCTCGGCGAGCCCGACCCGGACCGGCCCGACCCGTTCCACTACGAGGTCGCGAGCTGTCAGCTGTTCACCGCGCTCCCGGCCGACAGCCGCCCGAGCCCGGTGCTGATCGCGCACGACCCGCAGGCCCGCCTGCTCGTGCTGGAGGACCTGGGCCGCAGCTCGACGCTCGCCGACAAGCTGTTCGGGCCCGACCCGGCCGCCGCCCGCAGCAACATGCTCAGCTGGGCGCGGGCGCTGGGCCGGATGCAGGCCGCCACGGCGGGCCGGGAGGGCGATTTCGGCGCGCTGCTGCGCCGGCTGGGGGAGCGGGCGTGGCGCGACCCGGTCGCGGAGGACGCGCGCATCGCGCTCGCCAAGGGCCCCGCGCTGCTCGCCAGCGAGCTCGGCGTCGACGCCTCGTCCGCCGCGATCCTGGAGGCCCACGAGACCGCCCGGCTGCTCGGCGGAACCCGGTACCGGGCGTTCAGCCCGTCCGACACCTGCCCCGACAACAACCTCGTCACCAGCCGGGGCGTGCGGTTCGTCGACTTCGAGTGGGGCTGCTTCCGCGACGTCGCGCTCGACGCGGCGTACTTCCGGGTGCCGTTCCCCGGGTGCGAGGCGAGCTTCGCCCTGCCCGCCGGCCTCGCCGACACGATGCTCGAGGCGTGGCGCAACGAGATCGCGACCGTCTGGCCCGACCTGGACGAGCCCGCCGTGCTCGAGCGCAGGCTGCTGCACGCGCAGCTGCTGTGGGTGTGGCTCACCACCTGGTGGCTGCTGCCCCGCATCCGCGAGCGCGACCGCCCGATCGGCCCCGACGCCACCCGGTCGCCCCGCATCAGCAGCGCGCTGGGGCACTACTGGCGCCAGATGGCGCGGGAGGCCGAGAGCGGCGGGCTGCCCGGCACCGCCGAGCTCGGCGACGCGGTGGCCGACGCGCTCGCGAAGCGGTTCCCGGACGCGCCGGGCACCCTGCCGCTCTACCCGGCGTTCCGCTCCGTGGCCTGACCGGCCGGGACGTCAGGCGACCCGGCGGGCCGGCTCCGGCGGGACGAGCGGCAGCAGCGCCTCGATCCGCCACAGCTGCGCGCGGGTGCAGGTGGGGCAGATCCAGGTGATCGTGCCGTCCGGCTCGTGCCGGCTGCTCCAGGTGAGCGCGTCGCCCGGGGTGCGGTGGCGGGCGCAGAGCGGGCACACGGCGTTCTCCATGCCGGCCGAGGATCCTCGGCCCGGATTGCGCTCGGATGAAGCCGGCGTGACGGTCACGACGCGTGGACGTCCGACCACCGGAGGTCGTGGCGTGTCGCCCGGGGGCAGGATGGGCGCCGTGCACGACGACGGGGGCCGGACGACCGGCTGGCCGGCGGGGGTCGAGTGGGAGGCGCATCGCGCCGCGGTGTTCGGCGCGGCCTACCGGATCCTCGGCACGGTGGCCGAGGCCGAGGACGTCACCCAGGAGGTGTGGCTGCGCGCCGCGGCCGCCGACCTGTCCGAGGTGCGGGACCTGCGCGCCTGGCTGGTGACCGTGGCGGCCCGCACGTCGTACAACGTGCTGCGGTCCGCTCGGGTCCGCCGCGAGTCCTACGTGGGGCAGTGGCTGCCCGAGCCGCTGCTCACGGGGCCGGACGCCGCGCAGGAGGTGCTGGTCGACGAGTCGGTGAGCACCGCGATGCTCGTGGTGATGGAGGCGCTCGGCCCCGCGGAGCGGGTCGCGCTGGTGCTGCACGACGTGTTCGCCGTCCCGTTCGACCACATCGCGGAGGTCCTCGGCACCACGCCCGCCGCCGCCCGCAAGCTCGCCTCCCGCGCGCGGTCCCGGGTGGCCGCGGTGCAGGAGCGCCCACGCGCGTCGAAGGCCGAGACCCGGCGGGTGCTGGAGGCGTTCCGGGCCGCGGCCCACGCCGGGGACATGGCCCGGCTCGTCGCGCTGCTGCACCCCGACGTCGTCTACGTCGGCGACGGCGGCGGCCACGTGCCCGCCGCGCGCAGGCCGGTCACGGGCGCCGAGCCGGTGGCCCTGCTGACGATCCGGCTGATCACCACCAGGCGGCCGGACGGGACCCGGATCGTCGAGGTCAACGGCCTGCCGGCGCTGCTGACCCACCGCGGCGGCAGGCCGGTGTGGCTGGACACCGTCGAGATCGCCGACGGGCGCATCACCGCCATCCGCAGGCAGGCCAACCCGGAGAAGCTCGCGCGCATCGGTCACATCTGAGCCCGCCGCCCTGTCTCCCTGCCGATGGAACGAGCGAAGGGGAGGCACGTGGCCCACGTTGTGATCATCGGTGGCGGTTTCGCGGGCGTGTGGAGCGCGGCGGGGGCGGCGCTCGCGCGCGGGGATGCCCGGCTGCGCATCACCCTGGTCGCGCCGAACGACGACCTCGTCCTGCGACCGCGCCTGTACGAGCCGGAGCCGGAACGGGCGACGGTGCCGCTGCGGCGGATCCTCGACCCGATCGGGGTCGAGCACCTGCGGGCCGCGGTGCGCACGATCGACACCGGGCGGTGCGTGGTGGACGCGGGCGGCACCGAACTCGCCTACGACCGCCTCGTGCTCGCCGCGGGCAGCGCGCTCGTCCGGCCCGACGGGCTGCCCGGCGCGGAGCGGCTGTTCGACATCGACACCCTCGACGGCGCCCGTCGGCTCGCCGACCACCTGCGCGGCCGCGACGGCTTCTCGGTCGTGGTCGTCGGCGCGGGGTTCGTCGGGCTGGAGGCGGCGACCGCGCTGGCCGACCGGGGGCGCGTGCTGCTGGTGGACCGGGCGGACGTGGTCGGGCCCGAGCTCGGCCCCGGCCCGCGCCCGGAGATCGAGAAGGCGCTGGACGAGCTGGGGATCGAGACCCGGCTCCGCACGACCGTGACCGAGGTCGGCGACGACTACGCGGTGCTGTCCGACGGGAGCCGGGTTCCCGCCGACGCGGTGGTCTGGTCGGTGGGCATGCGGGCGAGCGGGCTCACCGGGCAGATCACCGACGAGCTCGACCCCCTCGGCCGGGTGCCGGTGGACCGGCACCTGCGCGCGCTGCCCGAGGTGTTCGTCGCCGGGGACGCGGCCGCCGCGGCCTTCGACGCCGAGCACACCGCCATGCAGGCCTGCCAGCACGCCACCCCGCTCGGCAAGGTCGCCGGCTACAACGCGGCGGCCGACCTGCTGGGTGCGCCACTGCGCCCGTTCACCCCCGGCCGGTACGTCACCTGTCTCGACCTCGGCGACGCGGGCGGCATCTTCACGCGCGGCTGGGACCGCAGGGTGATGGCGACCGGCGCCGCCGGAGCGGAGATCAAGAAGAAGATCAACCAGGCGATCCACCCGCCGGTCGACGACGCCGCCGCGATCCTCGCCGCCGCCGACCGGGTGCGGAAGGAGCTGCCGTTCTTCCCGGACGAGCCTGCCGACGACGAGACCGCCGCCTGATCAGCCCGCCTGCCGCAGGAAGCGGTCGATGCGCACGAGCGCCTCCTCGAGCTGGGGGAGCGCCGTGGCGTAGGAGCAGCGGATGTGGCCCTCGCCCGAGGGACCGAAGACGCTCCCCGGGACGACGGCCACGCGCTCGGCCTGCAGCAGCCGCTCGGCGAACGTCACCGAGTCCATTCCCGTCGAGCGGATGGAGGGGAACGCGTAGAACGCCCCACCGGGCTCCGGGCAGTCGAGCCCGGTCTCCCGCAGGCCCTTGACGAACACCCGCCTGCGCCGGTCGTAGTCGGCGACCATGGCGTCCACCTCGTCCGACGGCGCCGAGAGCGCCTCGACGGCGGCGAGCTGGGACACGTGCGGCGCGCACAGCATCGTGTACTGGTGCACCCGCACCGCGAGCTCGGCGACGGCGGCCGGGGCGCAGATCCAGCCCACCCGCCAGCCGGTCATCGCGTGGGCCTTCGAGAACCCGCCGAGCAGCACCGTGCGGTCGCGGGCGCCGGGCAGGGTGCCCAGGCAGGTGTGGCTGCCGGCGTAGGTGAGCCGGTCGTAGATCTCGTCGGAGACCAGGTAGAGGTCGTGCTGCTCGGCGAGGCGCACGAGCGCCTCCAGCGCGGCCCGCGGCTGCACGGCGCCGGTCGGGTTGGCGGGCGAGCCGAGGAGGATCGCCTTCGTCCGCGGCGTGACCGCGGCCGCGACGACGTCGGCGTCGACGGCGAACCCGTCCTCGGCGCGCGTGGGCACCCGCACCGGGGTGCCGCCCGCGAACGCGACGCACGGTTCGTAGGCCACGTAGCAGGGCTCCGGGACGATCACCTCGTCGCCCGGGTTGAGCAGCACGCGCAGCGCGAGGTCGAGGCCCTCCGACACGCCGGTCGTGATCAGGCACTCGCGGGCGGGGTCGTAGTCGGCGCCGTAGCGGGCGGCGAGGTCGGCGCAGATGAGCTCGCGCAGGCGGGGCAGCCCCGCGTTGGAGGTGTAGGTGGTGTAGCCCTGCTCGAGGGCGTAGATGCCCGCCTCGCGCACCCGCCACGGGGTGACGAAGTCGGGTTCGCCGACGCCGAGGGAGATGACGTCGTCCATCTCCGCGGCGATGTCGAAGAACCGGCGGATCCCCGACGGGGGACAAGCGGCGATGACGGAGTTGAGCGGCTTCATGGCGTGACCGGCAGCCGGTGGTCGGCCTCCTGGGCGGTGAACGCGTCGCCGTCGCGCTTGTAGGTCTTCAGCACGAAGTGCGTGGCGGTCGACTGCACCCGGTCGATCGTGGACAGCTTCTGCGACACGAAGTCCGACACGGCCCGGATCGTCGGCGCGATCACCGTGCAGCGCAGGTCGTGCGTGCCCGACACCAGGTAGACGCTGCGGACCTCCTCGAACCGGGCGATGCGCGCCGCGACGTCGTCGAACCCGACCCCGCGGGCGGGGGTGAGCGAGACGTCGATGAACGCGGTGACCCGCTCGCTGGTGGGGTCCTCGTCGACGGCGTCCCAGTCGACGACGGCCTTGTAGCGGCGGATCGCCCCGGACGCCTCCCAGGCCGCGATCGCCTCGCTCACCTCGGCGACCGGGAGGCCGGTCATCGTCGCGATCGTCTCGTGGGAGAGCTGGGCGTCGCGCTCCAGCAGTTCCAGGATCTGGCGCACGCGCCGAACCCTACGTCGCGCTCGCGCGCCAGGCGGCGCCGAGCCGCTCCACGGCCGTGTGGAGCTCACCGGGCGGGTTCGAGGCGAAGCAGAGCCGGGCCGCGGCCGACAGGTCCTTCGCGACGGCGAACGCGGTGCCCGGTACGTACCCGACGCCGCGGTCGAGCGCGGCCGGCAGGAGGTCGGCCGGCCGGGTGCCGTCGGTGAACTCGACCCAGCAGAACATGCCGCCGGTCGGCACGGAGCAGGTGACCGCGTCGCCGAAGACCGCGGCGACGGCGCCGGTGAGGGCGGCGGCGCGCTCGCGCAGCGCCGCGCGCAGCCGGTCGAGGTGCGCGGTGAGGAAGGCGCGGTCGGCCAGCAGCTCGGCCGCGACGAGCTGGGTGAGGCTCGAGGTGCACAGGTCGGTGGACTGCTTGAGCCGCTCGACCGCCGCGCACAGCGGCGCGGGACCGGTGAGCCAGCCGACCCGCAGGGCCGGGGCGAGGATCTTCGACGCGCTGGACAGGCGCACCACACGCTCACCGAACCCGGCGACCGGCGGTGCGGGCGGCCCGGCGAAGGCCAGCAGCCCGTACGGGTCGTCCTCGACCACGAGGAAGCCGTACCGCTCGGCGAGCTCGGCCAGGCGGGCCCGCCGGGGCGCGCTGAGCGTGGCGCCGCGGGGGTTGTGGAAGCTGGACACGGTGTGCACCAGCCGGGGTCGCAGCCCGGCGGCGAGCCGGTCGGCGAGCACGTCGACGGCCATCCCGTCGGCGTCCACGGGCACGGCGTGCAGCGCGGCGCCCGCGGCCTGGAACACCTGCAGCGCACCGACGTAGACCGGGTCCTCGACCACGACCGGGTCGCCGGGGTCGAGCAGCGCTCGCGCCACCAGGTCGAGGGCCTGCTGCGAGCCGCTGGTCACCACGACGTCGGTGGGGGCGACCGCGCGCCCGATGCGCTCGGACTCGCGGGCGGCCAGCACCTCGCGCACCGGCCGCAGGCCCGCGGTCTCGCCGTACTGGATGGCCGCCGGGTCGGCGGCGGCCTTCGCGAGGGCCGCCGCGATGCGCTCGCGGGGGAGCAGGTCGGTGCCGGGGAGCCCGCCGGCGAGGGAGATCACCTCGGGGCGGGCGGTGAGCGCGAGGAGGTCGCGGATCGCCGAGCCGCTCACGTCGCGCAGCCGGGTGGAGAGGGTGATGGACACGCGGATCGCCTTCTGTCGAACCAGGGGTGGTGCGTCGTCCTGGGTCGGCAGGGCGAACTGGAGGGCGGGCCGGGTTGCGCCCGTGCAGAGGATGCCCCACGTGTCCTGTGATGCGGAACTGATTTCTCGGATCCTGAGATGGCCTAAGGTCGGGCGGGTGCTCCTGTGGATCAACGGGCCGTTCGGCGGCGGCAAGACCCAGACCGCCTACGAGCTGCACCGGCGGCTGCCGGGCAGCGTGGTGTGCGACCCGGAGCACGTCGGCTTCGGCCTGCACCGGATGACGCCGACGGCGCTGCGCGGCGACTTCCAGGACTTCCCGGCGTGGCGCCAGGGCGTGCGGGAGGTCCTCGACCTGGTGCTGCGCAAGCACGACGGCCCGGTCATCGCGCCGATGACGCTCGTCAACCCCGGCTACTTCGACGAGGTGGTCGGGCGGCTGCGCGAGGACGGGCACGACGTGCGCCACTTCGCGCTGCTCGCCGAGCGGGAGACGGTGCTGCGGCGGCTGCGCGAGCGCGGCTGGGGCCGCGGGCTGAAGGGGGACAGCTTCGCCGTCGCGAAGCTCGACGAGTGCCTGGAGCGGCTGCAGGGGCCGGAGTTCGCCGAGCACATCCGCACCGACGCCCTTCCGGTGCCGGACGTGGCGACCCGGATCGCCCGGTCGGCGGGGCTGCCGATCGCGCCGAACCTCGACGGTCCGCTGCGGCGGCGGCTGCGCCGCTACGCGGTGAGCCTGCGCCACGTGCGCTTCGGCTGACCGGGCGTCGAGGAGAACACGACCTGCACCGGCGCCGGTCAGCGGCGGGTGGGCCCGGTGAGCTCGATGGCCGGACGCCCGGCGACGTCGGGGCCGGCCGTGCCGGTGTGCGCGCCGGAGAGCTCGTCGTTCCCGTCCACCAGGGCGTCGGCGAGCAGGCCAGCCCCGCCTCCTGGCGCCACCGAGGGGAACGCCGGCCGCGCGCGCCCGCCGCGCGGCGCGTCCGGGAGCGACCGGCTACCGCACCCCGCGGATCGGTCGGACCGCCAGCGCCCCGGCCAGCATGAACAACCCGCCGGTGAGGAACAGCAGCGGGTAGTTCCCGGCCGGCGCCCCCGGCGCGGGCGGCCCGGCCCCGATCGCCAGCACCAGCGGGGCGATCATCGGCGCGAGGAGGTTGGGGAACAGGCTCGCGATCGTGAACAGGCCCATGTTCTTCGCGGCCTCCGCGCGCCCGGCGGGCAGCAGGTCCGTGGCCATCGCGAGGTCGACCGCGACGTACACGCCCTTGGCCGCGCCGAGGAGCGTGACGCCGACGAGGAACACCGGCAGCGTCTGCGCGAGCCCGGCGACGGCGAAACCCAGCGCGCCGAGGCAGGCCGCCGCGCCCACGAAGACCTTGCGCCGGCCGGCGCGGTCGGAGAGGTAGCCCGAGACCAGGTTCGCGGCGATGCTCACGCCGTTCTCCAGCAGCAGCACCCCGAACATCACGGCGGCGATCGACGCGGCGGGCACGCCGATCCGGGCGAGCAGGAAGTAGGTCTGGTAGACGATCAGGATCGTGATGCCCATGAACACGAGCAGCCTGCTCACCCAGGTCCAGGCGAAGTCGGGGTAGCGGCGCGGGCTGGACCAGAAGCTCGACGCGATCTCCCGAACCGACAGCGGCGGCCGCGGCCGCCCGTCGTGCACCCGGTCGGGCAGCACGAGGCACAGGAACCCGACGGCGACCGCGGCCAGGCCGACCGGTGCGAGCAGGCCCCAGGTCAGCGAGCCCGCGTTCAGCGTGAGCAGCCCCGTCCCGAGCGTCGTCGCGGCGCCCTGCCCCATGCCGACCAGCCCGCCGATGCGCCCGCGCTGGTGCGGCGGCACCTGGTCGGGCAGCACCGCGGTGATCGCGGCGAGCAGCGCCTGGATGCCCAGCTGCGTCACCGCCCACCCGACCACCAGCACCGGCATCGACGGCGCGACCGCGACCAGGCAGAGCCCCACGGCACCGGCCGCGGTCCCGCCGAGCATCCACGGCCTGCGCATGCCGAACCGGGAACGGGTGCGGTCCGACAGCCGCCCGAACAGCGGGTTCCCGATGATCCCGAACACCGCGCCGACGGCCGCCACCAGGGACAGCGATCCGCTCGCCCCGTCCGGGTCGATCTCGCGCACCCGCAGCGCCAGCGTGATCGCGGCCGGGGTGAGGATCGCCGACCAGGCACACAGGTTGGCCAGCACGAACGCGACCAGGGCCAGCGGGCGCAGGCCCGGGCCCGCATCCGTCGGCGGCGCCCCCGGTGCGGCGGGGCTCGCGGCAGAGGGCACGGCTCCAGAGGGCACGGCTGGGTCCACGGTGTGCTCCACGGCGGGTCGGCGGGCCGGCCGCGCCGGTCCGCTGCGGGGGGAGGGAGATGGTCGGTCAGACGGTCAGGTGGAACAGGCGGATCGCGATGCCTTCGAAGAACTCGCGCTTCTCGCCCGCGTCGAGCGGGAGCTGGTCCTGGTGGCGCACCTCGTCGGGCACGTACTGGTACGGGTAGTCCATCGCGTAGAGCACCCGGTCGGCGCCGACGACGTCGCGGACGAACATGATCCCGGGCTGCCAGGCCATCCCGCTGGTCGTGTACCAGACGTTGCGGCGCAGGTACTCGCTCGGGCGCAGCTGCAGCGCCTTCATGGCCGGGTAGCGCCCGGACGCGACCTGCGCGGCGTGGAAGTGGTCGATCCGGGGCAGCCAGAACGGCAGCGCCTCGCCGAGGTGCCCGACGACGAGCTTCAGCCGCGGGAACCGGTCGAACACGCCCGCGTTGATGATCCGCAGCAGGTGCATCCCGGTCTCGACGGCGAACCCGTAGATCGCGCCGTCGAGGCCCGCCTCGTACAGCGGGTCGACCATGCGGTCGTTCGGGGTGTTCGGGTGCAGGTAGACCGGCACGTCGAGCAGCTCGGCGGCCTCCAGCACCGGCCAGAACCGCGGGTCGTCGAGGTAGTCGCCCTGCACGTGGGAGTTGGCGACCACGCCGCACATCCCGAGCCGCCGCACGGCGCGTTCCAGCTCGGCGACCGCGGCATCCGGGTCCTGCCACGCGACCGCGGCGAGCGCGGTGAACCGGTCGGGGTGGTCGCGCACGGCCTGCGCGGCGACGTCGTTGGCGAGCGCGGCCACCGAGCGTGCGGTGGCGGGGTCGAGGACGTTGGTGCCGGGTGCGGTGAGCGCGAGGACCTGGTGGTCGATGCCGGCGGCGTCCATGTCGGCGATGCGCTCGGCGCCGAGGTCGGCCAGCTTGCGCACGACGGCCCGCGGCCGCTCCGCCGCGCTGCCCAGGTAGAAGCCCCACAGGCTCTGGAAGCCCTTGTCGCCCTCCCCGTCGCGCAGCAGGCCGCGGTAGAGCTGCAGCAGCTCGGGCGGGGCGAAGGCCTCCTCGGTGGCGATCCGCCGGTAGCTCACCCCCACGGCTGCCCCGTCACGGGGTGCGGGTAGTGGAACGGCAGGACGTCGGTGTTCGGGAAGAACGCGAAGTCGGGCAGCAGCTCGTCGGGCCCGGTCGGGTCCTCGGGGTAGGTCTTCGTGGGGATCAGGTGGTTCATCGGCGCGGTGCGCGCCCAGCCCTTCGCGTAGTCGGCGTGCCAGAACGGCCGGTAGTGCAGCTCCTTGATCTTCCAGACGCCGTCCTCGACGACGTAGGTGTTCTCGTAGACGCCGCCTTCCCACCACTGCTCGAACGAGGTGCGCCCGGCGAGCTCCGGCGCGGACTCGTGGACCCCGGCCTGCATGAGCGCGCGGATGCGGGCCTTCGCCGACCGCGCGTCCGGCGCGACCGTCACCACGTCCTGCAGCATCGGGTGGTCGAGGAGGAAGCCGGGGAGCGGGCCGTTGTGGCCGCGGGTGAACCGCTGCCGGAACCGCTCGAGGTACAGCCGCTCCACGCCCGCGCGGCCCCGGTAGCGCCCACCGATGAACACGACGTCGCCGTCGCGGGCGAACAGGTCGACGACCTCCTGGTAGAGGCACTTGTCGAGGTAGTAGCCGTACTTGTGGTGCAGCGTGCGCACTTCGTGGCGGGCCTCGGTGATCGCGAGGCGCCGCGCGAGGTCGTCGACCGTGCGGCGCAGCTGCTCGATCTCGGTGGATGCCTCGGTCGTGGACATGCGAACCCCTTCGTTCTCGTCAGGCGGTGCGGGCGGCGAGCTCGCGGCTGCTCACCCAGTTGCCGTGCAGGCCGCGGCGGATCCGGATCGGCAGCGCCACCGTGGCGACGGGCGGGCCGTCGAGCCGCTGCGCGTCGAGGATCACCAGGTCGCTGCGCATCTCCTGGTGGCGCCCCACCACCACGAACACGTAGCCGTGGCCCTCGGGCGCGTCGTCGTCGCCCGGGACGAACAGCGGCTCGCCCACCGAGCAGTCGTCACCGGGGTAGTAGATCTGCGGGCGCGTCGCGCCGGTGGTGTCGAAGGCGCCGATCCAGCGGAACCCGGCCCCCGGCCGGTCCTCGCCGGGTACGTGGTTGAGCGCGAGGAACCCGCGCCGGTGCGGCAGGGTCTCGTAGCGGTCGTCCATGCGCGGGAACTCGCCCGCGACGTCGGTCAGCCGGGTCTCGGTGAACGTCTGCTCGTCGGAGCCCATGTCGATCGTCCAGCGCGACAGGTAGCCGCGGGCCCGGATCGGGTCGTAGGGCGCCCCGGTGACGTCGGGGAAGAACGGGAAGAAGTTGCTCTCGCCGACCGGCGTCTCGATGTGGATGTGCCGCCCGTCGTCCCACGCGCCGAGGATGTGGCTGGCGAACCGGTTCGACCCGCGCAGCCACCGCACCTGGTCGGCGCGGCCCTTCCGCGGCAGCACCCCGAGGTAGATCTCGCGGTCCGGGTCCCACTGGAAGTGCGGCTGCCCCGCCTCGAGCCACTCCCACTCGCTGCGCATCGGGATGATCGGGAAGATCACGAAGTTCTGGGTGACGGCCCAGTCGTGGACCATGCTCGAGTACGGCGCGCGCAGCCACGCCTCGTGGATGATCCGCCCGTCCGCGTCGGCCTCGTAGTAGGCGATGTCCGGGGTCGTCTCGCCCTTGGCGGCGTAGCCGAAGAACACCATCTCGCCCGTGTGCGGGTCGATCTTCGGGTGCGCGGTGCACGTCTGCGAGGTGAGCGTGCCCTCGAAGGTGTACTCGCCGATCGTCTCCAGGGTGATCGGGTCGAGCAGGATCGGCGGGCTGTCCTCCTTCGACGCGTACAGCTTCCCGCCGTGGTAGAAGACGTTCGTGTTGGCCAGGCCGCGGGAGATGCCCGCGACGGACGGGTCGTCGGTCAGCGGGTTGCGGTAGGCCCCGAACAGGGCGCGGCCGGCCTTCGCCTCCGCCTCGTAGCGCGGGGTGCGCACGTAGCGGCTGCGGAAGTCGACCCGCCCGCCGTGGAAGCGGAAGTACATCGCCATGCCGTCGTCGTTGAACGTCGGCACGTCCGGGAGCACGGCGGGCGGCCACTGCCGGTCGGTGACCACGCGGTAGTAGGTGCCGGACAGGTGCTCGGGCACCTCGCCCTGCACCACCTCGAGCCCCGCGATGTCGGCCTCGACCCGCATCGGCGCCTCGAACGCGCTCAGCCCATCCCGCGGCGGGAACCTCGTCATCGTCGACCCCCTCGTGGTGGCGGTGACCACCACCACAGCCGGGTCTACGCGACGGCGACAAGCGACCGCGACGACCTTTCCCCGATGTGGAAAGGCTGCCGGTGGGTGGGCTGGTTCTCCCGGCCCGGCGGGCTCCGCGGGACCAGGTTCCGCCGAACGCAGGCGTGAGGCTGTCGCACGGTGTGCTGCGCGCCCGAACCGGCCAGGCGCCGGGCCCGCCGCGAAGCCTGCCCGGAGGGCGGCCGGCACGGTCCGCGGCGCCACCAGTCGGCCCGGGGGATCCGTCCCCGGCCGACCCCTCAGCTGCCCCGCATCCGCTGCTGGATCTTCGACGCCGCCGCGATCACCGCAGGCGCGAGCGCCCGCAGCCGGGCCGCCGTGCCCAGCCGCGACATCGGTGCGGCGACGCACACGGCCGCCACCGGTTCCCCGGTGCCCAGCAGCACGGCGGCCCCGAGGGCGGCGACGGCGGGGTCGGTCTCGCCGAGGTTGGCCGCCCACCCGCGGCGGCGGACGCGGTTCAGCTCGCGCCGCAGGTCGTCCCAATCGGTGATCGACCGGGCGGTGGTGGCCTGGAGGTGGTGGCTGGGGTAGCGGTCGCGCAGCGCGTCCGGGCTCAGCGCGGCGAGCATCGCCTTGCCGCCCGAGGTGCTGTGCGCGGGCAGCAGCAGGCCGAGCCGCGAGCTCACCCGCACCGACCGGCGCCCCTCGAGGGACTGCACGAAGCGGGTGTGGCGACCCTCGAGGATCGCGAGGCTGACGGTCTCGCCCAGCTCGTCGCGCAGGGCGGCGAGCACCTCGGCGCCCGCGTCGCGCAGCGGCACGGCGTTCGAGCCGGCGACGAGCGTGAGCTCGTGCAGCGCCGGCCCGACCGTGTACGGCCCTCCCACGTGGTCCTGGCGGGCGAAGCCCTCCCGCACGCAGGTGGCGAGGAGCCGGTGCGCGGTCGAGACCGCGACGTCGAGCTCCCGCGACACCTCGGTGACGGTCACCGAACCGCGCCGCGCCACCAGCCGGACGAGCGCGAGCACGGCGGCCGCCGAACCGATCGCCCCCCGCTGCGGTTTCCGCACGCCGGAACCATAGGCACCCGGGCGCGCCGTCGGGGGCCAGTGGCAGGCTGGAGGGGATGACTACCGAGGCGGACGGGCTGTTCGAGCTGGACGAGCCGGACCAGGCGCCGCCGGTCGAGCAGGCCGGGGCGGGGGCCACGGCGCCGCTCGCGGTGCGCATGCGCCCGCGCACCCTCGACGAGGTCGTGGGGCAGGGCCACCTGCTGCGCCCCGGCGCGCCCCTGCGGCGGCTCGTGGAGGGCGGCGCCGCCGCGTCGGTGCTGCTCTACGGGCCGCCCGGCACCGGCAAGACCACGATCGCCCGGCTGCTCGCCGGGGTGGGCAGCCGGCACTTCGTCGCCCTGTCGGCGCTGTCGTCCGGGGTGAAGGAGCTGCGCGCCGTCATCGACGACGCGCGCCGCCGGCGCGACCGGCTCGGGCAGCAGACCGTGCTGTTCATCGACGAGGTGCACCGCTTCTCGAAGACCCAGCAGGACGCCCTGCTCGGCGCCGTCGAGGACCGGCTGGTGCTGCTCGTGGCCGCCACCACGGAGAACCCGTCGTTCTCGGTGGTGTCGCCCCTGCTGTCGCGGTCGCTGGTGCTGCAGCTGCGGTCGCTCACCGACGACGACGTGCGGTCGCTGCTGCGGCGGGCCGTGGCCGACCCGCGCGGGCTCGACGGCGCCGTGTCGCTCGCCCCCGACGCGGAGGACGCGCTGGTCCGCCTCGCCGGCGGCGACGCGCGGCGGGCGCTCACGGCCCTGGAGGCGGCGGCGGACGGCGTGCTGGGCACCGCACCGGCGGACTCCGAGCCGGTGATCGACGTCGCGGCGGTCGAGCGGGCCGTCACCGAGGCCACGGTGCGCTACGACCGCCAGGGCGACCAGCACTACGACGTGATCAGCGCGTTCATCAAGTCGATCCGCGGCTCCGACCCGGACGCGGCGCTGCACTACCTCGCCCGCATGCTGGTGGCGGGGGAGGACCCGCGGTTCATCGCCCGGCGGCTGATGGTGCACGCGAGCGAGGACATCGGGCTCGCCGACCCCACCGCGCTGCAGGCCGCCGTCGCCGCGGCGCAGGTGGTCCAGCTGGTGGGCATGCCGGAGTGCAGGCTGGCGCTCGCACAGGCCACGATCCACCTGGCCACGGCGCCCAAGTCCAACGCCGTGATCACGGGCATCGACGAGGCGATGGCCGACGTGCGCGCGGGCGCGGCCGGGGCGGTTCCGCCGCACCTGCGCGACGGCCACTACGCGGGCGCGCAGAAGCTGGGCAACGCGGTCGGCTACCGCTACCCGCACGACGACCCCGGCGGCGTGCTGGCCCAGCAGTACCCGCCCGACGGGCTCGTCGGCCGCGACTACTACCGCCCCACCACCCACGGCGCCGAACGCGCCCTCGCCGAGCGGCTGCCCAAGCTGCGCCGCGTCGTGCGCGGCGAGCGGTCCGGCTGAGCCCTCCGTAGAACCACGGTGCCGGGCGCCCGCAACCGGTGGGAGGCTCACCGCGTGTCGATCAGCACCCTGGTTGCGCTCGGGTTCGCCGGGATCCTCGGCTACCGCGCCTACACCCACGTCACCGCGGCCCTGGCCGGGCGGTCCCGACGCCTGCGCTCGCTCGGCGCCACCCCGGTGTCGGTCGCGGAGCTCGTGGCGATGGCGGGCGCGGCGCGCACCGAGCTCGGGACGGGGGCGTTCGACCAGCACGTCGTCGTCTCCGGCACGGCGCAGCCCGCGCAGGGCGGGCCGCTCGCGGCACCGTTCAGCCGGACGCCGTGCGTCTGGTACCGGGCGATGACGATCCGCGTCGTGCGGGACCGCAAGGGCACCCGCCACGAGGTCGACGCCGACTTCACGAGCCGGCAGTCGTTCCGCCTGGTCGACGACGGCGGAGAGCTCCACGTGGTGCCCGGGACGGGCCCGGTCGAGGGCGCGGCGCAGCTGCCCGACGAGCTCGTCGAGACCGAGGGCGAGGGCCTCGAGCTCGGCCTGGTGCGCATCGTGGCGAACCCCGACCGGACGATCCGCCGCGAGTGGATCGTCCCGGCCGGGACGCCGCTGACCGTCGTCGCCGACGTCACCGAGGCCGGGGACCGGCTCGTGGCCCGCGAGCGGCCGGACAAGCCGATCCGGGTCACGACGGCCACGTCGTCGGAGGCGGTCCGGGCCGACGAGCGGGCCGAGCGCGCCGGGTGGCGCGCCGGTGCGCTCTGCGCGGCCGGCGCGATCGTCGCGCTGCTGCTGGCCGTGATCGGGCCGTTCTGACCCCGCCGCCGAGCCCGCGGCTCAGCCGCGCGGCACCGGCTCGCCCGCCCACGCCGGGTCGCGGCCCAGCGAGGTGAGCACCCGGGTCCACGGGTCGGCGTCCGGGGCCGCGGGCAGCGCGTGGCCGAACGGGGCGCCCGGCGCCTCCCGCGACTCGTCGTCCGGGATCCGTTCGGTCATCGCGAGCGCGGCGGCGACGACCTCCGCGTCGAGCCCCGCGCCGTAGTCGTCCTGCGCGCCGAGGGCGGCGGCCACGTCCCAGCCGTGCACGAGCGTGTCGATCAGGTGCATGTGCACGACGACCGGCACCGGCGCCCGGGTGCCGAACTCGGGCAGCAGGACCGGCCCGTCCTCGTCGCCGACCTGCGCGAACGCCGCCACGAGGTCGTCCAGGCCCGCGGTGAGGGCGGGCGCCGGGTCCGCGCCGACCGGCCGCGGGGCGAACGCAGCCACGTCCACCTCCTCTCCGGTGCGGGTGGCCCGGACGGTGGCGGCGAACCCGTGGTCCTGGCCGGCCATGTGCTCGAGCAGGGCACGCAGCGCCCACCCCGCGCAGGGGGTGGGCCGGTCCAGGTCGGCGGGGGTGATGCGCGCGAGGACGGGGCGGATGCCGTCGACGGCGCGTCGGTGCAGCTCTCGAATGTTCTCCACCGGTAGATCGTCTACCAACGTTTACGATTGGTCAAGGGATATCGTCCCGCCGTGGACGGGCAACGGCACGACCTGGGGGCCGCGTTCGCGTGGCTCGCGCGCGCGATGCTCAAGGCCGAGGAGCCGATCCTGCGCGCGCACGACGTCGAGATGTGGGACTACGCCGTGCTCGCGACGCTCGAACGCGGGCCCGCCTCGACCCAGTCCGAGCTCGCGGCGGCCTCGGGGCGGGACAAGACGCGGCTGATCCCGATCCTCGATCGCCTCGAGGCCCGTGGCCTGCTGCGCCGAACCCCGGACCCGGCCGACCGGCGCAACCGGATCGTCGCGCTCACCCCCGCCGGCCGGGAGGTCGTCGCCGCGTGCCGGTCGGCGATCCGGGCGATGGAGCGGGAGTTCCTCGCCGACCTGGACCCCGGGGAGCGGGCGACGTTCGTCGCCGTGCTGGACCGGCTCGCGGATGCGGTGCGCCCCGGCTGACGCCTCCCGTTGACGGGCACTAAGTTCTGCCGTAGAACTAATCCCGCCACGACGAGGTGAACGGAGGCGCCATGATCCAGCCGCTCCCGGACCCGATCCACCTGCGGGCGGGCGGGGTGAGCGTCGTCCTCACCACCGACGGGGAGCGGCTCCCCGCGGTGCTGCACTGGGGCGCCGACCTCGGCGACCTGACCGCCGCCGACCTCGCCGAGCTCGCCCGGGCCGGGGTGCCCGCCCCGGTCCCCAACGACCTCGACCGGCCCACCCGCGCCGGGATCCTCGCCGAGCACGCCGACGGCTGGAACGGCAGGCCGGGGCTCGCCGGGCAGCGCGCAGGCCGGGCGTGGTCGCCGCTGTTCGCGCTGACCGACCTCGCGGTGGCCGACGACCCGGACGGCGGCGCTCGCGTGCGCGCGTCCGGCCGGGATGCCGAGGCCGGCCTCGAGCTCCACCTGGAGCTGCAGCTGCTGCCCTCCGGGGTGCTGCGCCAACGCGCCACGGTGGCCGTCCCGCCCGACGCCGACCCCGAGCCGTTCGTCGTCGACGGGCTCGCCCTCGCGCTACCGGTGCCCCCGGTCGCCACCGAGCTGTTCGACCTCGCCGGCCGGTGGGGACGCGAGCGGGCGCCGCAGCGGATGCCGTTCGTGGTCGGCGTGCACTCCCGCGAGAACCGCCGCGGCCGCACCGGCCCGGACGCGCCGCTGATCCTCGCCGCCGGCACGGAGGGCTTCGGCTACGCCTCCGGCGAGGTGTGGGCGATCCACGTGGCGTGGAGCGGCAACCACGTCGCCTACGCCGAGCGGCTGTCCACCGGCGCCGCCGTCCTGGGCGGCGGCGAGCTGCTGCTGCCCGGCGAGGTGCTCCTGCGGCCGGGGGAGTCCTACACCGGCCCGTGGGTCTACGCCGCCCACGCCACCGGCCTCGACGGGATCGCCGCGCGCTTCCACACGATGCTGCGCGCGCGCCCGCACCACCCGAAGAACCCACGGCCGGTCGTGATGAACACCTGGGAGGCCGTCTACTTCGACCACGACCTCGACCGGCTCGTCGAGCTCGCCCGCGTCGCCGCCGACGTCGGGGTGGAGCGCTACGTGCTCGACGACGGGTGGTTCCGCCACCGCCGCGACGACGGCGCCGGCCTGGGCGACTGGTACGTCGACGAGGACGTCTGGCCCGAGGGGCTCCACCCGCTCGTGCGCGAGGTGCGCGAGCGCGGGATGGAGTTCGGGCTGTGGGTCGAGCCCGAGATGGTCAACCCCGACTCCGACCTCGCTCGCGCCCACCCCGACTGGATCCTGCGCACCGGCGGGCGGACGCCCATCACGTCGCGGCGCCAGCAGGTGCTCGACCTCGCCAACCCCGACGCCTACGCCTACCTCCTCGAGCGGCTCGACGCCCTGCTCACCGAGTACCCGATCAGCTACCTCAAGTGGGACCACAACCGCGACCTCGTGGACGCGGGGCACGGCCCGCTCGGGGTGCCCGGCGTGCACGCCCAGACGCTCGCCGTCTACCGCCTGATCGACGAGCTGCGGGCGCGCCACCCCGGTGTGGAGATCGAGTCGTGCTCGTCCGGCGGGCTGCGCGTGGACCTGGAGATCCTCCAGCGCACGGACCGGATCTGGGGCAGCGACCAGACCGACCCCCTCGAACGCCAGCAGATCCAGCGCTGGACCGCGCAGCTGCTACCGCCCGAGCTGATCGGCGCGCACGTGGCGGCGCCGCGTTCGCACTCCACCGCCCGCACCCACGACCTGTCGTTCCGCGCGGGCACGGCGCTGTTCGGCTCGTTCGGCATCGAGTGGGACCTGACCGCCACCGGGCCGCAGGAGCGCACGGAGCTCGCCGCGTGGGTGCAGCTCTACAAGGACGTCCGCGGCCTGATCCACACCGGCACGCTGGTCCGCGCCGACCAGCACGACCCGTCGTTCGCCCTGCACGGTGCCGTCGCCCCGGACCGCTCCGACGCGCTCTACGCCCTCGTGCAGCTGGCCACGCCGCTCACGTCGGTGCCGGGCCGGCTGCGGCTGCCCGGCCTGGACCCGGACCGGCGTTACCGGGTCACCGCCCAGCCGCCGGGCGACCGGCCCGCGCTGCGCCAGCGACGGCCACCGGAGTGGCTCGCCGACGGGGTGGAGCTGCCGGGCCGCGCGCTCGCCGCGGTCGGGCTGCGGGCCCCCGCGCTCAACCCCGAGCAGCTGCTCCTGCTGCGCGCGACGGCGGTGGCGTCGTGACCACGGCCGCCGTCCCGGCGACGGGCGCCACCGCCGGCGGCCCCGGCGGTGCCCACGCCACGGCCCGCCGGGCCCGCACCCGCCGCGAGACCTGGGTGGCGCTGGGCTTCACCCTCCCGACGATCTTCGGGTTCGTCGTGTTCTACCTGTGGCCGTCGGTGCGCGGGCTCGGCCTCAGCTTCACCGACTACCGGTTCTTCTCCGACACCTCGTTCGTCGGGCTCGCCAACTACCAGCGGCTGCTCGCCGACGAGACGTTCTGGAACGCCATGGCGGTGACCGTCTGGTACGTCGTGCTCAACATCGGCTTCCAGACGGTGCTCGCGGTCCTGCTGGCGGTGCTGCTGCACCGGCTGACCCGCTCGGTCGTGATCCGCGGGCTCGTGCTGATGCCCTACCTGGTGGCCAACGTCGTCGTCGCGCTGCTGTGGTTCTGGATGCTCGACGCCCAGATCGGGATCGTGAACGAGATGCTGTCCTGGTTCGGGATCGGCCCGATCTCGTTCTTCGGCAGCGAGTCGTGGGCGATCCCGACCATCGCGTTCGTCAACACGTGGCGCCACCTGGGCTACACGGCGCTGCTGATCTTCGCGGGGCTGGTGATGATCCCGCGCACCCTCTACGAGGCGGGGCGGGTGGACGGCGCGAGCGAGTGGCAGATGTTCTGGCGCATCACGCTGCCGCTGCTGCGCCCCGTGCTCGCGCTGGTGCTGGTGGTCACCGTGGTCGGTTCGTTCCAGGTGTTCGACACCGTCGCGGTCACCACCATGGGCGGGCCCGCCGACGCCTCCCGCGTGATCCAGTACCACATCTTCGACCTCGCGTTCGAGCGCCTGGACTACGGCTACGCCTCGGCGGTGTCGGTGGTCCTGCTCGTGATCCTGTCCGTGATCGCCTTCGTGCAGCTGCGGCTGATGCGAGCCGGCGAGTCGGACCTCGGCTGAGGAGTCGTCCATGGTCACCGTCGATGCGGACACCGCCGTCGCGCCCGCCGGTCGCACCCCCGGCCGCGAGGCGGGTGGCCTGACCCCGGGACGCGTGCTGGCGTGGGCCTGCCTGCTCGCGATCATCCTGGTCACGCTGTTCCCGTTCTACTGGATGCTGCGCACGGCCCTGTCGAACGGCACGACGCTCGCCACCGCAGGGGGCTCGTTCCTGCCGGTCGACTTCACGTGGGGCGCGTTCCGGCGCGTGCTCGGGCTGGCCACCCTCGAGGAGGCGCAGGCGGAGGGCGGCACCGGCTCGGCGGTGGACTTCTGGGTCTACCTGCGCAACTCGGTGGTGGTGTCGGCGCTGATCACAGCGGGACAGGTGTTCTTCGGCGCGCTCGCGGCGTACGCGTTCGCGCGGATGCGCTGGCCCGGGCGCGACGCGGTGTTCTTCGTGCTGCTGACCGCGCTGATGGTGCCGCCGATCTTCACGCACCTGCCGAACTTCCTGCTGATGCGCGACCTCGGCCTGCTCAACACCTACGCCGCGCTCGTCCTGCCGTTCTTCTTCATGACCCCGTTCGCGGTGTTCTTCCTGCGGCAGTTCTTCCTCGGCATCTCGCGCGAGATCGAGGAGGCGGCCCGCCTGGACGGCGCGGGCCACGTCCGCACGTTCTTCCGGATCATCGTGCCGATGAGCTGGGGGCCGATCACCACGCTGGCCCTGTTGCAGTACGTGCAGTCGTGGAACGAGTACTTCTGGCCGCTGCTGGTGGGCAGCGAGCGCAGCGTCCGCACGCTCACCGTCGCGCTGGGGGTGTTCCGCGCCCAGACCCCGCAGGGCGGCCTGGACTGGCCGGGGCTGATGGCGGCCACCCTGGTCGCCGCGCTCCCGGTCCTGCTGCTGTTCCTCGCGTTCGGGCGCAAGATCGTCGACTCCATCGGCTTCTCGGGGATCAAATGAAGCGCACGACCACCGCCGCCCTGGCCGCCGCCGTCCTCGCGCTCGCCCCGGCCTGCGCCGCCGAGCGCCCGCCCGCCGAGTCCGGCGGCTGGGCCGAGACCGGCGAGGTGACCTACTGGATGTGGGACGCCAACCAGCTGCCCGCCTACCAGCGGTGCGCCGACGAGTTCGAGGCGGCCAACCCCGGCATCGACATCGCGATCGAGCAGGTCGGCTGGGACTACTACTGGGGCAGGCTGCTGACGGCGTTCGTCGCCAACGCCGCGCCGGACGTGTTCGTCAACCACACCTCCAAGTACGGCGACCACACCGCGCGCGGGCTGATCGAGCCCCTCGACGAGCTGATCGCGCGCGACGGGCCCGACCTGGCGCAGTTCGTCGAGGGCACCGGCGACCTGTGGGTCGGCGACGACGGCAGGCGCTACGGCCTGCCGAAGGACTTCGACGCGGTCGGCATCTTCTACAACGCGGCGATGGCCCGCGAGGCCGGCATCACGCCGGAGCAGATGCAGAACCTCACCTGGAACCCGCAGGACGGCGGCACCTTCGAGCGCGTGCTCGCGCGCCTGTCGGTGGACCGCAACGGGGTGCGCGGCGACGAGCCGGGCTTCGACCCGCGCAACGTCGCCACCTACGGCCTGGGCATCAACTACCCGCCCGGCGGCGGGTCGGGGCAGACGGAGTGGTCGTACCTCACCGCGACGCTGGGCTGGACCCACACCGACCGCCCGTTGTGGGGCACCCGGTTCAACTACGACGACCCCCGATTCCAGGACACGATCGCCTGGTGGCGGGGCCTGGTCGAGAAGGGCTACATGCCGCCGGTGGAGCAGGCGGTCGGCACCGAGCTGGGCCAGCTGCTGCAGGCCGGGCGGGTCGCGCTGGTCACCGACGGGTCGTGGAACATCCGCACGTACGCCCGCCTGGGCGGCGTCGAGCTGGACACGGCGCCGACCCCGATCGGCCCGCTCGGCCACCGGGCGGCGATGACCAACTCGCTCGCCGACACGATCGCGGCCGGCTCGCCGAACAAGGGCGCCGCCTGGAAGTGGGTGCGCTACCTCGCCTCGCCGGAGTGCCAGGCGGTGGTGGCCGAGGGCGGCGTCGTGGTGCCCGCGATCGCGTCCGTCGTGCCCACCGCGGAGGCCGCGATCGGTGCGCACGGCCTGGACATCACCCCGTTCACCCGCCAGCTGCGGGAGGGCACCGCGTTCCCCTTCCCGGCCGCCCAGCACGCCGCCGAGGTGGACGCGATCATGGAGACGGCGATGGAACGGGTGATGACCGGCAGGGCCGACGTCTCGTCGCTCACCGCGGCCAACGAGGCGGTCAACGCCCTGTTCACGCAGGGGTGACGGCCCGGGCGGCGCGGGCCCGGCCCAACACGTGCTCCTGCACGGCGACGGCCGCCGCCCCGCGGGCCCACTCGGTGAACGGGAACGGCTGCACGTCCAGGGGCACCGGCGCGAGCGGGGCCTTGCGGTTCTCCTCCAGCGCGGCGTCCAGCGCCGGGCGGGCGACGTCGACGAGCCCGATGCCGTCGCCGGTGAGGATCACCAGCTCCGGGTCGATGAGGTTGGCGATGTCGGCCACGAGCACCCCGAGCGCGCTCGCGGCCTCGTCGACGACCCGGCGGGCGGCCGGGTGGCCCTCGGCCGCGAGCGCCAGCGCCTCGTCGTAGGTCACCGGGCGGCCGAGCGCCTGGGCGACCGCCCCGGAGACCGCGCGGGAGGACACGAGGCCCTGCGCGCAGCCGCGGTGGCCGTCCTCGCAGACCACGGAGCTGAGCACGGGCCGGTGCCCGATCGAGCCGCCGCCGCCGTGCGCGCCCTCGACCACGAGGTCGTGCACGACGATCCCGCACCCGACGCCCGCCCCGATCGTGATCACGAGCAGCGACTGCAGGCCGCGGCCCGCCCCGAACCAGTGCTCGGCCGCGGTGAGCGCCCGGACGTCGTTGTCGACGACCGCGGGCAGCCCGGTGGCCTCGTGCACCAGGTCGGCGAGCGGGACGCGCTCGTGCCAGCCGAGGAAGTGGGCGCGGGCGACGTCGCGGCGGTCGACCACGAACCCGCCGACCCCGACGCCGAGGCCGACGACGCCGGGGTGGTCGGCCCGCAGCAGCCGGGCCGCGTCGGCGATCGCCCCCACGACGGCGGCCGGCTCGGCGCCGGGCAGCGGGCGCGTGTGCTCGGCGAGCACGTTCGCCCGCAGGTCGCACACGACCGCGAACAGCGTGTCGCCCGTGACCTTCACGCCGATGAACCGGTGTTCGGAGGGGGCGACGTCCAGCGGCAGCGACGGGCGCCCGGTGCGCGGGTGGTCCGGGTCGTCGCGCGAGCCGGGGTCCGGGTCGCCCTCGACGAGCAGGCCCCCGTCGACCAGCGGGCGGGTGAGGCGGGTCAGCGAGCCGGGGGAGAGGCCGAGCCTGCGGGCGAGCCGCGCGCGCGGCAGCGGGCCGAACCGCAGGACCTCGACGGCGACGCGCCGGTGGCTGCCGTCGAGCGCGCCCCAATCCGAGAGCGGAGTTTGTTCCGCGACGGAAGTCACCCGACGACGATAGCGGTCCGACGGTCACCTCGTCGTGGATTTCACCGGCCCCGGGCGAACGGCGGCCAGCGGACGGCGCGACCGAGCACGTCGGCCGGGTCGTAGCGCCGCTTCAACGCGACCAGGTGGGCCCAGCGGTCGCCGTGGTGGGCGCGCCAGTCGTCGGCGTCGACCGGCACGGTGCCGATCGGGTAGCGCGTGCCGCCCGCGGCGACGGCCCGGTCGAGCAACCGCCGGTTGCGCGCGAGGACGCCCGCGGCGTAGTCGGCGCCGGCGTCGGGCGGGCCCGCGGTCATCACCGTGAACAGGTGCACCAGGTCGCTGCCGTCCGGGTCGGGCAGCCGCGGCGACGGCCGGGTGAGCGCGGCCCTGCGGTGGGTGTAGAGCAGCACGAACCCGCCCGCGCCGACGTCGGCCGGGCCCAGCTCGGCGAGCGTCGCGCCGACGACGTCCTCGACCCGCGAGTCGGGCAGCCACACGGTGAGCCACGGCTTGGGCAGCGCGTCCCAGCCGATGGCGGCGCGCAGGTCCGCCACCGCGTCGTCGATGCGCGTGATGTGCTCCAGGTAGCCGTCCTCGCGGACCTCCGCCCCCGGCGGCACGGGGAGCTCGGCGTCGAAGGCGAAGGCGTTGAGGTGGTGCAGCTCGCCCGCCTCACCGGGCCGCCACCAGTCGCCGAACACCTCCGTCGCCTCGCCGGCGCGGACGACGGCGCGCAGGTGGGCGAAGAACGCGGCCGGGTCGGCGTGGGGCAGCGACCAACCCCGCACCGCCGTCGGGGCGGGCACCAGGGCGACGGTGGCCTCGGTGATGATCCCGAACTGGCCCAGCCCGCCGAGCACGGCGTCGAACAGCTCGGGTTCGGCCGTCGGCGAGCACCGGCGCAGCCGGCCGTCGCCGGTGACGACCTCCAGCTCGTGGACGTGGTCGACCTGGGCGCCGCTCGCGACCGCGGGTGGGATCCCGCCGACCGACAGCGTTCCGCCGACGGTCAGGCCCAGGTAGCCGGTGGCGGCCGGGATCGCGAGGCCACGGGCGTGCGCGGACCGGGCGAGCTCCAGCCAGGTGGTGCCCGCGCCGACGGTGGCCCGGTCGGGGCCGATCGCCCGCACCCCGGCGAGCGCGGTGGTGTCGACCACGACCCCGCCGGGCACGAGCGACTGCCCGCCCGTGGTGTTGCCGAGGCCCCTGGCGCCCACCGGGACGCCGTGGGCGCGGCAGTGGGCGACGACACGGGCCACGTCGGCCGCCGAGCCGGGACGCAGGACCGCGGCGGGCAGCCCGGTCGCGATGTGCCCGGCGTCGGACGCGTAGCGGGTGCGCGTGGCGAGGTCGGTGTGCAGCGCGCCGTCGAGCGGCGGCAGGACGCCGGGCAGGGCCGTCACGTGGCCATGGTGGCCGATCGCGCCCCTCCGAGCAGCGCCGAGCGCGGGGTGGTCAGGAACTTCCGCAGCTCCGAGCGCGACACCCGCTCCTCGCCGGTGATCACGAAGTAGACCATGCCCGCGTCGGACACGTCGCCCTTCTCCGCCACCTCCAACCGGGAGTGCACCCAGGCCATCTCGGGGCCGAGGTCGCGCAGGTAGTCCCAGTCGGACAGCTTCGTGGGGCCGAGGTTGCCGTTCTGGTCGGGGATCTGGACGCGCTGGCAGCCCAGCTCCAGCACGTCGTCGTAGGAGTGGCCCCCGTGGTCTGTCTTCCCGTGGGTCTGGTTGAACGTCCCGTTGCCGTGGGAGACGCACTTGACGTGCCGCCGGGCCGCGGGGTCGGCGGCCTCGAGGGCCATCCAGGTGGTCTCCATCGGCCCGGCGAGCACGATCGTGAGCTCGTCGTCGGGCGTCGAGGCGTTGATCTCGGCGGTGAGCGCGGCGACCCCCGCCTCGAGCTGCTGCGGGTCGGCCCCGTCGTAGAACCGCGAGAGGTCGAACCCGAACCGCTCGCCGGCGCCGAGCACGCTCTCGGTCATGTTCCGGCGGTGCTCGGAGGAGGAGTCCCAGATGTGGTTGTTGTAGATGTAGTTGACGACGTTTTCCTGGAACCCGGCGTGGGCCAGGATCGCGAGCGCCATCGCCGAGGAGGCCCAGTCGTCCTCGTCGTGCTGGTTCCCGTCGGCGGACAGCGCGATGCGCCCGGGGTCGCGCACGGTGGGGTTCTGCGCGGCGCGCTCCGCGGTGATCGCGGGCAGCGACGACCCGGGCGGGGTCGGCACGGCGGGCAGGTCCGGCGGCGGGGGTGCCCCGACGAGGATCGCGGCGGTTGCGGCTGCAGCCCAGAACATCACGTCGAAGATCGTGCGGGACGCGGCGGGCCGCCGCGGCGTTTTCGGGCGAACCTCGTGCGGCCGGGTGGCCGATGATCACCCGACGGTGGGAATCGCCGGGTCGCGGCGCACCGGACAGCTCATGCACCGCGGCCCGCCGCGGCCCCGGCCCAGCTCACCGCCCGGGATGTCGAGCACCTCGATCCCGGCCGCCTGCAGGTAGCGGTTGGTGGTGACGGTGCGCTCGTAGGTGACGACCACGCCGGGCGCGACGGCGAGGGTGTTGCACCCGTCGTCCCACTGCTCGCGCTCGGCGGAGTGGACGTCCTGCACCGGGGTGAGCACGCGGATCGACGGCAGTCCGAGCGCGGCGGCGATGGCGCGGTGCATGTCCTCGGGCGGGTGGTCGCGGACGTCGAGCTCCTTGTCCGAGTCGCCGGGCCGGATCGTGTAGGCCGGCAGCATCCCCAGCCCCGCGTACTGGGTGAACGTCTCCGGGTCCACCATCGTCAGCACCGTGTCGAGGTGCATGAACGCCCGCGCCTGCGGCATCCGCAGCGCGACGATGCGGTCCACCTCGCCGCCGGCGAAGAGCTTCTGGGCGAGCCGCTCCACGCCCTGCGGGGTGGTGCGCTCGGACAGCCCGATCAGCACCGCGCCGCCGCCGAGCACGAGCATGTCGCCGCCCTCGGTCGTCGCGGGCCCGTTCACCGAGCCGTCCGACCAGACCGCGTGGCCCGCGCGGGCGAACAGCGGGTGCCAGCGGTAGACCGCCTCGTAGTGCACGGTCTCGCGCATGCGGGCCTTCTTGCGCATGCTGTTGATCGCAACCCCGCCGTAGATCCACGCCGACGTGTCGCGGGTGTAGAGGTGGTTGGGCAGCGGCTCGAGCACGAAGTCGTCGGGGTCGAGCACGTGGAAGGCGATCGAGCGCGGCTCCGGGATGCGGTCGAGCACCTCCCGCTTGGTGATGCCCCCGACGAGGTGGTCGGCGAGGGTGTCGGCGTCCATCGCGTCGAAGCAGTTGCGCAGCGCGTCGATGGCGAGCGGGCCGTACACCCGGTCGTCGAAGATCCGGTCCAGCACGTACTTGCGCGCCTCGGGGATGTCGAGCACGGTGCGCAGCAGGTCGCCGAACAGGTGCACCGCGACGCCGCGCTCGCGCAGCAGCGTCGCGAACGTGTCGTGCTCCTCCTGCGCCCGCGCGACCCACAGCACGTCGTCGAACAGCAGCCGGTCCTTGTTGCCGGGGGTGAGCCGTTTCAGCTCCAGCCCCGGCCGGTGCAGGATCACCTCGCGCAGGACGCCGACCTCGGAATCCACCCGGTACATGCGGCACATCCTGCCGCCACCCGCGACCCCCGGCCGGGCACGATGGGCTGGTGCAGCTGGACCGCCTGGATTCGGAGATCATCGCGCTGCTGGTGGAGGACGCCCGCCGCAGCTACGCCGAGCTGGGTCAGCGGGTCGGCCTGTCGGCGTCGGCGGTGAAGCGGCGGGTGGACCGGCTGCGGGCCGGCGGCGCCATCACCGGGTTCACGGTGCGGCTCGACCCGGCCGTCCTCGGCTGGACGGTGGAGGGCTACGTCGAGCTGTACTGCACCAACAGCACCCCGCCCGGGGTGATCCGCGCGGCCGTGGACCGGTTCCCGGAGGTCGTCGACGCCAGCACCGTCTCCGGCGACGCCGACGCCGTGCTGCGCATCCTCGCCACCGACATGCGCCACTTCGAGCAGGTGCTCGAGCAGATCGGCGCGCAGCCGTTCGTGGCGCGCACCAAGTCGGTGCTGGTGCTCTCGCCGCTGCTGCGCCGCTCGTCCACCCCGCCCGCCGGGGCGGGCCGGTGAACCGGTTCGTCGGTGGCGGGGACGAGGATCGGGGCGTGAGCGACGAGCGCCCGGTGGGCACCGCGGAGGACCCCGACCTGCCCCGTGCCCGCGCGGGCGACGCCGACGCCTTCACGCGGCTGGTCGCGCCGCTGCGCCGGGAGCTGCACGCCCACTGCTACCGGATGCTCGCCTCGACCCACGACGCCGAGGACGCCCTGCAGGACGGGCTGCTGCGGGCGTGGACGGCGCTCGGCGGCTTCGACGGGCGCAGCTCGCTGCGCACCTGGCTGTACTCCGTGGTCACCCACGCCTGCCTCGACGCGGCGCGCCGCCGCGGGCGCAGGGCCACGCCGGTCGACCTCGGCCCGGCGAGCGACCACGCCGTGGTCGACTCCGCGCCGCGCACGGACGTCGCGTGGCTCGAGCCCTACCCGGACGCCCTGCTCGCCGACGCCGCGGTCGAGCAGCGGGAGGCCGTCGAGCTCGCCTTCGTCGCCGCGTGCCAGCACCTGCCGGGCAACCAGCGCGCCGCGCTGCTGTTGTTCGAGGTGCTCGGCTTCTCCGCCGCGGAGATCGCGCAGATGATGCGCACCTCGCGGGCGTCGGTGAACAGCGCGCTGCAGCGCGCCCGCGCCGTGCTCGCGCGGAAGGTCCCCGACCGCACCCAGCAGCGGACGCTGCGCGAGCTCGACGACGCCCGGCTGCGCGCGGTCGTCGCGGGGTTCGCCGAGGCCCTCGAACGGCGCGACCCCGACGGGTTGGTCGCGCTGCTCACCGACGACGTGACCTGGACGATGCCGCCGCTGCCGCACTGGTACCGGGGGCTTCCCGCCGTGGCCGACTGGGCGCGGCGGGTGCCGCTGGGGTCCTGCGGGTCCTGGCGGCACCTGCCGACGTGGGCGAACGGCCAGCCCGCGCTCGCCTGCTACCTGTGGGACGACGCCGCCGGAAGCCACCGGGGCTGGGCGGTCAACGTGCTCGCGCTGCGCGGCGACCGGATCGCCGCGATCACCTCGTTCCTCGGGAACGAGCAGGTCACGGCGTTCGGGCTGCCCGCCGCGCTCCCCTGAGGGGCCGCGCACGATTCGTGCGCGAGACGGCCGGAACACGCAACGATCCGGCGCGATCCGGCAGGACTTCGCGATTGTCGCCCGCCCAGGGCGTTCCTACCGTGACCACTGTGACCAGCGTCCTGCCTCGGCCGGTAGCGGCCACCGAACCCGTTGCCCGGCCGCGGCACTACGTGATGTGCCGCCCCGAGCACTTCGAGGTCCGCTACGCCATCAACCCGTGGATGCGGCCCGGTGAGCCCGTCGACCGCGAGCGCGCCGTCGCCCAGTGGGAAGCGCTGCGGCAGACCTACGTGGACCTGGGCCATCGGGTCGACCTGATCGACCCGGTCCCGGGCCTGCCCGACATGGTCTACGCCGCCAACGGCGCCACGGTCGTCGACGGCGTGGTGCTCTGCGCGCGGTTCCGCCACCCCGAGCGCGCGCCCGAGGCCGCCGCCCACCGCGCGTTCTTCGCCGCCGCCGGCTACCCGGTGGTGGAGCCGCGGTTCGTCAACGAGGGCGAGGGCGACCTGCTCGTCGTCGGCGACGTCGTGCTGGCCGGCTACGGGTTCCGCACCGACCCGCGCGCGCACGCGGAGGTCGCCGCCGTGTTCGAGCGCGAGGTCGTGCCGCTGGAGCTGGTCGACCCGCGCTACTACCACCTCGACACGGCCGTCGCCGTGCTCGACGACGCCACCATCGCCTGGCTGCCCGCCGCCTTCAGCCCGGCGGCGCAGGAGGAGCTGCGGGCCCGGTTCCCGGACGCGGTCGTCGCCTCCCCGGCCGACGCCGCCGTCCTCGGCCTCAACGCGGTGAGCGACGGCAGGCACGTCGTGCTGCCCGCGCAGGCCACCGGGCTGGCCGCGGCCCTGCGCGAGCGTGGGTACGAGCCCGTCCCGGTCGACCTGTCCGAGCTGCTCAAAGGGGGCGGCGGGCCGAAGTGCTGCACGCTGGAGGTGCGCTCATGACCCTGACCGACAGCCCGATCGACACCGCGATCGACACCCGGACCGGCACCGGCGCCACCGCGCTGCACGAACAGCTGGTGGACGAGCACTCGGCGCACAACTACCACCCGCTGCCCGTCGTCGTGGCCGAGGGCATCGGCGCGTGGGTCACCGACGTCGAGGGCCGCCACTACCTCGACTGCCTCGCCGGATACTCCGCCCTGAACTTCGGCCACCGCCACCCCGAGCTCGTCGCCGCGGCGCACCGGCAGCTCGACCGGCTGACCCTCACCAGCCGCGCCTTCGGCAACGACCAGCTCGGCCCGTTCTGCGCGGAGCTCGCCGCGCTCGTCGGCAAACAGCGCGTCCTGCCGATGAACACCGGCGCCGAGGCCGTCGAGAGCGGGCTCAAGGTCGCCCGCAAGTGGGGCTACGAGGTCAAGGGCGTGCCGGAGGACCGCGCCCGGATCGTCGTGGCCGCCGGCGGGTTCCACGGCCGCACGATCAGCATCGTCTCCTTCTCGACCGACCCGCAGGCGCGCGCCGGGTTCGGCCCGTTCACCCCCGGCTTCGACGTCGTGCCCTACGGCGACCTCGCCGCCCTGGAGGCGGCGATCACGCCGGAGACCGTGGCCGTGCTGCTCGAGCCGGTGCAGGGCGAGGCCGGGGTGATCGTGCCCCCGGACGGCTACCTGGCCGGCGTCCGTGAGATCTGCGACGCCGAGCGCGTGCTGTTCGTGGCCGACGAGGTGCAGTCGGGCCTCGGCCGCACCGGCCACGTCCTCGCCACCCGCGGCGCCGGCACCGACGCGGACGTCTACCTGCTCGGCAAGGCGCTCGGCGGGGGCATCGTGCCGCTGTCGGCCGTCGTGGCCGACGACGAGGTGCTCGGCGTGCTGCGCCCCGGCCAGCACGGCAGCACGTTCGGCGGCAACCCGCTCGCGTGCGCGGTCGGCCGGGCCGTGGTGGGCCTGCTCTGCGACGACGGCCCGCACGGGGTGCTCGCCGCCGCCCGCCGGCTCGGGCCGGTACTGCGGGAGAAGCTCACCGCGCTCGTCGGCGACGGCGTCGTCGCGGTCCGCACCGCGGGCCTGTGGGCGGGCGTCGACGTCGACCCGCACCTGGGCACCGGCCGGGACGTCTGCGAGGCGCTCGCCCGCCGCGGAGTGCTGGCGAAGGACACCCACGGCTCGACCATCCGGCTCTCCCCGCCGCTGGTCGTCACCGAGGAGGAGATCGGGTTCGCGGTCGACGCGCTCGCCCGCTCGCTGGCCGAGCTCGCCGGCAGGTGATCTCCACCCGGTAGGCTGCCCGCGGACGCACGCCGAGAGGGGAGCAGCACCGGGATGTTCTGGACGGTGGTGGGCTGGATCGTCTTCGGTCTGGTCGCGGGCTTCATCGCCCGCGCGATCGTGCCCGGCAAGGACGACATCGGCATCCTGCGCACGATCATCCTCGGCTGCGTCGGCTCGATCGTCGGCGGCCTGATCTTCGGGCTGCTCACCGTCGGGCTGCGCGGGTTCCAGCCGGCCGGCTGGATCGGCTCGATCATCGGCGCGGTGATCGTGCTCGTCGTCTACAACCGGGTCACCGGGCGCAAGCGCAACCGGGTCTAGCCCTCGCGCAGCGCCCCGTCGGTCCGCCGGTCCGGCCCGGCCGCCGAGCGGAACGGGTGCCCGTGCGGGCCCGCCTCGGCGAGCAGCTCGGGGCGCAGCATCCCGAACAGCGCGGTCAGCAGCAGCTCCGCGGTGTGCTCCGCGGGCTCGTGCGGCCGGTTGATGCTGCGCAGCAGCAGCAGGTTGACGATCATCCCGCTGACGTCGAGCGCGCTCGGGAACGGACGCAGCTCGCCCGTGCACTGCCCGTGCTCGATGAGGATCCGCAGCGGCGTGGGCACGGGGGCGAGCGTGCGCGGGTCGCTCTCGTCGGCGGGGTCCGGCGGGCCGCCCACCTTGATCGTGTACTCCTCCACGGCCGACCAGAAGGACGCGGTGAGCCTGCGGTGGCGCTCGCTGATGCGGGCGAGCGCCCGGATCTGGTCGGTGAGCGCGTCCACCACGGGGCGGCGCAGCGCGACGTCCCGCTCGGCCTGCCCCACGAGCGGGCGCACCATCGGGCCGTACACCGCGCCCATGAGCGCGTGCTTGGACGGGAAGTGGTTGTAGGCGGTCGCGGCGCTCACCCCGGCCGCGGCCGCGACGTCCTCCATGCGCGTGTCGGCCCACCCGTGGCTGCCGAACGACGCGTCGGCAGCATCCAGCAGCGCTCGTCGCGTTCGGTCACGCTTGGTGCGGGCGGCGCGGGCGCGCGGATCGTCCCGTTCGACGGGGTCGGTCGCTGCCATCGAGCGCAGCGTAACCGCTTTCGAGCCGAACTGCTCTTGACTCCAACTTGGTATGGACCCAAACTGCGTGCTTGAACGTCGAACGATCCCGATCACCGCAGGGCACGGCGGTGATCGGGGCACGAGAGGGGCCTCCGGGCGACGCCTGCGGTCGGGGGACGCACAGGTATCAGTCGCCGTCCCGGTCGCTCCTCCACGGCAGTGACGCACAACCAAGGCCCAGCACACGGGCAGCGGTAACACCGAGCACGACTCAGCACGATCGCAGTACGCGCCGTCCGGCCGTCCGGGCGGCGCGAGCCGCCGGGGAAGGCTCTGCCGGCGCAGGGGAGGGGAACCCGATGTTCGAGTCAGACCTGTTGTCCGATCATTCCTGTCGACGCCGCGGAACGGCCGCGCCCGGCGCCATCCCGCTCGTCACGGCGGCCCTGCGATGAACGGCCTCGCGGCGGTCGCCCCGGACGCGGTCCCCGTCGGCGACCCGGCCGGTGCCGGCGCCGTCGCGCCGCTTCCGGACGCCGCGATCGCCGAGCCGCCCGAGCTCGAGCCGGCGGCCGAGCCCGATCCACCGCTCATGGAGACGCTGCTGCGGGCCGCGGTCGCCGGGGAGCCGCACGCCCGCGAGCGCCTGCTCGCCGAGATCCACCCGCTCGTGCTGCGCTACTGCCGGGCCCGCCTGGGCAGGCAGGAGACCCTCATGGGCTCCGCCGACGACGTCGCGCAGGAGGTGTGCCTGGCGGTCGTCAACGCCCTGCCCGGCTACACGCTGCGCGGGCTGTCGTTCCGCGCGTTCGTCTACGGCATCGCCGCGCACAAGGTCACCGACGCGTTCCGGGCGATCGGCCGCAACCGGTCCGAACCGGTCGCCGACATCCCGGACACGCCGCTCACCCACGACGGCCCGGAGCACCACCTCCTGCAGGCCGAGCTGACCGAGCGGCTGGGGTCGCTGCTGCACACGCTCACGCCGCGCCAGCGCGAGGTGCTCGTGCTGCGCATCGCCGTCGGGCTCTCGGCGGAGGAGACCGCCCAGGCGGTCGGGTCCACGCCGGGGGCGGTCCGGGTCACCCAGCACCGGGCCCTCAACCGGCTGCGCCGCACGATCCTCGCGGCCGCGGGGGTCGACGCCGACGCGTCGGCCGACACGGTGTCCGACGGCGACGCCGACCTGGACGAGGAGGGGTAGGAACACCGGGTCATCGCCCGGTCGGGCCGTGCGGCCCTGCCGGTAACGGGATGCGGGCGGGGAGTAACCTGAGGAGATCAAGAGCGGCGAATCGAGGTGCGCCGCGCGAGATCCGGGGAGGCTTCGTGTCGGCTGGCCAGATCGCGGCGCTCATCGCCGCGGGGGCCTTCGTGGTCCTCGTGCTGCTGCTGGCCGTCCCGCTGCTGAAGCTGGGCCGCACGCTCGACGAGGCCACCATCGCCATCCGCAAGGCGCACGAGGGCGGTGACCCGCTGCTCAAGGACGCCCAGACCACGCTGCACCAGGTGAACACGCAGCTGGAGCGGGTCGACGGCATCACCTCGAGCGCGCGCACCGTGTCGAGCAACGTCTCGGTGCTCACGTCGCTGTTCACGGCCACGCTCGGCGGCCCGCTGGTGCGGGCGGCCGCGTTCAGCTACGGCCTGAGCAAGGCGATCAAGGCCCGCCGCGCCGGCCGGGACGCCGGCGCCCACTCGCGGCGCCGGAGGGGGCGGCGGCGGTGAAGCGCCTGTTCTGGCTCGGAGTGGGGGTCGCCGTCGGCGTGTACGCCACGCGGCGGGCCTCGGAGGCGGCCCGGGCCCTCACCCCGGCCGGGGTGGGCGCCAACCTCGCCGAGGGCCTGCGCGAGCTCGGGGCCGGGATCGGCGCGTTCGGCGCGGAGGTGCGCGCCGGCATGACCGAGCGGGAACACGAGCTCGCCGAGCTCGTGGAGCGGCGGACCGGGACCCCGATCCCGGCGCTGTCCGACGCCTTCGCCGACCCGGAACCCGCCCCGCCGCGCCGGGCGGCGCACCGCGGTCGAGCGCGCAGGGCAGGGGCCTGACGCGCCTCTGCCCGAGCCTGCGTCCCCCTGCCGTACCGCGTCCCTGCCGCTGCGGGAGACTGGGCCCCGCCGTGCCTGCCTCCCGCTCGACCCTTGGAAGCCAACCGTGCAGACCCACGAGATCACCCGTCGGTTCACCGAACACTTCGTCAACGCCGGCCACACCCGCGTGCCCAGCGCCTCGCTGATCCTCGACGACCCGAACCTGCTGTTCGTCAACGCGGGCATGGTGCAGTTCAAGCCGTACTTCCTCGGGCAGGTCCCGCCGCCGTACCCGCGGGCCACCTCGATCCAGAAGTGCGTGCGCACCGGGGACATCGACGAGGTCGGCAAGACCACCCGGCACAACACGTTCTTCCAGATGGCCGGGAACTTCTCCTTCGGCGACTACTTCAAGGAAGGCGCGATCGAGTACGCCTGGAGCCTGGTCACGAACAGCCAGGACGCCGGCGGCTACGGCTTCGACCCGGACCGCATCTGGGTCACCGTCTACCAGGACGACGACGAGGCGGTCGCCCTGTGGAAGCGCATCGCCGGGTTGCCCGACGAGCGGATCCAGCGCCGCGGGGGCAAGGACAACTACTGGGACATGGGCGTGCCCGGCCCCGGCGGGCCCTGCTCGGAGATCTACTTCGACCGGGGCCCCGAGCACGGCCGCGAGGGCGGCCCCGTCGCCGACGAGGACCGCTACCTCGAGATCTGGAACCTCGTCTTCATGCAGGACGAGCGGGGGGAGCTGTCCCCCAAGGACGGGCACCCGCCGATCGGCAGCCTGCCGAAGAAGAACATCGACACCGGCATGGGCGTCGAGCGGGTCGCCTACCTGCTGCAGGGCGTCGACAACGTCTACGAGACCGACCTGGTCCGGCCGGTCATCGCCCGGGCCGAGGAGTTCTCCGGCCGCCGCTACGGGGCCGACCCCACCGACGACGTGCGTTTCCGCATCATCGCCGACCACGCCCGGTCCGGCGTCATGATCATCGGCGACGGGGTCATCCCCTCCAACGAGGGCCGGGGCTACGTGCTGCGCAGGCTGTTGCGCCGCATCGTCCGCTCGGCCCGCCTGCTCGGCGTGCACGAGCCGGTGCTCGGCTCGTTCGCCGAGGTCGTGCGGGACACGATGGGCCCGGCCTACCCCGAGCTGGTCACCGACTTCGAGCGCATCTCGGCCGTGATCAGGGCCGAGGAGGAGGCCTTCCTCGCCACGCTCACGGCGGGGTCGAAGATCTTCGACACCGCCGTGGCCGCCACCAGGCAGTCCGGTGGCACGCAGCTCTCCGGCGACAAGGCCTTCCAGCTGCACGACACCTACGGCTTCCCGATCGACCTCACGCTCGAGATGGCCGCCGAGGCCGGGCTCACGGTCGACGAGCAGGGCTTCCGCCGGCTGATGGACGAGCAGCGGGCCCGGGCCAAGGCCGACGCCGCCAAGCACAAGGTGGGCCACGGCGACGCCTCGGTCTACCGGGCCGTCCTCGACACGGCGGGCACCAGCGAGTTCCTCGGCTACACCGATCTGGCCGCCGAGGGGCGGGTGGTCGGCCTCGTCGTCGACGGCGCGGGCGTGCCCGCCGCCGGCACCGGCAGCGCGGTGGAGGTGATCCTCGACCGCACGCCGTTCTACGCCGAGGGCGGTGGCCAGCTCGCCGACACCGGCTGGATCCGCGGCGACGGGTTCACCATCGAGGTCTCCGACGTCCAGTCGCCGGTCACGGGGCTGATCGTGCACCGCGGCACGGTGACCGAGGGGGAGGCCCGGGTGGACGCCACCGTCCACGCCGAGGTGGACACCGCCCGGCGCGCCGCGGTGTCGCGGTCGCACTCGGCCACCCACCTCGTGCACGCCGGGATGCGCAAGCACCTCGGTGACGCCGCCGCCCAGGCCGGTTCGCTCAACGCCCCCGGCCGCCTGCGGTTCGACTTCACCTCACCCGGTGGCGCCGTGCCGGCGTCGGTGCTGGCCGACGTCGAGGACGAGGTGAACGCCGTCCTGCAGAACGACGAGGAGGTCCGCTGGTTCGTGACCTCCCAGGACGAGGCCCGCAAGCTCGGTGCGCTCGCGCTGTTCGGCGAGAAGTACGGCGACAAGGTGCGCATCGTCGAGATCGGCGACTACTCCCGCGAGCTGTGCGGCGGCACCCACGTGCACCGCTCCGGCCAGCTCGGCCTGGTGAAGCTGCTGTCGGAGTCGTCGATCGGTTCCGGCGTGCGCCGGGTCGAGGCGCTGGTCGGGCTCGACGCGTTCCGCTACCTGGCCAAGGAGCACGTGCTCGTCTCCCAGCTGGCCGAGCAGTTCAAGGCCCGCCCCGAGGAGCTGCCCGAGCGCATCGGCGGCATCGTGGAGCGGCTGCGCCAGGCCGAGCGGGAGCTGGAGAAGGTCCGCGCCGAGGCGGTGCTGTCCTCGGCCGGCGCGCTCGCCGACGGCGCCGAGGACGTCGACGGGATCGCGCTCGTCGCGGTCGCCGCCCCGGAGGGGGTCAGCGGCAACGACCTGCGTGCGCTCGCCTCCGACGTGCGCGGCCGGCTGGGCGCCCGGCCCGGGGTCGTGGCGCTGTTCTCCGCCGCCGGGGAGAAGGTGTCGTTCGTCGTGGCCACCACGGCCGCGGCCCGCGAGCGGGGGCTCGCCGCCGGGAAGCTCATCCCGGAGTTCGCCCCGGCCGTGGGCGGGCGCGGCGGCGGCAAGCCCGACCTCGCCCAGGGCGGCGGTACCAACCCCGCCGGCATCCCGGACGCGATCGCCGCGCTGCGCGCCGCCATCCGCGCGTGAAACCGGGGCGCTACCTCGGCATCGACGTCGGCGCCGTCCGGGTCGGGGTGGCGATCTGCGACCCGGGCGGCGTGCTGGCCACCCCGCTCGCGACCGTGCCGCGCGACGTCGAGGGTGGCTCCGACGTGCGCGCGATCGCGACGCTCGTCGCCGAGCACGAGGTGGTCGGGGTGGTCGTCGGGCTGCCGCGCACCCTCGCGGGGCGCGACGGCCCGGCCGCCCAGGCCGCCCGCGCCTTCGCCGACGCACTGGCCGCGGCGCTGGACGTCCCCGTCGAGCTGTCCGACGAGCGGCTCACGACGGTGGTGGCCACCCGGCAGCTGCGCGAGCGCGGGGTGAAGGGCCGCAAGCAGCGCGCGGTGGTCGACCAGGCCGCCGCCGTCGCGATCTTGCAGGGCTGGTTGGACGCCCGGCGCCGCTGATCGTCCTCCCGGCTCCGGCCGGGCACCCGCCGCTGCCGGCGCCCCCACCGGATGGCTACTCTCCGGTCTCGTGAACCCGGACGGATGGGACCAGCGACGGCCGACCCGCCCCCCGGGTGCAGGCGAGGGGCCGGGCCACCGTCCCGGCCCGCCGCCCCGCCCGCAGGGCAGGCCGCTGCCGCGGGTCGGGGCGGGACCGTCCCTGCACCCCGGCCCTCCTGCGCCCGATCCGGGTCCCCCCACGGTGCCCGTGCCCGCCGTGGGCCCGCGGATGGCCGGCGGGCCGCGGCGCCCGCCCGGGCCGCCGGAGGGCGGCCCGCAGCCCGCGCGGCCGGAGGGGCCGCCTCCGCCCGGCCCGCGCCGCGAGGCGCCGCGGGCGCAGCAGCCCCCGGCGGTCCAGCAGCCCGAGCCCGACGAGCCGCAGGCGGCGCCGCGCACCAAGCGCAGGCGCGCACCGGTGGTGCTGGCCGCGCTGTTCCTGCTCGGCGTGGTCGTCGCGGGCGGGGCGTACACCTACCTCACCTGGTTCTCCGTGCCCGACTACGAGGGCGCGGGCACGGGCGACGTGGTCATCGAGATCGAGGAGGGCGACTCGACGCGCCGGATCGGCGTCGTGCTCGCCGAGAACGGCGTCGTCGCGGCCCCGGAGTCGTTCGTCCGCGCGGCCGAGGACGACGAGCGGATCCGCTCCGTCCAGCCGGGCTTCTACCAGATGCGCAGGCAGATGTCGGGCGCCGCGGCCGTGGCGATGTTGCTGGACCCGGCGTCCCGCGTCGGTCAGCTCGACGTCCGCGGGGGTGTGCAGCTCGACGACACGCGGGCGCCCGACGGCACCGTCGCCCCCGGCGTGCTCAGCCTGATCTCGCAGGCCTCCTGCGCCCGCATCGACGGGCAGGAGAGCTGCGTCTCGGTCGACGAGCTGCGCACCGCCATGATGGAGACCGACCCGGCCGAGCTCGGCGTGCCGGAGTGGGCGTTGGAGAACGTCAGCGCGGCCGAGCCGGCGCGGCGGCTCGAGGGCCTGATCGTGCCCGGCCGCTACGACGTACCGCCCGGGGCGCCCGCGGTGGAGGTGCTGCGCGGCCTGCTCGCCACCTCGGGGGAGCGCCTCGAGGCGTCCGGCCTCGTCGCGGGCGCGCAGAGCATCGGCTCCACGCCCTACGAGGTGCTCACGATCGCCTCGCTCGTGGAGAAGGAGGCGATCAACCCGGACATGCCGAAGGTCGCCCGCGTGATCTACAACCGGCTCGGCGCGGGCAGGCGGCTCGAGCTCGATTCGATGGTCAACTACCCGCTGGACCTGCAGGCGCTGCGCACCACCGCGGAGGACCGGGCCCGGCCGGGCCCCTACAACAGCTACCAGGTGGCGGGCCTGCCACCCACGCCGATCGCGGCGGCGGGCAGGGAGGCCATCGCCGCGGCGCTGAACCCCGAGCCGGGCCCGTGGCTGTATTTCGTGCGGTGCCAGACCGACGGCACGTCCTGCTTCGCCGAGACGCTCGAGGAGCACAACGCGAACGTCCGTGCCGCCCGGCAGAACGGGGCGTTCTGAGCTACTCCGGGCGGCCGAAGAACCCGGGCGGGGGCGTCGGTGACGGGGTGGCGGTGCCGTCGACGGGCACGGCGGCGCCCCGGGTGAACCGGCGCAGGTCGGCGCCGGTGAGCACCCGCGCCGGGAACGGGTCGCCCGCGGCCCTGCGGGTGAGCGCCGGGACCGGGAGCGGCGCCGCGGACCCGACGAGCACCAGGTTGCCGAACCGCCGCCCGTGCAGCAGCTGCGGCGCGGCGATCACCGCCACCTCGGGGAACACCGTCATGACGGCGGCGACCTGGGTGCGGGCGAACGCGAGCGTCCCGCCGTCGGCGACGTTCGCCGCGTAGACCCCGTCCGGGGCGAGGACCGCGGCCGCGGCGCGGACGAACTGCACCGACGTCAGGTGGGCGGGGGTGCGGGCGCCCGCGAACACGTCGAGCACCACCAGGTCCGTCGACCCGGCCGCGATGCGGGTGAGCGCGGCGCGGGCGTCGCCGACGGTGACCTCGATGCCCGTTCCGTCGGCGGGCAGCCGGGAGGACACGAGGTCGACCAGGCCCGCGTCCAGCTCGACCACGCGCTGCGGCGACCCGGGGCGGGTGGCGGCGATGTAGCGGGCCAGCGTCCAGGCGCCCCCGCCGAGGTGCAGCGCGCGGATCGGCTCGGTCGGCGGGGCGATCAGGTCGGCGACGTGGGCCAGCCTGCGGACGTACTCGAACTCCAGGTGTGTGGGGTCGTCGAGGTCGACGTGCGACTGTGCGGTGCCGTCGAGCAGCAGGGTCCAGCCCTGCGGGCGGTCGGGGTCGCCGACGAGCTCGGCCGTGGCGTGGTCCACCTCGGCGGTGATGACCGCCCGTGCCGTCCGCACGTCGCGCTGCTGCACGCTTCGATCCTGCCCCGCCCGAGGCACCTGGATGCACACCGGTCCGACGTTTCGCGCGTCGCAGAACCCGGTTGTCCACCTCGCGCCCCGCCCATCCACAGCTCCGCCGCACCCCTCGACCGCCGCCGCCCACCGGCCGAGCATCGAGCCGGAACCGATGGACGCGACGGAAGGGGAAGCGATGGATGCGGTCGTGCTGGCGGTCGGGGCGTTCGCCACCGCCGGGGTCGGGGCGGGCGCAGGCGCGCGGGTGCTGCTCCGGCGGCTGCGGCGGGGCACGCGGATCCCGCCGCCGTGGTGCGAGGTGGTGGTCGGCGTGGCGTGGGCGGCCACCGGGGCGCTGTGGGCGGCGGGCCGGCTGCCCGGGGCGTGGGTGCCCGCCGTGCTCGGGGTGGGGTGGCTCGCGGTCGCGGCGGGGGTGGTCGACCTGCGGCACCACCGGTTGCCCGACGCGCTCACGCTGCCCGCGCTCCCGGCCGCTCTGCTGCTCCTGGCGCCGGTGGGGCCCGCCGCCGTGGCCAGGGGAACGGCGGGTGCGGCGGTGGCGGCGGGCGTGCACGCCGCGGTCCACCTGGTCGACCGGCGCGCGGTCGGCGCGGGCGACGTCAAGCTCGCCGCCCCGCTGGGGGCCGTCCTCGCGGCCGCGGCCTGGCCCGCGCTCGCGGCGGCGGCGGTGCTCGCGGCGCTGCTCACCGCGGTGCTCGGCGCAGCGCTCGCCGTGGTGCTCGCCGGGGTCGGCGCGGTGGGCGCCCGGGGCGGTGTGCCGTTGCCGGCCGGGGGTGGCGGCCCCGCGCGGGCGGGCCCGGGGAGGAGTCCGAGGCCGGCGGGGCGGGCCGTCCCGCACGGCCCGTCGATGCTGGCGGCCACCTGGCTGGTCGCGGTGGCCGCGTTGGCGCTGGGCGCGGGGGGTGGGTGAGCGGTGGGGTGAGACAATCGCGCTCGTGCTGCGCTGGATCACCGCCGGGGAGTCCCACGGCCCTGCCCTCGTCGCCGTGCTGGAAGGCATGGTGGCCGGGGTCGAGATCACCACCAAGGAGCTCGCCGCGGAGCTGGCCCGGCGCCGGCTCGGCCACGGTCGTGGCGCGCGGATGAAGTTCGAGGCCGACGAGCTCGAGGTCATCGGCGGGATCCGGCACGGGGTCACCCAGGGCGGCCCGGTCGCGGTGCGCATCGGCAACACGGAGTGGCCGAAGTGGGAGGCCGTCATGGCGGCCGACCCCGTCGACCCCGAGCTGATCGCGGGTCGCGCTCGCAACGCGCCGCTCACCCGGCCCCGCCCCGGCCACGCCGACTACGCCGGGATGGTGAAGTACGGCTTCGACGACGCGCGGCCGGTGCTCGAACGCGCCAGCGCGCGCGAGACGGCGGCCCGGGTGGTGCTCGGCACCGTCGCGAAGGCGTTCCTGGCGCAGGCGTTCGACGTGTCGATCGTGTCGCACGTGGTGGCGCTCGGCTCCGTGGAGGCGCCCGAGGGCGAGGCCCCCGGCCCGAACGACCTGGACCGGGTGGACGCGAGCCCGGTGCGGGCGTGGACCGAGGAGGCCACCCAGGCGATGGTCGCCGAGGTCGACGCGGCGCAGAAGGACGGCGACACGCTCGGCGGCGTCGTCGAGGTGATCGCCTACGGCCTCCCCGTGGGCATCGGCTCGTACGTGCAGAGCGACCGCAGGCTCGACGCCCGGCTCGCCGGGGCGCTGATGGGCATCCAGGCGATGAAGGGCGTCGAGATCGGCGACGGGTTCCGCACGGCCCGCCGCCGCGGCAGCGCCGCACACGACGAGATGGTGCCCGGCGACCCGGTGCGGCGGCTGTCCAACCGGGCGGGCGGCATCGAGGGCGGCATGACCAACGGCGAGCCGGTGCGCGTGCGGGTCGCGATGAAGCCGATCTCGACCGTCCCGCGGGCGCTGCGCACCGTCGACGTGGCCACCGGCGAGCCGGCGCAGGCCATCCACCAGCGCTCCGACGTCTGCGCGGTCCCCGCGGCCGGTGTGGTGGCCGAGGCGATGGTCGCGCTCGTGCTCGCCGACGCGGCGCTGGAGAAGTTCGGCGGCGACTCCCTCGCGGAGACCCGCCGCAACCTCCGCGGCTACCTCGACGCCATCCGCGAGGCCTGACCCGCGAGTCGCGCCCTGGATGCGCGCGAGTCGCGCTCCGAGTGCGGGCGAGTCGCGCTCTGCGTGTCGGCGAGTCGGGGCCTGGGTGCGCGCGGGTCGCGGGCCGGATGCGCGCGAGTCGGGCTCACCTGCCCGTGAGTCGCGGTGCGGCGTGCGCGCAGGAGGCCCGGTCACCCCGACGAGCCGGCCGGCCCCTGCTCAGCCGCGGCGGAGGTAGCCGGGTGCCGCCTGCATCGCGAGCCATGTCCGGGCCGCCCGGGTCACCGCGTCGCGCCCGTCCTCGGCCGGCGCGATCCACCCGCTCGGGCCGTCCGGCACCCGGCCGCACCCGCCGCGGACCCCACGGCCGGCCCTCCCGTTGCGGGCCGTGGGTCGGCGGCCGGTGTCGGCCGCTACTGGTGCTCGGCCCGACGCCGCTCGCCGCGACCGCGGTGGACGCCCGCGTGGAAAGCGGCCGCGCGGTCGGCCGGCCTGCTGCGCTGCTCGCAGCGATCGCCGCCGAGGCCCCGGGTGTTCTCGGTGCCCGGGTCGGCGCCGAACGGGGCGAACGGTGTGCCCGTGCCGGCCCCACCCGGCGTGCGCAGCTGCGGCTCGAGGTGCGTCTGGCGCCGGCGGCGGGGGAGCGGCAGCTGCTCGCGGGCGGGCGTGGGCCCGTCCGGCGGCGGGGGCGTGTCGTCCGGTGCGGTCACCGATCGCCCTCGCTGGGCTGTTCGCTCTCGCGTTGCGTCACCGGCTGCTCCGATCATGCGGAATCGCGGTTCCTGCGCACCATATCTGATCACCAACCGGTGCGCCGCGGGGGAGCCTCGCACATCCCCGCATCGGGGACGACGCGGCGGTCACTACGCTGGGCGCGTGCCTTCCGAGACTCGCCCCACGCTGGTCGTCGTCGGTCCCCCGGGGGCCGGGAAGACCACGGTCGGTCGCGTGCTGGCTCGGCGGCTCGGGGTCGGGTTCGCCGACGCGGACGCGCTGATCGAGGAGCGCACCGGCAAGTCGATCCCCGACCTGTTCGTCGAGGACGGCGAGGAGGGGTTCCGGCGCATCGAGCGCGAGGTCGTCGCGGAGGCGCTGCGGACCCACGACGGCGTGCTCGCCCTCGGCGGCGGCGCGGTGCTGTCGGAGCAGACGCGGGCGCAGCTGCGGGAGCACCGGGTCGTGTACCTGTCGGTGGGGCTCGCCGACGGCCTGCGCCGCACCGGCATGTCCACGGCGCGGCCGCTGTTGTCGGGGGTCAACCCGCGCGCCACGTTCAAGGCGCTGCTCGACGCGCGGGCGCCGCTGTACAAGGAGGTCGCGACGGTGCAGGTCGCGACCGACCGGTGCAGCCCGAACCAGGTGGCCCGGGCGGTGCTGGAGGCGCTCGGCGAGGCCCCCGCCTCCGCGCCCGACGACCCGGTCGACCCGGACGACCCGCTGGACCGGCCCACCCCGCACGGGGGTGCGCCGCTGCCGGACCCGACCGTCCGGGCCTGACCCGCACGGTCATAGGGTGATCGCCGTGAGTGCGACGGTGCGGATCGACGTGGCCACCGAACGGCCCTATCCGGTGCTGGTGGGCCGCGGGGTCCGCGCCGAGCTGGCGGGCACCGTCACGGGACTCGGCGCGGCGGCCGCTCTGGTCGTGCACCAGCCCGCACTGGCCGAGCTCGCGGAGGCGGTCCGCGCCGAGCTGGAGGGCGCGGGGATCGACGCCCACCGCGTGGAGGTCCCCGACGCCGAGGAGGGCAAGGCCCTTCCGGTCGCCGGGTTCTGCTGGGAGGTCTGCGGGCGGATCGGGCTCACGCGCAACGACGTCGTGGTGTCGCTGGGCGGCGGGGCGGTCACCGACCTCGCCGGGTTCGTCGCGGCGACGTGGATGCGCGGCGTGCGGGTCGTGCACGTGCCGACCACGCTGCTCGCGATGGTCGACGCGGCCGTCGGCGGCAAGACCGGCATCAACACCGCCGCAGGCAAGAACCTGGTCGGTGCGTTCCACGAGCCGTCCGCGGTGCTCGTCGACCTCGCGGTGCTCGACACCCTGCCCGAGGCGGAGCTCGTGGCGGGGAGCGCGGAGATCGTCAAGACGGGGTTCATCGCCGACCCGGTGATCCTGGAGCGGATCGAGGCCGACCCGCGGGCCGCGCTCGACCCGGCGGGCCCGGTGCTGGCGGAGCTGGTGGAGCGCTCGATCCGGGTGAAGGCCGACGTGGTGGCGGCCGACCTGCGCGAGTCGCACCTGCGGGAGATCCTCAACTACGGCCACACCCTCGGCCACGCGATCGAGCGGCGCGAGGAGTACCGGTGGCGCCACGGCTCGGCGGTCAGCGTCGGGCTGGTGTTCGCCGCCGAGCTGGCGCGGGCCGCCGGCCGGCTGGACGACGCGACCGCCGACCGGCACCGGGCGGTGCTGTCGGCCATCGGCCTCCCGGTCACCTACGTGCCGGGCGTGCTGCCCGAGCTGGTCGAGTCGATGCGCGGGGACAAGAAGGCGAGGGCGGGCACGTTGCGGTTCGTGGTGCTGGACGGGCTGGCGAAACCGGGCCGCCTGGAAGGCCCAGGTCAGGGATTGCTGGAGCGCGCCTACGCGGCGGTGGCGGCATGAGCCGGGTCCTCGTGCTCAACGGCCCCAACCTCGGTCGGCTCGGCACCCGCGAGCCGGCGGTCTACGGCCGCACCACCTACGCCGACCTCGTGGCGATGTGCGAGCGCACCGGCTCGGAGCTGGGACTGCAGGTCGAGGTGCGCCAGACCGACCACGAGGGCGAGATGCTCGGTTGGCTGCACGAGGCCGCCGACGCGGGCGCGCCGGTGGTGCTGAACGCGGGCGCCTGGACCCACACCTCGGTGGCGGTGCGCGACGCCTGCGCCCAGCTCACCGCGCCGCTGATCGAGGTGCACATCACGAACGTCCACAAGCGCGAGGAGTTCCGCCACCACTCCTACCTGTCCGGGGTCGCCACCGGGGTGATCGTCGGGCTCGGCGTGGACGGCTACCTGCTCGCGCTGCGGTGGATCGCAGGCCACACCCGGGCGACCGCCTGACGGCCCGCCCGCGGGCACATAGGGTGGCCGCCATGCCCTTCACCGCCCGCAGGGCGGCCCTGCGCGCCCTGTTGCCCGGCGCGGGCGTCGACGCCCTGCTCGTCACGGACCTGGTCAACGTCCGCTACCTGAGCGGCTTCACGGGCTCCAACGCGGCGCTGCTCGTCCACGCCGACGGCGACGACCGCAGCCGCATCTGCACCGACGGCCGGTACGCCACCCAGGTGGCCGCCGAGGTGCCGGACCTCGCGGCCGTGATCGAGCGCGCCTGCGCCGTGGAGCTCGCGAAGCGGGCGGCGAAGCTCTCCGTCGAGCGGCTCGGCTTCGAGTCCGACGTCGTCACCGTCGACGGGTACGAGGCCCTGGTCGAGGCCGCGGGCGGCGTGCCGCTGGTGCGGGCGCCCGGGCTGGTGCAGCGGCTGCGCGCGGTGAAGGACGCCGCCGAGGTGGAGGCGCTGCGGCGCGCCTGCTCGGTGGGCGACGCGGCGTTGGCCGAGCTGCTCGAGGCGGGCGGGCTGCGCCCCGGGCGCACCGAACGGGAGGTGGCGCTCGACCTGGAGAACCGGATGCGCGCCCACGGCGCCGACGGGCCCGCGTTCCCGACGATCCTCGCCGCGGGTGCGAACTCGGCGGTGCCGCACCACCGGCCCACCGACGCGCAGCTGCAGCGCGGCGACCTCGTGAAGATCGACTTCGGGGCGCTCGTCGACGGCTACCACTCCGACATGACCCGCACCCTCGTGCTCGGCCCGGCCGCCGACTGGCAGCGCGAGCTGCACGCGCTGGTCGCCGAGGCCCAGGCCGCCGGGCGGGCCGCGCTCGTGCCCGGCGCCGAGGTCACCCGGGTCGACGCCGCCGCCCGGGACGTGGTGGAGCGGGCCGGGCGCGGTGACCAGTTCGTGCACGGGCTGGGGCACGGGGTCGGGCTGCAGATCCACGAGGCGCCGTACGTTGGCCGCACCGGCACCGGGTCGCTGGCGGCGGGCATGGTGGTGACCGTGGAGCCCGGCGTCTACCTGGAGGGGAAGGGTGGCGTGCGCATCGAGGACACGCTCGTGGTGCGCCACGCCGACCCCGAGCTGCTCACCCACACCACGCGCGAGCTGCTCGAAGTCTGACGGTATCCTGGATGGCGGACGACGGCGCCGCTCTAGCGCGCCGCTTCATGAGCTAACCCCGGCGCGCGCGAACCGCCCTCTGGTGTCCTGCGCGCCCCCGCGACAGACGCAAGGAGTCAGGCGCACGTGGCCACGACGAACGACCTCAAGAACGGTCTGGTGCTCAACCTGGACGGCCAGCTGTGGTCGGTCACGGCGTTCCAGCACGTGAAGCCCGGCAAGGGCGGCGCCTTCGTGCGCACCACGCTGAAGAACGTGGTGACCGGCAAGGTGGTCGACAAGACCTTCAACGCCGGCACCAAGGTCGACACCGCCACCGTGGACCGGCGCGACATGACCTACCTCTACCGGGACGGGTCCGACTTCGTGTTCATGGACTCCGACACCTACGACCAGATCCCGATCCCGGAGAGCATCGTGGGTGACGCGGCGAACTACATGCTCGAGAACCAGGCCGCGATGGTGGCCTTCCACGAGAGCACCCCGCTCTACGTGGAGCTGCCCACGTCGGTCGAGCTCGTGGTCTCCCACACCGACCCGGGCCTGCAGGGCGACCGCTCCACCGGGGGCACGAAGCCCGCCACCCTCGAGACCGGCGCAGAGATCCAGGTCCCGCTGTTCGTCAACACCGGCGACAAGGTCAAGGTGGACACCCGCGACGGGCGCTACCTCGGCCGCGTATCCAGCTGATGCCCAAGCGCCTTCGCAGGGCCCGCACGAGGGCGCGCAAGCGGGCCCTCGACATCCTGTTCGAGTCGGAGGCCAGGGGGGACGACCCCCTGGCCGTGCTCGCCCACCGGCGGCAGACCGACGACGCGCCGCCGGTGTCGGACTACGCCGCGACGCTCGTCGAGGGCGTCGTCGCCCACCAGGAGCGCATCGACCAGCTCCTCGCCGAGCACGCCGAGGGCTGGACCGTCGCGCGCATGCCCGCGGTCGACCGCACCCTGCTGCGCATCGGCGTGTTCGAGCTGCTCTGGATGGACGAGATCGACGACCCGGTGGCGATCACCGAGGCCGTGGAGCTGGCGCGCACGCTGTCCACCGACGACAGCCCGCGCTTCATCAACGGCGTGCTCGGTCGCATCGCCGACATCGCCGAGCACCTGCGCGCCACCCGCTAGCCCGCCACCGGCGAGAGCACCGCACCGACCGCCAGGCCGAACACCAGCAGGGCGCCGGCCTGGCGCACGTGCACCCAGGCGAGCGCCGCGTACCACAGCGGCCACACCGGGAAGCCCGCCGGCGGCTCCTGCGGCGGCGGGCGGCGGAAGTGCGGCCACACCTTCGCCAGCCGCGGCAGCGCGAGCACCGCGACGAGCGCTGGCCACGGCATCGCGCCCACGAGGACGCAGCCGGCCACCAGCGCGTAGAAGGCGACCATCAGCCCGAGCGTGACGGCGCGGGCGCGGCGTTCGCCGAGGATCACCGGCAGCGTGCGGATGCCCTGCGGCGCATCGAACGGGATCTTGTCGACGTGCTTGCCCATCAGCACGGTCGTGCACAGCAGGCCGTAGGGCAGCGACGCGAGCAGCACCGGCCACGTGATGGACCCCGTCGCGGCGTAGTAGGTGCCGCCGACCATGAGCGGGCCCCACACCACGAGCACGTCCGGCTCCCCGAGCCCGCGCTTCTTCAGCCGCAGCGGTGGCGCGGTGTAGGCGACGCTCAGCACGAAGCCGGCCACCGCGAACGCCACCACCGGCAGCCCCCGCGCCGCCGCGAGCACCGCGAGGATCACCAGGTCGGCCGCGTTGACCAGCACGATCGCGGTGATCAGCGTGCGCCGCGAGACCAGGCCGGACAGCACCGGGTGCGGCGCGTAGAGGGCGCGGGGGTAGGTTGCGGTGTCGCTGCCCGCCTGCGCGTCGAACAGGTCGTTCATCAGGTTGTTGGCGACGTGCGCGAGCACGATCCCGGCGACGGCGAGCGCGAGCAGGCCTGCGTCGAAGCCGGGCGCCCCGACGGCGAGCAGGGCGGCCACCAGCCCCGAGACCAGGGTCATCGGCAGCACCGCGGCCCTGGTCACGACGATCCACAGGGTGACGGGGTCCATCGGCCCGCCGGGCGGCGGGTTGGTGGTGCGCAGCGCGTAGAGCCAGGACGACAGCCGGGACCGACCGGCGCGGGCCTCGCTCACCCGGCGAGCGTACGCCCGCGCCCCCGCCCGGCTACCGGATGAACCGGTCGACGAAGTCGGCGCCCAGCCCCACCTTCTCGTAGTGCTCGCGGCACAGGTCGATGTAGTCGAACACGTCGAACGTCCCGTTCGGCTTGCCGTTCTCGTCCAGCCAGATCAGCGGCCCGGTGACGTTGAACGTGATGCGGGTCGGCTCGCCGATGTCGTAGGTGACGAGCGTGTGCCCCTCGCCCGGCGCCTCGTAGACGAAGTCGCCCGCGGTGGCGACCCAGTCGTGCTCGAGGTAGCCCCACTTGCCCGAGATCGTGTACGCGAACACCTGGTGCGGGTGGTAGTGCCGGTTCACCAGGCCCGCGCCGCGCGCCATGAGCACGTCGCACCAGCGGTTCTGGCTGGTGGAGATGAACAGCGGGCGGGTGCCGACCGTCTCCGACAGCGGGGCGTAGTAGCGGTCGTCGTCGATCGGCCCGTCGGAGACGTGCAGGTCGGGCAGGGCGCCCGGCCGGAAGACGTTCTCGATGGGCGCGATGTCGTGCCAGAACTCGGTCATGGCGTCACCTTCCCCGGGCCCGGCCGCCGGGGCCTTCCCCAGCGTGCACGGCGTCCGATCGAGCGCGTACCGCGCGCGCCCGCCACTCCCGGGGCGGGCAGCCGTAGGTGGCCCGGAACACGCGGCTGAAGTGGTCGGGGTTGGTCATGCCCCACGAGCTGCAGATCGACTCGATGGTGCAGCCGGCGAGCGCCGGGTCGGCGAGGTCGCGCCGGCAGCGCTCCAGCCTGCGCTGCTGCACGAACCGCGACACGGTGATCCCCTCGGCGCGGAACAGCTTGTGCAGGTAGCGCACGGAGATGAAGTGCGCGTTCGCGATCCGCTCCGGGCCGAGGGCGGGGTCGGCGAGGTGCTCCTCGATGTAGGCGTGGATGCGGTGGCGCAGCAGCGCCGCCGGGTCGCCGGGCGCTGCGGGCCTGCCGGTGTCGAACAGCGACCGCAGCAGGCCGACCATGCTGTCGGCGAGCGCGTCGGACTCGGCGACGGTGCCCTCGTCGAGCCCGTCGAGGAGCCCGGCGAGGAACGGGCCGACGTGGGCCGCGAGGCCCGTTCCGCCCGGGATGCGCAGGGCCGTGCGCGCCCCGATGTGGTCGGCGTGCGGGCCGAGCAGGTACTTCGGGAAGTTGAAGACGATGAGCTCGAACGGCCCGTCGGCGCGGTCGCAGACGACGTCGATCGTGAACGGCCGGGACGTGTCGTGGGTGGTGAGGTCCCCGGGCACGAGCTCGCTCGCCCGGTCGGCCTGACCGACCCGGCAGACGCCGCGGCGCACGAGGTACAGCTGCAGCTCCTCGGGATCGCCCTGGCGGATGGTGCTCGGGGTGCGCAGGCAGGTGTTCGGGTCGCCGGTGATGCGGAACGCCTGGATGGGGCCGAGGTGGTGGCCGAGGACGCGGCCGAAGAACGGCTCCGCGGGAGAGCGGTCGGGCCGCAGCGCGATCCGCAGCGGGAAGAAGATCTTCGACGCGGCCTCGTGCCAGCAGGCGAACCGCTCCCGCGGCGGAACGGTGCGCGTGTCGACGAGGACGGCCATCGTCGAACCGCCTCCTCGCGATCGGCTGTCCCCCTCGGAACACGAGCCATCACAGTGGCGCCGTCGACGCGGTGTCAAGCGGGTCCCCGCGTGGTGGAAGGGAAGCCGGGCGGTGATCGCGATCCGCGCCGTCGTGCACTGCTGCCGCGCGCCCGTGCACGGGTGCGGTGCGCGGGGCCGCGCCGCGGCGGCGGCCCCACTAGCGTCCGGCGCACCGATCCTCGAGGGGCAGTTCCTCGAGGGGCAGTGCACGCAGGGGGAGTGATGCGGGCGGTCGTGACCCGCGAGGCCGGGGTCATGGAGGTCGGCGAGGTGCCCGACCCGGGAGCGCCGGGTGCCGGGCAGGTGCTGCTGCGACCGGAGGCCGTCGGGATCTGCGGGTCGGACCTGCACTTCCTCACCGCGGAGCTGAGGACGCCGCCCGCGTTCGGCCCGCAGTTCCCGCGCGTGCAGGGCCACGAGTTCGCCGCCGTGGTGGAGGCGCTCGGCCCGGGCTGTCCCCCCGGGCTCGCGGTGGGGCGGCGGGTGGCCGTGCACCCGCTGTCGTCGTGCGGGACGTGCCGGGCCTGCCGGGTGGGGCGCGGGAACGCGTGCCCGAACTTCCGGCTGGTGGGCGTGCACGTCGACGGCGCGCTGGCCGAACGCGTCGTCGTGGCGGCGGACCAGGTGTTCGACGTCGGCGAGCTGCCGGCGGCCACCGCCGCGTTCTGCGAGCCGATGTCGATCGCCGTGCGGGCCCTCGAACGCGGGAGGGTGGCCGAGGGGGAGCGGGTCGTCGTGCTCGGGGCCGGGCCGATCGGCCAGGCGGTGACGATCGGGGCCCTCGACCGCGGTGCCCGCGTCCTGGTCACCGACGTCGCCGCGGGCCGGCTCGCCCCGGCGGCCGCGGCGGGGGCCGACGTACTCGACGCCACGGCGGACGGGGTCGTACCGAAGGCCCGCGAGTGGGCCGAGGGCGGCGGACCCGCGGTCGTGGTCGACTGCACCGGGGTGCCCTCGGCCATCGCCGACGGCGTGGCGATGGTGGCGCCCGCTGGGCGGGTCGTCGTGGTCGGCATCTCCCACCGGACGGTCGAGCTGCCGGTGAACGCCTTCACCGAGAAGGAGATCGACGTGCTCGGCTCCACGGTGTGCACCGGGGCGGACTTCGCCGAGGCCGTCCGGCTGGTCGGCAGGCGCCGCGCGCAGGTGGAGCGGCTGATCACGCACCAGGTGCCGCTCGCGGAGGCGCCCGCCGCCGTCGAGCACGCGTTGCACCACCCCGGGGATGTGATGAAGCTCGTGATCCGGACGGAGGGGGCGTAGCGGTGGGCCTGCTCGCGGGGAAGGCCGCCGTCGTCACCGGCGCGGCAGGCGGGATCGGCCGCGGCGTCGCGCGCGAGCTGGCCCGCGAGGGCGCATCCGTGCTGGTCTCCGACCTGGGGTCGGCGGCACGCGGCGGCGAGGAGACCGTGGCGCTGATCGAGGACGAGGGCGGCACGGCGGCGTTCACGCCGTGCGACGTGACCTCCGAGCGGGACTGCGCCGCGCTCGTGGCCGCCGCGCTGGAGCGGTTCGGTCGCCTCGACTGCGCGGTCAACAACGCCGGCATCGCCGTGCACAAGCCCCTCGCCGACGTGACCGAGGAGGAGTACGACCGCGTCCTCGGCGTGAACCTGAAGGGCGTGTTCCTCGGCATGCGAGCCCAGATCCCGGCGATGGTCGAGCGCGGCGGCGGCGCGATCGTCAACGTCGCGTCGGTGGCGGGCCTGCAGGCCGTGCCGCTGATCAGCCCCTACACCGCGAGCAAGCACGGGATCATCGGGCTCACGCGCAACGCCGCGAAGGAGTACGGGGAAGCGGGCGTGCGCGTGAACGCCGTCTGCCCGAACGCGATCCGCACCCCGCTGATGGACGCGTCGCCGCCGGAGCTCGTGGAGGAGCTGATCCGCCCACAGGCGATCAAGCGCGTCGGCGAGCCCGAGGAGGTCGGGTTCGCCGTGGCCTACCTGTGCTCGGATCGAGCCGCGTTCGTGACCGGCGTGGCGCTCCCCGTGGACGGGGGCTACGCGGCCTGACGCGCCCGGGCCGCGGGACCGGGCCGCTGGGTCAGGCGCTGGGCCGGGCCTCGGGCGGCAGGACGCCCCAGTCGATCAGCTGGTCGGTGAGCTCACCGGGCGTCATGTCGTAGATGATCGACAGCGACCGGAGGTCCTCGGAGCGGATCGAGAGCACCTTGCCGTTGTAGTCGCCGCGCTGGCTCTGGATCGCCGCGGCGTAGCGGGCGAGCGGGCCGACCTTGTCGGCGGGGAGCTGCTGGAGCCGTTCGAGGTTGATCACGATCTTCGTGGCGGGCTCCGACCCGGACGGGACGCGGCCCTCGGGAAGCAGCTCGGCGACCGGAACGCCGTAGAAATCTGCCAGCTCGGCCAGCTTCTGCACGGTGACGGCGCGGTCACCGCGCTCGTAGGAGCCCACCACGACGGCCTTCCAGCGACCGCCGGACTTCTGCTCGACGCCGTGCAGCGACAACCCCTGCTGCTGCCGGATGGCGCGGAGCTTCCCGCCGAGCGCCTTGGCGTAGTCGCCCATCTGGCGACCTCCTCACTTGCTGCTGGCTCGGCCGCGGGACCGAGCTGTTCCAGTGGTGCTGCTGTCCCGGCGCACACGGCACCGGTCCTCGCGCCCCGGGTGGACCCCCCGCAACCGCGGCCACCCAGGGAGCAATGCCTAGATACGGAGAGTAATCATGCGCTCGCCCCGACAATCGGTCAAGTTGTCGTCCCCCTCCCGGTGCCACAGTGGACACAGACCACTCGAACGGCTGATCGAGCGTCCCCCGCCAGCCGTTACGCCGTCCGCTGCGGGCGCACGACCCCCCAGATGGTCTCAGCCGCACCATCGCACTGTGACGGGTGGGGTATGTGTGGGGGGCCGCGGAGGGTACGGGGTGTGACATCCGCGATGCGGCGGCGCGCGAGCGGGGGGTCGCGGGCGGGCCGCTGGTAGCGTCCGGATGACCGGTTCCTTTAAAGCCCGTCCGGTGAGGCGGGGAAGGAGAATCTCTGTGGCGGAGCACCGCCGCGGGGACCCGGCAGGCGAGAGCGCTCCCGCCCGGGAGCTGCTCGGCGCTGCCGACGTCGCCCGCACCATCAGGCGCATCGCGCACCAGATCATCGAGAAGACGGCCACCGGGCCGGGCGGCCTGGCCGACGTCGTGCTGATCGGCATCCCCACCCGCGGCGTGGTGCTCGCGCGGCGGCTCGCCGCGGCGATCGCCGAGTTCGAGGGCACGCCGATCCGCGTCGGCGCGGTCGACCCCACCCTGTACCGCGACGACCTGCGCCGCCGCCCGGCCCGCGCGCTGGAGGACACCGCCGTGCCCGAGGGAGGGCTCGACGACGCGCTCGTCGTGCTCGTCGACGACGTGCTGATGTCCGGCCGCACGGTCCGCGCCGCGCTCGACGCGCTCGGCGACCACGGGCGCCCGCGCGCGGTGCAGCTCGCGGTTCTGGTCGACCGCGGGCACCGCGAGCTGCCGATCCGCGCCGACTACGTGGGCAAGAACGTGCCCACCGCCCGCGACGAGCAGGTGCTGGTGCTGCTGGAGGAGATCGACGGGACCGACGCGGTGCGGCTGCGGAAGGCGGTGCAGCCGTGAAGCACCTGCTCTCGGTCACCGACCTCGACGCCGCCTCCGCGACCGGCCTGCTCGACACCGCCGACCGGCTCAAGCAGGCGCTGCTGGGCCGCGAGGTGCGCAAGCTGCCGACCCTGCGCGGCCGCACCGTGATCACGATGTTCTACGAGAACTCCACCCGCACCCGGGTGTCGTTCGAGGTCGCGGGCAAGTGGATGAGCGCCGACACGGTCAACGTCAGCGCCTCGGGGTCCTCGGTCGGCAAGGGCGAGTCGCTGCGCGACACCGCGCTCACGCTCTCGGCCGTCGGCGCCGACTGCGTGATCGTGCGGCACCCCGCCTCCGGCGCGGCGCACCGGCTGGCCGGCTGGGTCGACCGGGACGCGGCCAAGACCGGCACCCACACCTCGATCGTCAACGCGGGTGACGGCACCCACGAGCACCCCACCCAGGCCCTGCTGGACGCGGCGACCCTGCGTGACCGGCTCGGCGGCATCGCCGGGCGGCGGGTCGGGATCGTCGGCGACGTGCTGCACAGCCGGGTCGCGCGCTCCAACGTCTTCCTGCTGGCGACGCTCGGCGCCGAGGTGGTGCTGGTCGCGCCGCCCACGCTGCTGCCGGTCGGCGTGGAGCAGTGGCCGTGCCGGGTGAGCCACGAACTGGACGCCGAGCTGCCCGGCCTGGACGCGGTGATGATGCTGCGGGTGCAGGCCGAGCGGATGCACGGCGCCTTCTTCCCGTCGGCGCGCGAGTACGCGATCGGCTACGGCCTCACCGAGGAGCGCGCGCGGCTGCTGCCCGACCACGCCGTGGTCATGCACCCCGGCCCGATGGTGCGCGGCATGGAGATCGCGCCCGCGGTCGCCGACAGCCCGGCCTCGACGATCCTGGCGCAGGTCGCCAACGGCGTGCACGTGCGCATGGCCGTGCTGTACCACCTGCTGGCCGGAGCCCCCGAATGAGCCGGCGGCGTGCTCCGGAGAAGTTCAGGAAAGCCACATTCACGAACCTGGAGGGCAGGAAAGCCACATTCCTGAACCTCGGCGGAGGCTCTCATGACTGACCTGCTGATCACGAACGCGCGGCCGTACGGGGAGGACGCCGTCGACCTGCTCGTCCGCGACGGCGTGGTGACCGACATCGGCGCCGGCCTCGAGCGGCCCGACGGCGTCGAGGTCCTCGACGCGGCGGGCGGCGTGCTGCTGCCGGGGTTCGTCGACCTGCACACCCACCTCCGCGAGCCCGGCGGCGAGGAGTCCGAGACCATCGAGACCGGCTCCCGCGCCGCAGCGCGCGGCGGCTACACCGCCGTCTTCGCGATGCCCAACACCGACCCCGTCGCCGACACCGCGGTCGTCGTGGAGCACGTGCGCCGCCGCGGCGAGGAGGTCGGCCTGGTCGACGTGCACCCCGTCGGTGCGGTCACGGTCGGGCTCGAGGGCGTCAAGATGGCCGAGCTCGGCACGATGGCGCGCTCCCGCGCCCAGGTGCGGATGTTCTCCGACGACGGCCGCTGCGTGCACGACCCGGTGATCATGCGGCGCGCGCTGGAGTACGCCTCCGCCCTCGACGTCGTGATCGCCCAGCACGCCGAGGACCACCGGCTCACCGTCGGCGCCCAGGCCCACGAGGGCGTGGTCGCGTCCCGGCTGGGCCTCGCCGGGTGGCCGGCCGCCGCCGAGGAGACGATCGTGGCCCGCGACTGCGCGCTGGCCCGCGACGCCGGGGCGGCGCTGCACGTCTGCCACGTCTCGTCCGCGCGCACCGTCGAGGTGCTGCGGGCGGCGAAGGCGCGGGGCGTGCGGGTGTCGGCCGAGGTCACGCCGCACCACCTGCTGCTCACCGACGCGGCGATCGCGAGCTACGACCCGGTCAACAAGGTCAACCCGCCCCTGCGCACCGGCGAGGACACCAAGGCGATGCGCGCGGCGCTGGCCGAGGGCGTCATCGACGTGGTCGCCACCGACCACGCCCCGCACGCCGCCCAGTACAAGGACACGGAGTGGGCCGCGGCCAAGCCCGGGATGCTGGGGCTGGAGACGGCGCTCTCCGTCGTGGTGCACACCATGGTCGAGCCCGGCCTGCTGGACTGGCGCGGCGTCGCCCGCGTGATGTCGGAGCGGCCGGCGCAGATCGCGGGCCTTGCCGACCAGGGGCGGCCGATCGCGGTCGGCGAGCCCGCCACGTTCGCCGTCGTCGACCCGGACGCGGTGTGGACCGTGCGCGGCGCGGCGATGGCGAGCAAGGCCACCAACACCCCCTTCGAGGGGATGCGACTGCCCGCCGCGGTGACGGCCACCGTCCTGCGCGGGCGGATCACGGCGAGGAACGAGGAGGTGCGGGCGTGACGGCGGTTCTCGTCCTCGAGGACGGACGGATCTTCCGCGGCGAGGCCTACGGCGCCCGCGGCCAGGGGCTCGGCGAGGCGGTGTTCACCACCGGCATGACCGGCTACCAGGAGACCCTCACCGACCCCAGCTACCACCGCCAGATCGTGGTGCAGACCGCGCCGCAGATCGGCAACACCGGCTGGAACGACGAGGACGACGAGTCCCGCGGCATCCAGGTGGCCGGCTACGCGGTGCGCGACCCCGCCCGCACGCCCTCGAACTGGCGCTCGCGCCGCTCGCTCGAGGACGCGCTGCGCGAACAGGGCGTCGTCGCGATCTCCGGCATCGACACCCGCGCCGTGGTGCGCCACCTGCGCGAGCGCGGCGCCATGCGGGCGGGCGTGTTCTCCGGCGACGCACTGGCCCCCGACGCCGAGCTGCTCGAGCGGGTGCTCGCGAGCCCGCCGATGGAGGGCGCCGACCTCTACGGCGCGGTGACCACCCCCGAGCCCTACGTCGTGCCCGCGGTCGGGGAACGCCGGTTCCGGGTGGCCGCGCTCGACGTGGGGATCAAGTACAACACCCCGCGGATGATGGCCGCCCGCGGCATCGAGGTGCACGTGCTGCCCGCCCACACCCCGATCGAGCAGATCGACGACCTCGCCCCGGACGGGTTCTTCATCGCCAACGGGCCCGGCGACCCGGCCACCGCCGACGTCCCGGTGGAGCTGACCAGGCAGGTGCTCGCCCGGCGGATCCCGACGTTCGGGATCTGCTTCGGCAACCAGATCCTCGCCCGTGCGCTCGGCCGCGGCACCTACAAGCTGCGCTACGGCCACCGCGGCATCAACATCCCGGTGGTCGAGCACGCCACCGGCCGGGTGGCGATCACCTCGCAGAACCACGGGTTCGCCGTCGAGGGCGAGGCGGGGGAGCGGTTCGACACCCCGTTCGGCCCCGCCGAGATCACCCACACCTGCCCGAACGACGGCTGCGTGGAGGGCCTGCGCGCGGTGGACGTGCCCGCGTTCAGCGTGCAGTACCACCCCGAGGCCGCCGCGGGCCCGCACGACGCGCAGGACCTGTTCGACCGGTTCGTCGAGCTCATGGACGGGAGCAACAGCTGATGCCCAGGCGCGACGACATCCGGCACGTGCTGGTGATCGGCTCCGGGCCGATCGTCATCGGCCAGGCCGCCGAGTTCGACTACTCCGGCACGCAGGCCTGCCGCGTGCTGCGGTCCGAGGGCATCCGCGTCTCGCTGGTGAACTCGAACCCGGCCACGATCATGACCGACCCCGAGTTCGCCGACGCCACCTACGTCGAGCCGGTCACGCCCGAGTTCCTGGAGCAGGTGATCGCCGCGGAGCGGCCGGACGCGATCCTGCCCACCCTGGGCGGGCAGACCGCGCTCAACGCCGCGGTCGCCCTGCACGAGCAGGGGGTGCTGGAGCGCTACGGCGTCGAGCTGATCGGCGCCGACATCGAGGCCATCCAGCGCGGCGAGGACCGGCTCAAGTTCAAGGAGATCGTGCAGTCGGTCGGCGGCGACGTGCCGCGCAGCGCGGTCTGCCACTCGATGGAGGAGGTGCGGGCGGCCGTCGCCGAGCTGGGCCTCCCGGTCGTCATCCGCCCCTCGTTCACGATGGGCGGCCTCGGCTCCGGCATGGCGCACACCCCGGAGGAGCTGGAGCGGCTCGCCGGCACCGGGCTCGCCGCCTCGCCGGTCACCGAGGTCCTCATCGAGGAGTCGGTGCTCGGGTGGAAGGAGTACGAGCTCGAGCTGATGCGCGACCGCAACGACAACGTCGTGGTCGTCTGCTCGATCGAGAACCTCGACCCGATGGGCGTCCACACCGGCGACTCGATCACCGTCGCCCCGGCGATGACGCTCACCGACCGCGAGTACCAGCACATGCGCGACGTCGGCATCGCCGTGCTGCGCGCGGTCGGGGTGGACACCGGCGGCTGCAACATCCAGTTCGCGGTGCACCCGAGGACCGGCCGGCTCGTCGTCATCGAGATGAACCCGCGGGTGTCGCGGTCCTCGGCGCTCGCGTCGAAGGCCACCGGGTTCCCCATCGCGAAGATCGCCGCCCGGCTGGCGATCGGCTACACGCTCGACGAGATCCGCAACGACATCACCGGCGAGACCCCGGCCGCGTTCGAGCCGACGCTCGACTACGTCGTGGTGAAGGTGCCCCGGTTCGCGTTCGAGAAGTTCCCCGGCGCCGACCCCGAGCTCACCACCACGATGAAGAGCGTCGGCGAGGTGATGGCGCTCGGCCGCTCGTTCCCCGAGGCGCTCGGCAAGGCGCTGCGGTCGCTGGAGACCTCGCGCGTCGGGTTCTGGACCACGCCCGACCCCGACGGCGAGCCGGACGTCGCCGCGAGCCGGGACGGGCGGATCTACGCCGTCGAGCGGGCGCTGCGGATGGGCCGCAGCGTCGCCGAGGTCGCCGCGGAGTCGGGCATCGACCCGTGGTTCGTCGACCAGGTGGCGGCGCTCACCGAGCTGCGCCAGGAGATCGTCGACGCCCCGGTGCTCGACGCGCCCCTGCTGCGGCGGGCGAAGCGGGCGGGGCTGTCGGACCGGCAGCTCGCGGCGCTGCGCCCGGAGCTGGCCGGCGAGGACGGGGTGCGCGCCCTGCGGCACCGGCTCGGCATCCGGCCGGTCTACAAGACGGTCGACACCTGCGCGGCCGAGTTCGCCGCGAAGACGCCGTACCACTACAGCGCCTACGAGACCGACCCCGCCGCGGAGTCGGAGATCGCGCCGCAGACCGAGAAGCCGAAGGTGATCATCCTCGGCTCCGGGCCGAACCGCATCGGGCAGGGCATCGAGTTCGACTACTCCTGCGTGCACGCGGTCATGGCGTTGCGCGAGGCCGGGTTCGAGACCGTCATGGTCAACTGCAACCCGGAGACCGTCTCCACCGACTACGACACGGCCGACCGGCTCTACTTCGAGCCGCTGACCTTCGAGGACGTCCTCGAGGTGGTGCACGCCGAGCAGCGGTCCGGCACCGTCGCGGGCGTCATCGTGCAGCTGGGCGGGCAGACCCCGCTCGGGCTCGCGCAGCGGCTCACCGCGGCCGGGGTGCCCGTGGTCGGCACGTCCGCGGCGGCGATCGACCTCGCCGAGGACCGCGGCGCCTTCGGCGAGGTGCTGCGCAAGGCGGGCCTGCCCGCGCCCGCGTTCGGCATGGCCACGTCGTTCGACGAGGCGCGCGCGATCGCGGCGCGCATCGGCTACCCGGTGCTGGTGCGCCCGTCGTACGTGCTCGGCGGGCGGGGCATGGAGATCGTCTACGACGACGAGACCCTCGCCGGCTACATCTCGCGCGCCACCGCGATCAGCGAGGAGCGGCCGGTGCTCGTCGACCGGTTCCTCGACGACGCCATCGAGATCGACGTCGACGCGCTGTGCGACGGCCACGAGGTGTTCATCGGCGGCGTCATGGAGCACATCGAGGAGGCCGGGGTGCACTCCGGCGACTCCTCGTGCGCCCTGCCGCCGATCACCCTGGGCCGCTCCGTGCTGGAGCGGGTGCGCCGCTCCACCGAGGCGATCGCCCACGGCGTCGGCGTCCGCGGGCTGCTCAACGTGCAGTACGCCCTGCACGGGGAGACGCTCTACGTCCTGGAGGCCAACCCGCGGGCCTCCCGCACGGTCCCGTTCGTCTCCAAGGCCACCGCGGTGCCGCTGGCCAAGGCGGCGGCGCGGATCATGATGGGCGCCACGATCGCCGAGCTGCGCGCCGAGGGCATGCTCCCGGCCACCGGCGACGGCGGGGAGCTGCCGCCGGACGCGCCGATCGCGGTCAAGGAGGCGGTGCTGCCGTTCCACCGGTTCCGCACCGTCGACGGCCACGGTGTCGACCCGCTGCTCGGGCCGGAGATGAAGTCCACCGGCGAGGTCATGGGCTTCGACGGCTCGTTCGGCGCGGCGTTCGCGAAGTCGCAGGCCGGGGCGTACGGGTCGCTGCCCACGTCCGGGAAGGTGTTCGTGTCGATCGCCGACCGGGACAAGCGCGCGATGGTGTTCCCGGTGCTGCGGCTCGCCGACCTCGGCTTCGAGGTGCTCGCCACCGCGGGCACGGCCGACGTGCTGCGCCGCCACGGCGTCTCCGCCACGGTGGTGCGCAAGCACTACGAGGGCGGCGAGACGATCGTCGACCGGATCCTGGCCGGGGACGTCGACCTGATCATCAACACCCCGTACGGCAACGCCGGGCCCCGCGTGGACGGCTACGAGATCCGCTCCGCGGCGGTGGCCCGCGGGATCCCGTGCATCACCACGGTGCAGGGCGCCGGGGCGGCGGTGCAGGGCATCGAGGCGATGAAGGCGGGCCGCATCGGCGTCCGCTCGCTGCAGGACGCCCACGCGAGCCTGCAGAAGGCCCGCTCGTGACGGCGGCGTTCGGGCAGCGCCTCGTGCGCGCGGTGGCCGACCTCGGGCCGCTCTGCGCCGGCATCGACCCGCACCCGGGCCTGCTCGCCGCGTGGGGGCTGACCGACGACGGCGACGGGCTCGCCCGGTTCGCGCAGGCCTGCGCCGAGGCGTTCGCCGGGACGGTGGCCGTGGTGAAGCCGCAGTCGGCGTTCTTCGAGCGGCACGGCTCGCGCGGCATCGCGGTGCTCGAGGAGCTGCTGTCGGCGTTCGCCGGCACCCCGACGCTCACGATCCTCGACGTCAAGCGCGGCGACATCGGCTCGACCATGGACGGCTACGCCGACGCCTACCTCGGGGTGGGGGCGCCGCTGGGCGCCGACGCGGTGACGCTCTCGCCGTACCTCGGGTTCGGGTCGCTCACGGCCGCGCTCGACACCGCCGCCGACGCCGGGCGCGGGGCGTTCGTGCTCGCCCGCACCTCCAACCCGGAGGGCGCCGAGGTGCAGCTGGCGGAGTTCGGCGGGCGCTGCACGGCCCAGGCCGTGGTGGACGCCGCCGCGGCCCGCAACGCCGGCGCCGAACCGCTCGGCGACGTCGGGGTGGTCGTCGGCGCCACCCGCGAGCACGGGCTCGACCTGTCCGCCGTGAACGGCCCGGTGCTCGCGCCGGGCCTCGGTGCCCAGGGCGCGGCCCCCGCGGACATCCCCGGGATCTTCGCGGGCCTGCGGGGCATCGTCCTGCCCGCGGCCGCCCGCTCCGTGCTGAAGGCCGGCCCGGACGTCGCCGCCCTGCGGGCGGCGGCGGAGTCGCTGCGCGACGAGCTGGCGGCCCTGGAGTAGCCCGCCCGCACGCGGTGAGACCGCCTCCCGGCGGCGCCGCGCGCCCCGCTGGGCAGGCCCTCGGGCTGCCCGCGAAGCCTGCCGTTGGGGGCCGCAGAGGCTCGCAGGTCGAGGGTCGCGACGCGATCGCGTAGCGACGCCAAGCGCCCTCGACCTGCGAGGAGCGACCCGGCACACCGCGCGGCGCCACCAGGAGGCCGCGCGGGGGATGCACCCGGGCGGCCGGCCGTCCGACGCAAGGCCGTCGCGGTTGCGCGGGATCCGCTCGTGCGGCCCGCGACCGCCGCCTGGCCCGTGCTCGACGGCCGGTTCGGGCAGGCGCCCGATCGTCGTGCGCCCACGAGCGCCGACCGTGCGCCCGGCGCGCCCCGGCCCCGGCACCGTGCCGCGGATCACCGAACTGATCATTCGTCGCGCCGGAGCACCCGCCGACAGCGGGTCGGCGCAGCTCGGCGCGCCCGCACGACTGATCGGCGCGGCCGCCCACGGGCCCGCGGTTCGGGCGAATCCGACGATCGGGTGGTCCGCAGGGGCGCGGGTACGGTGGCGAGCGGGGCGACGGTCGTTCCGGTGCGCCGAGTGGGCGGGTTGAATCCACGATCGGGCGCATTCCCGTGGTATCACCCGTACGGGTGGGCCCCGAGGGAGAACCGGCAGGTGGACCCCCGTTTCCCCTTCCCGGCCGGGCGTGAGTACGTTCGGTGGGAGCCGCGGGCCGGGGCCCGCGACGGTGGTGAGGATGCGCCTGGATTGCAGGCCGCACGGAGAAAGACGGAGGAGACCGTGGCCCTTCCCCAGCTGACCGAGGAACAGCGTGCTGCCGCCCTGGAGAAGGCGGCTGCGGCGCGCCGGGCTCGGGCCGAGCTGAAGGACCGGCTGAAGCGCGGAGGGACGACCATCGGGGAAGTCCTGAAGCAGTCGGAGTCCGACGAGGTGCTGGGCAAGATGAAGGTCTCGGCCCTGCTCGAGGCCATGCCGGGCGTCGGCAAGGTCCGGGCGGCTCAGATCATGGAGCGCCTGGAGATCGCGCCGTCGCGCCGGCTGCGCGGGCTGGGCGAGCGGCAGCGCAAGGCGCTGCTTGCCGACTTCGAGTCCTGACGAACGCGCTGGTTCGGGCTCTGGAAGACTGAGCAGCGTGTCGGAAGGCGTACGGAGGGGTCGGCTGGTGGTACTGGCCGGCCCCTCCGGCGTCGGCAAGTCCAGCGTGGTCAACGCGCTGCGCAGCCGGCTGCCGGAGATGTACTTCAGCGTGTCGGTCACGACGCGCGCACCCCGCCCGGGCGAGGTCGACGGGGTGCACTACCACTTCGTCGACCCCGCCCGTTTCGACGAGCTCATCGCCCGCGGCGAGCTGCTGGAGTGGGCGGAGATCCACGGTGGCCTGCAACGGTCCGGCACGCCGCGCGAGCCGGTGGAGCGGGCCCTCGTCGAGGGGCGTCCGGTGCTCGTCGAGGTCGACCTCGCCGGTGCCCGCACCATCAAGGCCGTCCTGCCCGAGGCGGTCACCGTGTTCCTCGCGCCGCCGTCGCTCGCCGAGCTGGAGCGGCGGCTGCGCGAGCGGGGCACCGAGTCCGAAGCCCAGTTCCGCCGTCGCCTGCAGACCGCCCGCGAGGAGCTCGCGGCCAGCGACGAGTTCGACGTGGTCATCGTCAACGCCGACCTGCAGGACGTCGTGTCCCGGTTGGTAGAATTGCTGGTCGGCGCGGGTGATCCCGCGGTACGGCCGTTCCCCCAGGAGTCTTCTTCGTGAGCATGCCGATGACCGGTTCAGTCGCCGGTTCCACCCCCGAGGGCATCACCAACCCGCCCATCGACGACCTGCTCGACAAGGTCAGCTCGAAGTACGCGCTGGTGATCTACGCCGCCAAGCGCGCCCGCCAGATCAACGACTACTACTCGCAGCTCGGCGAGGGCCTGCTGGAGTACGTCGGCCCGCTCGTCGAGCCGGGTCCGCGCGAGAAGCCGCTGTCGATCGCCATGCGCGAGATCCAGGCCGGGCTGCTCGAGCACACCGAGGGCGAGTAGTGCCCGGCCCCCGGGTCCTGTTGGGTGTCGCCGGGGGCATCGCCGCCTACAAGAGCGCCGAGCTGCTGCGCCGGCTCACCGAGACCGGGCACTCCGTGCGGGTGCTCCCGACGGCCTCGGCGCTGGAGTTCGTCGGCGCCGCGACGTTCGAGGCCCTGTCCGGGCAACCGGTGCACACCGGGGTCTTCGCCGACGTCCCGGAAGTGCCGCACGTGCGGCTCGGCAAGGAGGCCGACCTCGTCGTCGTCGCCCCGGCCACCGCCGACCTGATCGCGCGCGCCGCGGCCGGCCGCGCCGACGACCTGCTCACCGCGTCCCTGCTCACCGCCCGGTGCCCGGTGCTGTTCGCGCCGGCCATGCACACCGAGATGTGGGAGCACCCGGCCACGCGCGCCAACGTGGAATTGCTGCGCTCCCGCGGCGTGGTCGTCATGGAGCCCGCTTCCGGCCGGCTGACCGGCGCCGACACCGGCCCGGGTCGGCTGCCCGAGCCGGCCGAGATCGCCGAGCTGGCCCGGCTGCTGCTCGAACGCGGCGACGCGCTGCCCCGCGATCTGGAGGGCCGCCGCGTCGTCGTCTCCGCGGGCGGCACGCGCGAGGCCCTCGACCCGGTGCGCTACCTCGGCAACCGCTCGTCGGGCCGCCAGGGCTACGCGCTCGCGCGGGTCGCGGCGCAGCGGGGCGCCCAGGTCACGCTCGTGGCCGCGCACACGGCCGACCTCGGCGACCCGGCCGCGGTCGAGGTGGTGCGGGTCGGGTCGGCGCTCGAGCTGCGCGACGCGATGCACGCCGCCGCCAAGGGCGCGGACGCGGTGGTGATGGCCGCCGCCGTGGCCGACTTCCGGCCGGAGGCGCTGGCCGAGCACAAGATCAAGAAGGACGGGTCGGAGCCGCCGCCGCTGCGGCTCGCGCTCAACCCGGACATCCTCGTCGAGCTGGTCGCCGCGCGGGAGCCGGGGCAGGTGGTGGTCGGTTTCGCCGCCGAGACCGGGGACGAGACCGGCGACCCGCTGCACCACGGCCGCGCGAAGCTCGCCCGCAAGGGCTGCGACCTGCTGGTGGTCAACGCCGTCGGCGACGGGCGGGCGTTCGAGGTGCCCGACAACGCGGGGTGGCTGCTGGGCGCCGACGGCAGCGAACAGGAGCTCGAACCGGGCTCCAAGGCCCTGCTGGCGTCCCGGGTGTGGGACGCGGTGGCCGCCCGCCTGGCCTGAGGCGCCTGGCGCGGGCGGCCGCGGAACGCGAGGTGGTGACCGCGGGGCGGGCGCAGCGAGCGGGTCCGGGGACACCCGGCGCAGCCCGCCCCGCGGAGCACCGGCCCCGCCTCAGCGGAACAGGCCGCCGAGACCCCCCGAGCGGGGCGCGTGCACGCGGCTCGTGTCCTCGGAGTCGTCGGACTCCTCCTCGGACGAGTCGGCCGCCGTCGAGTCCTCGTCCTCGCTCTCCTCCGAGCTGCTGTCGCTCGCGCTGCTGTCCTGCGAGCCCCTGCTCTGCGAACCGCTGCTGTCGGACCCGCTGTCGGACCCGCTGCCCCGGGAGCTGCTGCGCTCGGAGCTGCTGTCGCTGCTGCGGCTGCCCTGGCGCTCGGAGCGGCTGCTGTCGTCGGAGTCGTCGGTCGAGCGACGGGACCGGCGGTCGGAGCTCGAGCTGTCGTCGTCGGAGTCGGTGTTGCGCGCGGCGGGGGCCGGCGCGCGCCCGTTCACGGAGATGTACTCCTGCGCGGCCCAGCCGCCCATGTTGGTCAGCCGCAGGAACCCGTCGCGGGACTCACCGACCTTCACCGCCGTGCCCTCCTCGCACAGGGCGACGATCCGGGAGGAGGTGCTGGGCTCCGCGCGCACGTTGACGTTCTTGGTGCAGCGGCCCGGCTGCTCGGCACCGGGCGTCGCGGTGGCGGTCCCGGAGAGCAGGGCGACGACGGCGGTCGCGCTGACCGCGACCACCGCACCCACGGCAGCGGTCGCGCGGCCGGGTCGGTCGAACAACGACGTGGGGGCCTTCATGATCAGGTGTCCTCCGTAGAAGTGGGCCTTCGCAGGGGACCAACGAGCGTTTCCGTTACCGATTCGCTACCCAGCGCAACATCACCGGATGGATTGACGAGTCCGGGGCGTGTCGTGCACGACGTGACGTTGCGTGCTCGTCGAGCGACCTACCCGCTGCCCCGTGCCCCGGTCGGCGCGTCGACTACGCTCGCGGTTCGAACACCGGGTGGCGTGGGACCCGGGTGGAATTCCGAAGTGAGATGCGGACGGAGTGGGCGTGGCGACACCAGGGCGGCGGCTGTTCACCAGCGAGTCGGTGACCGAGGGTCACCCCGACAAGATGTGCGACGCCATCAGCGACACCATCCTCGATGCGCTGCTGGCGCAGGACCCGCGGAGCCGGGTCGCGGTGGAGACGCTCGTGACCACCGGGCAGGTGCACGTGGCGGGCGAGGTCACCACCAGCGCCTACGCCGACATCCCCACGCTCGTGCGGGACAAGGTCCTCGAGATCGGCTACGACTCGTCGGCCAAGGGCTTCGACGGCGCCTCCTGCGGCGTCAACGTCGCGATCGGCGCCCAGAGCGCGGACATCGCGCAGGGCGTCGACACCGCCTACGAGACCCGGGTCGAGGCGGCGGAGGACGAGATCGCCCGCCAGGGCGCGGGCGACCAGGGCCTGATGTTCGGCTACGCCAACACCGACACCCCGGAGCTGATGCCGCTGCCGATCGCGGTCGCGCACCGGCTGGCCCGCCGCCTCACCGCGGCCCGCAAGTCCGGCCTCCTGCCGTACCTGCGCCCGGACGGCAAGACGCAGGTCACGATCGAGTACGACGGCGACAAGGCGGTCCGGCTGGACACGGTGGTCGTGTCCACCCAGCACGCCGCCGACATCGACATCGACGGCCTGCTCACGCCCGACATCCGCGAGCACGTGGTCGGCCCGGAGGTCACCGACCTCGGCATCGACGTCTCCGACTTCCGGCTGCTGGTCAACCCGACGGGCCGGTTCGTCGTGGGCGGCCCGATGGGCGACGCGGGTCTGACCGGTCGCAAGATCATCGTCGACACCTACGGTGGCTTCGCCCGCCACGGCGGCGGTGCGTTCTCCGGCAAGGACCCGTCGAAGGTGGACCGCTCGGCGGCCTACGCCATGCGCTGGGTCGCGAAGAACGCGGTCGCGGCGGGCCTCGCCGAACGCCTCGAGGTGCAGGTGGCGTACGCGATCGGCAAGGCGGCCCCGGTGGGCCTGTTCGTCGAGACGTTCGGCACCGAGCGCGTCGACCCGCTCAAGATCCAGGCGGCGATCGCCGAGGTGTTCGACCTGCGCCCGGCCGCGATCATCCGCGACCTCGACCTGCTGCGGCCGATCTACGCCCAGACCGCGGCGTACGGGCACTTCGGGCGCACCGACATCGACCTGCCCTGGGAGCGCACCGACCGCGCCGCCGCGCTGAAGGCCGCGGCGGGCGCCTGACGCCGGCGTCGCCTCCAGGCTCGGGTGGGCGCCCGCGTGAGCACCGAGTGGTGAGCACCCTGACCCGACGGGGTCGCAACCGCGGTGAGTGGCAGCCCGCGGCCGAGCTGCCGGTCGCCCGGGTGGCCGTCGACGTGCCGCTCGCGCACCTGGACCGGCCCTTCGACTACCGCGTGCCCACGCACCTCGACGCCGAGGCGAAGCCGGGGGTGCGGGTGCGCGTGCGGTTCGCCGGGCGACTCGTCGACGGGTTCCTGCTCGAGCGGGTCGCCGAGTCCGGCCACACCGGTCGCCTCGCGTGGGTGGACAAGGTGGTCTCGGCCGAGCCGGTGCTCACGCCGGAGGTCGCGGCCCTGTGCCGGGCCGTGGCCGACCGGTACGCGGGCGTGCTCTACGACGTGCTGCGCCTCGCCGTACCGCCCCGGCACGCCCGGGTCGAGGCGGAGGCGCCGCCGCCGCGCGAGGCCGCGCCGCCCCCCGAGGTGCCCCGGGACGGGTGGTCCCGCTACGGCCGCGGGTCCGCGTTGCTCGACGCCCTCGCGGGCGGTCGGGCGGCGCACGCGGTCTGGCAGGCCCTGCCGGGGGAGGACTGGCCGCAGCGGCTCGCGGAGGCCGCCGCCGCGACGGTCACCGCCGGCCGCGGGGCGGTGATCGTGGTGCCGGACCAGCGCGACGTGGACGCCCTGCACGCGGCGTGCGCACGGCTGCTCGGCGCGGGCGCCGTGGTCGCGCTGACCGCGGACCTGGGGCCCGCCGAGCGGTACCGGCGCTGGCTCGCCGTCCGGCGGGGGCAGGTCGACGTGGTCGTCGGCACCCGGTCGGCGGCGTTCGCCCCGGTGCAGCGGCTCGGCCTGCTGGCCGTGTGGGACGACGGCGACGACCTGCACGCCGAGCCGCGCGCGCCGTACCCGCACGTGCGCGACGTGCTCGTGCTGCGCGCCCACGGGGTCGGCGCCGCGCTGCTGGTCGGCGGGTTCGCCCGCACCGCGGAGGCGCAGCTGCTCGTCGAGTCCGGCTGGGCCCGCGAGGTGGTGGCCGACCGGACGGCGGTCCGGGCCGCGATGCCGCGGGTCACCGCGGTCGGCGAGACCGACGCCCACCTCGTCCGCGATCCGCACGCGCGGGCGGCCCGGCTGCCGCACCTCGCGTTCGAGGTGGCCCGTTCGGCCCTCGCGGCGGGGCGCCCGGTGCTCGTGCAGGTGCCGCGCTCGGGGTACCTGCCGTGGCTCGCGTGCGGCTCCTGCCGGGAGACGGCCCGGTGCCGCCAGTGCGCGGGCCCGCTCGGTTTCACCGGCAGGCCCGCCGGGGACGCCGGCGGCGCCGAGCTGCCGCACTGCCGCTGGTGCGGGCGCCCGGAACCGGGGTTCCGCTGCCCCGGGTGCGGGTCGCGGCGGCTGCGGGCCGGGGTGGTGGGCGCCGGGCGCACCGCCGACGAGCTGGGGCGGGCCTTCCCCGGCACGACGGTCCGCGCGTCCGGGGGCGGGGCGCCGGTGCTCGCGGCCGCGGACCAGCGCCCGGAGCTGGTGGTCGCCACCCCGGGGGCGGAGCCGCGGGTGCCCGGGGGGTACGGCGCCGCCCTCCTGCTGGACGGGTGGGCGCTGCTGTCGCGGCCCGACCTGCGGGTGGCCGAGGAGACGCTGCGCCGCTGGCTCGCCGCGGCCGGGCTGGTGGTGCCGCACGGCGACGGGGGCCGGGTGGTCGTGATGGCCGACCCCGAGCTGCCCGTCGTGCAGGCCATGGTGCGCTGGGACCCGGCCGGGCACGCCGCGGCCGAGCTGGCGCAGCGGGCCGAGGTCGGCTTCCCGCCCGCGGTGCGCATGGCCGCCGTCGACGGCCCGCCCGCCGCGGTCGCCGAGGTCGTGGACGCGGTGCTCGGCGAGCTGCCGTCGGCGGAGGTGCTCGGGCCGGTCGAGCTGGAGCCGGAGCGGCCCGAACCCGGCCGGGAGGCCGACGGCGAGGTGCGGGAACGGGCGCTGGTGCGGGTGCCGCGCGAGCGGGGCAAGGTGCTGGCCGCCGCGCTGCACGCCGCGCAGGCGGTGCGCACCGCGCGCAAGGCCGCCGACCCGGTCCGCGTCCGCCTCGACCCCGTGGAGATCGGCTGAGTTCCGGCCGCGGGCCGCGTGGCAGAATCGGGGTCTCGCCGCCGCGCGCCCCGCTCCCGACACCCCTGATCGTCCGCGTGGCGCCCGTTGGAGGAAATGCGTGTCCGTCCTGCCCATCCGGTTGTTCGGTGATCCGGTGCTGCGCACCCGCGCCGAGGAGGTCACCACGTTCGACGCCGAGCTGCGCAAGCTCGTGGCCGACCTCACCGACACGATGAACGCCGAGGGAGGCGCCGGCCTCGCCGCCCCGCAGCTCGGGGTGGGCCTGCGCGTGTTCACCTACAACTGCGACGGCTTCTCCGGCCACCTGGTCAACCCCACGTGGGACGCGATCGGCGACGAGGACCAGGTCGGGCCGGAGGGGTGCCTGTCGATCCCCGGCCTGCGCTGGGACTGCCGCCGCCACCTGCACGTGGTCGCGCGGGGCTGGAACATGCACGGCGAGCCGGTCGTCGTCGAGGGCACCGAGCTGCTGGCCCGGTGCATCCAGCACGAGACCGACCACCTGGACGGCGTGCTGTTCGTCGACCGCCTCGACCCCGAGACCCGGCGGCGGGCGATGGCCGAGATCCGCGCCGCGGACTGGTTCGACGGCCAGGTGCCCGAGATCCGGGTGAGCCCGCACCCGCTGTTCGGGAAGGTCAGGTAGTGCGGCTCGTCTTCGCGGGCACCCCCGACGCCGCGGTTGTGACCCTGCGGGCGCTGCTCGACTCGCCGCGGCACGAGGTCGTCGCCGTGGTGACCCGCCCCGACGCGCCGGCGGGCCGCGGCCGCAAGCTCGTGCGCTCCCCGGTCGGACGGGTCGCCGACGAGGCGGGCATCCCGGTGCTCACCCCCGCCCGGCCGTCGGACCCGGACTTCCTCACGCGCCTCGCCGAGCTGGCCCCGGACTGCTGCCCGGTGGTCGCCTACGGCGCCCTCGTGCCCCGCAAGGCGCTCGACATCCCCAGGTACGGCTGGGTGAACCTGCACTTCTCGCTGCTGCCCGCCTGGCGCGGGGCCGCGCCGGTGCAGGCGGCGCTGCGCCACGGCGACGAGATCACCGGCGCCACCACGTTCCGGCTCGAGGAGGGGCTCGACACGGGGCCCGTCTACGGCGTCGTCACCGAACGGGTGCGCCCCACCGACACGGCGGGCGACCTGCTCGGCAGGCTCGCGGAGTCGGGCGCGCGGCTGATGGTCGCCACGCTCGACGGGATCGAGGACGGCACCCTCGAGGCCCGGCCGCAGCCGGCCGAGGGCGTCTCGCACGCCCCGAAGGTCACCGTCGCCGACGCCCGCGTCGACTGGACCGCCCCGCCGGTCGCCATCGACCGCCTGATCCGGTCGGTCACGCCCGAGCCCGGCGCGTGGACGACGTTCCGCGGCGAGCGGCTCGGCATCGGCCCGGTCACCCGGCCCGACGACGCCCCCGGGCTCGCGCCGGGGGAGCTGCGGGCGGAGAAGCGGCGCGTGCTCGTCGGCACCGGCGGCACGCCCCTGCAGCTGGGTGAGGTGCGGCCGGTGGGCAAGCGGGCCATGCCCGCGCCCGACTGGGCCCGCGGCGTGCGGATCGAGCCGGGGGAGCGGCTGACATGACGGGCACGGGCCCGCGCCGGGAGGGGCCGCGCCGCCCGCGGCGCGACCGCGGCGCCGGTGCCCGCCGGTCGGGGCCGCCGCGCGGCCGCCAGGGCCCGCCCCGCCCGCCCGAACCGGACCCGCCGCGGCTGGCCGCGCTCGAGCTGCTCACCGCGGTGCGCACCCGCAACGCCTACGCCAACCTCGCGCTCCCCGCGATCCTGCGCCGCTACCGGCTGCAGGGCCGCGACGCCGCGCTCGCCACCGAGCTGGGCTACGGCACGCTGCGCGCCCAGGGCCTGCTCGACGCCGTGATCGACGAGTGCACCGACCGCCCGCTGTCGAAGGTGGAGCCGGGCGTGCTCGACGCGCTGCGGCTGGGCGCCTACCAGCTGCTGCGCACCCGGATCCCGCCGCACGCCGCGGTCGCCACCACCGTCGAGCTGGTGCGCGCCGAGTCGGGCAGCCGGGTGGGCGGGTTCGTCAACGCCGTGCTGCGCCGGGTCGGCGAGCGCGACGAGCGGGCCTGGGTGGAGGCGCTCGCCCCGCCCGCCGACGAGGACCCGGTGGGCCGCGCCGCGTTCGCCCACTCCCACCCGCGCTGGATCGCCCAGGCCTTCGCCGACGCGCTCGGCCGCTCGCCCGACCCGGCCGCCGAGCTGGACGCCGCCCTCGCCGCCGACGACGCCCGCCCCGCCGTGCACCTGCTCGCGCGCCCCGGCGAGATCACCGCCACCGAGCTCGCGCTCGTCACCGGCGGCGAGGAGGCGCCGTATTCGCCCTACGGCGTGCACCTGCCGTCCGGCGGCGGCGACGTCGGCGAGATCGACGCCGTGGCCGAGGGGCTCGCGATCGTGCAGGACGAGGGCAGCCAGCTGGTGGCGCTCGCCCTCACCCGCGCCCCGCTGGACGGCGCCGACGGCGGCCGCTGGCTGGACCTGTGCGCGGGCCCCGGCGGCAAGGCGGCCCTGCTCGGCGGGCTCGTGGGCCTCGAGGGCGGCACGCTGGACGCCGTCGAGCCCAGCGAGCACCGCGCGGGCCTGGTCCGCCGGGCCACCGACGGGCTGCCCGTGACCGTCCACCAGGCCGACGGGCGCGCGGCGCCGCTGCCGGAGGCGGCCTACGACCGCGTGCTCGTCGACGCGCCGTGCACCGGCCTCGGGGCGCTGCGGCGCCGGCCGGAGGCCCGGTGGCGGCGCCGGCCGTCCGACGTCGCCGGGCTGACCGCGCTGCAGCGGGAGCTGCTCGCCGCCGCGCTGCGCCACGTGCGGCCCGGCGGGGGCGTCGCGTACGTGACCTGCTCGCCGCACCTGGCCGAGACCGTGGGCGTGCTCGCCGCC
>NZ_DATGOP010000153.1:0-65637 GCF_035305885.1 Pseudonocardia sp.
TGCGCGCGGACCGAGAGCCGGGAGCGCAGGCCGCACCTCGCCCACACCGAGACCCCGACACGCGCGCACCGAGACCCCGACTCGCGCGCACCGAGACCGCGACTCGCGCACATCGAGACCGCGACACGCATGCACCGAGACCCCGACTCGCCCGGACGGAGACCGCGACTCGCCCGCACTCACAGCGCGACTCGCGCACACGGAGAGCGCGACTCGCCGGGGGTGGGTCAGGCCAGGCGGCGGCGGGCGGCCGCCACCATCGCCGGGACGGTGTCGGCGTCCTCGGGTAGCGCGTCGAGCGGCCACCAGCACAGGTCGTCGGACTCGTCGCTGATCCGCGGCACCGCCCCGGCGGGCGCCCGCACGAGGAACCGGACGTCGAGGTGGCGGGTCGGCACGCCGAGCGAGCAGGTGATCGGGTGGACGTCGACGTGCAGCGGCTCCGGGTCGATCACGAGCCCTTCGATGCCCGACTCCTCGGCGGCCTCCCGCAGCGCCGCGTCCGCGAGCGAGGCGTCGCCGGGCTCGCAGTGCCCGCCCAGCTGGATCCACCGCCCCACCCGCGGGTGCAGGGTGAGCAGCGTGCGCTCCGCGGCGGCGTCGACCACGAGCGCCGACGCGGTGAGGTGGCCGGGCACGCACGAGCGCGAGCACGCGTCGTCGGGGCGGGCATCGATGAAGGCGAGCAGCGCGTGCCGCAGGCCCTGCTGGCCGGGATCCGCCGGCTCCCAGGCGCGCAGCTCCGCCGCCGCCGTGGCTGGCGCTACCACTCGACGAGCCCGATCGCCGGCTCCCCGGGCGCCCGCGGCTGCGGCGGCTCGGCCGGCACGCCGACGCCGACGGCGCCGCGCAGCTCCCATCCCGGCGGGATGTCGACGTACGCGCCGACCGCGTGCTCCGCGACCGGCCCCGTCCAGTACGAGGCGAGGCCATCGGCCGCCAGCGCGACCCGGAACGCGTGGACGCCCGCGCCCGCGGCGAGCGGGTCGGCGCCCGCGGAGAACGCGAGCACGAGCTCGGGGGCGCGCGCCAGCCGCTCGTCGGCCAACGCCGCGACGAGCGCCGCGCGCCGGCCCTTCTCGCGCATCCAGGCGAATCGGATCGTCGGCTCGGTGGCGAGCGCCGCGCCGACCGCACGGCGCACCGCGGCGGCGTCCACCTCCTCGTCGGCGAGCTCGTCCGGGTCGGGGCGCAGCAGGACGGTCTCGCGCCTGCCCCGGGCGATGGCCTCCTCGGTGCCGAGCCAGAACAGGTCCTCCTCGACCGGGCGGACGAGGTCGCGCGCCGTGGAGCCGTCGTCGACCGGGTGCAGGCCCCGCACCACCGCGACCGGCAGCCCGCCGAGCTTCCCCTTGGCCAGGTCGGCCGCCGCCGCCACCTCGTCGGCCAGCGCGACCTCGGTGACGAGCAGCTCGTTGCCCTCGGCGTCGTGCGCGCCCTCGTAGCGGTGCAGCACGGGCAGCCCGGCGGAGCCGATCGCGACATCGGTCTGGCCCACCCGCCAGGTCCGGCCGAGCGTGTCGGTGACGATGACCGCCACGTCGACGCCGCGCAGCCGCTTCAGGTCGGCCCGCAGCCGGGCGGCGCTCGCGTCCGGGTCGGCGGGCAGGAGCGCGAGCTCGTCGCGGCGCACGTTCGAGCCGTCGACGCCCGCCGCGGCCTGCACGATCCCGAGCTTGCCCTGGACGATCAGCGTCTTCCCGCGCCGGGCGAGCACCCGCTCGGTCTCGGCGAGGACGAGTTCGCGGCGCAGCGCGTCGCGCGCCTCCGGGTCGGTGGGCGCGGGCACGAGCCTGCCCTCGACCTTGGACACGACCTTGGACGTGACGACCACGACGTCACCGTCCTCGAGCCACGGCGCCGCCGCGGCGAGCGCGCCGGCCAGGTCGTCACCCGGGCGGAACTCCGGGAGCCCGCGAACCGGGAGGACGGAGAGCCCTTCGGGGGCGGCGTGGTCACGCAACGGTCGCCCCCGCGAGCTCGAGGGCGCGCCGGGCCATCGCCGCGGTGGCCTCGACGTCGGTCATCAGCAGCGGCACCGACCGCACCTCGACGCCCGGCACGTCGGCGGTGTCGCCGCTGTGCACGAGCCAGCCGTCGAGCACCCCGCCCGCGGAGCGCGCCCCGAGGTGCCGCCCGACGGCCTCGGCCGTGGTCTCCACGCCGATCGCGGTCAGGCACGCATCGGCCATCCCGCGCACCGGCTTCCCCCCGATGATCGGCGAGAGCCCCACCACCTTCGCCTTCGTCTCGCGCAGGGCGTCGCGCGCGCCGGGCACGGCGAGGATGGTGCCGATGCTGACGACCGGGTTCGACGGCGCGAGCAGCACGGCGTCGGCCTCGAGGATCGCGTCGCGGGCGGCGGGCAGCAGGGTCGCCTGGTCCGCGCCGACCGAGACGATCTCGTGGGCGACCGGCTCTGCGTGGTAGCGCACCCACCACTCCTGGAAGTGGATGGCCTTGCGGGCCTGCGGCCCGGTCTCCGGGTCGTCCACGACGACGTGGGTCTCCACGCGGTCGTCGGTGGCCGGGAGCAGCCGGGCGCCGGGGCGCCAGCGGGTGCACAGCGCCGCGGTGACGTCGGAGAGCGCGTAACCGGCGCGCAGCATCCGGGTGCGCACGAGGTGGGTGGCGAGGTCCCGGTCGCCGAGCCCGAACCAGGTGGGTTCGGCGCCGTAGGCGGCGAGCTCGTCGCGCACCGTCCACGTCTCGCCGACCCGCCCCCAGCCGCGTTCGGTGTCGATGCCGCCACCCAGGGTGTACATGCAGGTGTCGAGGTCCGGGCAGATCCGCACGCCGTGCATCCAGACGTCGTCACCGACGTTGACGACCGCGGTCACCTCGTGCGGGGACTCGCCCTCCCCCACCGCGGGCAGCCCGAGCGCCGCCTTCACGCCGAGCAGGAACCGGGCGCCGCCGACACCGCCCACCAACACCGTCACCTTCACGCGCGCGAGCCTACGCGCGCGTGATCACCCTGCGTCCGCACCCGCGCGCCATGCGACGAGAACCACCTCGTCCACCAGGTGCTCGACCTCGGCGTCGGTGGGCGGGACGCCGACGAGCACCCGCTCGCGGACGAGCACCGCCGGGAGGCGCAGCAGCGCGGGGCCGGGCCGGGCGGGTAGCTCGCCGCGGGTGGTGGCGCGGTCGGCTATGGCGGCGAGCGCGTCGTGGGCCGTGCCGTCGTCGAGGGCGTCCAGGATCGCGGCGCGCAGCCGGGGTCGCGTTCCCCCTCGGCCAGGACGCCCCACAGCGCGGACGACGGGATGCGGCGGGCGTGCGCGGCCAGCGCGGCCATGAGGGCGACCAGGTCGCCGCGCAGGGAGCCGGTGGGGTCCGGCGCGGCGGGGGCGCGGGCGGCGTACCGGATCGCGGCCAGGACCAGGTGCGCGCGCCCCGGCCACCGCCGGTAGAGGACGGGCTTGCTCGTGCGGGCGCGCTCGGCGACGGCGCCGACGCGGAACGCCGCGAACCCGACCTCGTCCAGCTCCGCCCACACGGCCTCGACGATCGCGCGCTCGAGCTCGGCGCCGTGCCGGCGAACTCCCATGGTCGCCACCCTAAGACACTTGCCGTATCTTCTTGGAGATACCGCCCGTATCTTGGCGGCCGAGATGCCGCTGCCCAGACCGTTCCGCCGGGTCGCCCGCGCCCTGAACCCGGCGGTGCTCCCGCTGGCCCGGCGGGTGCGCCCGCTCGCCGTCGTCGAGCACACGGGGCGCCGGACCGGACGCCGGTACCGCTCCCCGGTGATGGCCTTCCCGTCCGACGGGGGATGGCTGATCGCGCTCGCCTACGGCGAGGACGTGCACTGGCGTGCCAACCTGGAACGGTCCGGCGGCGGACGGCTGGTGCAGGGCGGGGTCGCGGCGGACGTCGCACTGGTGGGGGTGCGTGACCGCGCCGAGGTCGGTGACCGGCTGCCGGGGTGGGCGCGGGCGCTGCTCGGCCCGGCGGACGTGCGCCGCTTCGTCGAGCTGGCGCCGCCGGCGTGACCCCGAGCGGGATCAGTCGGGCAGCGTGGAGGCGCGGATCACGAGCCGGGTGGGCATCTCCAGCGTGCCGCGGTGCGGCCGCCCGCCGACGGCGTCGAGCAGCATCCCGGCCGCGCGCCTGCCCAGCTCCTCCAGCTCGAGGTCGACGGTGGTGAGCGGCGGCCGGCAGGCCAGCGCCATCACGTCCCAGTTGTCGTAGCCGGTGACGGCGACGTCGTCGGGGATGCGCCTGCCCAGCTCGCGCAGCCGCTCGCACACGCCGCGGGCGATCTGGTCGCTGCCGCAGGACACGGCGTCGAGGTCGGGGTGGGCGCGCAGCAGCAGGTCCACCGCGGCCCGCCCCCACCGCTCGCTCCACTCCCCGTAGAGGGCCGGCCCGCGGAACGCATCGCCCGCGGTCTCGGCGGCGGCCACGGCGCGTTCGACGGCGCTGCGGTGCCGCTCCGGGCCCGTGACGTGGGCGATCGCGGTGCGGCCGGTGTCGAGCAGGTGCCGGACCGCGCTCGCCGCCCCGCCCTGGTCGTCGACGAGGATCGACGCATCGGCCGGGTCGGTGGAGGCGGAGAACGCGTACACGACCGGGATCGGGACGTCGATCGGGGCCCGCGGCTCGGTGCGCCTGCCGGTGACGATGATCCCGTCGACCCGGCGGGCGAGCAGCGTACGGACGTAGTGCTGCTCGCGGACGGGGTCGTCGCGGGTGTCGCACAGCAGCAGCGCCATCTCGCCCGCCGACAGCGCGTCCTCGGCGCCGAGCATGATCGGGATGCTGAACCGACCCGAGCTGTCGGTGGTGATCAGCCCGACGGTGTAGCTGCGCCCCGACGACAGCGCGCGCCCGCGGCCGTCCGGGGTGAAGCCGAGCTGCTCGGCGGCCCGCCGGACGCGCTCGCGGGTCTCCGGACGCAGCTGCCCGGTGTCGTTGAGCGCCTTCGACGCGGTGCCGGGCGAGACCCCGGCGAGCGCGGCGACGTCGGTGATGCGGACGACGCCGGTGCGGCCACTCGTCACCCGGCACCCCTTTCCGCTCGTTCCGACGTCGATCGCAGCCTACCCCGGCAGCCTGGCAGTTCGCCTTGACGGGGCCGCATCCACGCGCCTACGGTCTGCCGGAAAACGAATTCCTAATTTTCCGTACGCTTCAGGAGCGGCATGACGGCGACTTCGTCCTCGACCAGCACGCGCGGCCCCGCCGCCCCGACGCCGACGGCCCGTGCCGCGCTGCGCCCGCTGGGCCTCGGCGACGTGCGCATCGGCGGGTTCTGGGCCGGGCGGCAGCGGGCCAACGCCGCCGCGATCCGGGTGGGGCGGGAGCGCCTGGAGGAGGCGGGCAACCTCGAGAACCTGCGCATCGCGGCCGGCCGGTCGAGCGGGGAGCCGGTCGGTCCGGTCTTCGCCGACTCGGACGTCTACAAGTGGCTCGAGGCGGTCGCGTGGGAGTACGCCCGCGAGCCGTCCGACGAGCTGCTTCGGCTGCAGCGCGAGGTCACCGACGTCGTCGCGGCGGCGCAGGCCCCCGACGGCTACCTCAACTCGGTCGTGCAGGTCCGCCACGGCGACCGGCGCTACACCGACCTGCCGTGGAGCCACGAGCACTACTGCGCGGGCCACCTGATCCAGGCCGCGGTGGCGCAGGCGCGCTGCACCGGCGACACCGCGCTGCTCGACGTCGCGGTGCGGTTCGCCGACCACCTCGCCGACACCTTCGGCCCGGACCGCCGCCACGACGTCGACGGCCACCCGGTGATCGAGATGGCGCTGGTCGAGCTGCACCGCGAGACCGGCGACCCGCGCCACCTGGAGCTCGCCCGCTACTTCGTCGACGCCCGCGGGCACGGGCTCATCGCTGCGTACGGGAAGGAGCCGACCTACTTCTCCGACCGGGTCCCGGTGCGGGAGGCCACCACCGTCGAGGGCCACGCCGTCCGCGCGGTCTACCTCGCGGCGGGCGCCGCCGACGTCGCCGCCGAGCTGGGCGACGCCGACCTGCTGCGGGCCCTCGCCACCCAGTTCGACCACATGACCGCCACGAAGATGTACGTCACCGGCGGGCTGGGCGCGCGCTGGGAGGGCGAGGCGTTCGGCGACCCCTACGAGCTGCCCACCGACCGCGCCTACGCCGAGACCTGCGCGGCCATCGGCGGCGTGCAGTGGGCCTGGCGGATGCTGCTCGCCACCGGCGACGCCCGCTACGCCGACGCGATCGAACGGATGCTCTTCAACGGCTTCCTGTCCGGGGTGTCGCTCGCGGGCACCGAGTACTTCTACGTCAACCCGCTGCAGCTGCGCAGCGACGCCCACGCCGACGGCAACCGCTCCCCCGCCCACGGCAGGCGCGGCTGGTTCGACTGCGCCTGCTGCCCGCCCAACGTCATGCGCACCCTGGCCGGGCTGGAGGGCTACCTCGCCACCCGCGACGACCGGGGTGTCCAGCTGCACCAGTACGCGCCCGGCACGATCACCGCCGGTGCGACGACGCTGACCGTCGAGACCGACTACCCGTGGGACGGGCTCGTGCGGGTGCGCGTCGACGCCGCGCCCGGGCCGGTCCGGCTCTCGCTGCGGGTGCCCGCGTGGGCGGGGTCGGCCACGCTCGACGGCACGCCGGTGCAGCCCGGCTACGCGGCGGTGGACGCCGCGGCGGGCGACGTCGTGGAGCTGCGGCTGCCGATGGACGTGCGCACCACCACGGCGCACCCGCGCGTCGACGCGGTCCGCGGCTGCATCGCGCTGGAGCGCGGCCCGCTGGTGTACGCCGCCGAGCAGGCCGACCACGCCACCCCGGTCGACGACCTGCGCATCGACCCCGACGCGCCGCGGTCGAGCGAGCACCGCCCCGACCTGCTCGGCGGCGTCACGGTCGTCACCGCGGGCGGGCTCACGCTCGTGCCGTACTACGCCTGGGCCAACCGCGGCCCCGCCCCCATGCGCGTCTGGCTGCCCACCGCCTGAATCGCCGGCCCGCAGGAGAGGACGATGACGACCTCACGACGCGGCTTCCTCCGCCTCGCCGGCCTCGGCGCGCTCGCCACCGCGCTGCCGGCGTGCAGCTCGGTGCTGCCGGAGCCGGACACCACGGCCCCCGGCTTCGGCACCTCGGCCACCGGCACCGTGCGCGTGTGGTGCCGGGCGGCCACCCAGGCCGGGCTGACCGACCTCGTCGAGCGGTTCAACGCGAGCCAGGACCGGCTCGTCGTCGAGCTCACCCCGATCCCGGACGTCCAGTACGTCACGAAGCTCGCCACGGCGATCCGGGCCCGGGACGTGCCGGACCTCGTCGACATCGACGACATCAACTCGCTGCTGTTCGTCTTCCGCGACGCGTTCACCGACCTCACGGACCTGATCGCGCAGCTGGACTACGCCGACCGGCTCAGCCCGGGGCACCTGGCGCTGGCCACGGTCGGCGAGCGCCGCTTCGCGGTGCCCTACCTCGCCGACAACTCCGCCCTGTTCTGCAACACGCGCCTGTTCGAGCGGGCCGGGCTCGACGTCGACGAGGCCACCACCGACCTGGACGCGCTGCTCGACGCCGCCCGGCGGATCACCGCCCTGGGCGGCGACGTCCGCGGCTGGTCGTTCCCCGGCAACGCCCAGGGCGCGCTCGGGTTCGTGGTCCAGCCGCACGTGTGGGCCGCCGACACCGACCTCATCACGGGCGAGGTCGGGGCCCAGACGGGCAACGTGCTCGGCAACGAGGCCGTGGCGCGGATGCTCGAGTTCTACCGGGCGCTGTGGGTGGACGGGCTCGTGCCGCCGGAGAACTTCGCCGACGACGCCTCCCGCTGGGGCGCGGACTACCGGGCGGGGCGGATCGGGATGTTCCCCTCCAACTACAGCACCGTGACCTCGGACGCCGACCCCGACCTCGTCGCCGCCACCACGGTCCGGCTGCTGCCCGGGCCGGACGGCGGCCGGGCGTTCTTCGACGGCGGCGACAACATGTGCATCCCGCGGGGTGCCGCGAACGCCTCCGGGGCGTGGGAGTTCGTGCGGTTCGCGCTCGACCTCGCGCAGCAGTCGGCGCTGCCGGAGGGCGGCTACACGCCCGTGCGCAGCGACGTCGCGACCCCGGAGTTCGCGGCGCGGTACCCGCTGGTCCTGCCCCCGCTGCTGGAGCAACACGAGGGCTATGCGCCCAGGACGCTCCCGTACAACGAGATCTTCAACCAGCCGGACGGCCCGTGGCTCACGATGTTCCGCCGCGCGGTCTTCGACGGCGAGATCGAGGCTGCCATGGCTGAAGCGCAAGACGGTTTCGACCGCATCCTCGGGCAGGCGAGCGCATGAGCGCCGTGCTGTCCGCGCCCGCGGCGGCGCCGACCGACGCGGCACCCGCCCGCCGCGCGCGCTCGCTCACCCACCCCCCGCGCACCGGGCTGCTGCTCGTCGCACCCGCGCTCGCGATGATCGCGGTGTTCGCGCTGGCGCCGCTCGCGTTCGCGCTCGGCATCTCCTTCACGAACTGGCCGCTGATCGGCGAGGTCGAGTTCGCGGGCCTCACCAACTACGTCAACATCGGCAACGACCTCGGCTTCCTGCGCGCGGTCGGCTACACGCTGCTCTACACCGCCATCGTCACGCTCCCGATCCTCGTGCTCGGCTACGCGCTCGCGGTGCTGGTGCGCACCCGGCGCCGGGGCGCGACGCTGCTGCGCACCGTCTTCTTCCTGCCGTTCGTGGTGGGCCTGACGACCCTGTCGTTCATCGCGCTGCTCGAGGCGCAGCCGGGGAGCGGCGCGGTCAACCTGGTGCTGGCCGCCCTCGGCCTCACCGACGGCAGCACCGCGTGGCTGGTGGACGGCCGGCTCGCGACGGTGCTGATCTCGGTGCTGGTGATCTGGGGCGTCTCGGGCCTCACGATGCTGCTGCTGATGTCGGGCATGCAGGCCATCCCGCGCGAGGTCTACGAGTCCGCCGACCTCGACGGCGCGAGCTGGTGGCAGCAGGAATGGCGGATCACGATCCCCATGCTGCGCCGCACGATCGCGATGAGCCTCGTGATCTCGGTGATCGGATCGCTGCTGGCGTTCACCCAGTTCTACATCCTGACCAGCGGCGGTCCGGGATCTGCGACCACGACCGTCGTACTCCACATCTACAAGCGGGCGTTCGTGCAGCTCCAGCTCGGCTCGGCGACGGCGCTGTCGATCGTGCTCGTGGTCGTGGTCGCGCTGGTGACGGCCCTGCAGCTGCGGCTGCTGCGCGGCGAGGAGTGAGCATGAGCAGCACGTCGAGCAGGAACGACACCGGGCGGCGCGAGACGCGCACCAAGCGGGTGCTCTACGCGGTGGGCGGCACGGGTGCCTTCGGGGTGTTCACCGTTCCGCTGGCGTGGGGGTTGTTCCGGTCGGTGCAGCCGGGCGAGGTGATCGTCGCCGCGCCCGACCCCGCGACGTTCTTCGACCTCACCGCGGAGAACTTCGTCGCGCTCGTCACCGGGCCGGGGAACCTGATCCGGGCGGTCGGCAACAGCCTCGTCGTCGCGCTCTGCACGGCCGCCCTGACCACCGTGCTCGCCACCGCGGCGGGCTACGGCTTCGCCCGGTTCCGCTTCCGGGCGGCTCCGGTGGCGTTCGCGCTGGTGGTCGCGTCGATGATGGTGCCGTTCCAGGCCATCCTCACGCCGCTGTACCTGCAGATGAACCTCATGCGGCTCACCGACAGCCTGCTCGGGCTGGTGCTGTTCAACACCACGGTGAACCTGCCGTTCGGGGTGCTCGTCATGCGCAACGCGTTCTCGTCGGTGCCCGGCGAGCTGGAGGACTCCGCGCACATCGACGGCGCGAGCACGTTCCGGATCGTCACGTCCGTGCTGCGGCCGCTGATCCTGCCCGGCGCGGCGACCGTGGCGCTCTACGCGTTCCTCGCCGCGTGGACCGAGTTCCTCGGCGCGCTCACCTTCCTCACCGACCGCGACCTCTACACGCTGCCGGTGGCGATGGTGAACCTGCAGCAGGGCACGTACGGCGACATCAACTTCGGCTACATCGCGGCCGGGTCGGTGATCGCGATGATCCCCTGCGTGGTGCTCTACGTCGCGCTGCAGCGCTTCTACGTGGCCGGCCTGGCCTCGGGCGCGGTGAAGGGCTGAGCCCGGCTCACATGGCTCGGTAGTCCTTCGGCGCGAACCGCGGCCCGAAGCGCGGGCGGCGGAACCCCGACGCCTCGATGTAGCGCACCGCGCGGTGCCGCTGCGGCGCGTACGGGGCGAGCTCGGCGAGCATCCCCGCGTCGTCGAGGGGGCGGCCGAGCAGCGCCCAGCCCACGACCGACGGGATGTGGAAGTCGCCGACGCTCACCGCGTCGGCGTCGCCCCACGCGCGCTGGGCGACCTCGGCGGCGGTCCACACCCCGATGCCCGGCACCTTGCGCAGGAGCTCCCGCCCGCGGGCGCCGCCCAGCTCGCAGGCGGTCTCCAGCCGGTGCGCCACCGCCGCCGCGGCCAGGATGGCGCGCCTGCGGGCGAGGTCGACGCCCGCCTTGTGCCACTCCCAGTCCGGGATCGCGCGCACCTGGGCCGGCGTCGGCGGGACCCGCATGCCGTCCGGGACGGGGCCCGGCGCCGGCTCGCCGTAGCGGCGGCACAGCTCGCGCCACGAGCGGCGCGCCTCGGTGCCGGTGACCTTCTGCTCCAGCACCGCGGGCACCAGCACGTCCCAGACCCGCATGGTGGCGCCGAGGCGCAGCCCGGGCATCCGCTTGGCGGCGTCGGCGACCAGCGGGTGGTGGGCGACGAACTCCTCGGGTCGGTCGTTCGCGCCGAGCAACGCGGGGAGCCGGTCGAGCGACCACGCCGCGCCCGGCCCCCACGCGTCGGCGACCACGGCGCCGTCGGAGCGCCGCTGCAGCGCCACGGTGACCGGGCCGTCCGGGGTGGTGCCGGTGCGCCAGATCGCCGAGCCGTCGGCGTGCCAGGTGGGGTCGCCGCGGCCGCGGCGCAGCGGGGCGAGCACGCCGGCGACGTCGAGCGGGAAGCCCGGCCGCCACTCGCGCGTGCTCGCCCCGACCACGATCAGACGTCCGGGGAGAAGCGCAGGCCGTGCGGCGGCAGCACCACGTCGGGCCAGATGCGCATGCCGTGCCGCAGCTCGCAGTGGGCGCCGACGACGGCCCGGTCGCCGATCACCGCGTCGTAGACGGCGGCGCTCTCCTCGATCCGGGCGCCGTTGCCGACCACCGAGTTCACCACGCGGGCGTTGTCGGCGACGACGGCGCCGTCGAACAGCATCGAGCCGTCGACGCGGGCGCCCTTGCCGATCTTCACGCCGCGCCCGACGACCGTGCCGCCGAACACGCGCGCCGTGCTGTCGACCTCGGCGCCCTCCAGCAGCAGCTGCTCGCCGGTCGGGCCGGGCAGGGCGGCCGACGGCGCGACGCCGCGGACCAGGTCGGCCGAGCCCTTCACCAGGTCGAGCGGGGTGCCGAGGTCGCGCCAGTAGGCGGAGTCGACGTGGCCGGAGACGCGGGCGCCGGACTCCAGGAGCCCGGGGAACGTCTCGCGCTCCACCGACACCGGCCTGCCCTCGGGGATCTGCTCGATCACCTCGCGGCGGAACACGTAGCAGCCGGCGTTGATCTGGTCGGTGGGCGGGTCCTCGGTCTTCTCGAGGAACGCGGTGACGCGGCCGTCCTCGTCGGTGGGGACGCAGCCGAACGCGCGGGGGTCCTGCACCCGCACCAGGTGCAGCGTGACGTCGGCCTCGGTGCGCCGGTGGGTGTCGACGACGGCGGTCAGGTCGGTGCCGCACAGCACGTCGCCGTTGAACACCAGGATGTCGCGCGCCGACAGGTACTTGTACACGTTGCGGATGCCGCCGCCGGTGCCCAGCGGCTCGTCCTCGACCACGTACTCCAGCTCGAGGTCGAGCGGTTTGCCGTCGCCGAAGTACTCGGAGAACGTCTCCGCGAGGTACGAGGTGCCGAGCACCACCCGGCGCACGCCCGCGGCCCGGATCCGCGAGAGCAGGTGTGCCAGGAACGGCACGCCGGCCGTCGGCAGCATGGGCTTGGGGGCCGACAGCGTGAGCGGCCGCAGCCGCGTTCCCTTGCCGCCGACCAGCACCACGGCCTCGACGTCGTCCAGCACGCGCTCTCCTCCTACGTCCAAGGGTCAAAGTGCGCGGCGCGCGAGCGCCGCCAGCGCCCGCGCCGGTCCGCGAGCGCGGTCGCGCACGAACCGGTGCAGCCCGGCCGCGTGCGGCTCCAGAATGCCGTGCCCGTCCACGATCGTGTCACCGGGCTCGACATCGATCACGACATCCGGGACGAAAACGACGAGCCACCCGGCCCGCCCCATCCGATCCCCGAGGTCGATGTCGCAGAACCCGCCGGGTCCGTCCAGGTAACGGGCGTCGAACCCGTCGACGGAGTCCCACGCGGAGCGCTGGACGAGCAGGGCGGCGCTCGACAGCCACCCCGTCGGCCCTGGCCCCGCGGGCCCCGGGATGCGGCCGCGGACGGCGTCGCGCAGGCGCGGCACCGGCCCGCCGGTGCGCCCGGTGGCCCCGTGCTGCGCCGGTCCGAGCAGCCCGGCCCTGGGGTGGCGCACCGCGGCGGCGCGCAGGGCGTCGACCGCCCCCGGCCGCCAGCGCACGCCCGGCGCGGTGAGCACGACCCAGCCCACCTCCCGGGCCAGCCCGGCCACCCCGCGGTTGACCGCGGCGGCCCAGCCCACGTCCTCGGGCAGGCGCACGGCGTCGCCGCCCCGCTCGGACGAGGCGGTGTCCACCACCACCAGGGGCAGCTGCTCGGGCAGCGTCGCCCGCAGCCCCTCCAGCGCCGGCCGCCCGCGCCGGGTGACGGTGACGGCGGCCAGCGCGTCGCCGTACTCCCGCACCGGATCGCTCTCCACCGCGCGCAGACTAGCGGTGATCACCGACGCCCCACCGCCGCGGCGAGCTCCGCGATCTGCGCGGGCCCCACGCGGCAGCAGCCCCCCACGATCCGGGCGCCGAGCTCGATCCAGCGGCGGGCGTCGGCGGCGACGAAGCGGGAGGGGCCGGTCCACCCACCCGCCCAGCCCTCCCCGCTGTTGGGGTAGGCGACCACCGGCTTGCCGGTGACCTCGCGGGCCAGCGCCACTGCGGCGGGCACGTCCGCGGGCGCGCAGCAGTTGACCCCGACGGCGACGATCCCCGGCGCGTCCGCCGCCACGGCGAAGGCGTCGGCGAGCGGCTGGCCGGCGCGGGTGCGCTCGCCCGCGACGCTGTAGCTCAGCCACGCGGGCACCCCGATCCCGGCGACGGCCTCGACGAGCGCCTCGGCCTCGTCGACGTCGGGCACGGTCTCGAGCGCGAGCAGGTCGGGCCCCGCGGAGGCGAGGACCTCGATCCGCGGCCGGTGCCAGTCCCGCAGCGCCGCGACGGGGAGCCCGTAGCGGCCGCGGTACTCCGACCCGTCGGCCAGGACGGCCCCGTACGGGCCGACCGAGGCCGCGACCCATCGCGGGCGGCCGTCGGGCGGCGCGGCCTGCCTCGCCAGCTCGACGCTGCGGCGCAGCAGCCGCTCGGCCCCCTGCCGGTCGACGCCGCGGGCGGCGAGCCCCTCGAAGGAGGCCTGGTAGCTCGCGGTGATCGCGATGTCGGCGCCGGCGGCGAAGAAGTCGCGGTGGACGGCCGCGATCTCGGAAGGCGCGTCGAGCAGCAGCCGCGCCGACCACAGCGCGTCGGACAGGTCGTGGCCGCGCGCCTCGAGCGCGGTGGCCATGCCGCCGTCGGTGACGAGGACGGCCTCGGGAAGCGGGAGGCCGGTGCCCGGCTCAGTACTCGTCGGCATCCACCCCGTCCAGCTCCGCCAGGGCGGCGAGGGCCGCCTCGTCACCCTCGGCGGCCGCCGCCTGCAGGTGGGGGCGCGCTTCCTCGCCCCGCCCCTCGTCCAGCAGGAACCGGCCGTAGGCGAACGCGGCCCCCGGCTCGCCGACCCGCTCGGCCTCCCACAGCTCCCGCTCCGCCGCCGCCACGTCACCGCGGGCGTGCAGGAACTGCCCGTAGGAGGTGTGGGCGCGCAGCGCGCGCAGCCGCGCGGCGCGCTGGTAGAGCGCGTCCGCGTCGGCGTAGCGGCCCTGCTGGGCGCGGACGTCGGCCAGGGCCAGGATCGTGTCGGGGCGCCGCTCGGAGGCGTACCGCTCGGCGGCCTCGACGGCGGCGGGCAGATCCCCCGCCTCGAGCTGCAGCGCCACCAGGTTGGCCGCGGCGAGCTGGTCGCCCGCGGCGGCCGCGTCGACGAGCACCCGGACGGCCTCGCCCAGCCGCCGCTCGTCGCGCAGCAGGATCGCGAGGTCGTTCGCGGCCGGCACGTCCCCCGACCCCACCGCGAGCCGCAGCACCGCCTCGGCCCGCTCCCGCTCGCCGAGCTGCACCAGCGCGACGCCCATCCGCCCGGCGCAGCGCAGGTCGCCCTGCTCGACGTGCGGTTCCAGCAGCTCGACGGCCGCGCGCCAGCTGCCGCTGTCGAAGTAGGCGCGCACGAGCAGGTCGAACGCCGACGGGTCCCCGCCCGCCACGGCCCGGCGCAGCACCTCGGCCGCCTCGCGCGGGCGGCCGTCGGCGAGCAGCGCCGCGCCCTCCACCGCGAGATCCTCCGGTGAGGAATCCATCGCACCCCCTCGATCGGGTGGCGCGATGCTGCCACTACCGGGGACGGGTGTCACCGGCGGTACGGGGCGATGACCTTCCGGTACGCCGATCGGCGCAAGCCCTCCGGGACCAACCGATAGCCGCCCCTGACGACGAGGTTGCGCGCGAACTGGGTGCGCGTGGTGAACCCGAGCTGCCGGAAGCGCCGCTGCAGGGCGATCTCGGCGCGCAGCAGATCGCGCCCGCCCCTGCGGGCGTAGGCGCCCGCGCCCACGCGGTACTTCACGAGCGGCTCCGCGACGTTGGCCACCCGCGCGTCGGCGAGGATCAGCTTCGCCCACAGCAGGTAGTCCTCCATCTTCGCGAAGTCGGTGTAGCCGCCGACGCCGGTGACGAGCGCCTTGCGGTACACGACCGTCGGGTGGTTGAACGGGGTGGCGAACCGGGCCCGGCGGCGGATCTCCTCCGGGTCGGTCGGCACGGCCCGCAGCGCGCCCAGCTCCTCCGGGTCGTCGGCGAACTCGACCAGCCCCGAGCCGACGATGTCGGCGCCCGCCTCGATGATCGGCAGCTGCACCGCGAACCGGTGGGGCAGCGAGATGTCGTCGGCGTCCATGCGGGCCACCACCTCGTGGTGGCAGGCGGCGAGCCCGGCGTCGAGCGCGGGCCCGAGGCCGACGTTGCGCTCGAGCTCCACGACGTCGACCGGGACGGGGCTCTCCTTCGCGAGCTCGGTGAGCTTGTCCACGAGCGGGTCGGGCACCGGCCCGTCACGGACGATCACGACCTGGTCGGGGCGGCGGGTCTGGGCGTCCACCGAGGAGCGGAACGCGGCGTCGAGGAAGTCGGGGCGATCACCCGCCCAGACGGGCAGCAGAAGCGACAGCTGCTCGGACAACGCGCGCTCCCTCCGCTCCGGCCGCGTCCACCGGAGTAACGGTGTGCAACTGGCACAGCCGGGACGGCGGTCACCCGCGACACGCCCCCCGGCGTTCTGGACGAGCGCGTCCCGTGTTGCACCCTAGGAGAAGGAGGCGGAGCGCGACGACCGGAGGTGCACCGATGGAGGGACGGAGCACCACGCGGCCCCGTCCCGCCGCCTGGGACCGCCCCGCCCCCGCGCGCGGGTCCCGGCAGGCCGGCCCGCCCCGGCCGCGCCCGCGCCCCCGGCCGGTGCGCCCGGCCCGACCTCGCACGCTCCGCGACCGCCTCCGCACCGCGCTGGTGGTGGCCTCGGCGCTGGTCATGGTGCTCACCGGCACGGCGTGGACGCTGTACCGCGACATCACCGCCGGCATCACCACCACCGACGTGATCGCGGGCGGCGGGGACGGCGGCGACCTCAACATCCTGCTCGTCGGGGTGGACAGCCGCACGGACGCCCAGGGCAGGCCGCTGCCGCCCGAGGTGCAGCGGATGCTGTCGAGCGGCCCGGACACCGGCGTGCTCAACTCCGACACGATCATCCTGCTGCACGTGCCGGAGGGCGGCGGGTCGGCCACGGCGTTCTCCATCCCGCGCGACGCCTACGTCGACATCCCGGGCTACCGCCGCGACAAGATCAACGCCGCGTACCCGGCCACGAAGGCGCTCGCCGCCGAGCGGCTGGTCGCCGAGGGCGTGCGGGACCCGCAGCGGATCGAGGCCGAGTCGGCCCGGGAGGGCCGTACCACGCTGATCCGCACCGTCGAGCGGCTCACCGGGCAGACCGTCGACCACTACGCCGAGGTCAACCTGCTCGGCTTCTACAACCTCACCACCGCCATCGGCGGCGTCGAGGTCTGCCTGCGCAACCCGGTCGACGACCACCTGTCCGGCGCCCGCTTCCCCGCGGGCCCGCAGACGATCTCCGGCGCGGACGCGCTCGCGTTCGTCCGCCAGCGCCACGGCCTGCCCGACGGCGACCTGTCACGCATCCGCCGCCAGCAGGTGTTCCTCGCCGCGGTCGCCGACAAGATCCTCTCCACCGGCACGCTGACCGACCCCGCCCGGCTCGCCGCGCTGGTCGAGGTGGCCCAGCAGTCGCTGGTGATCGACGAGGGCTGGGACCTGCTCGCGTTCGCCCGGCAGGCCGCCGACATCGCGGCCGGGGACCTCAAGTTCGTGACCATCCCCACCAACGGCCGCGAGTCCAACGCGCGCGGCGACGTCGTCCTCGTCGAACCCCGGGCCGTCGAGGAGTTCATCGAGCGGCACATCGCCGAGCAGGAGGCGACCGAGCGGGCCGCCGCCGAGGCGGCCGCCGTGCAGGCCGCCGTGCCGCCCCCGCCGCCGGACCTCGTCGCGTCCCGCTACGTGGTGGACGTGCGCAACGGCTCGCGGCTGAGCGGCATGGCCGCGAACGTGGCCGACCACCTGCGCGGGCTCGGCTTCGCCCGCGGGATCGTCGACAACACCGCCGCCACCGAGACCTCGGTCGTCCGCTACGCGAGCCCCGACGCCGACGCCGCGCGCGCCGTGGCCGAGCAGCTCGGCGGCATCCGCACCGAGCAGGACGGGTCCGTGGCCCGCGGGCACCTGAACGTCGTGCTGGGCGGCGACTTCGACCCGGCCGTGGTGCCGACGGCGAAGCAGCCGCCCGCGCCGTCCCCGACGCCGCCCGCGACCACGCCGCCCCCGCCCACCGAGCCGATCACGGCGTCCGGGGTGCCCTGCGTCGACTGAGCGCGCCATAGGGTGGCGGGCGTGAGCCTGACCGCCGCCCTGCTCGGCCCGCTGCGCACCCCGAGCGTGGCCGCCCGCCCGCTGATCACGTTCTACGACGACGCGACCGGCGAACGCGTCGAGCTCTCCGGCACCACCACGGCGAACTGGGCCGCGAAGGCCGCCAACCTGCTGCGCGAGGAGTGCGACGTCGAGCCCGGCGCGCGGATCGCGCCGCTGTTGCCCGCGCACTGGCAGACCGCGGCCGTGCTGCTCGCGGCGTGGTGGTGCGGGGCCGAGGTCGTCCGCGACCCCGCGGGCGCCGACTGGGTGCTCTGCGACGCCGACCGCGTCGACGTCGCGCTGGCGTCCGGCCCGTCCGGCGGCGTCGTGGCGCTGTCGCTCGATGCGTTCGGCAAGGGCGTCCCCGGCCTGCCCGCGGGCGTGGTCGACTTCGCCACCGAGGTGCGGCTGCAGGGCGACGACTTCGAGCCGTGGGAGCAGATCCCCGACTCCGCCGCCGCCCTCGACGGCGCGACCGTCGCCGAGGTCCTCGCCGCCGCCCGCTCCCGCGCCGCGGAGCTCGGCCTCTCGCGCTCGGACCGCGTGCTGTCGACGCTCGAGTGGGACACCGACGAGGGCCTGCGCGACGGGCTGCTCGCCGTGCTGGCCGCGGAGGCGTCGCTCGTGCAGGTCCGCAACCCCGACGAGGCCGCGCTCGAGCGTAAGGCCGCGACGGAGCGCACCACGGTCCGGCTCGGCTAGCGCGGAGCCGGGCTCAGCGCGCGGGCGCGGGGGCGCGGTAGGCCAGCCGCCCCGGCAGCGCGAAGAGCCACGTGCCGCCCGCGGCCACCAGCAGCCGGTGCGTGAGCAGCGACAGCGCGGTGCACACGAGGGCGATCACCACGGGCAGCGCATACTGGACCGCTTGCGGGATCGCGACGTCGGCGAGCGGAACCATGACCACGGCGACCCAGAACACGTGGAGCAGGTAGACCGGCAGCGTCTGCGCACCCAGCGCCACGAGCGGGCGCCCCAGCCGGTACCGCGCGATCCACGCGGCGAACAGCACGCCGAAGGTCACCGCGAGCACGTTGAGCGCGAGCGCCACGCCCGGGACGGGGCGCAGGCCGAGCGCGACCATGCCGACCGCGCAACCCACGCTCGTCGCGGCCGCGCCCGCCACCCGCAGCGCGGTGCTCGCGCCGGCCACGCGCTCGACGATCGTGCGGGCGTGCCAGCCGAGCAGGAAGAAGAACAGGTGGCGCGCCATGCGCGTCCAGACGTCCTCCTCGAACTGCACGATCTCGGCCCCGACGAACGCCGACAGCACCCCGGCAGCGCCCAGCTGGAGCCACACCGGCAGGCCCTTGCCCAGCTTGGCGAGCACGGCGAACAGGGCGAGCGCGTAGATGAACCACATCCCCGAGCCGGGGATCAGCGGCGACAGCGCCAGCGCCACGGGATCGGTGTCGTCGACGTAGGGGTCCACGGCCGCGACGGCGGGGATGTGGAAGAACGCGAAGCGCAGCAGCGTCCAGAGCACGAACAGGTAGGCGAAGAACGCGACCCGCTTGTGCAGCAGCACCCGCCACGGCGCCGCGAGCGGCCGCGCGACGAACAGCCCCGAGACGAGGAAGAACAACGGCATGCGCATCGACGCGAGCGCGGTGTTGGCCGCCACGACGGCCGGTGGCACGAGCCCGGAGGTGTGCAGGAACGACACCGCGTGGTGGGCCACCACGAGCAGGATCGACATGCCCTTGGCCGCGTCGACCCAGGCCAGCCGTGACGAGTCGAGCGCCGGGAGCAAGGACAGTGGGGAGCTGTGTCTCGCCGACATCGTGCGCCGGAGGATGTCATCCCGCGCGCTGCCGCACAACCGGTGACCGCACCGTCACGGGTCGATCATGACCTGGAGGTTCACCGCAGGAGCGCCCGCGCCATCACCATCCGCTGGATCTGGTTCGTGCCCTCGTAGATCTGGGTGATCTTGGCGTCGCGCATCATGCGCTCGACCGGGAAGTCCTTGGTGTAGCCGTACCCGCCGAGCAGCTGCACGGCGTCGGTGGTGACGCTCATCGCCGTGTCGGAGGCGAAGCACTTCGCGGCGCTGGAGATGAAGCCGAGGCCCGGCTCACCCCGCTCGGCGCGCGACGCGGCGACGTAGACGAGCTGGCGGGCGGCCTCCACCTTCATCGCCATGTCGGCGAGCATGAACTGGATGCCCTGGAACTCGGCGATGTGCTTGCCGAACTGCTTGCGCTCCTTGACGTAGGCGGTGGCGGCGTCCAGCGCGCCCTGCGCGATCCCGACCGCCTGGGCGCCGATCGTCGGGCGGGTGTGGTCGAGCGTGGCCAGCGCCGTCTTGAAGCCGGTGCCCTCGGCGCCGATGATCCGCTCGGCCGGGATGCGGCAGTCGTTGAAGTAGATCTCGCGGGTGGGCGAGCCGTTGATGCCGAGCTTGCGCTCCTTCGCGCCCACCTCGAAGCCGGGGTCGTCGCGGTGCACGACGAACGCCGAGATGCCGTTCGCGCCCTTCTCCGGGTCGGTCACCGCCATCACCGTGTACCAGGTGGACTCGCCCGCGTTGGTGATCCAGCACTTGGTGCCGTTCAGCACCCACGAGTCGCCGTCGCGGCGGGCGCGGGTCTTCATGGAGGCGGCGTCCGAGCCGGCCTCCCGCTCGGAGAGCGCGTAGCTGATCATCGCGTCGCCCGCGGCGATCGACGGCAGCACCTCGCGCTTCAGCTCGTCGGACGCCGAGAGCAGGATCGGCGTGAGCCCGAGCCCGTTGACCGCCGGGATGAGCGACGACGACGCGCAGACCCGCGCGACCTCCTCGATCACGATGCACCCCGCCAGCTCGTCGGCGCCCTGCCCGCCGAACTCCTCGGGGATGATGACGGCCTGGAACCCCGCCTTGACCAGTGCGTTGTGCGCTTCCGTCGGGAAGCGGCCCTGCTCGTCGACCTCCGCGGCGTACGGGGCGATCTCCTTCTCGGCGAGCGCCCGCACCGCCTCGCGCAGCGCCTCGTGCTCCTCGCTGAGCCGGTAGGTGTCGAAGTCGGGGTTCATGCCGGCCAGCTTAACGGCACTCAGTGCCGTTGTACACCGGTCCCTGTTACTCTCCGTGCCATGAATGTCCGTCGTGGCCGCTCGGCCGAGGGACGAGCGGAGGTGCGGCGCGCGCTCGTGGCGGCGGCCGTGCGGCTGTTCCGCACGCGCGGCTACGAGGAGACGACGGTCGACGACATCGCGGCCGCGGCGGGCGTCGGGCGGCGGACGTTCTTCCGCTACTTCCCGAGCAAGGAGGACGCGATCTCGCCCGACCACGAGGTCGCGCTGGCGCGGGTCGACGAGGTGCTCTCCACCGCGCACCCGACGGAGCCCACCGCGTCGCTCGTGGTGCGCGCGGGCGAGACGGTGTTCGACCTCTACGCCGACGACCCGGAGCTGTCGGTCGAACGGTTCCGGCTCACCCACGAGGTGCCCGCGCTGCGCGACCGGGAGTCGGCGCGGGTGGACCACTACCGCCGCCTGTTCACCCGCAGGCTGCGCGAGCGCTACGCGGGCGAGCCGGACGGCGACCTGCGCGCCGCGGTCATCGGCGCCGCCGTGGTGGCGGCGCACAACCTCGCGCTGCGCGGGTGGCTCGCCGCGGGCGGGCGGCCGGAGGAGCTGGAGCACTACCGGCAGCGGTTCCGGAAGGTCGTCGACCTGCTGCCGCGGGAGCCCGGAGAGCCGGACGTGACCGAGCGGCTCGAAGCCGCCGTCGCCCGCCTGGAACGGCACGCCTGACGGCGGCAATGGGGGACAACCCCCATGTGGAAGGTGAGGCTGGCAGGAGTCCGACGGAGGGACAGCGGGGTGGCAACGGCCCGTCCCGGTGCCGGATCCTTCTTCCGTGCCGCAGACGGCGCTCCGGCGGAACGGAGATCGACGATGAGCACGCAGGCGCCCCCCTCAGCCGACGTGGACTCGCCCTCCTCCGCTCCGCCGATCGCCCCGGGACCCCCTGCGGCACGGGCGGCGAACCGGTCGTGGACGGCAGGCCCCTCCGCGACCGGTCCGCTGTTCCGCCCGGCGGCGGGCGCCGCCTGAGGACGGCCGCCGTGCACGCCGCCGACGCATCGCCCACCCTCACCGGGCACGACAGGTGCGACCGGTGCAGCGCAGCGGCCCGCGTGCGGGCCGTGCTGCCGAGCGCGCTCGACCTCGTCCTCTGCGAGCACCACGCCCGCGTGCACGAGAGCCGGCTCCGCGAGATCGGCGCGCTGCTCTCCCCCGAACCCTGAGCTCCCCGGCAACCGCGGCGAGCCCGGCCGCGGGCTGCGACCGGGCTCGCGGTGGTGCCACGGACGCGCGACGCGGCGGGAACGGTGGTGCCGCCCCGGGCGACGACCGCCGCGGCGGATCCGCTGAGATGTGCGCACGCGGTGCCACCCGAGCGGCACCGCCGGGGAAGTGCCCGGGTGTTCGGTGAGCTGTTCCCGGTGCTGTCGTCCCGACCTCGGGCGCCTGTGGGACCTCTACGCCGCCGGCGCTCGGATCGTCGCCGAACCCGCACCGCAGCGTGGGGACAGCGGCCGGCCGTCGTCACCGACCCGGACGGGAACGAGGTCTCCATCGGCCGAGCGTGACCGTCTTCGGACATGCGTGATCCCCGGGCCGCAGGCGAGCCTGCGTCGACCGAGCTGGACGGGCTCGGACCCGGGGATCACGGGTGACCGCCTGGTATTCGCCGGCACCACACCGGCTTTCCACGAGGCCGTCGGAAACGAGTCCACGTGGTGCTAGCGGACAGCCACCTCACGAGTCCTGTAGCTATTCAACGCTGGACCACCTCCTTTCCCGTGTACCGCCACCCTACGCACGGCGGGGGCGGCGCCGCCACGGGAATTCGGCTCACCCCGCGGCGTCGCGCCCGGTGGCGGCCGCCCGCAGCTTCGCGTCCTTGGCGAGCACGGTCTCGGCGAGGTCGGCCTGGAAACGCACCATCCGCTCCCGCAGCGCGGGGTCGCCGGCGGCGAGGATCCGGACGGCGAGCAGCCCGGCGTTGCGCGCCCCGCCGACGGCCACGGTGGCCACCGGGACGCCCGCGGGCATCTGGGCGATCGACAGCAGCGAGTCGAGGCCGTCGAGCTGGGCGAGCGGCACCGGCACGCCGATCACCGGCAGCGGCGTGGCCGCGGCGACCATCCCGGGTAGGTGCGCCGCCCCACCCGCGCCCGCGATCACCACGCGCAGGCCCCGGTCGGCCGCGCTCGCGGCGTAGTCGAGCATCCGCTGGGGCGTGCGGTGCGCGGAGTAGACGCCCACCTCGTAGGGCACCTCGAACTCGGCGAGGGCGTCGGCCGCGGCCTGCATCACCCGCCAGTCCGAGTCGCTGCCCATGATCACGCCGACCACCGGCTCAGCCATGGTGCACCTCCTGCCGGGCGCCGCCCGTGTGCGGGGACCAGCCGTCCGGCCACTCGGCCGTGGACAGCCACGCCGCGGCGAGCGCCGCCCGCGACCGCACGGCGGCCATGTCGTCGCCGAGCACGGTGACGTGCCCGACCTTGCGGGCCGGCCGCTCGGCCTTCCCGTACAGGTGCACCTTCACGTCCGGGAAGCGCGCGAAGAGGTGGTGCACCCGCTCGTCCATCGACATCGCGACCGGCTGCGGCGCGCCGAGGACGTTCGCCATGACCACGGCGGGCGCGGTCGGGGTGGTGGCGCCGAGCGGGTAGTCCAGCACCGCGCGCAGGTGTTGCTCGAACTGCGAGGTGCGCGAACCTTCGATCGTCCAGTGCCCGGAGTTGTGCGGCCGCATGGCGAGCTCGTTGACGACCAGCACGCCGTCGGTCCGCTCGAACAGCTCGACCGCGAGCAGCCCCGTGACCCCCAGCTCCGCTGCGATCCGCAGCGCCATCCGCTGTGCCTCGGCGGCCACGTCCTCGTCGAGGCCGGGAGCGGGCGCGAGCACCTGCACGCACTGCCCGTCCTCCTGCACGGTCTCGACCACCGGCCAGGCGGCCGCCTGGCCGAACGGGGACCGGGCGACGAGCGCCGCCAGCTCCCGCCGCATCCGCACGGCCTCCTCCACCAGGAGCGGCGTGCCCGCGGCGAGCAACTCGGCCACGAGCGCCGGATCCGGTCCGCGCAGGTGCCACACGCCTCGCCCGTCGTAGCCGCCGCGGGCGGCCTTGAGCACCACCGGCCAGCCGTGCTCGGCGGCGAACCCCGCGACGTCGCCCGGCTCGCGCACCTCGGCGTGGGCGGGCGCGGGCAGGCCGAGCCCGGCGAGCCTGGTGCGCATCACGAGCTTGTCCTGGGCGTGCAGCAGCGCGTCCGGGCCGGGGTGGACCGGCACACCCGCCTCGACGAGCGCGCGCAGGTTCTCCTGCGGCACCTGCTCGTGGTCGAACGTCACCGCCGAGCAGCCGCGGGCGAAGGCGCGCAGCGCGGCCAGGTCGCCGGGCGTGCCCGCGTGCACGTCGGCGCACACGAGCGCGGCGGGGTCGGCGGGGTCGGCGGCGAGCACGCGCAGCGACTGACCCAGCGCGATGGCGGCCTGGTGGGTCATGCGAGCGAGCTGCCCCGCACCGACCATCCCGACGACCGGTAGGCGCCCGGCGGGGTGCGAGCGGGTGGCGTCCACGGTGGAGGAAGCCTACCGGCGGGCGGCCGGGCGCCGACGTCTGGCACGATCGAACAGGTGTCCGTTGTCGAGTCGGCGCTGGCGATGATCCCGCAGCCCTACCGCGACATCGCCATCAAGCACCGTGAGCTGGTGAAGTTCGCCCTCGTCGGCGGCACCACCTGGGTGATCGACACCGTCGTGTTCCTGCTGCTCAAGTCCACGGTGCTGGCGGAGAAGCCGCTCACGGCGAAGATCATCGCAGTGCTGGTGGCGACGATCGTGTCGTACGTGCTGAACCGCGAGTGGTCGTTCCGCACGCGCGGCGGGCGCGAACGCCACCACGAGGCGGCGCTGTTCTTCCTCGTCAGCGGCATCGGCGTGGGCGTCTACTCCGCGCCGCTGGCGATCTCGCGCTACGTGTTCGACCTCGCCGTCCCGTCCGTGAGCCTGCTCACGCAGGAGATCGCCGACTTCGTCAGCGGCCAGATCCTCGGCGTGCTCGCCGGCATGGCGTTCCGCTGGTGGGCCTTCCGCCGTTTCGTCTTCCCGGACGAGGGCGTCCGGCGCAGGGTGCCCGCCGCCTGACGCGCCTCAGCGCGGCGCGGACGTGCGCCGCGGCCCGGCGGCCACCACGTCGTCCGCCCTCGCCGCCGGCAGGAAGATCGTGAAGATCGGCGGGCGGGCCCGCGACAGCTCCAGCCGCCCGCCGTCGGCTTCCACCAGCGCGCGGGCGAGCGCGAGGCCGATGCCGGTGGACGAGCCGACCGACACGCCCCGGTCGAACACGTGCGGCACCAGCTCGTCCGGCACGCCGGGGCCCGCGTCGGCGACGTCCACCACCAGGCTGTTCTCGGCCGCGCGGGCGCTCAGGGTCACCGTGCCGGAGCCGTGCTGGATCGCGTTGTCGAGCAGGGCGCCGATCGCCTCCCGGATGCGGGCGGGCGTCACGCGGGCGAGCAGGCCGTCGGGCGCGCGGACCTTGAGCGCCCGGCCGGCCGCCTTGAGCGCGGGGCGCCACTCGTCGGCCACGGCGCTCAGGGTCTCCTTCAGGTCCTGTGGCTCCGCGCCCGCCGCTCGCGCCACGCGTGCGGTCTCCAGCAGCTCGTCGAGCACCTCGGACAGGCGCTCGGCCTGCTCGAGCGCGGCCAGCGCCTCGCTGCGCGCCGTGGGGTCGGGGTGGGCGGCGAGCTCGTCCAGCCGCAGCTGCAGCGCGGTGAGGCGGCTGCGCAGCTGGTGGGACACGTCACCCACGAGCGCGCGTTCCCGCTGCAGCAGATCGGCCAGCGCCACCGCAGAGGTGTCGAGCACGTCGGAGACCCGGTCCAGCTCGGGGATGCCGTGCCGGTCGGGCACCGCCCGGAAGTCGCCCGCGCCGAGCCGGGCCGCGCGGTCGGCGACCCCGCGCAGCGGCTCGGCGAGCCGCCGCGCCGTGACGGTCGCCACCACGGCGCCGGTGCCCACCGACAGCACGACGAGCAGCAGCACCACGGCCGTGACCTGCAGCTGCTCAGTGCGCATCAGCTGCAGCGGCTCCTGCATGACGAGCAGACCGCCCGGTGCGAACGGCAGCGACTCGGAGACCGGGTCCGGACCGACGTCGGCGCCGAGCACCTGGTCCGGCTCGCCGGAGCGCTGCAGCACGAGGCGCCCACCCGCGGGCACGGCGAGCTCGATGGCGGCGCTGTCGATCGTCGCGCCGACGGTGTCCAGCCGCGCCGCCACCTGCTCGAGGCGCGACAGCAGGTCGGCGCGGTGGATGTCCTCGACCAGCTGCCACGTGGTGATCGCGAGCGGCCCGCCCAGCACGAGGGCCGTGATGGCGACCACGAGCAGCGTGGACTGCAGGATCCGGCGGCGCACGGCCCGCTGCCCTAGTTGTTGTTGAACCGGAAGCCGACGCCGCGCACCGTGGCGATGCGGTGCTCACCGCCGATCTTGCGGCGCAGCCAGGACATGTGCATGTCCAGCGTCTTGGACGTCTTCATGTCCGGGTCGTTCCACACCTCGCGCAGGATCTCCTCCCGCGTGACGACCTGGCCCGCGCGCAGCAGCAGCACCCGCAGCAGCTCGAACTCCTTGTTGGCCAGGCCCACCTCGACGCCGTCGACGAGCACCCGGCGCCCGGACAGCTCCATCCGCACGCCGGCGACCTCGACGGCCTCCGGGGTGAGCCGGCGCAGCAGGGCCCGCACCCGGGCGAGCAACTCGGCCAGCCGGAACGGCTTGCCCACGTAGTCGTCGGCGCCGGCGTCGAGTCCCACGACGAAGTCGACCTCGTCGGTGCGGGCGGTGAGCATCAGCACCGGCAGGTCCGGGTCGTCCATCCGCACCCGGCGGCACACCTCGAGGCCGTCCATGACCGGCAGGCCGAGGTCGAGCACGAGCAGGTCGACGTGACCGCGCCGCACGCGCTCGAGCGCGGCGGCGCCGTCGGCGGCGACCTCGACGGCGTAGCCCTCGCGCTGCAGCGCCCGGGACAGGGGTTCGGCGATCGCGGCGTCGTCCTCGGCCAGCAGGACGGTGGTCACCCCCGCAAGTCTAGGCAGCACGGGGTCTCCCGGGGCATCCGCGAACCGGATCGGGCGGCCACCCGCTCCCCCCGACCGCGCCGGGAGGGCGGCGGGGGATCATCGCCCGCATGGCCGACGACCGTCCCCGCCCGCCCGGAGCGGCCGACGAGCGCACGATGCTCGCCGGCTGGCTCGACTTCCACCGGGCGACCCTCGAGATGAAGTGCGCCGGTCTCACCCCCGAGCAGCTCGTGACGAGGTCCGCGCCGCCGTCGACGCTGTCGCTCCTGGGGCTGGTGCGGCACATGGCCGACGTCGAGCGGGCGTGGTTCCGCCGCCGCCTCGCCGGCGAGGACGCCCCGCCGCTCTACTACTCCGACGCCAACCCCGACGGCGAGTTCGACGACGTGGACCCGGCGGGCGTCGACGACGACCTCGCCGCGTGGCGCGCGGAGTGCGCGCGGGCGCGGGAGATCGCGGCCTCGCTGCCGTCGCTCGAGGTCCCGGTCACCGACCGGGAGGGCAGGCAGCTCTCGGCGCGCTGGGTGCTGGTCCACATGGTCGAGGAGTACGCCCGCCACAACGGCCACGCCGACCTGTTGCGGGAGCGGATCGACGGCGCCGTCGGGGAATGAGGCAGGCTTGCCGGTCGTGGACGCCGATCTCGAGCTCGCCCTGCGCCTCGCCGACACCGCCGACGAGATCTCCTTCGCGCGGTTCCGGGCCGCCGACCTGCGGGTCACCCGCAAGCCGGACCGGACCCCGGTGACCGACGCCGACACCGCCGTCGAGGACGCCCTGCGCCGCAGGATCGCGGCCGAGCGGCCGGACGACGCCGTGCTCGGCGAGGAGCGCGGCGGCGTCGTGTCCGAGGCCGAACGCGGCTGGGTGATCGACCCGATCGACGGCACGAAGAACTTCTCCCGCGGCGTGCCGGTGTGGGCCACGCTGATCGCGCTCACGGTGCGCGGGGAGCCGGTGGTCGGGGTCGCGAGCGCGCCCGCGCTGGGCAGGCGGTGGTGGGCCGCGCGCGGCGAGGGCGCGTGGACGTCCGACGCGGGCGGCACCCGCCGCATCGGCGTCTCCGGCGTCACCGACCTGGCCGACGCCTACCTGTCCACCACCGACGTCAAGGCGTTCGCCGAGCTGGGCCGCCGCGACGACTACCTGCGGCTCGTCGACGCCTGCTGGGAGACCCGGGCGTTCGGCGACTTCTGGATGTACTGCCTGGTGGCCGAGGGGGTGATCGACCTCGCCGTGGACGCGACCGCGAACGCGTGGGACCTCGCCGCGCTCGTCCCGATCCTCACCGAGGCGGGTGGCAGGCTCACCGACCTCTCGGGCGCCGAGACGTTCGACGGCGGCGACGGGCTCGCCTCCAACGGCGCCCTCCACAAGGCCGCGCTCGCGATCGTGGGGAGGTGACGCGATGACCGAGCTCTACTTCGAGGACCTGGCCCCCGGCCGCTCCTTCGACCTCGGCACGATCGTGGTCGACCGCGACGAGATGGTCGCGTTCGCGCGCCGGTTCGACCCCCAGCCGTTCCACGTCGACGAGGAGGCGGGCAAGGCGTCGATCTTCGGCGGCCTCGCGGCGTCGGGTTGGTTCACCGCCTCGCTGTGGATGCGGGCCTACGCCGACGGCGTGCTCGCCCGCGCCGCCTCCCTCGGCTCCCCCGGCGGTGAGGAGATCGCCTGGCCCGCCCCGGTGTTCGCGGGCGACGAGCTGCGCGCGTCGATGGAGGTGCTCGAGGCCCGCCGCTCCCGCAGCCGCCCGAACCTGGGGCTGGTGAAGCTGCGCGCGTGGCTGCGCCGCGGCGACGAGGTGGTGTTCCGCAGCACGTTCACCGGGATGTTCGGCACGCGCGACGGCCAGGCGCAGCCCTAGCACCCTCGCCGATTCCCGACGTGTGGCTCCTACCCGTCGCCGCCCAGCGCCCGCACCACCCGGGACGGCGACGGGCGCCCCAGCTGCCCGGCCATCCACACGCTGGTGGCGACGAGCGCGTCGAGGTCGACCCCGTGGGCGATGCCGAGCCCGTCGAGCATCCACACCAGGTCCTCGGTGGCGAGGTTGCCGGTGGCCGACTCCGCGTAGGGGCAGCCGCCCAGGCCGCCCGCGCTCGCGTCCACGGTGCGCACGCCGCGGCGCAGCGCGGCAAGGGTGTTGGCGAGCGCCTGGCCGTAGGTGTCGTGGAAGTGCACGGCGAGCTGGCGGATCGGCACGCCCGCCGCGACGCAGGCGTCGAGCACGGCGTCGACGTGCCCGGGGGTGCCGGTGCCGATCGTGTCGCCCAGCGAGATCTGGTGGCAGCCCATGTCGACGAGCCTGCGGGTCACCCCGGCCACCTGCTCCGGCGCGACGGCGCCCTCCCAGGGGTCGCCGAAGCACATCGACACGTACCCGCGCACCCGCAGCCCCTCCGCGAGCGCCCGCTCGACCACCGGCTCGAACATCTCGAACTGGGAGTCGAGGGTGCGGTTGAGGTTGCGCTGGGCGAAGGCCTCCGTGGCGCTCGCGAAGATCGCGATGTGCGAGACACCCGCGTCGAGGGCGCGCTCGAGGCCCCGCTCGTTCGGCACGAGCACCGGGTAGTCGACGCCCTCGGCCCGCTCCAGGCGAGCCAGCAGGTCGGACGCGTCGGCGAGCTGGGGCACCCACTTGGGGTGCACGAAGCTCGTCGCCTCCAGCACCTTCAGCCCCGCGGCGGCGAGCCGGTGCAGGAACTCGGCCTTCACCTCGACCGGCACGACGGCCGACTCGTTCTGCAGCCCGTCCCGCGCCCCGACCTCGTAGATCGTGACGCGTTCCGGCAGGCCGGGCGCGGGCACGGACATCGGCAGGGCTCTGGTCACCGTCTCACCTCGCTACTGGCCGCTAGTGGGCCACCTGGTTGTAGAGCACGGCGTGCACCCGGCGCACACCCGGCACGTCGTCGAACTCCAGCGCCTCGTCCGAGTCGGACTCGATCACCAGCGTGCCGGACCCGAGCAGCCGCTCCAGCGGGCCCTGGCGGAACTGGACGCTCGAGATCCGCCGGAGCGGGACGTCCATGCCCTGGCGGGTGACGACGCCCTCGCGCACCAGCACCCTGCGGTCGGTCACCACGAAGTGCGTCGTGCGCCAGCGCACCACCGGGTAGACGGTGAACCGGCCGACGAGCGCGAGACCGGCCGCGGCGAGGCCGAGCCACGCCCACGGCGCCCACGTCTGCTCGCGCACGACCGCGGCGGAAAAGCTCGCGACCCCGACGACGAGCAGCAGCACGAGGACCGGGCCGACGAGCATCTTCCAGTGCGGACGCCGGTGCACGACCACCTGCTCGCCCTCCGCGAGCAGATCGTCCGGGTAGGCCACGAACGCCACGTTAGGCGTTCCGCGCGGCCGCCGGGGGGCTCGCTACCCGGACGGGCGCAGGTGCACCACGTCGCCCGCGGCGACGGCACGTCGGTGACCCGACGGGTCGAGCAGGAGCAGCCGCCCGTCGGGGTCGACGTCCTCGGCGATGCCGCGCAGCGGCGCGCTGCCGGGCAGCTCGACCTTGACCTCGGAGCCGAGGGTGACGCAGGCGGCGCGGTAGTCGGCGCGCAGCCGGGTGGACTCGGCGTCGCCGCGGCCGTCGCGCCACTGGGCCTCGCGCTCGGCGAGCCGGTCCAGCAGCGTGGTGAGCACCCGGGTGCGGTCGACCGAGGCGCCCTCGTCGGCGAGCGAGGTGGCCCCCGGCTGGTCGGGCGGCGCGGCCGCGACGTTCACCCCGATCCCGATGACGACGGCGGGCCGCACGGCGTCGGCGACCTCGGCGAGGATGCCGGCCGCCTTCCGCTGCCGCCGGCCGAGCAGCAGGTCGTTCGGCCACTTCAGGCCGGCCGGCACGTCGCTCACCATGCGCACGGTGTCGAGCAGGGCGAGCCCGGTGAGCAGTGGGAGCCACGCGAACCGCGAGGGCGGGACCCCCGCGGGCCGCAGCAGCACGCTGACCGTGATCCCGGTGCCCGGGGGCGCCACCCAGGAGCGGTTGAGCCGGCCGCGCCCCGCCTCCTGGTGCTCGGCGACGAGGACGGTGCGGTCCGGCGCACCGTTCGCGGCGGCGACCAGCAGGTCGGCGTTGGTGGAGCCGGTGCGCTCCACCACGTCCACCTGCGCCCACCGCCCGCCTAGCGCAGCCCGCAAGGCCGCTGCGTCCAGCGGCTCGACCGTCCGGTGCATGCCACCGGACGCTACCGGCGGGCCACTCCGCCCGCTCGCGATTGCCGGCGCGCGCGGCGGGCGGCACCCGCGCGTCGCCGGACGCGCACCCACCCACGGCGAACCGCGGCCCGGGGTGCCGCCCGCCACGGCCCGCGCGTGACGCGCATCGCGTCGAGACCGCCGCGCGCGCGGCTAGGCTCCCGGGCCATGAGCGCTGCAACGGAGCCGTTCGCGTCCGGCCCCGACGAGCCCGACATCCACACCACCGCGGGCAAGATCGCCGACCTGTACCGGCGCATCGACGGCGCCGTGCACGCGGGCAGCGAGGCCGCGGTCGAGCGGCAGCACGCGAAGGGCCGCCAGACCGCCCGCGAGCGCATCGACCAGCTGCTCGACCCGGGCTCGTTCGTCGAGCTCGACGCGCTCACCCGCCACCGCTCCACGAACTTCGGGATGCAGGACAAGCGCCCGTTCGGCGACGGGGTGGTGACCGGCACCGGCACGATCGACGGCCGTCCGGTGGCGGTGTTCAGCCAGGACGCCACGGTGTTCGGCGGCGCGCTCGGCGAGGTGTACGGCGAGAAGATCGTCAAGGTCATGGACCTCGCCGCCAAGATCGGCTGCCCGGTCATCGGGATCAACGACGGGGGCGGGGCGCGCATCCAGGAGGGCGTCGTCGCGCTCGGGCTCTACGGCGAGATCTTCATGCGCAACGTGCGCTGCTCGGGCGTGATCCCGCAGATCTCGCTCGTGATGGGCCCCTGCGCGGGCGGGGCGGTGTACTCGCCCGCCATCACGGACTTCACCGTGATGGTCGACCGCACCAGCCACATGTTCATCACCGGCCCGGACATCATCAAGACGGTCACCGGCGAGGACGTCGACTTCGAGGAGCTCGGCGGCGGCCGGGCGCACAACACGAAGTCGGGGGTGGCCCACTACCTCGCCGAGGACGAGGCCGACGCGTTCTCCTACGTCAAGGAGCTGCTGTCGTTCCTGCCGTCGAACAACCTGTCCGACCCGCCCTCGTTCGCCTCGACGGAGCCGACGGAGGGGGCGATCACCGATTCGCTCACCGACACCGACCGCGAGCTCGACGCGATCATCCCGGACTCGCCCAACACCCCGTACGACATCAAGGAGGTGATCACGCGGGTCCTCGACGACGGCGAGTTCCTCGAGGTGCACGAGCTGTTCGCGCCCAACATCGTCGTCGGGTTCGGCCGGGTCGACGGCCGGTCGGTCGGCGTGGTCGCCAACCAGCCCACGCAGTTCGCGGGCTGCCTCGACATCGACGCGTCGGAGAAGGCGGCCCGGTTCGTCCGCACCTGCGACGCGTTCAACATCCCCATCCTCACGTTCGTCGACGTCCCGGGCTTCCTGCCCGGCACCGACCAGGAGTGGAACGGGATCATCCGTCGCGGCGCGAAGCTGATCTACGCCTACGCGGAGGCCACCGTCCCCAAGGTCACGGTGATCACCCGCAAGGCCTACGGCGGGGCGTACGACGTGATGGGCTCCAAGCACCTCGGGGCGGACGTCAACCTCGCGTGGCCGACCGCGCAGATCGCGGTCACCGGCGCGGCGGGCGCGGTGAGCATCCTCTACCGCAAGGAGCTCGCGCAGCTGTCGGGCGACGAGCTCGCCGCGCGCCGCGCGCAGCTGCAGCAGGAGTACGAGGACACCCTCGCCAACCCCTACATCGCGGCCGACCGCGGCTACATCGACGGCGTCATCCCGCCGTCGCACACCCGCGGGCACGTGGTGCGGGCGCTGCGGCTGCTCGCCACGAAGCGCGAGGGCGTCCCGGCCCGCAAGCACGGGAACATCCCGCTGTGAGCGGGACGCCCGAAGAGCGCAGGGCCGCCTTCCGCGTCATCAAGGGCGAGCCGACCGACGAGGAGCTCGCCGCGCTCACGGTGGTGCTCGCGGCGGCGTCGGCGCGGGCGGCGGCCGCGCCCGCCGCGCCGCCCGTGCGGGACCGCTGGTCCGACCCCTCGACCCGGTTCCGCACGCCGCTGCACCCCGGCCCGGGGGCCTGGCGCACGTACTTCTGGCCGCGCTGAGCGGGATCGCGGGAACCTCAAGGCTTCCTGAAGCCACCTCAAGCCTTGCCCAAGTCGCTGGGCGCGCCTCCGTGGCGCGCAACACACTCGGAAGCGACGGCCCGAGGCGATCGGCGTCCAGGGGGGACGGTGCGCCGACGGCCAGAGGAGGCGATCGAGGTGGAAGCGATCATCTTGTTCGGCATCGCCGCGATCATCGTCATCGCGGTGGTCATCGCCGCGATCGGCCGGCCGGACGACGGCCGGGGCGGGCGACGCCGGGGGATCACCGCGACCAGCACCTCACGGGCGGCGGCCCGCGGCGGCGACGGCTACAGCGGCGTGCCCGCCGCGACCGTCCGCAGCGGCGGCGGCGGGCACTACGGCGGGTACGCCGGCGACTCCAGCAGCTGGAGCGGGGGGAGCCACAGCGATGGCGGCTCCAGCAGCTGGGGCGGCGGGTTCGGCGGCGGTTGCAGCGACGGCGGGGGGAGCGCCGGCGGCAGCAGCTGCTGACCCGCCCACGCAGGACCGGCCCGTCCCCTCGGGGGCGGGCCGGTCTCGCGTTCTGCGGGCCTCAGCCGGCGCGCACCATCGCGGTGCGGGCGAGCGCGTGCTCGACCAGCGTCACGAGCGTGTCGCGGCTGGAGCGGGCGTCCCGCGCGTCCATCCACACGAGCGGGCAGTCCGAGGCCAGCGCGAGCGCGTCGCGCACGGTCTCGGCGTCGTAGTCGTCGGCGCCGGGGAACCGGTTCACGGCGACGACGAACGGCAACCGCCTGCTTTCGAAGAAGTCGATCGCGGGGAAGCAGTCGTCGATCCGCCGCAGGTCCACCAGCACGACGGCCCCGACGGAACCGCGGGCGAGCTCGTCCCACATGAACCAGAACCGGGACTGGCCCGGCGTCCCGAACAGGTAGAGGATCAGCGACTCGTCGACGGTGATCCGGCCGAAGTCCATCGCGACCGTCGTGGTGGTCTTCGTGGGCACCATGTCCGCCTCGTCGACGCCGATCGACGCCGCCGTCATGGCCTGCTCGGTGAGCAGCGGCGGGATCTCCGACAGCGAGCTGACGAGCGTCGTCTTGCCCACTCCGAACCCGCCGGCGATCAACACCTTCAGCGGGATGAGCTCGTCGGGCTCAGTGTGAGCGTGCACGTAGTCCCTCCAACAGCCGTTCCAGGATCTCGGGGGCCGGGCCGTTGTCCGCCGACGGCGGAAGGTGAACGGCCAGGTAACCGGCATCGACGAGGTCGCTGACCAACACCCTGGCCACGCCGACCGGCACCCGCAGCGCCGCGCCGATCTCGACCACCGAGATCGGCCGCGCCGCGAGCTCGACGGTCGCCCGGTACTCCAGGTGCAGCTCGTCGGCCCGCTGGCCCATCGGGGTCACCGTCACCAGGGTCTCGACGGGCAGCTCCGAGCCGGTGGCCGAGCGGGTGCGCCCGCCGGTGACCGCGTACACCGGCACCACACGTCCGCCGTTGCCACCCGCGCTGTGGTGCCCCGTTGCGTCGGGAAGCGACACCGCTACCGTCCCGCGCCCGCCCGCGGAGCGGGCGTGAGCGCGTGGCCCACCCGCGACGCGAGCATCGTCATCTCGTAGCCGACCATCCCGATGTCGCAATTGCGGTGCGTGTACACCGCGAGCGTGGCTCCCTGGCTCACGGACGAGACGAACAGGTAACCACCCGCCATCTCGAGGATGGTCTGCGTGACCGGGCCGGCCTCCAGCAGGTGCGCCGTGCCGCGGGCCAGGCTCACCAGCCCGGACGCGGCGGCGGCCAGCTGGTCGCCGAGCGCCACGCTGACGCCGGGCGACGTGGCGAGCCGCAGGCCGTCACCGGACACCACGACGCCGTGCACGACGCCCGGCACGTCCCGGGCGAACTCCGCGAGCAGCCAGTCAAGCTGCCCCGTTCGCATGCTCACTGGCGGGTCCCTTCTGCCGTTCCGGTCTCGTCCACGACGGCCTGCGCCGCCTGCCTGCTCGCCTGGTAGCGCGAGAGCGCGCTGGCCGCGGCGCTGTCGATCCGGGGAGCGGTGTCCCCGTCGCCCGCGACCGGCTGCCGCAGCTCGGGCGCGAGGTGCGCCTGTGGCACCCGCCGGCGCAGCCCCGGCTTGCCGTTGCCGCCGCCGACCTCACCGCCGCGGCGCGGGGCCGGGATGTCGGCCTGGGCGCCGCCCGCGGACCCGTCGGGTTCCGGGGCGGACCGCTCGACGGCGGGCAACGCCTGCCGCGGCCGCGGCGTCGGGGACGGGGGCCAGCCCGGCGCCTGCGTCCCGGCGTCCGCCGACCCGTCCCGACCCGCGACGTCGTGGGCCGTGTCGTGGGCCGTGTCGTGGGCCGCGGGGTCGTGGCCGTTCGTGTGGTGGCCGTTGGTGGAGAGGCCGTTGGTGTAACCGTTGGTCTGGTGGCCGTTCTGGTGGCCGTTCTGGTAGCCGTTGCCGTAGCTGCCGTTCGACGAGGCCCCGACCGGCTGGCGGTCGCTGTGCCGCGTCGGCGTCGCCACCGACTCCGGGTTCCACCACCCGCGCCAGCCGCCGTCGGGCGCGCCGTCGAGGCCGTGCCGGCTCGGGCCGCTCATCGACTCCATGGGCACGGCGGACGGGGTGCGTCCCACCGGGCCGCCGGCGCGGACGGCGCCCGTCGAGGGCTCCACCCAGCCCGTGCCGTTGGCCGGGCGCTCGTCGTAGCGTGCACCGGACTGGTGCACCCGCTGGGCGGCCGCGTGCTGGCGCGCGTCGCTGCCACGCACCTCCTGCGGCACCACCGGGTCGGACGGAGCGGCCGCGAAGAGGGACGCGGGGAGCGCGACGACGGCCGTGACACCGGTGCCGGGGGTGTTGCCGAGCGACACCTTGATCCCGTGGCGGGCGGCGAGCCGCGACACGACGTGGAAACCGAGCCGCTGGGCGACGGCGAGGTCGACCTCCTGCGGGCTGGCGAGGAGCTCGTTGGCCGCCGCGAGGTCCTCAGGCGGCATGCCGACGCCCCAGTCCTCGATCGTCAGCAGGTAACCGCCCTCGTCGCGGGGGTCCTGCCGGGCGCGGATCGTCACCGCCGTGTCCGGGGGCGAGAAGCGCACCGCGTTCTCGGTGAGCTCGGCGAGCAGGTGGGTGAGGTCGGCGACGGCCGAGCCGGACACGGCCAGCCGGTCGTCGATCGCGAACACCACTCGGTCGAGGTCCTCGGTCTCGGCGATCGCGGCGCGCACGACGTCGCGCAGCGGGACCGGGGCCGACCAGGTGCGCGGCGGCTGCTCACCGGCGAGCACCAGCAGGCTCTCGGCGTTGCGACGCACGCGCGTGGCGAGGTGGTCGAGCGTGAACAGCTGCGACAGCGCGTCGGGGTCGCGCTCCTTCTCCTCCAGCTGGTTGATGATGTCCAGCTGGCGGTAGAGCATGCTCTGGTTGCGCCGGGCGAGGTTCACCAGCATCTCGGAGGTGAAGCGACGCCGCCCGATCTCCGCGTCCGCGGTGATCAGCTGGCGCCCCAGCTCCTCCTTCTCGTTCTGCTCGTCCTCGGTGATCCGCCAGAAGATCACCATGCCGACGCAGGCGATGAACACGCCGATGCCGTGGATCGACGCCCACACCCACGGGTGCTGCTGCGCCGCGGGGTGGTTGAAGATCAGCTCGGGCGCCCAGATCGAGCCGACGCCGTGGCTGACCGTGGTGAAGGCGGCGTTCCACAGGAACGGCACCCAGTCCTGGTACAGGGCGATGAACCCGATGATGATGAAGAAGTGGAAGTGGGCCTCGATGGTGCCCCTGGTCAGGACCACGAGGCCGATCGAGCAGAAGACGAGGCCGCCGGTCACCGCGAACGAGGCCACCCCGCGCGAGCGCACCAGGTGACCGAGCACGAGGAAGACCACGGGCGCGATCAACGAGCACCCCACCCACAGGGGCGTGTTGCCGATCGCGAGGCCGAGCACGGCCATCGCGGGGATGTGGATCAGCAGCACCCACTGCAGCAGCCGGTGGCGGCGCTGCCACGACCTGTCGTCGAGCGTGTTGCCGCGCGGCAGGTAGGCCAGCAGGCGATCCACCGCCCGGCCCGTTGCGTCGGTTCCCTCCTCGGGAGGGCCGATCGGCGCACTGGTCTGCATGGAGGTCCGCTCCGTCCGGTCGCCATCACCATTCCGTGTTCGGAGAGCGGGACAGTACAAGGCCGCACGCCTCTCTCGCCTGCGCCCATGACGGCGATGCGCAAAACGGCCTAACCGCTGGACCGCTCGCCTTCGCCACTCGTCCGTTCAGCTCATCCGGAAACCGAAGAAAGAGCAGTCAGCACCCGGCGTCAATTACCGCTAGCAGGCATGCGATCACCCTGCGTAGCCAGGAATAGTCCTTGGGCGCGTCCGGACTGCCGCTGGGCGCGCGACCGTGAACGGGACGTACCCATGCTGTTCAGCCTAAGGAGGCTACGCCGAATGGCCGCATCACTGCGGCCGTTTGGCACCAGTGCGGCTCGCCTCGATCCGGTTACAGTGCGAACGCGCACCACTCCTCGCTCCCCTTCAACGAGCAGCAAGCCGGGAGGGTGCGGGTGTCTACGGCAGACGCATCACGAGCGCATCACGCGCGGAATCCCGTACTCCGTGGAATCCGCCGTTGCGCCATGCATCGGAATCCCAACTACGGAGATCGGCGTGAGAATCCTCCTGCTGTGCTCGTCATTCAACGGACTCACCCAGCGCGTGTGGGCCGATCTTCGTGCGGACGGGCACGAGGTCGTCCACCGCACGGCCGAGTCCGATGCGGCGATGCGAGCAGCGGTCGCCACCGTCGACCCGGACGTGATCATCTGCCCGTTCCTCAAAGAGCGGATCCCGGACGACATCTGGGCCTCCCGGCCCACCGTGATCATCCACCCGGGGATCGAGGGCGACCGCGGCCCGTCGTCGCTGGACTGGGCGATCACCGAGGGTGAACGGGAGTGGGGCGTCACCGCGCTCGGGGCGATCGACGAGATGGACGCGGGCCCGATCTGGGGCACCCGCACGTTCCCCGTCCCGGCGGAGCCGCCGCGCAAGAGCGCGCTGTACGCGGGCCCGGTCACCGAGGCCGCCTCCGCGCTCGCGCGCGAGGTCGCGGCGAAGGTGAGCGACCCGACGTTCGTCCCGCGGCCGCTCGACTACTCCCGTCCCGGCGTCCGCGGCCGGCTCCGGCCGACGATGCGCCAGGCGGACCGGGCATTCTCGTGGTCCGACCCCACCGACCACATCCTGCGGCGCATCCGCGCGGGCGACGGCTCGCCGGGCGTGCGCAGCGAGCTCGCGGGGCTGCCGGTGTCGGTGTTCGACGCCCACCGCGGGCCCGCCACGCCTGGTGAGCCCGGCACGATCGCCCTGCGCCGCCACGGCGCCGTGCTCGTCCGCACCGGCGACGGGGCGCTGTGGATCGGCCACCTGCGCCCGCTCGGCGACGGCCCGCGCATCAAGCTGCCCGCCACCACCGTGCTGCGGGACCGGCTCGACGGCGTCCCCGAGTCGCTCGAGCCGCTCGGTGCGCCGGACGGCGGCTACCGGGAGATCACCTACGAGCGCCACGGCCCGGTCGGCGTCGTGGGCTTCGACTTCTACAACGGCGCGATGTCCACCGCCCAGTGCCACCGGCTCGTCTCGGCGCTGCGCGCCGCGGCGGCGCAGGACACCTCCGTGCTGGTCCTGCGCGGCGGGCAGTTCTTCTCCAACGGCATCCACCTCAACGTCATCGAGGCCCACCCGGACCCGGCGGCGGAGGCGTGGCGGAACATCAACGCGATCAACGACGTCTGCCGCGAGATCATCACCTGCACCCACCAGCTCGTCATCGCCGCCGTCGGCGGCAACGCGGGCGCGGGCGGCGTGATGCTCGGCCTCGGTGCCGACCAGGTGCTGGTGCGCGACGGCGTCGTGCTCAACCCGCACTACCGGACCATGGGTCTGACCGGCTCGGAGTACTGGACCTACACGCTCCCCCGCCGCGTCGGGGCCGCCGAGGCGGAGCGGCTCACCGGCGAGTGCCTGCCGATCGGCGCCGCCGAGGCGGCCTCCATCGGGCTCGCCGACGCGGTGCTGGCCGGCGAGCCCGAGGAGTTCGACGCCGCCGTGCTGGAGTACGCGTTCCGGCTCGCCACCTCCGACGGGCTGGGCCAGCGGCTCTCCGCGAAGGCCGCCGCCCGCGCGGCCGACGAGCGCCGCCGCCCGCTGGAGACCTACCGGATCCGCGAGCTGGCCGAGATGAGCCGCGACATCTTCGACGACCGCTACGGCTTCGCCGCGGCGCGCAACGCCTTCGTGATGAAGCGGCCCGCCCCGGCCGCGGTCGCGCCCGCCCCGCGGCAGGAGTCCGACGCGTTCACCCGGAGCGTCGCGATCTAGCACCGCGTGCGGGTGCACCGATGAGTCGACCGCGGTCGCGGGGTCTCACCTTCCGGGGGACCCCGCGACCGTCGGACGACGAATGGAGCACCACGCACGATGACGTCCCACCGTGGAAGCGGGTTCGGCGAACCCGGCTGGGCCCGGCTGCGCCGGATCATGGCCGAGCACGTGGCAGCGGGCCGGGTGCCCGGCCTGGTCGCGCTCGTCGAGCGGCACGGCGAGACCCGCATCGACGCGATCGGCACGACGGAGCTCGACGGGAGCGTCCCGGTCGGCCCGGACACGATCTTCCGGATCAGCTCGATGACGAAGCCGATCACGGCGGTGGCGGTGCTGATCCTCGTCGAGGAGTGCAGGCTTCGCCTCGACGAGCCGGTCGAGGTGTTGCTGCCCGAGCTCGCCGACCGCCGCGTCCTGCGCTCGCCGGGCGCGCCGTTGGACGACACGGTGCCCGCGCAACGGCCGATCACCGTGCGGGACGCGCTGGACTTCCGGCTCGGGATGGGGATGCTGTTCTCCGAGGAGGCGTTCCGCTCCCCCTACTTCGCCGCGGCGCAGGAGCTCGGCATCACGGGCTTCGGCCCGCCGCGGCCGGACCTGCCGCACCCGCCCGACGAGTGGCTGCGCCGGATCGCGACGCTGCCGCTGCTGGACCAGCCGGGGCGCCGCTGGGCCTACAACATCGGTTCGTTCGTCCAGAGCATCCTCGTCGAACGGGCCTCCGGGCAGCCCTTCGCCGAGTTCCTCCGTGAGCGGATCTTCGATCCGCTGGGCATGCGCGACACCGGCTTCGTGGCGCCCACCGCCGACCTCCACCGCTTCACCGCCGCCTACCGGGTCGGAGAGGACGGTGCGCTCGAGCCGTTCGACCCGAGGGAGGGCAGCGCCTGGTCGCGCCCGCCCGCCTTCCCGGACGGGTCCGGCGGGCTGGTCTCGACGGCGCAGGACCACCTCGCGTTCGCCCGCATGCTCCGCGACGGCGGCGCGCCCATCCTGTCCCGCCGGTCGGTGCAGCTGATGACCTCGAACCAGCTCACCCCGCAGCAGTGCGAGGAGTCCCTCGGCGGCCTCGACGGCTGGGGTTTCGGCGTCGCGGTCGGCCTGCGCGGCGGCGACCTGTGGCGCACCCCCGGCCGCTACGGCTGGGACGGCGGCCTGGGCACGTCCTGGTACACCGACCCAGCCGAGGACCTCGTGGGGATCCTGCTGACCCAGCGGGTCGAACCCCCGGAGGCCAACCCCGTCCGGCGGGACTTCTGGACGGCGACCTACGCCGCGCTCGACTGATGCCGCGGGTCTCGTAGGCTCCCCCGTCGTGCGCGTCGTGCTCGCCTCCGCCTCCCCCGCCCGCCGGGCGGTGCTGCAAGCCGCGGGGATCGACCCCGTCGTCGAGACCGCGGACGTCGACGAGGACGCGCTGCTCGCGGCGATGCCGGACGCCTCACCCGCCGAGAAGGTCACGCGGCTGGCCGCGGCGAAGGCCACCACCGTCGCGCGCCGCATCGGCGACGCCCACCCGGACGCCGTGCTGATCGGCTGCGACTCGATGCTGCTGCTCGGCGGCGAGCTGGTCGGCAAGCCGGGCGACGAGGACACGGCCCGCCGCCGGTGGAAGGCGATGGCGGGCGGGACCGGCGAGCTCGTCACCGGCCACGCGGTGCTCCGCCTCGCCGACGGCGCCATCGACCGGGCCACCGAGGGCCACGCGGTCACCACCGTCCGGTTCGCCGAGCCGACCGACACCGAGCTGGACGCCTACCTCGCCACCGGCGAGCCGCTCGCGGTGGCGGGAGCGTTCACCCTGGACGGGCTGGGCGGTTGGTTCGTCGAGGGGATCGAGGGCGACCCGTCCAACGTGATCGGCATCAGCCTCCCCCTGGTGCGCCGCCTGCTGGCGAACGTCGGGGTGACGGTCACCGACCTGTGGACCCCACCCCCGCGAGTCGCGCCCTGAGTGCCGGCGAGTCGCGCCCTGAGTGCCGGCGAGTCGCGCGCTGAGTGCAGGCGAGTCGCGCCTTGGATGCGGGCGAGTCGTCAGCTGAGACTGCGCGGACATCGACCCCAGGGGGCGAGACCGCGACTCCCGCGCATCGAGAGCCCGACTCGCACGCACTGGGACCGCGACTCGCCGACACCGAGACCGCGACTCGCGCGTGTAGGACCGCGACTCGCCGAGGTGTGGGGCTCTCGGGTTCGGCGAGTCGCGCTCTGGGTGCGCGAGTAGGCGAATGTGATCGCGACTCGGGGCCCTGCGTGCAGGATCCCACGACCGGTTCCGGCACGCTGTCGCGGTGGAGCTCCTGCTGCTCGTCGTCGGGTTGATGCTCGCGGCCGTGCTCCTGACCGCGGCCGGCGACCGGCTCCGGCTGCCGTGGCCCGTGCTGATGGTGCTGCTCGGCGTGGGGGTCGGCGCCATCCCGGGCCTGCCGCACGCGTTCGACATCGACCCCGAACTGATCCTTCCCCTGTTCCTCCCCCCGCTGCTGTTCGCGACGGCCCAGCGCACCACGTGGGCGCTGTTCCGGGCCCAGTGGCGCAGCATCGCGCTGCTCGCCGTCGCGCTGGTCGCGGTGACGATCGCCGCGGTGGCGGGCACCGCGTTCGCGCTCGTCCCCGGCATCACGCTCACCGCGGCGGTGGCGCTCGGGGCGATGGTCGCCCCGCCCGACCCGGTGGCGGTCGAGGCCGTCGCCGGGCCGGTCCGGATGCCGCGGCGGCTGCTCGCCGTGCTGCAGAGCGAGGGCCTGTTCAACGACGCCACCGCCCTCGTCGTGTTCCAGACCGCGGTGCTGGTCACGGTGCAGGGCGGCCAGCTGTCGGCGTCCGAGCTGCTGCTGCGGTTCGTCCTCGGCGCGGCGGGGGCCGTCCTGCTGGGGCTCGCGTTCGCCCGGCTGGCGCGGCTGATCAAGGACCGGGTGAACGACCCGACGGCCCGCAGCGCGCTCACGGTCGTCCTGCCGTTCGCGGTCTACCTCGCGGCGGAGGAGCTGCACGCGTCCGGCGTCGTCGCGGTCGTCGTGGTGGCGCTCGAGCTGCGCAGGACCAGCGCCGTGGACGAGGCGGCCGACCGCATCGTGCAGCGCTCGTTCTGGAACGTCGTCGAACTGCTCGTCACCGGGGTCGCGTTCGGCCTGATCGGCCTCGACCTGCGCCAGGTGGTCGACGAGGCGGGCGAGGACCTGCCGCGGATGCTCGCGCACGCGGCCGTGGTGTGCGCGGTCGTGGTCGGCGTGCGCGCGGTGTGGATGATCGGGGCGTGGCTGGCGGTGCGCCGCTCCACCGACGCGTCGGCGGCGCCGCGCACCGGCCGCGAGGTCGTCGTGCTCACGTGGTGCGGGATGCGCGGCCTCGCGACGCTGGCGCTCGCGCTCGCGCTCCCGGCCACGACGCTGCACGGGGCGTTCCCCGCCCGCTCGGAGCTGGTCGTGATCGCCTGTTCGGTGCTCGTCGTGACGCTGATCGGGCCGGGTCTCACGCTCCCGCTGCTGGTCCGGCTGCTCGGCGTGCAGGCCGACGCGGACGCCGAGCACGCGGCCGAGCGGGAGCTGACGCTGCGGGCCCGCCGCGCGGCGCTCGCCCGGATGGCGTGCCACGAGCGCTCGGACGACCTGCCGAACGAGGCGCTCACCGCGCTGCACGAGCGGATGAGCCGGATGGAGTCCTTGCTCCGCGGGGATCCGCCGACCGAGGAGGAGCGGGAGCGGGTCGAGGCGCTGCGCCGGGGACGCGAGCTCGCGCAGCAGGTGCAGGCCGACGCGCTGGCCGCGGCGCGCGAGGAGATCCTCGCGGCCCGCCGGGAGCCGGGCGTCGACCCCGAGGCGGCCGACCGGGTCCTGCGCCGGCTCGACCTGCGCACGGTCCTGCTCGACTGATGTGGGAGGGACTAACCTCGCAGGCATGGGACTCCCGAACGACCCCGACCCGAAGCTGGCCGAGTACGCCCACCCGGAGCGCCTGGTCACCACCGAGTGGCTCGCGCAGCACCTCGGCGACAGCGGGCTCGTCGTGGTCGAGTCCGACGAGGACGTGCTGCTCTACGACACCGGGCACATCCCGGGGGCGGTGAAGCTCGACTGGCACACGGAGCTGAACGACCCGGTCACGCGCGACTACGTCGACGGGGAGCGCTTCGCGCAGATCTGCGGCGAGCGCGGCATCTCCCGCGACACCACGGTCGTGTTCTACGGCGACCGCAACAACTGGTGGGCCACGTACGCGCTGTGGGTCTTCTCGCTCTTCGGGCACCCGGACGTTCGGGTCCTCGACGGCGGCCGGGCCAAGTGGGTGGCCGAGGGCCGCGAGATGACCACCGAGCAGCCCAAGCCGACGCCGGTCGAGTACCCCGTCGTGGAGCGCGACGACAGCAAGATCCGGGCGTTCAAGGACCAGGTGCTCGAGCACCTCGGCAAGCCGCTCGTCGACGTCCGCTCGCCCGGCGAGTACTCCGGCGAGCTGCTGCACATGCCGGACTACCCGCAGGAGGGCGCGGTCCGCGGCGGCCACATCCCGGGCGCGGCGAACGTGCCGTGGGCCCGCGCGGCCGCCGAGGACGGCACGTTCAAGCCGCGGTCCGAGCTGGAGGCCATCTACCTGCAGGAGCAGGGCCTCTCCCCGGACGACGACGTCATCGCGTACTGCCGCATCGGTGAGCGTTCCAGCCACACCTGGTTCGTGCTGACGCACCTGCTCGGGTTCGAGAAGGTCCGCAACTACGACGGGAGCTGGACGGAGTGGGGCAACTCGGTCCGCGTGCCGATCGTGCAGGGGTCGGAGCGCGGGTCGGTATGACCGCCACCCTGCCCCCGCAGCTCGCGGAGCTGGTCGAGGACTTCGCGAGCGTCGGGCCCCGGGACCGGCTGCAGCTGCTGCTGGAGCTCTCGCAGGAGCTGCCCGAGCTCCCGGAGCGCTACGCGGACGCGGCCAGCACGATGGAGCAGGTGCCCGAGTGCCAGTCGCCGCTGTTCCTCGCGGTCGAGGTCGAGCCCGGTCCGGACCGGCGCGTGCACCTGTTCTTCTCGGCCCCGCCGGAGGCGCCCACCACGCGCGGGTTCGCGTCGATCATGCACACGGGCCTCGACGGCCAGAGCGCCGACGACGTGCTCGCCGTTCCCGACGACTTCTACACGGCGCTCGGGCTGGGCGAGGCCGTCAGCCCGCTGCGGCTGCGGGGCATGGCCGCGATGCTCGCGCGGATCAAGAGGCAGGTCAGGGCGGCGATCGGTACCTGAGGAAAACCTCAAGAACCTCGGGTCGCAACCTCAAGTCCTTGTGAAGAACGTTCCGCCCGCCGGGTGTGGGCCGCGACACTGTGAGCCGTCTCATGAGGACGGCCCAGGAGGTGTTGATGGCCCTCGCAGCAGCTACCGCTGACACCTGGGGCATCGCCGGGACGACCTTCCTGCCCGCTTACCTCCTGATCGCCGCTGCGGTCGGGGTGGCCGGCGTCTGCACCCGAAGAGCGCTGGCAGAACCCCGGGCCACGCATCCGATCGCCGACATCACGGTCCACCCGCACGACGTCGCCTACCTGGCGGGCGGCGGCGAGCTGGCGGTCTGGTCGGCGCTGTGCGCGATGCACCTGCGCGGCACGCTCACCGCCGCGGACGGCACCGTGCGCGCGGTCGGGCGGCTCGATCCCGACGCGGACGCCCTGGAAAGGGCCATCCACGCCACGGCGGGCTCCCCCGTCGGGCACCGGCGGCTCCTGTACCACCGGTCCGTGCGGCCCGCGCTCGCCGAGATCGAGGAGCGGCTCGTCGCGGCCGGGTTCCTGCTGTCGGAGGACCGGCGCAAGCGGATCCGCCAGGTCGGCTGCTGGATGCTCGGCGTCGCCGCGCTCGGGCTCGTGCGTGTGCTCGCCGACATCGCCGAGGCGCGGCCGGTCGCGCCGCTCGTGTCCGCGCTGGTGCTCGTGACGGCCGTCGCCGTCGTGCAGATCGCGGTTGCGCCGCGGCGCAGCCGGCGCGGGAACCGCGCGCTCGCCGCGCTGCGGGACCGGCACCGGGCCCACGCGCCGGAGCGGGAGCCGGACCGGCGCTCGCCCGACCCGGCGGACGCCGCGCTCGAAGTGGGTCTTTTCGGCACGGGTGCGCTCGCGGCCTCCGCGCCGAACCTCGCCCGGGAGATCGCGCCGCGTACCACCGTGGCGCGGGAGTCCCGCGTCTCCGGGCTCGCCGTCAGTGGAGGGGGTGACGGCGGACGCGGCGGTGGCGGCAGCAGGGGGTGACAGCCGCCACCGCCGGGCGGAACGGCCGGGGTGATCGCGAGATCGCCCCGCCCCCGCAGCTCCGTCTCGAGGGGTGGCGGAGCTGCGGGGGCGGGTCCACGACGTCGTCCACGCCACACCCGACGGGCACGATCGGTCCTTAAACTCCCGGACAACCACCGCGCCGGGGCACAGGTCCCCCGGGGCCACGCCACTCCAGGAGGCTGACCGTGCCGCGCTTGAGCAAGGTTCTCGTCGCCAACCGAGGGGAGATCGCGGTCCGGGTCGTCCGCGCCTGCCGCGACGCCGGGATCACCAGCGTCGCGGTCTACGCCGACCCCGACCGCGACGCCCCGTTCGTGCGGCTGGCCGACGAGGCGTTCGCGCTCGGCGGTACCACGGCGGCCGAGTCCTACCTCGACTTCGACAAGGTGATCGGCGCCGCGCGCAAGGCAGGCGCCGACGGGATCCACCCCGGCTACGGCTTCCTCTCCGAGAACGCCGACTTCGCGCAGGCCGTGATCGACGCGGGCATCACGTGGATCGGGCCCACGCCGCAGGCGATCCGCGACCTGGGCGACAAGGTGACCGCCCGCCACATCGCCATGCGCGCGGGTGCGCCGCTCGTCCCCGGCACCCCCGACCCGGTCTCCGGGCCGGAGGAGGTCGAGGCGTTCGCCGACGAACACGGGCTGCCGATCGCGATCAAGGCGGCGTTCGGCGGTGGCGGCCGCGGGATGAAGGTCGCGCGGGAGCGCAAGGAGATCCGCGAGCTGTACGAGTCGGCCGTCCGCGAAGCGGTGGCCGCGTTCGGGCGAGGCGAGTGCTTCGTGGAGCGCTACCTCGACAAACCGCGCCACGTCGAGGCGCAGGTGCTCGCCGACACCCACGGCAACGTCGTCGTCGTGGGCACGCGCGACTGCTCGCTGCAGCGGCGGTTCCAGAAGCTCGTGGAGGAAGCGCCCGCCCCGTTCCTCACCGATGAGCAGCGCCGCACGATCCACGAGGCCGCCAAGGCGATCTGCAAGGAGGCCGGCTACCACGGCGCGGGCACCGTCGAGTTCCTGGTCGGGCAGGACGGGCTCATCTCCTTCCTCGAGGTCAACACCCGGCTGCAGGTGGAGCACCCGGTCTCGGAGGAGACCTCGGGGATCGACCTGGTGCGCGAGCAGTTCCGCATCGCCGAGGGCGAGCCGCTCGCGCTGGACTCCGACCCGGAGCCGCGCGGGCACTCGATCGAGTTCCGCATCAACGGCGAGGACGCGGGCCGCGGCTTCCTGCCCGCCCCGGGCACCGTCACCGCGCTCACGCTGCCGTCGGGGCCGGGCGTGCGGGTCGATGCGGGCGTCGAGGCCGGTTCGGTCATCGGCGGGCAGTTCGACTCGCTGCTCGCGAAGCTGATCGTCACCGGCGCCGACCGCAAGCAGGCCCTCGAGCGGTCGCGGCGGGCGCTCGCCGAGTTCCAGGTGGAGGGCATGGCCACGGTGCTGCCGTTCCACCGGCTGATCGTGGACGACCCCGCCTTCACCGAGGACTTCTCGGTGCACACGCGGTGGATCGAGACCGAGTGGAACAACACGGTCGAGCCGTTCACCGGCGGCGAGGGCGCCGAGCAGGAGGAGGCCCAGCGCCAGACCGTCGTCGTCGAGGTGGGCGGGCGCCGGCTGGAGGTGTCGCTGCCGGGCGACCTCGCCATCGGCGGCGGCGCGGGCGCGGCCACCGCGGCCAAGGCCCCGCCGCGCAAGCGCGGTGGCGGCAAGAGCACCACCGCCGTATCGGGCGACGCGGTCACCGCGCCCATGCAGGGCACGATCATCAAGGTCGCGGTGTCGGACGGCGACACGGTCTCCGCGGGCGATCTCATCGTCGTCCTCGAGGCGATGAAGATGGAGAACCCGGTCACCGCGCACAAGAGCGGCACGATCACGGGCCTGTCCGCCACGCAGGGCAGCTCGGTCTCCCAGGGCACCGTCATCTGCGAGATCAAGGACTGAGGCCGCGGCCGCTTGGAACCCGTCGAGATCAACGCAGGGCTCTGGTACCTGCGCGCGCTGCGGTGCGACGACCGGCTGGACGACCGGCCGTCGGTGGTCGCGTCGAGCCAGGACCCGGAGATCGCGCGGTGGCGGCACCGGCCCCCGCCCGAGCCCGCGGAAGCGGAGGCCTACATCCGGCGCCGGGCCGCGGAGTGGCTGAGCGACGACCGCTACACCTGGGCGGTGTGCGAGCCGACCACCGGGGAGATGCTCGGCGAGGTGGAGCTCGCCGCGCTCGACCTGTGCCACGGCACCGCCGAGGCGGCGTGCTGGGCGCTGCCCGGCGCGCGGGGGCGCGGGATGACCACCAACGCGCTGTCGGCCGTCCTCCGGTTCGCCTTCGGCGGGGTGGGCCTGCACCGGGTGACCTACGCCTGGGCGGACGGCAACACGGCCTCCGCCCGGGTGGCCGAGAAGTGCGGGTTCCGCGTCGAGGGTCGCCAGCGCGAGGCGTGGGTGGTGGACGGGCGGCGCGTGGACGTGCTCGTCGCAGGAAGGCTGGCTACGGACGACTGACCCGGCGGCGTTCGGCGACGCAGAGTTGACGATCGACTACACCGCGGCTTAACGTCACCCCGCCAGGTGAACCACAGCTCACCGCACCGTGCTGAACAAGTGCATAGCGGAAGCAGTGACGACCCGTGTGACGACTGACCACGGGGCCCGGTGATACCGCCACGCGGAACACCGCGCCGCGGATCCGTTCACCACGCTGGCTGAGCCGCGCCGTGAACACGCCACATCCACCGAGCTACGGCGACCAGGATCCGTCATGCCCCCCGACACCCATGTGACCAGCCACATCCACACCGACGGGCCGATCCCCGGCCCACACTCCCTGCTCACCCTCGTCTCCGCCGCGTACCCGCACGGCGAGGGACGACCGACCTCCGTGTTCACCACCAACATCCGAGAACTGCCCGGGGCGACCCTTCACCCGCGCGCCCTCCAGTCGTGGAGGCGGCGGTCGGAGGACTGGCTCTCCAGCAGGCGGGCGAGCCGACCACCCGCCCCGGCGATGCACGCCTACGCCAGCTGGGTCCACCGGCTGCCGGGGCGTCCCGTGTTCGTCACCGACACCGCTGACCAGGACTACCTGTTCCTGTACTGGTACCTGCAGCGGTTCACCGGGGACTGGCCGTTCGCCGGGACCCGGGGCGACGCGGAGCTGCGTCGCCGCCTCGCCTGCACGAGCCTCTGCCCGCTCACCGGGTGCCGCAGTCCCAACTCGGCGCTCGCGCGGACGAGCTGAAGGACGACGTCGACGGCCGGTGCGTGGGCCCGCGCACCGGCCGTCGGTGTGTCCGGGCCCGTTCGCACCCGCACACGATCCGCGCCGAACCGCCCCGGCCCGCCGCGGCGGCGGCCTAGCGTCCCCGCCCGTGACCGACACCGTCTCGGCTGCCGTCGACGCCCGCCGCCACGTCCTCACCACCGCCGAGTTCGACGTGCTCTGGGAGTGGCTCGGGCTGGGTGCCACCCCGGTGGTCCTGCAGCTCACCTCGCCCGGGCGCACCCACACCGAGCGGCGCATGATCCAGGCCGAGGCGTGGCGCGGCCTGCGCGAGCGGGAGCTCGCCGGGCCCGCCGGGCCCGACCCGGAGACCGCGCGGCTCATGCACCTGCTCGCGCGGCCCGCGGAGCAGCTCGAGCTGCGCGGGTGGTGGGGCGAGGAGGTGCGGGCGCTCGCGGCCGGCCGGCACGGCGTCGGCGCGCTGGCCGTGCGGGAGGCGGACGGCGTGGTCGTCACGGCGTGTGGCTCGCTGCCGTCGGCGCTGCTGAGCGCGTTCCCGCCCGCGGACCGCGGGCCCGGCCGGGCTTGCACGGTGCCCAGCGCCCTCCTCGCGTCCGCCGCGACCGCCGAGCTGCGGCCTGCGCTGATCGCCGGGGGCGTGCCCGAGACCGAGGCGACCCTGCTCACGTCGATGCTCGCGGGGACCAGCCGGCGGGCCCAGGTCGTCGCGCTCGCGGCGGACCGGTGGGGCGTGCTGCGGCGGGCCGGCGGGGTGCTCGGCGTGCTGGACGGGCCGCGCGGCCGCTACCTGCTCACCCGCACCACCGGCGAGGACGGGGTGGAGTGGGCGACCGTCGCCCCGACCGACGCGCGGCAGCTGCGGCACCGCATCGCCGAACTGCTGGCCGCCGCGGTCGCGGCCGCGGGTTCGTGACGGGTCAGTCGCCCACGCCGGCCGTCAGCCCGCGCCCGGCGACGGCTCCCGCGACCCCCGCCAGCACGGTCAGCCCGGCGAGCACGAGCGCCAGGACGCCGACACCCGACACGAGCAGCCCGGCGCCCGCCGACACCAGGCCGACGGCGAGCCCGGTGCGGGCCACCCCGGGGCCGGTGCGGTCGCGCGTCACGTAGCGGGCGGCACCGGCCGTGAGCAGGATGGCGATCAGCCCGCTCAGCGGAGCGAGCAGGGCGGTCGGCGGGAGCACGACGTAGGCGAGGTCGTCCACGAACTGCGCGCCGACCCCGGCGAGCAGCGCGGCGCCGACGGGCACGCGGGCGGTGGCAGGCAGGGTGCTCATGCCGTCGATCGTCCGCGGCGTTCGAGGCCGTGGCATCGGGGATCGCCCGGACCCCACCCCGACTGTCCCCCGGCGAGTCGCGCCCTCGGCGTCGGCGAATCGCGCCCTCGGCGGCGGCGAGTCGCGCTCTCGATGCAGGCGAGTCGCGGTCTGCCTGTCGGCGAGTCGCGCCCCAGCGCCCGCGAGTCGCGGCCTCGGTGCGGGCGAGTCGCGCGCCAGTGCCCGCGAGTCGCGGTCTCGGTGTGGGCGAGTCGAGGGTCTGGGCCGCGGGCCGCGGTTATCCACATCGGCCGCCGGCCATCCACAGCTGCGCACATCGTCCGTCCGAAGGGCGCTCCGGCGGCGATCGTCGTCGCCGTGGACACCTCACCCCTCGGCCCGCACGGCGCGCTCTCCCGTCAGGACGCCATCGCCCGGTTCGGCCCCCAGGAAGTACGGCGGATGCAGGAGTCCGCGCGGTGGCGCGCCCCGTGGCCAGGCGTGCTCGTCGACGAGGACCGGCTCGCCGACCCGCTCACCCGCGCCTGCGCGGCCCTCGTGTTCGCAGGCCCGAACGCGGTGCTCGGCGGCCGGACGGCGGCGTACGTCCACGGCTGCCGCAGCGTCGAACCGCTGCCGGTGCACCTCGTCGTGCCCTACGGCCACTGGTTGCGCACCCGTCCTGGGCTCGAGGTGCACAACGCCCGGTTCATCGACCCGGATCGCGAGGTCCGCGACGGGCTCGCCGTGTTCAACCTCGAACGGGTGCTCACCGACATGCTCTGCCGCGCGCGGCCGACCGACGCGTTGGCGCTGGCCGACGAGGTCCTCGCGATGGTCGACCCCGGCGGGAGGGAGGCGTACCGGAAGCTCATCGCGCAGCGGCTCGAACGCCGCAGGGACCCACGGGGCACCCGGCGCGGAGCCCGGATCCTCGCCGTGGCGACCGGGCGGGCCGAGTCGCCTGCCGAGAGCTGGTTCCTCTGGCGGATCGTCGACTGCGGCTTCCCCGTCCCGGAGGTCAACTGGTCGCTGCGCGGGCCGGACGGCCGGGAGGTCCGGCGGCTCGACTACGCGTGGCCGCAGCTGCGGATCGCCGTCGAGTACAACGGCTACGCCGTCCACGCCGACCGCACGGCGGAGGACGCCGCCCGCAACGACGACCTGCGCCGGAGGGGGTGGATCGTCATCGTCGTCGAGGCGGAGGACCTCGCGTCGCCCGGGCGGTTCGAAGCGGCGCTCACCCGGGCGTTCCGGGAGCGAGGGGCCGACGTGAGCGGGCGGGCCCGGGGCGCGCTCCGGGGGCTCAGGCACCGCGACCCGGACGAGCGCCGGGTGCGGGCCGCCGGCTGACGCGCACGCCACGACTCGGCGGTAGCCGCGCTGCGACACGGGGGCGCCCAGTGCGACCCGCCCGCACTCGGGGCGCGACCCGCCCGCACTCGGGGCGCGACTCGCCGACGCCCAGCCCACGACTCGCCCGCACCCAGCGCGCGACTCGCGGACACCCGGCCCGCGACTCGCGCGTACCTGGAGCGCGACTCGCCCGCACCCAGCGCGCGACTCGCCGACGTCCAGAGCGCGACTCGCGCGTACCCGGGCGCGACTCGCGGGGTGGGTCAGAAGCTCTTGCGGCAGGGGCGGCTGCGCAGCTCCGCGACGTAGTCGTCCGGCGCGCCGGCCCGCTCGGCGGCGTCGGCGATGACCCCGAGGTAGCGGGCGCTGGGCAGCCCACCCTCGTAGGCGTCGAGCACGTACACCCAGGCGAGCACGTCCCCGTCCAGCGTGTGCACCCGCAGCCGCAGCTTCTTGTGCAGACCGAGCTCCCCGCCCTCCCAGCGGTCGAGCTGGGCGGTGTCGAGCTCGGACACGTCGTACAGCACGACGAAGACCTGCGAGTCCGGATCCTCCACCACCGTGGAGAGCGCGCCCTCCCAGGCGAAGTCCTCGCCGCCGAAGGTCAGCCGCCACCCCATGAGCCACCCGGTACCCGCCATCGGCGAGTGCGGGGCACGCTCTTTCATCTGTGCGGGATCCATGTTCGACCCGTAGGCGGCGTAGAGCGGCACCGCACCAGGGTAGAGCGAGGCCCTCCGCGTACGGTTCTCGGGGAAGCGTGTCGACGAAGGGAAGGGCGTGCTCCGGTGACGCGGATCGTGATCATGGGCGGCGGGCCGGCGGGGTACGAGGCCGCTCTGGTGGCAGCGCAGCACGGGAGCGACGTGACCGTCGTCGAACGCGACGGCATGGGCGGCGCCTGCGTGCTGCACGACTGCGTGCCGTCGAAGACGTTCATCTCCTCGGCCGGGGTCCGCGTCGACATGCACCGGGCCCCTGATCTGGGCGTCATGACCGACCCGGCGGCGGTCGGCGTCGACCTGCCCACCGTGCACGCCCGGGTGAAAGGCCTCGCGCTCGCCCAGTCGGCGGACGTGCGGGCGCGGGTCGAGCGGGAGGGCGTGCGGATCATCCGGGGCACGGCCGCGTTCACCGACGAGACGTCCCCGCACGCGCCGCACCTCGTCGAGGCCCGCACCCCGGACGGCGGCCGCGAGGAGCTGCCCGCCGACGTGGTGCTGATCGCCACCGGGGCCACCCCGCGCGTGCTGCCCGACGCCGTCCCGGACGGGGAGCGGATCCTCACCTGGCGCCAGCTGTACGACCTGCAGGAGCTGCCGGAGCACCTGATCGTGATCGGCTCCGGCGTCACGGGCGCGGAGTTCGTGTCGGCCTACGTCGAGCTCGGCGCCCGCGTGACCCTGGTGTCCAGCCGGGACCGGGTGCTGCCCGGCGAGGACGCCGACGCGGCGGCGGTGCTGCAGGACGTGTTCGCCGAGCGGGGCGTCGAGATCCTGTCGCAGGCGCGGGCCGACTCGGTCAAGCGTGACGGCGACGGCGTCGTCGTCACGCTCGCCGACGGCCGCACGATCACCGGCTCGCACGCGCTCATGACGGTCGGGTCGGTGCCGAACACCAGCGACCTCGGGCTGGAGAAGATCGGCGTCGAGACCGGGCGGGGCGGTTTCATCCCGGTCGACCGGGTGTCGCGCACCAGCGTGCCGGGCGTGTACGCGGCGGGCGACTGCACCGGCCTGCTCATGCTCGCCTCGGTGGCGGCGATGCAGGGCCGGATCGCGATGTGGCACGCCCTCGGCGAGGGCGTCGCGCCGATCAAGCTCAAGACCGTGGCGGCGGCCGTGTTCACCCGCCCCGAGATCGCCACGGTCGGGATCAACCAGCGCGCGATCGACGCGGGCGAGGTCCCCGCGCGCACGATCATGCTGCCGCTGTCGACGAACCCGCGGGCGAAGATGCAGGGGCTGCGCCGGGGCTTCGTGAAGCTGTTCTGCCGCCCGGCCACCGGCGTGGTGGTCGGCGGGGTCGTGGTGGCGCCGGTGGCGAGCGAGCTGATCCTGCCGATCGCGCTCGCGGTGCAGAACGGGCTGACGGTGGCCGACCTGGCCCACACGTTCTCGGTCTACCCGTCGCTGTCCGGCTCGATCACCGAGGCGGGGCGGCAGCTGATGCGCCACGGCGACCTCGACTGACGCCCCACCCGGGCCCGGAGTCGCGCGTCGGGGTCCGGGCCCGGGCGGGGCGGGCCGGCCGTCAGGTGGTCAGTGCGGTGAGCGCTGCGTGGGTCAGGACCCGCACGCCGAACGGGAGCGCCCGCTCGTCCAGGTCGAACGTGGGCTGGTGGATGTCGAGCATCGGCCCGTGGCCGGGCCAGACGCCCAGGCGCGCCATCGCGCCCGGGACGTGCTCGAGGTACCACGCGAAGTCCTCGCCACCGCTGGACTGCTGGGTCTCGGTCGCGGCCTCCGGGCCGCCGACGGTGACGGCCGCGCCGGCCAGCATGCCGGAGCTGACGGCCTCGTTGACGACGGGCGGCACGCCGCGGATGTGCTCCAGCTCGAAGGAGACCCCGGTGGGCGCCAGGACGGACTCCACCAGCCGCTGGACGACGTCCTCCAGCTCGCCCCACGTGGCGTGGTCGGCCGTGCGCAGGGTGCCGCGCAACACGCCGTGCTGCGGGATCGCGTTGGCCGCCTCACCGGCCTGCACCGCGCCCCAGACGAGGACCGTGCCGGAGCGGGGGTCGACCTGCCGGGTGAGCAGCAGCGGCACCTGCGTGATGAGCAGGCCGATGGCCTCGACGAGGTCGGCCGTGAGGTGCGGGCGCGAGGTGTGCCCACCCGGGGAGGTGAGCCGGACCTCGACGACGTCGCAGGCCGACGTGATGGGCCCGACCCTGGTGCCGACCTTGCCGACCTCCAGGCGCGGGTCGCAGTGCAGCGCGAAGATCCGGTCGACACCCTCCATGGCGCCGTCGGCGACCACGTCGATGGCGCCGCCGGGCTGTACCTCCTCGGCGGGCTGGAAGATCAGGCGGACCCGGCCGGGGAGGGCGGGCGCCGACGCCAGCGCGAGGCCGGCTCCGAGCAGCATGGCGGCGTGCGCGTCGTGGCCGCAGGCGTGCATCACGCCGTCGACGGTGGAGGCGAAGGGGAGACCGGTGTCCTCGCGGAGGGGCAGCGCGTCGAGGTCGGCGCGCAGGGCTACGCACCGCTCGCCGAACCCGATGTCACAGACCAGACCGGTGCCGCCGGGGAGGGTGCGCGGCTCGAGACCGGCCGCCATCAGCCGCTGGGCGATCATCTGCGTGGTGCGGAACTCGGACCGACCGAGCTCCGGTACCGCGTGGAACGATCGGCGCCAGCCCACGACGTCGGCGCGGTGGGCGTCGAGCCATGCGTCGAGCCATGCGGGGCCGGTGCCCGCACCGAGGTCGGGCACGGCGAGGTCGGCGACGACGAGGTCGGTGTGTGCCTCCAGGAGGGTCACCGGGCACCACCTGCCCGGCCGACCCTCGGTCGGTCCGCCACGGCGCGGTGCGCCAACGGACCGCGCGTCGAGGCTGCTCTCACGTGCATCTTCCAATCGTGCTCACCCGGACGGCGGTAGACCAACCGGAACCGGGTCTGTTCACGATTTCGGCGCCGAGGTGTTGCCGACGTGAGGCGGGCGGGCACGTGACGGCTGACGAACGGTCGTCACCCCTTGCGCCGAACGGGTAGTCGTGCCGTTCGTCGCGTGTGTTACGCGCGCGACGGATCCCCGCGGGCCGCCGTGGGCGGCGGTGCTGTCGAGGGCGGGGCATGACCGGAGGGCTACCCGCTGGGCACCCGGCGACGCGTGAGCCGGACCGCACCACCCGGAGGGGGGATCCGGGGGGCGGAGGCGCAGCGTGCGCCCCGACTGGCCAGAATGGGCCCGTGGGACAGGACGGCTCGGACTCCGAGCAGGTGCGGCGGATCGGAGGCCGCTACACGCTGTCCGGGCTGCTCGGCGCCGGTGCGATGGGCACCGTGTGGTCGGGCTTCGACGAGGTGCTGCAGCGCCGCGTCGCGGTCAAGGAGCTGAAGGTCCCTCCCGGCGTGCCCGAGCACGAGGCGGCGGAGGCGCGGGAACGGATCATGCGCGAGGCCCGCGCGCTGGGCGGCCTCTCCCACCCCAACATCATCACCGTCTACGACGTGGTCGACGTCGAGGGCGAGCCCATGGTCGTCATGGAGCTCGTGCCGTCGCGCAACCTCGCGACGATCATCAGCGAGCAGGGCCCGCTCACCACGTCGCAGGCCGCGGTCGTCGGGTTCGCGACGGCCGGCGGGCTGCGCGCCGCGCACCGCAGCGGCATCACCCACCGCGACGTGAAGCCGGGCAACGTGCTGATCGCCGACGACGGGCGGGTCAAGCTCACCGACTTCGGCATCGCCCGCAACGCGGCCGACGCGCCGATGACCAGCGCGGGCCTGGTGCTCGGCTCGCCCGCCTACATCGCGCCCGAGGTGGCGATGGGCAAGGCCGTCACCCCGGCCGCGGACCTGTGGGGCCTCGGCGCCACGCTGTTCGCGGCGGTCGAGGGCCGCCCGCCCTACGACGTGGGCGGCGACCCCGTCGCCACGATCACCGAGGTCGTCGACGGGGAGGTGCCGCGGCCGCGGGGGTCCGGTCCGGTCGTGGACGTGATCACCGCGCTGATGCGCAAGGAGCCGGAAGCGCGGATGTCGCTGGACGAGGTGCGCCAGCGGCTGCGCCCGCTCATCGAGGACCCGGACGACCCGGTCTACCCCGGTTCGCCGGACGCTCCGACGATCGGGGCCGGCATCCACGTGCCCTCCCCGACGCCGCGGCCCGAGGTCTCGGGGAGCCGGTCGGCTCCGCTGCCGCCCAGCCCGACCGACGCGCGCGCCGCGGTGGGCGCGGCCCCGCTCGCGTCCACCCCCGGCCCGCTGCCGGGCGTGCTGCGTTCCCCGACGGGCGTCGGGCGAGCCACCGCGCCCGCGCGCACCACGGTCACCGGGCTGGCCGCGGTGGGGTACGTCCTCGCGGGTGCCGCCGTGGTGCTCGCCGGGATCCTCGGCGGGTGGACCGTCACCCGCGTGCTGGGCGGCCAGTCCCCCACCACCACGCTGAACGTGACGTCGGCGAGCACGGACCTCACCCAGCACAGCGACCAGCTGGGGTTCTCGATCCCGGTGCCGCGGAACTGGACCGCCTACCCGCACCAGCCGATCGACGGCGAGCCGTCGGTGAGCTTCGTGAGCCCGGACGGCAGCGAGGAGCTCACGGTGCAGCGCGCGGAGTCCACCGAAGCGGGCCAGCAGGTGCCCGGCACCGTGGTGGAGGGCCCGACGGAGACGCCGGACGGCGCGGTGCAACTGCGGTACACCGACGACCGGCGCACGTCGTGGCGGCACGTCGAGCCCGCGGGCGAAGGGGCGTGGACGGTGACGCTCACGGTGCCGCAGCGCACCGCGGGCGAGCGGTCGGCCGACCTGTTCGAGGTGCTCGTGGACGGGTTCGCGCCGACGACGGCGTAGGCCCACGCCGACCCGGTCGATCCGCTGCCGCTCAGACCGCTCGCACCTCGGCGAGCCGCCCGACGGCGAACCGGTCGGTCCCGGTCGGGTCCCAGCAGACGGCGACCTCCCAGGCGGCCCGCGCCTGCGCGGCGGCGTCGTACGCCTCGTCGTCGAGCGCGGCTGCGTTGTGCGGAACGGCCAGGTCGAGGTCGGGGACGTCGACGTTCGCCTCGTCCCAGTCGATCAACGCGACGCGGTCCGCGGTCAGGCGGACGTTGCGCGGGTTGGGGTCGCCGTGGACGACGCACGTCGGTCGGCCGGCCGTGCCCACGCCGCCCGGCACCGCACCACGGCCTCGGGCGGCATCGCGCCGAGGTCGACCCTCGTCCCCGTTCCGACGCGCAGGAGGTCGGTCGGGGATCGCCGGCCGGGGCGTTGCGGCCCTCCGCGCGTCAACGGTGCAGCGTGCGGAGCGCGCCGGCGACGCGGCGCCAGTCGGCTTCCGTCTCGGGTGGCCCGCCGTCCACGTGGGTCATCACGACGAGGCCGTCGACGACGTACCGGCCGTCGGCGGCCGGGGTCGGCACCGGCACCGCCATCCCCTCGCGGTCGAGGTAGCGCAGCAGCTCGGCCTCGCACGCGAGATCGGCGTCGCTGCGCCGGCCGAGGCGAGCGACCGCGACGCGCCCGTCCACGCGCACGCGCCACACCTCGTTGAGGCCGGCGCCGCCGGTGAGCGGCTCGCAGCGGACGACGTCGTCCCCCACAGCTGGAGCGCCTCCCAGCCCACCGGTCCGGCCTCGTGGAGGAGCGGGCTGATCCACCGCGCGGCCTAAGCTGCGGCCCATGAGCGACCCTGCTGCCGCCGCTGCGGCGATCGCGAAGGCCACCGGGGTGGACAGCCACGACGTCGCGGTGGTGCTGGGTTCCGGGTGGCGCCCCGCCGCCGACGTGATCGGCGAGCCGGACCACGAGCTCGCCATGACCGACCTGCCGGGGTTCCGGCCACCCGGCGTTGCGGGGCACTCCGGCACCGTCCGGTCGGTGACGATCGGGGACCGCCGGGTGCTCGTGCTGCTCGGCCGCACCCACCTCTACGAGGGGCACGGCGTCGAACCCGTCGTGCACGGCGTGCGCACCGCGGCCGCGGCGGGCTGCCGCACGGTGGTGCTCACCAACGCGGCGGGCGGGATCCGCGAGGGGATGCGGGTCGGCGACCCCGTGCTGATCTCCGACCACCTCAACCTGACCGGCACGTCCCCGCTGGTCGGGCCGCGGTTCACCGACCTGACCGACCTGTACTCGCCGCGGCTGCGCGCCATCGCCCGCGAGATCGATCCCGAGCTCACCGAGGGCGTCTACGTCGGGCTGCCCGGCCCGCACTTCGAGACGCCCGCCGAGATCCGCATGTTCCGCATGCTGGGCGGCGACCTGGTGGGGATGTCGACGGTGCTGGAGGCGATCGCGGCGCGGGCCGAGGGCGTCGAGGTGTTCGGGCTGTCGCTGGTCACCAACCTCGCGGCCGGCATCACCGGGGAGCCGCTCGACCACCACGAGGTGCTCGCCGCGGGCGCGGCCGCCGCCGGGCGGATGGGCGCGCTGCTGCGCGAGCTGGTCGCGCGGGCATGAGCCTCTCGCCGCAGCTGCGCGACGCGGCGGTGCGCTGGATCGCCGACGACCCCGACCCGCGGACGCGCGACGAGCTGCAACGGGTGCTGGCGGCGGCGATGGCCGGCGCGGCCGGCGCCGTCGAGGATCTGGCCGACCGCATGTCCGGGATGTTGCGCTTCGGCACCGCGGGCCTGCGCGGCCCGGTCCGGGCGGGGCCCAACGGGATGAACGTCGCCGTCGTGCGGCGGGCGACGGCCGGGCTCGCCGCGTGGCTCGCCAGGGGCGGGCAGCGCGGCACGGTCGTGGTGGGCCGCGATGCCCGGCACGGCTCGGCGGTCTTCGCCACGGCGACGGCGCAGGTGCTCACCGGGGCCGGGTTCACGGTGCGGGTCCTGCCCGGCCCGTCGCCCACGCCCGTGCTCGCGTTCGCGGTCCGGCAGCTGGGAGCCGTGGCCGGGGTGCAGATCACGGCGTCGCACAACCCGCCCGCCGACAACGGCTACAAGGTCTACCTCTCCGACGGCGCGCAGCTCGCGCCGCCGGTCGACGCCGAGATCGAGGCGGCCATCGCGGCGGCCCCGCCCGCCATCTCGATCCCGACCGCCGACACCGCCACCGAGGTCGACGTCACCGACGCCTACCTGGACCGCGTCGCCCGGCTTCCCCGCGGCGCATCGCGGGACCTGCGCATCGCCCTCACGCCGATGCACGGGGTCGGAGGCGCCGCCGCCGTGGAGGCGCTGCACCGGGCGGGTTTCCCGAACGTGCACGTCGTCGGGTCGCAGGCCGCGCCGGACCCCGACTTCCCCACGGTCACCTTCCCGAACCCGGAGGAGCCGGGCGCGGTCGACGCGCTGATCGAGACGGCCGAGCGGGTGCGGGCCGACCTCGCGATCGCCCTCGACCCGGACGCCGACCGCTGCGCGCTGGCCGTGCCCGTCGCCGACGGGTGGCGCACGCTCACCGGGGACGAGACGGGGGTGTTGCTGGGGGACCACCTGCTGCGCTCGGGCGGCTACGCCGACCCGCTCGTGGCCACCACGGTCGTGTCGTCGTCGATGCTGCGCTCGATCGCGGCCGCGTACGGCGCGCGCTACGCCGAGACGCTCACCGGCTTCAAGTGGATCGTCCGCGGTGGCCCCGGCCTGGTCTACGGCTACGAGGAGGCGCTGGGCTACTGCGTCGACCCCGACACCGTCCGGGACAAGGACGGCATCGCCGCGGCCGTGCTCGCGGCCGACCTGGCCGCCACCCTGAAGGCCGACGGGTTCGGCCTGCCGGACCGGCTCGACGAGCTGGCCGTCGCGCACGGGGTCCACCTCACCGAGGGGATCTCGCTGCGGATGGAGCCCGCGGCCCGGGACGCGGCGGCGGCCGAGCTGCGCTCGAACCCGCCCCCGGGCTGGGAGAGCGAGCTCCCCGCGCCGGACGTGCTGGTGCTGCGCAGGCCCGGCGAGCGCCTCGTGATCCGCCCGTCCGGCACGGAGCCGAAGCTCAAGGCGTACCTGGAGGTGGTGGAGCCGGTGGCGGACGCGGCCGCGCTCGACGGCGCGAAGGCCGCGGCCCGGTCCCGGCTGGACGCCCTGCGCGCCGAGGTCAGGCGGCTGCTCGGCGCCCGATGACGTCGAGGATCTGCCGCTCCCACAGCGCCGCGATCTCCCGGTAACCGGCCGCGTTGGGGTGCAGGCCGTCGGCCAGCTCGTCGGGCTCCAGCGGCTGGCCCACGTCCAGGTAGCGCATGGGGTGGCCGCGCTCGCGGAAGCCGGCGACGACGGCGGCGCTCAGCCGGTTGAACTCCGCGCGCTGGCGGGTGTGCTTCGGCAGCGGCGCCCACACGCCCGCGACGATCACGTGGGCGTCGCTGACCGACACGATCTCGTTCAGGACCTGCTCCAGGCTGCGCGCCACCTGTTCCGGTGTGCGGCCCTTGAGCAGGTCGTTGGTGCCCGCGTGCAGCAGCACGACGTCCGGGTCGGCGCGGCGCACCCAGTCGGCGACCTTCGGGCGCATGTCCTCCAGCGTGAGCCCGCTGTAGCCCTCGTAATCGGGGTCGGGCACCCGCGGGGGTTTGTCGCGCTGGGAGCCGACCATGTCGACCTGCAGCCCGTCGCGCGCCAGCAGCTCCTGCAGCGGGCCCCGGTACCCCGCCGTCTCGGGGCTGGTCTTGCCGACGGTGCTCGACGCACCCAGTGGCATGACCCGCAGCGCGATCGGTTCAGGTGTGGGCGCGGCGGCGGCCCTGCGCTGCACCGGCACCCCGCCCGCGCTCACCGCGACCAGCACGCCCAGCAGGACCGCGAGGACGAGCGACCCACGTCCGAACCACGTACCGAACCCGGTCACCTATGCCCTTTCGTCCGACCGCGAGCCAATGTAACTGAGAACATGCGTACGTGGCCCGGTTGTTGATCGTGCACCATTCGCCGTCACCCGCGACGGCGGAACTGCTCGACGCGGTCGTGCGCGGGGCGTCCGACCCGGACATCTCCGGGGTCGAGGTGGCCCGGCGGGCCGCCCTCGCCGCGACGGCACCGGACCTCCTCGCCGCCGACGGCGTGATCCTCGGCACCCCGGCGAACATCGGCTACATGTCGGGGGCGTTGAAGCACTTCTTCGACACCGTCTACTACACCTGCGGCGACGACACCCGTGGCCTGCCCTACGGGTACTACGTGCACGGCAACCTCGGCCTGGAGGGCGCGGTGCGGGCGATCGGCTCGATCGCCGAGGGCATGGGCTGGAGCCGCGTGGTCGCGCCGGTCGAGGTCGTGGGCGCGCCGGACAAGGCGGCGCTGGAGGCCTGCTACGAGCTGGGCGCGGTCGTCGCGGCCACGATCGCGCCGGACGACTAGACCGGCTCCCCGGGCGCCGTTGCCCGGCGCGTCACCCGATCGGTACGGTGCGCTGTGGCTTCCTCGATCATCGGCGAGATGCACCCGGAGTCGGTCCGCTCGTTCTGGTCGGTCGTCACCGTCGTGGCGGTCGGCATGGCCGCGCTCGCCCCGTTCTCCCGCTGGATCGGCGGGAGGGGCGGCGGATCGGAGAAGGAGATCGTCGGGGCGATCTGGGTGGCCTGCGCCATCGCGCTCGGGGTCTTCCTGTACCACGGCGCGGACGGCTGAACGCCGTCAGACGGCGCCGAACTGGCGGTCCCCCGCGTCGCCGAGCCCGGGAACGATGAACGCGGAGTCGTTGAGCCGCTGGTCGACGCTCGCGGTGATCACCCGCACCGGGAGGCCGCTGGCGCGCAGGTGGGCGATCCCCTCGGGCGCGGCGAGCACGCAGATCGCGGTGACGTCGGTCGCGCCGCGCTCGGTGAGCAGCCGGATCGTGTGGGCCATCGAGCCGCCCGTGGCGAGCATCGGGTCGAGCACGAACACCGGCCTGCCCTCCAGCGAGGCGGGCAGCGACTCCATGTACGGCACCGGCCGGTGGGTCTCCTCGTCGCGGGCCAGGCCGACGAACCCCATCCGGGCCTCGGGCACCAGCTCGAACGCGGCGTCGGCCATGCCCAGCCCGGCCCGCAGGACCGGCACCAGCAGCGGCGGGTCGGCGAGCCGGTAGCCCACGGTCCGGGCGACCGGGGTGTGCAGCGGGGCGCTGGCCAGCGGCGCGTCCCGGGTGGCCTCGTAGATCAGCATGAGGGTGAGGTCGCGCAGGGCCGCGCGGAAGGCCGCGTTGTCGGTGCGCGCATCGCGCAGCTCCGACAGCCGGGCCTTGGCCAAGGGGTGATCGACGACCTGCACGTCCATGCCGCAGAGGCTAGGGCACCTGCTGGCGCATGCGGGCGTCGTAGGCGTTACGGGCTTCGGCGATCTCGCGCTGGTGGGCGTCGGTCCAGGTCACGAGGGCCTGGACGGTCTCGTGCAGCGAGGCGCCGAGCGGGGTGAGCTCGTACTCGACGCGCGGCGGGACGACCGGGTGGACGGTGCGGCGCACCAGCCCGTCGCGCTCGAGCTGGCGCAGCGTCACCGTGAGCATCCGCTGACTCACGCCGTCGATCTCGCGGCGCAGCTCGGTGAAGCGCAGCCGCCGCTTGTCCAGCAGCGCGATCACCAGCAGGGACCACTTGTCGGCGATCCGGTCGAGGATCTGGCGGACCTCGCAGTCCTCGCGGGTGTCCCACTGGAAGGCCTCCTCGCAGCACGGGCCCTCCACGGTGCCCTGCGCGTGCGTCGGTGACTTCGAAGTGCCTTCTTCCACGGGCACCAATGGTGACCGACGATGCGGTCGGTTACAAGAAGGAACCGACTACGGAAGAAGGCGTCGTGTCCGCACCACTCGTCCCACCCCGCGTGGACCGCATGTCCGGGCGGGTATGGGGGCTGCTGCTCGTCCTGTCCGGCGCGATCTTCCTCGAGGGCATCGACGTCTCGATGATGGGCGTGGCGCTGCCGTCGATCCGCGCCGAGCTGGGCATGTCGACCAGCGCGCTGCAGTGGGTCGTGAGTGCGTACGTCCTCGGGTACGGCGGCTTCGTGCTGCTCGGCGGCCGGGCCGCCGACCTGCTCGGCCGCCGCCGGATGTTCATCGGCTGGCTCGTCGTGTTCGTGGCGTTCTCCGGCCTCGGCGGACTCGCCGAGGCGGGTTGGGTGCTCGTCGTCGCCAGGTTCGTCACCGGGGTCGCGGCCGCGTTCCTCGCGCCGGCGGGCCTGTCGATCATCACGACGACGTTCGCCGAGGGCCCGGCGCGCAACCGCGCCGTGCTCGTCTACGCGGGCGCCGCGGCCGGCGGCTTCTCGCTCGGCATGGTGACCGGCGGGCTGCTCACCGCCGTGCACTGGCGCTGGGTGTTCTTCGCGCCGGTGGTCCTCGCCGCGGCGATCCTCGGTGCGGCGGTCGTCCTGATCCACCGCGAGGAGCGGCGCGAGCGCGCCGGGGGCGGGTTCGACCTCCCCGGGGGCCTGACGCTCACCGCGGCGATGCTGCTGCTGGTGGTCGGGATCGTGCACGCGCCCGAGGTCGCGCCCCGCACCACGCTCGTCACCCTCGCCGCGGCGGCCGTGCTGCTGGCGGCGTTCGTCCGGATCGAGCGGCGGTCGGTCGCCCCGCTGGTCCGGCTGGGGATCCTCGCGTCCGCGCCCCTCCTGCGCGCCAACGCGAGCGCGGTCCTGCTGCTGGCCTCGTTCATGGCCTTCCAGTTCGTCGCCGTCCTCTACCTGCAGGAGCTGCGGGGCTGGTCCACCGTGGAGACGGGGCTCGCGCTCGCCGTGCTCGGCATCGACGCCGTGCTGGCCCCGACGCTGACGCCGCTGCTGGTCGCCCGGTTCGGCAACCCGCGGGTGCTCGCGGCCGGGATGGTGTTCGCGACGCTCGGCTACCTGCTGTTCCTGCCCGTCGGGCCGGACTGGGGCTTCGCGGCGATGCTGCCGTCGTTCCTGGCCCTCGGCGTGGCGTTCACGCTCGCCTACGGGACCCCGACCATCGCCGCCACCGACGGCGTGGCCGACTCCGAGCAGGGGCTCGCGAGCGGGTTGCTGACCACGTCGTTCCAGTTCGGGGCGGCGCTGGGGCTCGCGGTCGTCTCGGCGGTGCTCGTGGCCGCCACCGCGGGCGACTCACCGGCCGCCGTGCTCGAGGGCTACCGGGCGGGGCTGGTGGTCCCGCTCGTGGCGGCGGGGCTCGGGACGCTGATCATGGCGACGGACCTGCGCCGCCGGGCGCCGGAACGCCGGCCGTGACCCGCCCGCACCCGGCCTCGCGGCCATCCAGCCCGCAACTCGCCCGCACCGAGGCCGCGACTCGCCCGCACCGAGGCCGCGACTCGCCGAGAACCGGACCGCGACTCACCCGCACCCAGACCGCGACTCGCGCACACCCAGACCGCGACTCGCCGGCGCCGAGAGCGCGACTCGCGGACGGGGTTCAGGGGACGGCGCGGCCGGGGGTTTCGCTGCGCCACTCCCAGCGGCCGTCGGCCGTGCGGACCGCCCGCATGCGGTCCTCGAGCACGGGGTCCAGTTCGTGCTCGCGGCAGCCGGTGGCCGCCCAGCAGGAGACGACGATCTCGTCGGCGGAGGCGTCCAGCCGCAGGAAGCTCTTGAACTGCGGGACGGCGTCGGAGTCGAACAGCAGCGACATCAGGTTGTGCGCGGGGGCCGAGCTGCGGGCGGGCAGCGGGAACACGCGGTCCGCGGCGCGGCGCGCCCGCGCGCTCACCACGACCGGGGACTCCCGCGGGGGTTCGATGCCCACCCGCTCGGCCATGATGGCCGTCGCCTCCTCCGGGGAGATGACCAGCCGGCCGAGGCCGAAGCCGAGCAGCTCGTCGTAGCGGCGGCTGAAGTGCGCGAGGGAGTCGCCGCGCAGCGGGTAGCAGCGGAAGTCCTCCTCGCGCACGGCCGGGGCGAGCCGGTCGACGTTCGGGATCTGGTGCGTCGCCGACAGGTAGGCGCCCGACCCGCCCGCCACCAGGTAGAGGATCGTGCGCCCGTCCCGCTGCCGCACCGGGTAGCGCTGGTAGTTGTGGTCGTCGCCGCCGATGCAGGCCACGTAGTTGAACGCCGGGTCGGTGACGATCTCGTTGACGTCGCCGCCCCCTTCGATCGGGCTGTCCTGCCGGTTCGCGTAGGAGTAGATGGGCCGCCCGGTGAGCAGGATCTTGGGCCGGTCGCCCGCGGAGACCTCCCGCAGCCACCGCGCCTGGTCCCGATCGATGCGCCCCTCGATCCCGGTGTCGATCAGCACCAGCCGCACCGGGCCCGCGTCGATCGCGCAGTACGGCCCCGGCTGGCCGCCCTGCTGCGACTCCGCGTCGCGGTACCGGCGCATCTCGGCGACGTCCTCGACCGTGCCCTTCCCGTCGCGGTACCAGAGCAGCTTCGCGAGCGTCCGCCGCCACCACGGGCCGGTGAACACCGGTTCCGGGGCGCCCGCGTCCGGCGGGGCGTCGCAGAAGGTGGTCATGAAGCCGACGAGGCCGTCGTACCAGTCGTGGTTGCCCGGCAGCGCGTAGATCGGGCCCGGGTAGTCGGCGTAGGGGCGGTAGAAGCGGTCGGCGTAGGCGCGCACCCCGCCCGCGGGGTAGACGACGTCGCTGCACAGCACCGCGAAGTCCGTGTCCACCGCGACTCGCTGGAGCACCGGCACCACGACGTACTGGGAGGCGTCGCCCTCGCCGGGGTCGCCGAGCACGGCCACCGAGACGCGCTCGCGGTCGGCGAAACGGGTGACGAGCCGGTCGCGGGGCGGAAGCGGCTCGCCCGCGGCGCGGGCGTACTCGTCGAGCCGGCGCAGCCACTCGCGGCGCTGCTCGTCGGTCGGGTCACCGAACCTGCGGGCGAGGACGTGGTTGCGCGACTTGATCAGAGGCCCGGGGCGCAGCCACGAGAAACGGCTGTCGCGGGGCGCGAGCCGCGCCCCCACCCCGGGCTCCCGGCACCCCCATCCGGCTCCCCGGGTGGAGCTGCGGGATGGTCCGGAAGCGTCACGAGCGGGGAG